>NZ_JAJOZB010000001.1:6495000-7151049 GCF_023701745.1 Streptomyces sp. RKAG293 | reverse complement strand
CTGTCCGCGCGCTTCGAGAGAGGACTTCTTGTCGGCGAACTCGTCGTACTCCTCGCGGGCGTGCCGGCGGGAGACCTCCCGCTCCTCCAGGTACGCCTCGTAGCCGCCGCCGTAGATGTTCACCTGCTGCTGGGCCAGGTCGAGTTCGACGACCTTGGTGACGGTGCGGGTGAGGAACTCGCGGTCGTGGCTGACGACGACGGTGCCGGCGCGCAGCCCCTTGACGAACTTCTCCAGCCGGTCGAGGCCGTCGAGGTCCAGGTCGTTGGTGGGCTCGTCGAGCAGGAACACGTCGTAGCGGCTGAGCAGCAGCGAGGCGAGGCCGGCGCGGGCGGCCTGGCCGCCGGAGAGCGAGGTCATCTGCTGGTCGAGGCCGATGGACAGCCCCAGCGAGGCGGCGACCTCCTCGGAGCGCTCCTCCAGGTCCGCGCCGCCGAGGTCGAGCCAGCGCTCCAGGCCGGTGGAGTACGCGTCGTCGGCGCCGGGCGCCTCGTCGACCAGGGCCTGGGTGGCGGCGTCGAGCGCGCTCTGCGCGGCGGCGACGCCGGTACGGCGGGCCAGGAAGTCCCGTACGGTCTCCCCGGGACGCCGCTCCGGCTCCTGGGGCAGATGGCCGACGGCGGCGCTGGGCGGGCTCAGCCGCAGCACCCCCTGCTCGGGGGTGTCGAGCCCGGCGAGCAGCCGCAGCAGCGTCGACTTGCCGGCGCCGTTGGCACCGACCAGGCCGATGACATCGCCGGGGGCGACGACGAGTTCGAGGCCGGAGAACAGGACTCGGTCCCCGTGTCCTGCGGCAAGATCCTTGGCAACAAGAGTGGCACTCATCAGGGAGCAGATCCTATATGCCCAGCAAGAAGGCGATCGTCCGCCGTCCCAGTCCGCGCCTGGCCGAGGGCCTGGTCACGCACATCGAGCGCTCGCCGGTCGATGCCGCCCTCGCGCTGCGGCAGTGGGAGCGCTACACCGCCGTCCTCGCCGAGCACGGCTGGGAGACCACCGAGGCCGCCCCGGCGGACGACTGCCCGGACGGAGTGTTCGTCGAGGACACCATGGTCGTGTTCCGGAACGTGGCGCTGATCTCACGCCCCGGTGCCCCCTCGCGGCGGCCCGAGACGGCCGGCGCCGAGGCGGCCGCGGTCGCGCTCGGCTGCTCGGTGCAACGGATCCTGGAGCCCGGAACGCTGGAGGGCGGCGACGTCCTGAAGGTCGGGGAGACCGTCTACGTCGGCCAGGGCGGGCGCACCAACGCCGAGGGCCTGCGGCAGCTGCGTGCGGCCTTCGAGCCGCTGGGCGCCCGGGTGGTCGGCGTCCCGGTGGCGAAGGTGCTGCACCTGAAATCGGCGGTGACGGCCCTGCCGGACGGAACGATCATCGGCTATCCGCCATTGGTCGACGATCCGGCCATCTTTACGCACTTCCGACCGATGCCGGAGGAGGCTGGGTCACACGTGGTGCTCCTCGGCGGAAACGCGCTGCTCATGGCCGCGAGCGCTCCCCGGAGCGCGGAGCTGCTGAGCGGCCTGGGATACCGGCCGGCGCTGGTCGACATCAGCGAATTCGAGAAGCTGGAGGGCTGCGTCACGTGCTTGTCCGTGCGGCTGCGCGAGCTGTCCGCGCGGAGCTAGCCATTCCGTATCTGTCCGTAGCTGTTCCATACACCCAGCGGGGCGACGGTTGCCTTTTCGGCGACTCATAACCTACGGTTGCGTAACTTACGTCCCCGTAGGTGCCTTGCCAGCCATCAGGAGCCACCGTGACCATCACCGAATCCCACCGTCCCGGATCGGACACATGGAGTGACGCGCGGCTGCTGTACGCCCTGGAAGAGGTCGTGGAGACCGAGCTCAACCGTCACCTCTCCGTAGCCAAGGAATGGATGCCGCACGAGTACGTGCCGTGGAGCGACGGCCGTAACTTCGACGGGATCATGGGCGGCGACGCCTGGGCCCCGGAGCAGTCCAAGGTCACCGACATCGGCCGGATCGCGCTCGTCGTGAACCTGCTCACCGAGGACAACCTCCCGAGCTACCACCACGAGATCGCCTCGCTCTTCGGCCGCGACGGCGCCTGGGGCACCTGGGTGCACCGCTGGACCGCCGAAGAGGGCCGGCACGGCATCGTCATGCGCGACTACCTGCTGACCAGCCGTGCCGTGGACCCGGTCGAGCTGGAGCGCTTCCGCATGATGCACATGTCGGAGGGCTTCGAGTCCGACAACCGGCACAGCATGCTGCACTCGGTGGCGTACGTGGCCTTCCAGGAGCTGGCCACCCGCGTCTCGCACCGCAACACCGGACACCAGTCGGGGGACCCGGTCTGTGACCGGATGCTGGCCCGGATCGCGACCGACGAGAACCTGCACATGGTCTTCTACCGCAACCTGCTGGCGGCGGCGCTGCAGCTCGCTCCGGACCTGACGATGCAGGCCATCCGCGACGTCGTCGTGCAGTTCCGGATGCCCGGTCACGGCATGCCCGGCTTCGAGCGGGCGGCGGCCCGGATGGCCATCGGCGGCATCTACAACCTGCGCATCCACCATGACGACGTGCTGCAGCCGGTGCTGCGCCACCTCAAGGTCCTCGAGGTCAGCGGCCTGAGCCCGGAGGGACTGCGGGCACAGGAAGAGCTGGGCATGTTCATGGGCGGCCTCAACGACCAGGCCGTGAAGTTCGACGAGCGCAAGCTCGCGCTCGAGGCACGCCGGGCGGCCCGCGCCTCCTGACGCCCGGCCGGGTGGCGGCGCGGCAACCACCCCTCGGATCAGCGCGTGAACGCGACACCGCTCGCACCGTCGCATGAACGCGACACCGCTCGCACCGCCCATCGCCCCTGCGTATCAGCGCGGGGGCGATGGGCGGTTTTCGTGCGCGGTCAGAAAATCATGCATGCACGCTTGATTGTTCTTGGCGGCACTGCCAGTCTCTGACCCACAACGTTGCTGACCGGGTGTCAACAAGGGGTGGTCATGGCCGATCCACTGTCCGTGCTCGTCGACCTGCGGGCCGAGAGCGAAGACCTCGACCGGCTGGTGGCGCCGCTCCCGGCGGCCCGCTGGGCGGCGCCCACCCCCGCCGAGGGCTGGACGATCGCCCACCAGATCGCCCACCTCGCCTGGACCGACGGCGTCGCGCTGCTCTCGGTAACCAACCCAGAGGAGTTCGCCCGGGAGACCGAGCTGGCCGCCGCGACCTTCGAGACGTTCGTCGACGACGAGGCCCGCAAGGGCGCGTCGCTGCCGCCGGCCGAGCTGCTGAACCGCTGGCGCACCGGACGCCAGGCCCTGCTCGACGCCCTGGCCGCCCAGCCGCCCGGCACCCGTTTCCCCTGGTACGGGCCCCCGATGAGCGCCGCTTCGATGGCCACCGGACGGCTGATGGAGACCTGGGCACACGGCCAGGACGTCGCCGACGGCCTGGACGTCCGGCGCGAGCCGACCGGCCGGCTGCGGCACGTGGCCCGGATCGGCGTGCGGGCCCGCGACTACGCGTACTTCGTCCGGGGATTGAAGCCGCCCGCCGAGGAGTTCCGGGTCGAGCTGACGGCGCCCGACGGCGAGCTGTGGACGTACGGGCCGGAGGACGCCGCGCAGCGGGTGACCGGTCCCCTGATCGACTTCTGTCTGCTGGCCACCCAGCGCAGGCACCGCGACGACCTCGCCGTACGCGCCGAGGGTGAGGACGCGGACCGGTGGCTGGAGATCGCTCAGGCCTTCGCGGGCCCGGCAGGACCGGGGCGGCAGCCGGAGTCCCCGACGCGGCCGCGGCCCGTGGACCGGCCCGGAGCCGTGGACGCGCCGGGGTCGGCGGACACCGCGGCCGGGGACGGGGCCGGCGCATGACCCTCCTGGACACCGCGGACGAGGAGTACACGGCGAACCGCGCGACCATGCTCGCCCGGCTCGCGGAGGTCGACGCCGCGCACACCACCGCGATCGGCGGCGGCGGAGCGAAGTACGTGGAGCGGCACCGCAAGCGCGGCAAGCTGCTCGCCCGCGAGCGCATCGAGCTGCTGCTCGACCCGGACACCCCGTTCCTCGAACTCTCACCGCTGGCCGCCTGGGGCAGCGACTACCCGGTGGGCGCTTCGCTGGTCACGGGCATCGGCGTCGTGGAGGGCGTCGAGTGCCTGATCACCGCCAGCGACCCGACCGTGCGCGGCGGCGCCAGCAACCCGTGGACGCTGAAGAAGGCGCTGCGCGCCAACGAGATCGCCTTCGCCAACCGGTTGCCGGTGATCAGTCTCGTCGAGTCCGGCGGCGCCGATCTCCCCAGCCAGAAGGAGATCTTCATACCCGGCGGCGCGCTGTTCCGGGATCTGACGCGGCTGTCGGCCGCCGGCATCCCGACCATCGCCGTCGTCTTCGGCAACTCGACCGCCGGCGGCGCGTACATCCCCGGCATGTCGGACCACGTGATCATGGTCAAGGACCGGTCGAAGGTCTTCCTCGGCGGGCCGCCGCTGGTCAAGATGGCGACCGGCGAGGAGAGCGACGACGAGTCGCTGGGCGGCGCCGACATGCACGCCCGGGTCTCCGGCCTCGCCGACTACTACGCCCTCGACGAGCCCGACGCCCTGCGCACCGCGCGCCGCGTCGTCTCCCGGCTCAACTGGCACAAGCAGGGCCCGGCCCCACGGGCGTCCGTCGAGCCGCCGCTGCACGACGAGGACGAGCTGCTCGGCATCGTCCCCGGCGATCTGCGGACGCCCTTCGATCCGCGCGAGGTGATCACCCGCGTCGTCGACGGTTCGCGGTTCGACGAGTTCAAGCCGCTGTACGGGCCGAGCCTGGCCACCGGCTGGGCCGAGGTGCACGGCTACCCCGTCGGGATCCTCGCCAACGCGCAGGGCGTGCTGTTCAGCGCCGAGTCGCAGAAGGCGGCGCAGTTCATCCAGCTCGCCAACCAGCGGGACATCCCGCTGCTCTTCCTGCACAACACCACCGGCTACATGGTCGGCAAGGAGTACGAGCAGGCCGGGATCATCAAGCACGGCGCCATGATGATCAACGCGGTCGCCAACTCCAGGGTCCCGCATCTGTCGGTCCTGATGGGCGCGAGTTACGGCGCCGGCCACTACGGCATGTGCGGCCGGGCCTTCGACCCGCGCTTCCTCTTCGCGTGGCCCAGCGCCAAGTCCGCCGTGATGGGGCCCGCCCAGCTCGCCGGGGTGCTCTCGATCGTCGCCCGCCAGTCGGCGGCGGCGAAGGGGATGCCGTACGACGACGAGGCGGACGCCGCGCTGCGCGCCATGGTCGAGCAGCAGATCGAGTCCGAGTCACTCCCGATGTTCCTGTCCGGACGGCTCTACGACGACGGCGTCATCGACCCGCGCGACACGCGGACCGTACTCGGCCTGTGCCTGTCCGCCGTGCACGGCGCGCCCGTCGAGGGCGCGCGTGGCGGCTTCGGCGTCTTCCGGATGTGAGGGCAGCGATGCCGGATGTGAGGGCAGTGATGATCGAGTCCGTTCTGGTGGCCAACCGCGGCGAAATCGCCCGGCGGGTCTTCCGCACCTGCCGTGACCTGGGGATCGCCACGGTCGCGGTGTACTCCGACGCGGACGCCGGCGCCCCGCACGTACGGGAGGCCGACACCGCCGTACGCCTGCCGGGGAACGCTCCCGCCGACACGTATCTGCGCGGCGATCTGATCATCGCGGCCGCCAAGGCGGCGGGCGCGGACGCCGTCCACCCCGGATACGGCTTCCTCTCCGAGAACGCCGGCTTCGCCCAGGCCGTGCTCGACGCGGGGCTGGTCTGGATCGGCCCGACCCCCGGCGTGATCGAGGCCATGGGGTCCAAGACCCGCGCCAAGAGCATCATGTCGGCGGCCTCCGTTCCGGTGCTGACCGGCCTGCGGCCCGAGTCGATCGGCCCGGACGACCTCCCGGTGCTGGTGAAGGCGGCGGCCGGCGGCGGCGGGCGCGGCATGCGCATCGTGCGGGATCTCGCGCTGCTGGAGGAGGAGTTGGCCGCGGCGCGTGCCGAGGCGGCCTCGGCCTTCGGCGACGGTGAGGTCTTCGTCGAACCGTTCGTGGAGACGGGCCGGCACATCGAGGTGCAGGTCCTCGCGGACACCCATGGAACGGTGTGGACGCTCGGCGAACGCGACTGTTCGGTGCAGCGGCGGCACCAGAAGGTGATCGAGGAGACCCCGGCTCCCGGCATCGGCGACGAGCTGCGCCGTACGCTGCACGACGCCGCCGCGGCGGCCGCCCGGGCGATCGGCTACACCGGCGCCGGGACCGTCGAGTTCCTGGTGGCGCCGGGCGGCCGGCCGTTCTTCCTGGAGGTGAACACCCGCCTCCAGGTCGAACACCCGGTCACCGAATGTGTGACTGGACTCGACCTCGTACAGCTCCAGTTGCGGATCGCCGAGGGCGCCGCGCTGCCGGCGGAGCCGCCCGCTCCGCAGGGCCACGCGATCGAGGCCCGCCTGTACGCCGAGGACCCGGCACGCGGCTGGCAGCCGCAGTCCGGCGTCCTGCACCGGATCGAACTGCCCGAACTCCCCGGGCTGCGGCTCGACTCAGGAGTGGAGAGCGGCGACACCGTCGGGGTGCACTACGACCCGATGCTCGCCAAGGTCATCGCCTGGGCCGGCACCCGGGACGAGGCCGTACGGCTGCTCGCCCGCGCCCTGGAACGGGCCCGGCTGCACGGCCCGGTCACCAACCGGGAGCTGCTGGTGCGCGTGCTGCGGCACCCGGAGTTCGCGGCGGGCCGGCACTCCACCGCGTTCCTGGAACAGCACAGCTCGGTCCTGGCCGGGGACGGCGCGGACACCGGTCAGGTACGGCTGGCGGCGCTCGCCGCCGCGCTGTCCGACGCCTCGGGCCGCTCCGCGTTCGGCGGCTGGCGAAACGTCCCTTCCCGGCCGCAGACCAAGAGCTACGCGACGGTGCCCGGCGCCGAGCCGTACGAGGTCCGGTACCGCCTCACCCGCTCCGGCCTGGACGCCCCGGACCATCCGGGGGTGCGGCTGCTGCACGCGGAGCGCGGGCACGTCGTCCTGGCGGCGGACGGGGTACGCCGCGCGTTCGACGTGGCGGTCTACGGCGACCGGGTCCATGTCGACTGCGCCCTCGGCGCGTTCGCGTTCACCGCGCTGCCGCGCTTCCCGGAACCGGTCAGCGGCACCGAGCCGGGCTCACTGCTCGCTCCCATGCCCGGCACCGTCATCCGGATCGGTGAATTCGCCGTCGGCGACCACGTCGAAGCGGGCCGCCCGCTGCTCTGGCTCGAGGCGATGAAGATGGAGCACCGGATCACCGCTCCCGCCTCGGGAACGCTCACCGCACTGAACGCCGAGGTCGGCCGCCAGGTCGACGTCGGCGCCGTACTCGCCGTCGTCAAGGAGGAAGCACGCCCATGACCACCAGCCAAGGCACCTTCGACAGCGCACTCCTGGAAAGCGACGAGCGGCGCGCCCTGCGTGCCGCCGTCGGGGATCTCGGCCGCCGCTACGGCCGTGACTACTTCACCGCGGCCGTTCGCGCGGGGAAGCAGACCGACGAGCTGTGGCGGGAGGCGGGCGCGCTCGGCTATCTCGGGGTGAACCTCCCCGAGGAGTACGGCGGCGGAGGCGGTGGCATGGCCGAACTCTCCATAGTCCTGGAGGAGTTGGGCGCGGCCGGCTGCCCGCTGCTGCTGCTCATCGTCTCCCCCGCCATCTGCGGCACCGTCATCGCCCGCTTCGGCACCGAGGAGCAGAAGCGCCGCTGGCTGCCGGGGCTGTCGGACGGGTCGCTGCGGATGGCCTTCGGCATCACCGAGCCCGAGGCCGGCTCCAACTCGCACCGCATCACCACCACCGCCCGCCGCGACGGTGACGACTGGCTGCTGACCGGGCGCAAGGTCTTCATCTCGGGTGTGGACATCGCGGACGCCACGCTCATCGTCGGCCGCACCGAGGACGCGCGCACCGGCAAGCTCAAGCCGTGTCTGTTCATCGTCGACCGCGAGACACCGGGGTTCGAGTACCGGCAGATAGAGATGGAACTCGGCGCTCCCGAGAAGCAGTTCCAGCTCTTCCTCGACGATGTACGGCTGCCGGCCGACGCCCTCGTCGGCGATGAGGACGCCGGGCTGCTGCAGCTGTTCGCGGGCCTCAACCCGGAGCGGATCATGACCGCCGCGTTCTCGCTGGGCATGGGCCGGTTCGCCCTGGACAAGGCCGTCGAGTACGCCCGCACCCGCCAGGTGTGGCAGTCCCCCATCGGCGCCCACCAGGCGATAGCCCACCCGCTCGCGGTCGCCCACATCGAGCTGGAACTCGCCCGGCTGATGATGCAGAAGGCCGCCTACCTCTACGACGCGGGTGACGACATGGGGGCGGGCGAGGCCGCCAACATGGCGAAGTACGCGGCCGCCGAGGCCGGGGCCAAGGCCGTCGACCAGGCCGTGCACACACTCGGCGGCAACGGGCTCACCACGGAGTACGGGCTGGCCGCCCTGCTCACCGCGTCCCGCGTGGGCCGGATCGCTCCGGTCAGCCGTGAGATGATCCTCAACTTCGTCTCGCACCACACCCTGGGCCTGCCCAAGTCCTACTGACATCCACCCATCCACGGTGATTCGCACCGAGTCCGGGGCCCGGAGTCCTTCCGGGCCCGACGAGTCCTTCCGGGCCCGACGAGTCCCGCCGGGCCCGACGAGTCCCGCCGGGCCCGACGCGGCCTGCCGATCCGCATGGAGGAGACCGATCGTGTCCGACGCGCCCTTCGTACGCCGCGACCACCAGCGCGGTATCGCCCTGCTCACCCTGGACTCGCCGCACAACCGCAACGCCCTGTCGGCCCGGCTGGTCACCGAGCTGCGCGAAGGGCTCGACGAGGCGGTCAAGGACCCCGGCGTCCGCGCGATCCTGCTCACCCACACCGGGAGCACGTTCTGCGCGGGCGCCGACCTCAAGGACCCGACGGCCGGCGGGCCGCTCGGCCTGGCGGAGCTGCTGCGGAGCATCGTCGAGTCGCCCAAGCCCGTGGTCGCCGAGGTCACCGGCCACGCACGGGCCGGCGGTCTCGGGCTGCTCGCGGCGTGCGACATATCGGTGGCCGGCGAGGGAGCGAGCTTCGCCTTCACCGAGGCGCGGCTCGGCCTGGCCCCGGCCGTCATCTCGCTCACGGTGCTGCCCCGCACCGACCCGCGTGCCGCCGCCCGCTACTACCTGACGGGCGAGGTCTTCGACGCGGCGGAGGCCGTCAGGATCGGCCTGGTGAGCGCGACCGCCGACGCGCTGGACGGCATCCTCGACGGTCTGCGGGCCGCCTCGCCGCAGGGTCTCGCCGAGTCCAAACGGCTCACCACCGCCGAGGTGCTGCGCACCTTCGACCGGGACACGGCGGCGCTGGCAGAACGGTCCGCCCGCCTCTTCGCCTCGCCCGAGGCGGCGGAGGGGATACGGTCCTTCGCCGAACGCCGGAGCCCGTCATGGGTGTGGTGACCACCCGGGCCCCCAAGCAGGACCGCAGCCGCGCCACCCGGCGGAAGCTGCTGGAGGCGGCCGTGTCCTGCCTGGCGGAACGCGGCTGGAGCGGCAGCACCGTCTCCGCCGTGGCGGAACGCGCCGGGGTCACCCGGGGCGCGGCCCAGCACCACTTCCCGACCCGGGAGGACCTCTTCACCGCCGCGATCGAGCATGTCGCGGAGGAGTGGCTGGACGCCGTCCGGGAGCGGGCCCGCGCGCTGCCCCGTGACGGTGCGTCCCGTACCCGCGCCGTCGTCGACATGCTCGTCGGCGTCTACACCGGCCCGCTGTTCCGCGCCGCGCTCCACCTGTGGGTCGCGGCCGCGGACGAGGAACAGCTACGGCCCCGGGTCAACGCCCTGGAGGCCCGGATAGGCCGTGAGGCCCACCGGCTCGCGGTGGAGTTCCTGGACGCCGACGAATCCGTCGAGGGCGTCCGTGAATCCGTCCAGGCGACCCTGGACATGGCCCGTGGCCTCGGCCTCGCCAACCTGCTCAGCGACGACTCGGCACGCCGCGCGGGCATCGTCCGGCAGTGGTCGCGCATCCTGGACACGGTCATCCACACCCGGCCGGAGCAGCCGCCGGGGTCCTGATGCCGCCGCACCGGCTCCGGCGGGTGATCACGGGCATGGGCGCGCACGGCAGGCGGGCTGTCGAACCCCGGCCCTACCATCGATCACAGACAGCCACGGCCCGCCGCCGAGCCCCTGGAGTCGCCATGCCCCGCCGCGCCCACGATCCGCTCGCCGTCCGCGGAAAGGTCCGCGAGTTCGCCCTGCGGCTGCCGGAGGCGGTCGAGGAGTTCCCCTGGGGCGAGTCCGTCATCAAGGTCAACAAGAAGGTCTTCGTCTTCCTCGGCGTCGAGGACGGCAGCTATCCGCCGGCCATCACCGTGAAGCTCAAGGACGAGGACGTGCACGCCCACGCGATGACCGCTCCCGGCGCGGAACCGGCCGGCTACGGCCTGGGCAAGGCGGGCTGGGTCCGGATCCCGCTGGACGAGGGCGTCCCGTCCGCGGAGCTGTTGTCGGACTGGACGGAGGAGAGCTATCGCGTGATCGCCCCCAAGCGGCTCGTCAAGGAGCTGGACGGGCCGCCGGCCCCGTGACGGCGTCGACGAGCGCGGTGAGTGCCCGCACCACGGCGGACAGACCGTCGGTGGGCGCTCCGCCCGGCTCGGTCATATAGAGGTCCCGGCGGACCTCGATCATGAGCGCGGACACCTCGGTGCGGTGGCCGTAGTGCTTGAGCGGGACGTAGCAGCCGGCGAACGGGGTGTTGAGGCCGAGCTCACCGCAGTCCGCGAAGGCCCGGCGGGCGGCGTCGAGCAGCCAGGGCGGGGTGTGGTGCTCGTCGGTGCCCAGACACACGGCGGGGCGGGCGCCGGCCGCGTGCAGTTCGTAGGGCAGCGGCCGGGACGGGTACGAGTGCACGTCGATGATGACGGCGCGGCCGGTGGCGGCGAGGCGGTCGTCGATCAGCTCGGTGAACGCGGCCGCGTACGGGTCGAAGTGCTCGGCGAGCAGCTCCCGTTCGTGACCGGGGTCCTCGTTGCGCAGCCGCCCGCGCTGCGAGGTGCCGGTGTAGACCGCGCCCATGCCCACCGCCCGCATCTCCTCCCGCTCGTCGGGGAATCGCTCGGGGTCGACGACGAGGCGCGAGAGCAGATTGGCGTGCGTCCAGGGCGTGACGGCGGCGCCGTCCGCCGCCCGGCCGGCGATGAGGTCGGTATGGGCGTCCGTCATGTGGTCCAGCTCCCGCGACAGCTGGGCGTCGTCCAGCAGAACGCTCCCTCGTGCGGCGGGAGTCAGCGTCCGTGAACTGTGCGGGACATGGAGGACGACGGGCGATCGGTCGGCACCGGGGCTCTGCTCATACATCGGTCCGGTATATCCCAACGGATCTTCCCGATCAGCTGCTTTGCGGCGTCGCCACCCACCCAGCACCGGCACATGACAAAGCAGCAGGCCCGGTGCTTGCGCACCGGGCCTGCTGTGTGAGTAGCGGGAACAGGATTTGAACCTGTGACCTCTGGGTTATGAGCCCAGCGAGCTACCGAGCTGCTCCACCCCGCGTCGGTAAACCTGACTCTACGCGTTGGGTGACGCAGGACCAAATCATTATCCGCGCGGTGCCACGCAACCCGCGCGGTGCTCCCCGGGAGCCGGTACAACCGGCCCGGCCGGTCAGAGCCGGACCACGACCTGGTCGAGATCCTTGCGGTGGATGTCCGGGACCCGGGCGCCTTCCGCCGGGTACCCGACCGGGATGACGTACGAGGCGCGCTCCTCGGGCGGGCGGTCGCAGACGTCGTTCAGGAAGCGCATCGGGCTGGGGGTGTGGGTGAGGGTGGCCAGACCCGCCTGGTGGAGGGAGGCCAGCAGCAGGCCGACGGCGATCCCCACCGACTCCTTGGTGTAGTAGGGCCGGGGCGATTCCGGGCCCTTGTGGACCTCGAAGACGACGATGACGGCCGGGGCGTCCTCGAGGAACGGCTTGTGCCAGTCGGTGCCGATCGGGGCGAGGGCCGTCAGCCACTCCTCGGAGGCCCGGCGCTCGTAGAACTCGCGCTCCTCGGCCTCCGCGGCCTCGCGCAGGGTGCGTTTGCGCTCCGGGTCGGTGAGGACGACGAAACGCCAGGGCTGCACGTTCGCCCCGCTCGGGGCGGTGGCCGCGGTGCGGATCGCCCATTCGACGACGCCCTGCGGGATCGGCCGGGAGGAGAAGTCCCGCACGGTCCGCCGGCTCGCCATGACCTCGTGGAAGGTGCGGCTGCGCGCCTCCGCCTCGTGGGCGGGGACCGTGTGGGGGTGGAGCGGCACCGTGGGATATGCGGAGTCGTCAACCATGGGCATCACCTCAGCACATCGCGCGCCGCCACGGAAGAAGGCATCCGCGACCCCCGACCCCCGGGCGGCGGGCGGCGGGCGGAAAAGGCGTTGCCCGCCCACCACCCCCGGCGTAACGTCGTCGTCGGCCCTGTTGTCGTCGATCGGAGAAGGCCGTTGCGCGTCTGAGGTCATGAGACACCGTGCCCGTGGGATTCCCGCGTGCCCGAGTGCGACCTCGGCAGTGTGACCCGCCTTCCGTTCCGCCAGGGCGTCACCACCCAGCCATCTCCCCTCCGGGGTCGAGCCGCGTCGCGTTCCGGTGTCTCCGCAGTTGCCCTCTCATCCAGCAACCAGGAGGCCCTCATGGCATTCACCCCCCTTTCCATCAGCTGCTCCCGTCTCTCCTTCTCCTGGCCGGACGGCACCCCCGTGCTCGACGACTTCGACTTCGCCGCCGGCCCCGGCCGCACCGGCCTGATCGGACTCAACGGCTCGGGGAAGTCGACGCTGCTCCGGCTCATCGCCGGTGAACTGCGCCCGGCCGAGGGGACGGTGCGGGTCTCCGGCGAGATCGGCTACCTGCCGCAGAACGTCTCGCTCGACACGTCCGTCAGGGTCGACACCGCGCTCGGCATCGACGTGACCCGCGCCGCCCTGCACGCGATCGAGGGCGGCGACGCGAGCGAGGAGCACTTCGCCGCGGTCGGCGACGACTGGGATGTGGAGGAACGCGCCCTCGCCACCCTCGACCAGCTCGGCCTCGGTCACATCACCCTCGACCGCACCATCGGCGAGGTGTCGGGCGGCGAGTCGGTGCTGCTGCGGCTGGCCGCGCTGCTGCTGCGCCGGCCGGACGTCCTGCTGCTCGACGAGCCGACCAACAATCTGGACCTGGACGCCCGGCGCCGCCTCCATGAGGCCGTCGCGTCCTGGTCCGGGCTGCTGCTCGTGGTCAGCCACGACCGGGAGCTGCTGGAGCTGGTCGACCGGATCGCCGATCTGCGCGGCGGCGAGACGCACTGGTACGGCGGGAACTTCTCGGCGTACGAGGAGGCGCTCGCCGTCGAGCAGGAGGCCGCGGAACGGATGGTGCGGGTGGCCGGGACCGAGATGCGCCGGCAGAAGCGCGACCTGGCCGAGGCCCGGATCAAGCTGGCCCACCGGGCCCGCTACGGCCAGAAGATGTCCGACCGGAAGCGCGAGCCGAAGATCGTGATGAACCAGCGCAAGCGCGACGCCCAGGTCTCCGCCGGCAAGCACCGCATCATGCACACCGAGAAGCTGGAGGAGGCCAAGGAGCGGTTCGACGAGGCCGTCGAGGCGGTCAGGGACGACGACGAGATCCGCATCGACCTGCCGCACACCGCCGTCCCCGCCGGCCGGACCGTACTGACCCTGCGCGGGCTGGAGGTCCGCTACGGCGCCCGCGCCGACCTGGACGTGCACGGCCCGGAGCGGATCGCGCTCCTGGGCCGCAACGGGGCGGGCAAGTCCACCCTGCTGCGGACGATCGCCGGGCAGCTCGAGCCGGTGGCGGGCGAGGCGGTGGCGCACGTACCGATGCGGTACCTGCCGCAGCGGCTCGACCTGCTCGACGACGGGCTGACGGTCGCGGGCAATGTCGCCCGCTTCGCGCCCGGCGCGACCGACAACCAGATCAGGGCGCGGCTGGCCCGTTTCCTCTTCCGGGGCGGGCGCGCGGACCAACCGGTCGGCACCCTCTCGGGCGGTGAACGGTTCCGCGCGTCGCTCGCCGCGCTGATGCTCGCCGATCCCGCTCCACAGCTGCTGATGCTCGACGAGCCGACGAACAATCTGGACCTGGCCAGCGTGCGCCGGCTCACGGCGGCCCTGGCCTCGTACCAGGGAGCGCTGATCGTGGCCGGACACGATCTTCCGTTCCTGCACGGCATCGGCATCACCCGCTGGGTGCGGCTCGACGGCGAGCTGACGGGCATCGATCCGCCCACCGCCGGCGGGGAGCCGGAGCGGGAGGCGTGGAGGGAGGTGTGAGCTGGAGGTTTGGGAACGCCGGCGGTCCGACAGGAATGAGAGATGGACCCTCGTACAGTCGTTCCCTCCTCGCTGTCCCTTGCGCTCTCCGACGAAGTGCGGGACGCCCTCGACCGGCGCGCGCCGGTGGTGGCCCTCGAATCGACGATCATCGCCCACGGTCTCCCCCGGCCCCGCAACCTCCGGGTGGCCGTGGAACTGGAGGAGATCGTCCGCGCCGCGGGCGCCGTCCCGGCGACCGTCGCCGTCCTCGACGGGACCGCGCACATCGGGCTCGGCAAGGATCAGCTGGAGCGGGTCGCGAGCGACCAGGGCCTGCGCAAACTCGGCTTCCGTGACCTCGCCCCGGCGCTCGCCACCGGCGCCAGCGGCGCGACGACGGTCTCCGGCACGGCGTTCCTGGCCGCGCGTGCCGGGATCCGGGTCTTCGCCACCGGCGGTCTCGGCGGGGTGCACCGGGACTGGGTCAGCCATCAGGACGAGTCCGCGGACCTCAAGCTGCTCGCCCGCACCCGCATCACGGTCGTCTGCGCGGGTGTGAAGTCGATACTCGACGTGCCGGCCACCCTGCAGCGGCTGGAGACGCTCGGCGTCGGCGTCCTCGGCTTCCGCACCGGCACCTTCCCCGGCTTCTACCTGACGAGTTCCGGTGAGCCACTCGACTGGACGCTGCAGGAACCCTCCGAGGTCGCCGCCGTGATGCGCGCCCAGGACGCGCTGGGCGGTCCGGGCGCCGCGCTGATCGTGGCCAATCCCGTACCGGAGGCGGAGCAGCTCGATCCCGCGCTGCACGACCGCGTACTGGTCGAGGCCCATGAGGCGGCTCGCGCGGCGGGCGTCACCGGGCAGGCCATCACGCCGTTTCTGCTCGCGTACTTCGCCGAACACACCGGCGGCGCCTCCCTGGAGGCGAATCTGGCGGCGGTGCGGGGCAATGTCCGGCTCGCCTCCGCGATCGCCGCGGACTGGTCGCGGCACATATGACGGCGGCCGCCGCCGGGACGTCCCTGCTGGTCATCGGTGACGTCGTCACCGACATCGTGGCGCGGCACCACAAGCCGCTCGCGCCCGACACCGACACCTCCGCCAGGATCGCGGTCAGGCCCGGCGGGTCCGGCGCCAACACCGCTTCGTGGGCTGCCCGTTCGGGGGCCGACGTGCGGCTGCTGGCCCGTGCCGGGGCGGATTCCGCCGACTGGCACCGGGATGTGTTGCGGCGCTGCGGGGTACAGCCGCATGTGCGCGTCGACCCGTCGCTGCCGACCGCCGTCGTGATCGCCCTGGTCGACGCGGCGGCGGAGCGCACCCTGGTCACCGACAGCGGCGCGAGCGTGCGGCTCGGCCCGGAGGACTGGGACGCGGCGCTGCTCGACGGCGCCGGCCGGCTGCACCTTTCCGGCTATCTGTTCTTCAACGAGCCCGGCCGGGAACTCGCCGCGCTGGCCATGGCCGCGGCCCGCGCCCGGCACATCCCGGTGAGCGTGGATCCCGCCTCCACCGGCTTCCTCCAGCAGCTCGGCGTCCGCCGTTTCCTGGACGCCGTCGCGGGCGCCGACCTGCTGCTGCCGAATCTCGCGGAGGCCCGGTTGCTGACCGGCGACCCCGATCCCGTGCGCGCCGCCGAGCGGTTGAGCGCCGCCCATGGAGTGGCGGTGGTCAAACTCGGCGGCGCCGGTGCGCTGGTCGCCGAGCGGGGAAAGGTCACCGCCCGCGTGCCCGGAGTCGCGGCGGACGCCGTCGACACCACGGGGGCCGGCGACGCCTTCGCCGGCGGGTTCCTGGCGGCCCGGCTCACCGGCGCGGACCTGGCGGGAGCGGCCGCCGCGGGCTGCCGTACGGGCGCGGCGGCGGTCGCCGCGGTGGGCGGCCGGCCGGAATATTCATGAGCCCCTGCGCACTGTCATACGGCAAGGTGATGATCGTCGCCGATCACGCAGCGGGGCGGTTCCGCGGTCCGTCGATCCCGCGACCGGCCGACTCCGCCGCCGTCCGAAGGAGCAGCACCCATGCGCACCACCACACTCGGCAGCAAGGGCCCCGCCGTGGGCGTCGTCGGACTCGGCTGCATGGGCATGACCCATGCCTACGACCCGAGCGGCCGTGACGACACCGTGTCCGTCGACGTCGTCCGGCGCGCCCTCGACCTGGGTGTGACGCTCATCGACACCGCCGACGCCTACGGTCCCTACACCAACGAGGAGTTGGTCGGCCGAGCGCTCGCGGGCCCCTACCGGGAGCGGGCCGTACTGGCCACCAAAGTGGGCCTGGTGCTGACCGGCACCGACGAGGGACGGCCCGTCTACGGCCGGAACGGGCGCCCGGAGCACATCAAGGCGTCGATCGACGCGAGCCTGCGCCGGCTGGGCACCGATCACGTCGACCTCTACCAGCTGCACCGCATCGACACCGAGGTCCCGGTCGAGGAGACCTGGGGCGCCCTCGCGGAGGTGGTGGCCGCGGGAAAGGCCCGCAGGATCGGCCTGTCCGAGGCCTCGGTCGAGGAGATCGAGCGGGCCCACGCCGTCCACCCGGTCGCCTCCGTCCAGTCCGAGCTGTCGCTGTGGACCCGCGACGCGCTGGCGGACGTCCTGCCCCACTGCGAACGCGAGGGCATCGCCTTCCTGCCGTTCTCCCCGCTGGGCCGCGGCTTCCTCGCCGGCCGCTTCAGCTCGTACGACGACCTCCCCGCCGACGACATGCGCCGCAACCTCCCCCGCTTCCAGCAGGAGGCGCTGCGCACCAACCTCGCCATGGTCGGCACGGTCCGCGCCATCGCCGAGCGCACCGGCTCCACCCCCGCCCAGGTCGCCCTCGCCTGGGTCCTCGCGCAGGGCCGCTACGTCGTCCCCATCCCCGGCACCAAGACCCCGAAGTACCTCACGGACAACGCGGGCGCCGCCGACCTCACCCTCTCCCCCGCCGACCTCACCGAATTGAACGACCTCCCGGCCGCCACGGGCACCCGGTACTGACCCGCGGCGCCCTGCCGGCCCGGAGAGTCAACGGGCGGCGGAAAATCACCGGGCGGCCGCCGCGCGCCCGATGGCGGTAACGGCGGACCGCGAGGAAGGTGGTCAGCGGGGGATACACACACGCCCGGGCGCCGCCCGCGGCGGACCACCGCTGGGAGACGCCAGATGTCCGAAGTCACCGCTCCGTACGAACCCGGAACACCGTGCTGGATCGACCTGATGGTTCCGGACCAGCAGGCCGCCCTGGACTTCTACCGGGACCTCTTCGGCTGGCAGGGCGAGGTCGGCGCCGAGGAGTTCGGCGGCTACTCGATCTGCACGCTGAAGGGCAAGCCGGTCGCCGGGATCATGAAGGCGATGTCGATGGGCGACGAGCCCGCACCGCCACCCAACTGGACCAGCTACTTCTCCACCGCCGACGCCGACGCCACGCAGGCCGCGATCAGCGCGAACGGCGGCACGGTGATGGCCCCCGCGATGGACGTCGGCGAGACGGGCCGGATGCTGGTCGCCGTGGACCCGCAGGGCGCGGTGTTCGGCGTCTGGCAGCCGAAGGAGTTCCCCGGCGCGCAGATCGTCAACGAGCCCGGCGCCCTGGTCTGGAACCAGCTCGCCACCCCCGACCCGAAGGCGGCCGGCACCTTCTACGAGGCGGCGCTGGGGCTGGCGGCCGGCCCGATGCCGGACATGCCGGAGTTCACCGGCTTCCAGGTCAAGGGCCGCACCATCGGCGGCATGCAGGGCATGGAGAACATGCCGGAAGGCGTCCCGCCGCACTGGCTGGTGAACTTCGCCGTGGACGACGTCGACAGCACGGTCGACGCCCTGGTCCGCGCCGGCGGCTCCGTGATGGCGCCCCCCTTCGACATGGACAAGGTCGGCCGGATGGCAGTCGTGGTGGACCCGCAGGGCGCCGCCTTCGCCGTGGTAGCGACCACGGCCCCCGCACAGTCCTGATCAAGCCCGTGCCGGGCGCGTTCGTCGCGCCCGGCCCCGGCCCTATTCGGGTGCCGTCGCCAGCAGCAGCGCCTCGTCCCGGACGTCCGGGTGCGGGTGGCGGCGCAGCAGCCGCAGCTGCTCGCGCCAGGACTCCGACCACTGTGTGCGTCTGCCGCCCACCTCGGTGAGGGCGACGGCGAGCAGCCCCGCGAGACAGCCGTCCGCCGTGGACAGCCGGCGGGCCGCGTGCAGCAGGCCGTCCGGGGTGCCCGGCTGCCCCGCGGTCTTCAGCCGTCCGCGCAGGATCTGGGCGGTCCGTACCGCGAGCGCGGGCCGGCCCTCGATCAGCGGCACCAGCCGGACGAGGGCGGCCGTGAGCACCGCCGGCTCGGCGTCCAGATCCACGGCGCTCACCAGGATGTGGGCCGCGTCGGGTACGAACGCGTCGAATCCGGCGAGGAGCTCGCCGGCCGCCTTGGCGGCGGGCCGGGTGGCACCCGGCGCCATCCGGGCGTGGACGGCGAGGTGCTCGGCGAGGGCCCGGACCCGGCGGCGCGCCGGGCGGTCACGGTCGGGGGCGGCGTCCGGCTCGTCCGGCAGAGCCGCGGCGGCCACGAGCGAGGCCAGGGCGCGGGCCAGCGGGTCGCCCTGCCCCGAGCCGGCCGATACGGCCGATCCGGAGATCGCCAGGGCGATCAGCGCCCCGGCCGCGGCACTCCACGTCTCCCGGTTGTCGAGATCGGTGACGGCGGACACCACCACCTCTGCCGCCTCGGGCGCCCAGAGGGCCCATTGCGGAAGTGCCCCGAACGCACGCAGGGCGGTTTCCGGATCAGCGCTTTCGCACACGGCGGTGACGAGCCGCGCGTAGCGCCCGCGGTACCGGTCCGCGATGTCGAGCGGCTGGGTGCGCAGCACGGCCTGCCGGACTTCCGGCCCTCCGGTCGCCGCCGCCTCCAGCAGCTCCCAGGCCGGTTCGCAGCCGAGCAGCCCCGTCGTGAAGGCCACGCACGCAGCCCGCACGTCATGGTGCTGGCCGGCCCGCCGGTAGGCGTCGGCGAGCAGGGCGGCCGCGTCCGCCAGGGGAAGCCGGGTGGCGGCCAGCCTGGCCGCCTCCTTACGGCTCGTCACCTTCGTGGGGGCGGTCTCGTCGGGCAGCAGTACGGCGCGCAGGTGGGCCTGCAGCCGGGACGGCTCGACGTACAGCGTCGCGCGGGCCGCCGCGTAGGCGGCCACCCGGGCGCGGTCGCCCCCGACGTGGGCGAGCAGCTCCGGCAGTGCCTCCCCCGGCCGGTCCGTCCACACCAGCGCGCCGAGCGCGGCTTCGGCGAGCGGCACGCTGGAAGACCCGGTGAAGCGGCGGACCAGGCCGGAGCCGAGTTCCGGGATGACGGCGGCCTGGGCTATCGCCGCGGTGCGCTCGTGCATCGGCAGGGAGGCGTCAGCCGCGCGCCGGGCCAGCAGCCGCGCGGCGGCGGCCTGGTGGCGGGGCAGCCAGCCGTTCACCGAGCTGCCGATCCACGGCATCCATGGGGCCCCCTCGACGAGGAAGCGGCCGTAGGGCGGGGTGTCGCCCAGAACGGCGTCGAGCAGATCGGTGCGGTGCTCGGTCAGTATGTGCAGAACAGGCTGCAGCACGGCCGTCGACGGTTCGAGTTCGAGGATCGCGAGCACCTCGGTGTCCCGGTCCGGAGAACCCTCCAGCCAGTACCCGATGGCTTGCTCCACCGTCGCGTTGTCACCGAACCGGATGGCCTGCCACAGCAGTTCGCGCAGCTGCGGCATGGCGCGGGCGCGCCGGCCGAGCGAGCGGGTGAGGGCGAACGTCAGGCTGTGATCGGCTTTCGCAGCGCCCGCCTCCAGCCACGGCCGCAGCGCAGCGAACACCTCGTGTTCCTGACCGCGGCGCAGCCCCTCGTCCAGCCGGCCCAGATCGACGCCGCCGGTGTGCCCGTGCAGCCGCTCCAAGGTGCTGAGGGCCCAGCCGACCAGCCGCTGTTCCCGCGTGGTGGCATGTTCGCGCAGCAGGTTCACGGCGAGCGTGCGCAGGGCATGGTGGGTCTTCCAGGACGAGTCGCGGGCCTCGATCGCGTCGGTGGTGATGCGCTCCAGGGCATCCGCGTCGCCATCCGTGAAGAGCCGGGCAGGCGTCTCCGCGAGCGCCGCGAGCGCGGCGGATCGCACAGGGTCCTGCTCATTGCGCAGGCGCTCCATCGTGCCCAGCACCGCGGTGGCCCGCGCGGGCTCGCCGGAACGGGCCGCGTTGCGCACCAGCAGCGGCCACGCCTGGGCCCGGTCCTCGGCGGCCGGCCGACGGGTCGCGGCCGTCAGCTCCTCGACCGCCTCGGCGACCGGCAGGAAGGACACCGCGGTCAGCACCGCGGTCCAGGACTCCCCGCGCTCCCGCGCCTGAGCGGCCATCCGCCGCGCCTCGGACTCACGCCGCGCGTGAGGGAGGACCGCGAGCAGCACCGGGTCCAGAACCGCCCGGCCCAGGTCCTGTCCGCTGGTGAACGCATCGAACAGCACGTTGCGACGGGACGGCGGCAGCGCCTTGAGCAGCTTGGCGAGAGCTGCGTGGTCCTGACTCATGGCCCGGCCGAGATCGACGAGTTCCGGCGGGTCCAGGCGTACGAGACGTCCCAGAGTGGAGCGCTTGAGGCCCCGTCGTAGCAGTGCGCCGGTCCGTTCGGGGGCCAGCAGGTAGCGCAGGGTACGGCCGGGCTCCGCCGACACGAGATCGTCGATCCGGTCCAGGATCCGGGCCGGGGGCGGCCCGGGACACAGCCGCTCCAGCAGATCGAGCACGCGCTCCGGCTCCGCCGACACGGCCGCCGCCACCCCCGCCGCCCGCCCTTCCCACCAGGCGTCGCGCATCGTCTCCGGCAGCGCTTCGAGCTGGCGTCCCGCCTCGTCCAGCACCTCTACGGGGTGCCGCAGCCCCAGCAGCGCCCATCCCCTGACCGCGTGGGACAGTTCCGGCAGCAGCCGTACGACGGTCGCCGTACCGCACGCGGCCAGCAGCCGTGCCGCCTCCTCGTCGCCCCAGCACGTCCGGTAGGGATCGATCAGCCGGTCGGCGAGCGCGGAGCGCCGGTCGGCGACCACCGCGCGAACCACCTGCCGGCGTACGGCCGCGGGGGCGTCGTCGAGGACCTCGACGACCGCGGCATCAGGGATGTGCCCGCGTTCGACGGCCTTGACCGCATACCCGCGCACGAGCGCGTCCGGGTCCGCGAGCCTGACCTGCAGATAACCGACGTCACGTCCAACGGCAGCCGCAGCGGCGGCCAGCCGCCGTTCGTAGGCGCCACGGCCCGACAGCCCCCGCAGCAGCACACCCAGGTCACCGCGCGCGGCGGCGCCCCGTGCGCGCCGAGCGAGCTCACGCATGCGCGCCGGATAGGGCAGCGGGTCCAGCGCCGTGAGTAGGGCGTCGGCGAGGGATCCGGAATCGTGCGGGGTGCGGGCCATGAGGGCGATCATGCCGGGCCGGATACGTCCCTCACCAGCGGATTTCCCGTGCGGGACAAGGAGCGCCGGGCCAACAACGTGGCGGGCGCCACCAACGCAAACAGTGCCGGCCGATGATCGGCCGGCACTGGAGAAGTACTGCTGGTGTCCGAGGGGGGACTTGAACCCCCACGCCCGATAAAGGGCACTAGCACCTCAAGCTAGCGCGTCTGCCATTCCGCCACCCGGACAGGGTGTGTGCCGAGGTTTCCCGCGGCGACATGGACAACGATACCAAGGAATCGGAGTGCTTCTCACCTGCATAAGACGCCGTGCTGGGCGCCGTGCCGGGGGCCGTGCGCGAGGGTGGGCAGGGTCCCGGGTTCGGGGGGTGGGAGGACGTAGGGTCCGGGTGTGAGCGATATGTCACCTTTGGTTACACACCGTGAAAGCCGCAGGCCACGGGCGCTTTCGCCGCTGCGGGAGCATCTGCGGGACACGTTCTGGTTCGCGCCGGCCGTGGGGCTGGTCGGGGCGCTGGTGCTGGCGGGTGCGGTCGGGGAGCTGGACGCCTGGCTGATCGGGGCGCTGCAGGACGAGGGCGACTACGACTCGGTCACGTCGTTGATCAAAATCGCGGACGACGCGAAGTCGGTCGTGACGACGGTGGGCTCGGCGATGCTGACGTTCATCGGTGTGGTCTTCAGCATCTCGCTGGTCGCCTTGCAGATGGCGAGCAGCCAGTTCTCGCCGCGAGTGGTGCGGCTGTATGTGCGCAGCCGGATCACCAAGGGGACGTTCGCGGTGTTCCTCGCGACGTTCCTGTTCTCGCTGGCGGGCCAAGCGTCGTACGACGGGGAGCAGGATCCGAAGCTCGTCACCAGCGTGCCGGTGTTCACGCTGCTGACGGCGGTGCTGCTGGTGCTGATCAGCCTGGGGCTGTTCGTGGCGTACGTGAACGCCACGATCCGGCTGATGCGGGTCAGCTATGTGATCGACCGGATCACCCGGGAGTCGTTCCGGGTGCTGGGGGCGTATCCGCTGCGGTCCCCCGAGGGGGCGCTGCCGCTGCCGGCGGAGGTCTCGGTGATCACGCACCGGGGGCGGGCGGGAGTGCTGCGGGACGTGAACATCGCGCGGCTGTGCCGGATCGCGCGGCGGGGCGGGACGGTGCTGCGGCTGGTGCCGCGGATCGGGGACTTCGTGGTGCCGGGGACGCCGCTGCTGACGGTGCACGGCCCCAGCGAGGGCCGGCTGCCGGTGCGGCTGCTGCGGTCCACGGTGTCGGTGGGGGTGGAGCGGACGTTCCACCAGGATCTGGGGTTCGGGCTGCGGCAGCTGGCGGACATCGGGCTGCGGGCGCTGTCGTCGGCCATCAACGATCCGACGACGGCGGTGCAGTGCCTGGACCGGATCGTGCAGTTCCTGGCGGCGGTGGCGGACCGGCCGCTGGGCGCGGTGCACCACACCGACCGTTCGGGGACGGTGCGGCTGGTGCAGGATCTGCCGTCCTGGGGTGATCTGGTGGATCTGGGGTTCACCGAGATCCGGCTGTGCGCGACCACCAGCCCGCAGGTCACCCGGAGGCTGCTGGCCGGTCTCGACGATCTGCTGCTGCTCGTGCCGCCGGACCGGCGCAGGCCGCTGGAGCGGCATCGCGCGCTGGTGGAGCAGTCCGTGGAGCGTGAGGTGCCGGACGCCGCGGACCGTGAGTTCGCGCTGCTCGCCGACCATCAGGGCATCGGGTGACCTGCCCCGGTGGCGACGGCGAGTGCCGTCACCACCGGGACCGGCCGCGGATCAGCTGGGCTGGAGCCGGTAGCCCGGGAAGTTGCCGGGCAGCCGCTCGTCGGCCGCCCCCTCGGTGACGGCGCGGACCAGCAGTTCGCCGCCGACGAAGGCACCGCGCCAGGAGGCGCCGAAGCCGCCGAAGAGCTCTTCGCGGTCACCGCGCGAACGCGGCTTGCTGTGACCGACCTTGAAGGCCCTGATCTGCGGGGCGAGCCGGTCGAAGGCGCCCTGGTCGTCGGTGGCGAGGGTCGCCACCAGCGCGCCGTTGCTGGCGTTCATCGCGGCCAGCAGTTCGGCCTCGGTGTCGACCAGGACGAGGGTGTCGACCGGGCCGAACGGTTCCGCGTGGTGCAGCGGTGAGGTCGAGGGCGGGTTGAGCAGGGTGACCGGCGGCAGGTACGCGGAGGTGTCCTGGCCGGGCAGGAAGCGTCCCTCGGCGAGCGAGCCGTGGTGCAGCGGGACCGCGCCGCGGCTGATGGCCTCGGAGACCAGGTCGCCGAGTTCCTTCGCCTTGGCCGCGTTGATCAGCGGCCCGAAGTCCAGCTCGGGCAGGTCGTCGTCGGGGTGCTCGACGGCCAGCGGGTGGCCGAAGGTGACGGCCTGGACGCCCGGCAGGTACGCGGTCAGGAACTGGTCGAACGTCTCGCGCTGCACGACGAACCGCGGGTAGGCGGTGCAGCGCTGCTTGGCGTAGTCGAAGGTCTTGCGGATGTGCCCGGTCAGGGTGGGCCAGTCGGTGTAGTTCCACACACCCCAGGCGTTGAGGCCCTCCTGCTCCAGGATGTGCCGCTTGCCGAGGTCGGCGACGGAGGCGGCGACCCGGCCGCCCGCGTCGCGGCCGCCGACGAAAGAGACGCAGCCGATCTCCGGGGCCCTGACCAGCGCCTCGGACAGCTCGCCGCCGCTGCCGCTGACCAGCGTGACGGGCAGGCCCTCGCGGGCGGCCAGCGCGGTGGCGAGGGTGAGACAGGCGAGACCGCCGTCGGTGGGGGTCTTGGCGATGACGGCGTTGCCGGCCAGCGCCTGCACCAGCATGGCGTGGACCAGGACGCTCATCGGGTAGTTCCAGCTGGCGATGTTGCTGACCGGTCCGGGCAGCGGGGTCCGGCCCTCGACCATCCGGTCGATCTCGCCGACGTACCAGCGCACGCCGTCGATGGCCCGGTCCACGTCCGCCTGGGCGAGCCGCCAGGGCTTGCCGATCTCCCAGACGAGCAGCAGCGCGAGGAGTTCACGGTGCTCGGTGAGCGCGTCCAGGGTCGCGCTCACCCGCGCCTTGCGGTCGGCGAGCGGCACCTCCCGCCACGCCCGGTGCTGATCGAGCGACGCCCGTACGGCCAGATGGGCGCTGGCCGCGTCCAATCGGGGGAGGGCGGCGAGGGGAGAACCGTCGACGGGCGAGGTGGTCGGCAGCAGCCGGCCGTCCGCCTGCCAGCGGCCGTTCCAGTGGTTGAGTACGCGGTCTTCGTGGAACGCCTCGGGGGCGACCTCGACGCAACGCCGCCAGGCGTCGGACCAGGCCGTGCCGGGCTTGAGGATGAGGGTCATCAGTTCTCCGCTCGTTCGGGGCGGATCTCGCGCGGAGCACCACCGCGCGTGGAGACGAAGCCGCGCACCACATCGGTATGGGGCAGCTCTTGGTTGTCACGGAGCCGGATCAGACACGCCCGTAGATCATCGGCGGGATCACCGAGAGCCGCACAGTCCTCGTGGTGCACCAGCAGGATTTCACTGGTCCCGCCTACAGTCTGACTCAAGCGCAGCGAGTGGAGGGTGTCGTCATTGACGCATCCGCCCGCATTGCGGATGACATGGGCGTCGCCCGGCCGCAGTCCGGACATCGTCCCGACGCCCAGGCGGGCGTCGCTGCGGGCGACGATAGCGACCCCGGTTCCGGGAAGCTCCGACTTCGGAGGAAGTGCGGTGAGCGCCACACCCCCGGTCCAGGCGACTCCGTCGCCCTCGCCCGTGCCCGCGCTCTAGCCTTCGCCCTCGCCCGTGCCGGAGCTCTCGCCCGCGTCCTCGGTGGAGCGTCCGGCGATCACTTTGTGGTGCCGAACGACCTCGCCGATGATGAAGTTCAGCATCTTCTCGGCGAAGGCCGGGTCCAGCCGGGCGTCCTCGGCCAGTTCACGCAGCCGGGCGATCTGGGCTGCCTCGCGGGCCGGGTCGGCCGGCGGCAGGTCGTGGGCGGCCTTCAACTCGCCGACCTGCTGGGTGCACTTGAACCGCTCGGCGAGCAGGTGCACCAGGGCCGCGTCCAGATTGTCGATACTGCCGCGCAGGTACAGCAGTCGCGCTCTGACGTCCTCGTCCGCGACAAAGGTGCCCGAAGCGGTCGGCTGCTCACTCATGTCGTCTCTCGCGTTTCCGGGTCGGTCCCTGCCGGCCCGGTCGACCTGAGCGGCGAGCCCGGCCAGACATTCGGGCCCGGGAAATCGGTTTCGTCCGCAGTCTACTGAGTACATCCTGCGACATACGTCGTCGAGGCCGCCGACGCGATCACCCTGGCACCGGTCTGACCAGGCGGTCAAGGTGACCTCGCCGCACGACGACCCGGTCACCCATGGCAACCTCTGTATCAAGGGCCGATTCGGATATCGGTTCGTCGGACGCATCCAGCACGTACAGAACCGGGACTGATCAGCTATGGGACGGGTCACCGAGCGCCGCCGCGTACTCCGCATCAGGGACGGCGTGGCAGGACACCGCGCCGACACCCTGGTGGCGGAGGAGCCACTGGAGATCCGGCTGAACGGCAAGGCGCTGGCCATCACCATGCGCACCCCGGGCGACGACTTCGCACTCGCCGTGGGGTTCCTGGCGAGTGAGGGCGTGATCGGGCGCGCCGACGAGATCGCGAACATCGTGTACTGCGCGGGTGCGACGCTGGGGGTCCCCCCAGCGGTAGCTGGGGGAGGCGCCAACACGTACAACATCGTCGACGTCCGGCTGGCCGAGGGCGTCACCGTCCCCGACATCACGCTGGAGCGGAACGTCTACACCACGTCCTCGTGCGGCCTGTGCGGCAAGGCCAGCCTGGACGCCGTGCGCACCAACGCCCTCTGGAAGATCGGCGACACTCCCCCGGTCCGTATCGGCACGGATCTGCTGGCCGTCCTCCCCGACCGGCTCAGGGCGGCCCAGCAGGTCTTCGAGCGGACCGGGGGGCTGCACGCGGCGGCGCTCTTCACGGCGGACGGGGAGATGGTGGACGTCCGGGAGGACGTCGGCCGGCACAACGCCGTCGACAAGCTCGTCGGCCGGGCCCTGCAGCAGGACCTGCTGCCGCTCTCGGAGTCGATCCTGCTGGTCTCCGGCCGAGCTTCCTTCGAGCTGGCCCAGAAGGCGGTGATGGCCGGCATCCCGGTGCTGGCCGCGGTCTCCGCGCCGTCGTCGCTGGCGGTGGACCTGGCGGCCGAGTCGGGGCTGACCCTCGTCGGCTTCCTGCGCGGCTCCTCCATGAACGTGTACGCGGGCGAGCACCGGATCATCCTGCGGACCGCGGCCGACGGAGACTGAGGCCGTCCGCGCACACGGGCGGGGACCGGCCGGCGGGGTGCGCCCCCTGCGCCGGCCGGTCTCCGAAGTACCGGAGGTCCTGTCGTACGCTGCGCGGTGTGACAGACCGTGAGACTGATCAGGGGTACGAATTCGACCGCGGAACCGCTGTGGTGGCGCGGTCCGGGGAGCCGTCCGTCTTCGATGCCGAGCTCGACGGCGGCTGGCGGATCGGCAAGGGCATCAACGGGGGTCTGCTGCTGGCGCTCGCGGCCCGCGCGCTGGCCGCCGAACTCGGCGGCGGGGAGGACGGGCACAGCGACCCGTTCTCCATCACCGCCTACTACCTGTCCACGTCGACCGCGGGCCCGGCGGAACTGCGCACCGAGACCCTGCGGCGCGGCCGCACCGTCTCCACGGGCACCGTCTCGCTGCTGCAGGGCGGCGAGGAGCGGCTGCGGGCCATCGCCACGTACGGCGATCTGGAGCGCCACGCGGCCGGTGACATCCGCACCAGCGCCACTCCCCCGAACCTTCCGCCGCCCGAGAAGTGCGTCGGCGCCGAACTGGCGCCGCCGTCCTTCGTCGAGCAGGCGGAACTGCTCAGCCGGCTCGATCTGCGGCTCGACCCGGACACCGTCGGCTGGGCGATGGGCGCACCGTCCGGCCGGGGCGTCATCCAGGGCTGGCTGCGGATGCCGGACGGGCGCGAGCCCGACCCGCTGCTGCTGCTCCTGGCGGCGGACGCGCTGCCCCCGACCAGCTTCGACCTGGGCATCGGCGGCTGGGCCCCGACCCTGGAACTGACCGTGCACGTACGGGCGAAGCCCGCCCCGGGCTGGCTGCGCATCGTCCACTCGACGCGCAACTTCGCGGACGGCTACATGGAGGAGGACGCCGAAGTGTGGGACTCCTCGGGCCGGTTGGTCGCCCAGTCCAGACAACTCGCCCGCGTCCGCACCCAGCGCTAGGGGATCCGGTGTTCACACTGACCGTGGTGCTGACGGTCCTGCTGCTGTGTGAGGTCGTCCCCTCCGCGGTCGTCGCGCTGTTCCGTGCGAGAGTCGGCCTCGTCCGGCTCGATGAACTGACCCGGCTGGGCGTGCTCCAGGGGCAGTTCCTGTGGGTCGTGTCCCTGCTGGGTGTGCTGCATCTGTTCGCCACGGTCGCGGTGATCGTCGGCCTGTGGGTGCCGGCGCTCGGGGTGGCGGGCGCGGCCGTCGAAGCGGTCATCTTCGGCTGGGTGCTGTCGCGTCAGCTCCGGGCGGGCGACCGGGGGCGCTCGCTGGGCGCGTATCTGCTCTTCCTGGCGATGGCCCTGGCGGTGCTGGTCGTGAACCTCCTGCGCTGACCCTGCGGGGAGACCGGGTCCGGGTCCGGGCCGCCGTCCCGCCGCGCCCAGCGTTTGGCGATCACCGCGCAGACCATCAGCTGCATCTGGTGGAAGAGCATCAGCGGCAGGATCGTCAGGCCCGCCTGCGCGCCGAACAGCACGGTGGCCATCGGCAGTCCCGACGCGAGGCTCTTCTTCGATCCGGCGAAGACGATGGTGACGCGGTCCGCGCGGTCGAAGCCGAGCCGGCGGGCGCCGTACGACGTCAGGGCGAGCATCACCGCGAGGAGCACGGCCTCCACGACGAGCAGTTCCAGCAGCCGCACGGGAGTGACCTGGTGCCAGATGCCCTGGGCCATCCCCGCGCTGAACGCGGTGTAGACGACCAGCAGGATCGAACCCCGGTCGACGTAGCCCAGGGCCTTCTTGTGCCGGGTCAGGAAGCCGGTGGTCCAGCGGCGCAGCAACTGCCCGGCGAGGAACGGCGCGAGGAGCCGCAGCACGAGGTCGAGCACCGAGTCCGCCGAGACCCCGCCGCCGCCACCGAGCAGCAGGGCGGCCAGCAGCGGGGTCAGGAAGACGCCGATGAGGCTGGAGAACGAGCCCGCGCAGATGGCGGCGGCCACGTTGCCGCGGGCGATCGAGGTGAAGGCGATCGACGACTGGATGGTGGAGGGGAGCAGGCACAGGAAGAGCAGTCCGGTGTACAGCTGCGGTGAGAGGGCGAACGGAACGAGGCCGCGGGCGGCCAGTCCGAGCAGCGGGAAGACCGCGAAGGTGCAGGCGAGCACGGTCAGGTGCAGCCGCCAGTGCTTGAGGCCGTCGAGGGCCTCGCGGGTCGACAGCCGGGCGCCGTAGAGGAAGAAGAGCAGCGCCACCGCCGCGTCGGTCGCACCGCCCGCGACGGTGGCGGCGCCGCCGGTGGCGGGCAGCAGCGCTGCGAGCAGGACGGTGCCGAGGAGCCCCGCGATGAACGGATCGACCGGGAGCCAGGCGGGGTACGTGGGGTGGCGCATTGCTCCTACTTCGTGGGGCGGCCCGGCCTCTGGGTGCGGGCGGGTTGCCTCCCCAGCCTCCTCCGGATCATGGCGATCGGGAATCCCTCTGGCCGCTCTGACTGTTATCACGTTCCGCGATAACCTGGCACCGTGTACGACCCCGCGCAGTTGAAGACGTTCCTGACCGTCGCGCAGACCCTGAGCTTCACGCAGGCCGCCCGGCGGCTGGGTCTGCGGCAGTCCACGGTGAGCCAGCAGGTGCGGCGGCTGGAGGAGGCCACCGGGCGCCGGCTCTTCTCCCGCGACACCCACAGCGTCGCTCTGACCGAGGACGGCGAGGCCATGCTCGGCTTCGCCCGCACCATCCTGGAGGCGAACGAACGGGCCGCCGGCTGGTTCGCGGGCACCCGGCTGCGCGGACGGCTGCGCTTCGGCGTCTCGGAGGATCTGGCGACGCCGCGGCTGCCGGAGATCCTGGAGCGCTTCCGCGGCGACCACCCCGAGGTGGACCTCGAACTGACCGTCGAGCTCTCCGGCACCCTGCACGAGCGGCTGGCGGCCGGCCATCTGGACCTGGTGCTCGCCAAGCGGCTCGGCGAGGGCGGGCCGGGGCAGCTCGTCTGGCGCGACAAGCTGGTGTGGATCGCCGCCGAGGGCCGGCGGTTGCGGCTGGATCCCGACCGGCCGGTGCCGCTGATCGTCTATCCGCCGCCCGGCATCACCCGGGCCCGCGCCCTGGACGTCCTCGGCCGGGAGGGCCGCGCCTGGCGGATCACCTGCACCAGCCGCTCCCTGAGCGGGCTGACCGCCGCGGCCCTCGCGGGGCTCGGCGTGATGGTGCACGCCCAGGGGCTCATCCCGCCCGGCCTGGCTCCCGTCCCGCCCCGGGCGGGCCTGCCGGAGCTCGGTGGCGTCGACTTCGTCCTGCTGCACGGCCGCCGCCGCGGCTCGGCCCCGGACACGGCCGATGCCGCGGACGCGCTCGCCGCCGCGATCCTGGCCGCGGGCGACCGGCTGCACCGGGCGGTGTGATCGCACGCGTCGAGGAAACCCGGCCGGCTCAGCGCCGCCGCTCCTCGTACGCCAGGTGCTTGACGCGGCGCAGCGTGGGCGCGGTCTCGACGTGCTGGACGCCGTCGAGCGCGCCGATCTTCTCGCTGAGGTAGCGGTAGAGGTGCGCGGTGTCGCGGCACAGGACGGCGGCGAAGAGGTTCGACGAGCCGGTGGTCGCGCAGGCGAAGGCGACCTCGCTGTGCTCGGAGAGCGCCTGGCCGACGGCGGACAGGGCGGACGGCCGCACGGTGAGCCAGAGCACGGCGTGCGCCCGGTAGCCGAGCTGGTCCGCGTCAAACTGGACGTCCATGAAGAGCGCCCCGATCCGGCGCAGCTGCTCCAGCCGCCGTTTGGCGGCCGACTCCGACAGCCCGGTGAGCTGCTGGAGTTCGGGGTAGGTGGCCCGGCCGTCGCGGCCCAGCGCGTCGATCAGCCGCTCGTCCTCGGCGTCGAGCGTGATCACTTCGGTGAACGGTTCGGCCGGCGGCGGGGTGAGCGCCTCGACCTCGGCGGGGGTCAGCCCCTCGCCCTTGGCGAACCAGCCCAGCGGGCCGCCGTAGAAGGTGTGCAGCAGGCACAGGGCGCTGATCTCCAGAATGCTGGGCGTCCGCGGGAGCTTGCCGAGCATCAGTGCCGCGTGGTCGTCCCGGGTGCGGGGTTCCGCGACGCAGAGCAGTTCGGTGCCGCCGGAGGTCAGCCCGATCCACTTGGTGTCGGGCCGGCGGGCGAGCGCCTGGGCGATGGCCTCCGCGGCGTCGGGCGCGCAGCGCAGCCGCAGCAGCCAGCTGGTGCGGCCGAGCCGTTCGGCGTCGGCCACGCCGACCACCCGCAGCCCGCCGTCGGCGTGCAGCCTGCGGAAGCGCCGGGCGACCGTCTGGTCGGAGACGCCGAGGACCGCGGCGATCCGGCTGAAGGGCGCCCGTCCGTCGAGCTGCAGCGCCTGGATCAGCTTGAGGTCCAGCTCGTCGAAGGACGGAGAATCCACCGCTCAAGCCCTCCTTGATGTCGGAAAGCGACGCTTGGTCCGCCGTCGCTGGTGGATGCGTCCGCCGCTGTCGATCGTAGGGCGAGTCGCGGGGTCAACGGGCGCCGGACCGGGAGAACCGAAGAGAACGAGGAATCGCGATGCGTAAGTGGGGACCGCTGGTAGCGGTCTGTCTGGGTACGTTCATGCTGCTGCTCGACGTCACGATCGTGATCGTCGCGCTGCCCGACATCACCAGCTCGCTCGGCGCGTCGCTGTCGGACCTGCAGTGGGTCATCGACATCTACGCGCTGGCGCTCGCCGCCCTGCTCATCGGCGCCGGATCCGCGGCGGACGTGGTGGGCCGGCGGAAGATGTACGTGGCGGGGACGGTCGTCTTCGCGGCCGCCTCGCTCGCCTGCGGTCTGGCGCCCAACACCACGGTGCTGGTCGCGATGCGCGCGGTCCAGGGGATCGGCGCGGCCGCGATGTTCGCGACGACGCTCTCCCTGCTGGCCGCCGTCTACCAGGGCAGGGACCGGTCGGTGGCGCTCGGGGTGTGGGGCGCGGTCAGCGGCGGGGCGGCGGCGCTGGGCCCGATCGCCGGCGGGCTGCTCACCCAGGGGTTCGACTGGCGGTGGATCTTCTTCGTCAATCTGCCGGTCAGCCTGGTCGCGGTGTGGCTGACCCTCAAGGTGGTCCCCGAGTCGCGGCGGGAGGGCGCCGGGCACCGCATCGACTGGGCGGGCACCGCCACCTTCACGCTCTTCGCGGGCCTGGCCACGTACGCGGTGATCCGGGCCGACGCGGTCGGCTGGGGTTCGGGGCGCACCATCGCCACGCTGCTCGCGGCGGTCGCGGCGCTCGGGCTGTTCATCGCGGTGGAGCGCCGGTCGGCGCATCCGCTGCTCGATCTGAGCCTGTTCCGCAACGCCTCGTTCGTCGGGGTGATGGCCGGCGCGCTGGCGCTCAACGCCGCCGCGTTCGGGTTCCTGCCGTACACCTCCCTCTGGCTGCAGACGCTGCTGGGGCTGAGCCCGGTGCTCGGCGGCCTGGTGCTGGTCCCGCTGGCGGCGGCGGGGTTCGTCACGGCCGCGCTGGGCGGCAAGTTCCTGCACGGTGCCCCGTACCGGCTGGTGATCGGGATCGGGCTGGTGCTGATCGGGCTGGGCGCGTTCGGCCAGAGCCTGCTGGACGCCGGTTCGGGCTGGGCCTCGCTCACCGCGGGCCTGCTGGTGGCCGGGGTCGGCGTCGGGCTCGTCAATCCGGCGGTGGCGGGCGCGGCGCTCGCCTCCGTACCGCCGCACCGCGCGGGCATGGCCAGCGGCGCCGTCAACACCTTCCGCCAGCTCGGGTACGCGCTCGGGGTCGCGGTCTTCGGCACCATCGTCGCCTCCCGGATGGAGACCTCGCTGCGCGGTGCGGTGCCCGACGCGCACGGCACGGCGCGGGCCCTTGCGGGCGGCGGCGCCCAGGGCGTGCTGGGCCGGACGCCGGCCGGTCAGCGGGCGGCCGTGGACCACGCGCTGCACTCGGCCTTCGCGTCCGGGCTGAGCACGGCGGCCATGGTGGCCGGTGTCATCGGGGTGCTGGCCGGCATCGCAGTACTGCTCCTCGTGAGGACTCCCGCGGCCCGGCCCGTGGTGCCCGCTCCGGCGGGCGCGGGAGCGGCTTCCGGGACGGAATCGGGGTCCGTCCCCGCTGTAGAGCGGCGGTAACCGGTTGGCGCAGATTTGGTGGAGATCGGCGGGGCCGGACAACCTTCGGGGGTCCGGCCCTCCGGCGTAACTCCTTGCCACAGCCGGGAACCAGTGCCCTACCAGCACAGATGTCCGAAGGTACTGGTGCGGACCAAGCCTTCCCGCCCGGTCGGCGGATCAGGTAGCTTACGGCCCGCCCGCCGGACAGGCCCAGCGGCTCGAGGAGCACCAGTTGCGCGAGTTCACCGTTCCCCCGATGGCCACGGCGCCCCAGGTCGGAGGACTGGCGGACGCGGTGTTCAACAACGCTGCCGACCACCCGGACCAGGTGGTGCTCGGCCGCCGGGTGGACGGGCAGTGGCAGGACGTGACCGCGCTCGAGTTCCGCGACGAGGTGGTGGCCGTCGCGAAGGGCCTGCTCGCCAACGGGGTGCGCTTCGGCGACCGCGTCGGGATCATGTCCCGCACCCGCTACGAGTGGACCGTCTTCGACTTCGCGCTGTGGACCATCGGCGCCCAGCCGGTCCCCGTGTACCCGACGTCCTCCCTCGACCAGGTGCGCTGGATGCTGCACGACTCGGGCGCGGTCGCCTGCGTCGTGGAGCACGAGGACCACGCGATGACGATCGGTGCCGCCGTCGACGAGCTGCCGCAGCTGAGCCGGCTGTGGCAGCTCGACGCGGGCTGTGTCGAGGAGCTCGCCGCGGCCGGCTCCCACATCGGCGACGAGGTGATCGACCGGCACCGGCTCGCGGTCACCCCGGACGCGACGGCCACCATCATCTACACCTCGGGCACCACCGGCCGGCCCAAGGGCTGTGTGCTGAGCCACGGCAACTTCATGGCCGAGGCGGACAACGTGGTGGCCCGCTGGGAGACGGTCTTCGCGAACAAGCCGGGCGAGGAGCCGTCCACGCTGCTCTTCCTGCCGCTCGCGCACGTCTTCGGGCGGATGGTGGAGGTGGCGTGCGTCCGGCACCGGATCCGGCTCGGGCACCAGCCGAGCATGACCGCCGCCGACCTGCTGCCGGACCTGGCCGTCTTCCGGCCGACGTTCGTGCTGGCCGTCCCCTACGTCTTCGAGAAGGTCTTCCAGGCGGCGCGCCGCAAGGCGGAGGCGGGCGGCAAGCTCGGCCCGTTCGACAAGTCGGTGGAGATCGCCGTGCGGTACGCGGAGGCGGTGGAGGCCAAGGCGTTCGGCACCGGGCACGGCCCGAGCGCGGCCCTGCGGATGCAGCACCAGATCTACGACAAGCTCGTCTTCAGCAAGGTGCGGGACGCGCTCGGCGGCCGGGTGCGGCACGCGATCTCCGGCGGCTCGGCGATGGAGCGCCAACTGGGGCTGTTCTTCAGCGGCGCGGGAGTGACGATCTACGAGGGCTACGGGCTCACCGAGACCACCGCCGCCGCCACCGCCAACCCACCCGAGCAGACCCGCTTCGGCACGGTGGGGCAGCCCGTGCCGGGCACCACCGTGCACATCGCGGAGGACGGCGAGATCTGGCTGAGCGGCGGCCAGGTCTTCCAGGGGTATCTGAACAACCCGCGGGCCACCTCCGAGGTGCTCGGCGACGGCTGGCTGGCGACCGGCGACATCGGTGCGCTCGACGAGGAGGGCTATCTGACCATCACCGGCCGCAAGAAGGAGATCCTGGTCACCAGCGGTGGCAAGAGCGTCTCGCCGAGCGGTCTGGAGGACCGGGTGCGGTCCCATCCGCTGATCGCGCAGTGCGTGGCGGTCGGCAACAACCGGCCGTTCATCGCCGCGCTGGTGACACTCGACCCGGACGCCGTCGGGCACTGGCTGACGATGCGCGGCAAACCGCGGCTGCCGGACGAGGAACTGGTCCACGACCCGGATCTGGAGACCGAGATCCGGCGGGCGGTGGTCGCCGCCAACACCCTGGTCTCGCAGGCCGAGTCGATCCGTACGTTCCGGATCCTGGCCGCCCAGTTCTCCGAGGAGCGCGGGCTGCTGACGCCGTCGCTGAAGCTGAAGCGCAAGGCGATCGAGAAGGCGTTCCCGGAGGAGATCGAGGCGCTCTACCGGGGCTGACGCCTCCCGGACCGGCAACCGACCCGGAGCCGTCCGGAGCGCGGATCCACATCTGATGGATCGTCACATGATGTTGGATTATTCATTGACGGACCGTCAGGTCGACCGCAGAATGCAGGAACTCATCCGGCCCCGGAGGGATCCTGACGTGTCGCGACCGATCCGCTTCCTCGCCGCAGCCGCGGCCTCGCTGCTGCTCGCCACCGCCTGCAACTCCGCCTCCACCAGCTCCTCCCCGCAGGACAAGGCCGGTGCGTCCGCCCGTGGTGTCACCGCTGACTCGATCACCGTCGGCGGCATCGTCTCCAAGACCTCGTCGAGCGGGTACAGCAAGGCCGACACCGACCTCGGGGCGAAGGCCCGCTTCCAGCGCGCCAACGACGAGGGCGGCGTCAACGGGCGGAAGATCGACTATCTGGGGGCGGAGGACGACGGGCAGGACCCCAGCCGCAACCTGGCCGCCGCCCGCAAGCTCGTCCAGCAGGACAAGGTCTTCTCGGTCGTGCCGATGAGCTCGGTCACCTTCTCCGGCGCCGACTTCCTGCAGCAGCAGAACGTGCCGGTCTTCGGCTGGGGCACGCTGCCCGCCTTCTGCGGCCCCGCCACCACCTACGGCTTCAACGGCTGCCTGGTCCCGAGCCCCGGCGGCACCATCACCCAGTCCTGGCCCGAGGGCCTGGCCCAGGCGCTCGGCGGCGCGAAGGACCGGAGCGTGGCGCTGATCGCCGCCGACAGCGACGCGGGCAAGTTCGGCATCAGGACGTACACCCAGGGCTTCACGGCCGCCGGCTTCAAGGTGACGTACGCCAAGGCCTCGGTCCCGGCCGCCGCCGCGCCGAGCGACTGGTCCGCGTACACCGGCGAGATCCTGAAGAGCAACGGTGGCAAGGCACCGGACGCGGTCGTCTCCGTGATGCAGACCCCGCAGAACATCGGCCTGTTCACCGCCCTCAAGCGGGCCGGGTTCCACGGCGCGCTCTCCGACCCGACCGACTACGACCCGGGGTTGCTCGCCAAGGCCACCACCGCGCAGGCGCTCGACGGCGTCTACGTCCTGGTGCAGTTCGAGCCCTTCGAGTCGACGAGCCCGGCCATCGCGCAGTTCCTCAAGGACGTCAGGAAGATCGGCGGCGCGGATGTCCGCCCCAACCTCCATATGATGACCGGCTATCTGTCGGCCGACCTCTCCCTGGCCATCGCGAAGAAGACGGGCCGGGACCTGACCACCGCCACCTTCCAGAAGGCGGCCGACAGCTTCTCGGACACCGGCGGCCCGGCGGGCGAGCGGAGCTTCCCCAAGGGACACACCCAGGGCTTCGGCTGCGGCAGCCTGGTGCGGCTCAAGGGCGGGACGTACGAGGTCGCCGTGCCCTTCAAGTGCTACCCGGCGATCCCGTTCAAGTAGGGCGGCGACAGGTGCTGGGCCTGCCCCGCACCACCTCCTCAGGTAGTCACGTAGTCATGAGCGACCGCGGAAGGCAGTGGCCATGGGAGACCTGCTGGGTTTCGTACTGAGCGGCCTGGTGTCGGGGGCGCTCTACGCGCTGCTGGCGACGGGACTCGTCCTGTCGTACTCCGCCTCGGGCCTGTTCAACTTCGCGCACGGCGCGACCGCGTACCTGTGCGCGCTGGGCTACTACGAACTGCACTCCGGTTTCGGCTGGCCGGCCGTCCCCGCGGCGCTGCTGCTGGTCGTGGTCGTCGCGCCGGCCACCGGCTGGGCGCTGGACCGGGCGATGTTCCGGAAGCTGGCGAAGGCCGGGGAGACCGCGCAGATCGTGGCGACGATCGGCCTGCTCGTCGCACTGCCGGCGGCCGGGCTGTGGGCCGTGGAACTCCTGCGGGACGCGGGGGTCTCCGTGCAACCCGCCGAGAACCAGTTCGGGCTGCCGGGCGTCGGGCCGAGCCCTGCGAGGTCCTGGCAGCTCATGGACGGAGTGGGCGTCGACTCCGACCAGCTGATCACCTGGATCACCACGGCCGTGGTCGCGTTGGGCCTGTGGGTGCTGCTCCGGCACACCACCCTCGGCCTGCGGCTGCGCGCCGCCGTCGACAACCGCTCGCTGACCGAGCTGCGCGGGATCAGCGCGGACCGGCTGTCGTCGATCGCCTGGATGCTGTCCTCGGCGCTGGCCGGACTCGCCGGGGTGCTCGCCACCCCGCTGCTCGGCCTGTCCGCGCACGACTACACGCTCTTCCTCTTCGTGTCCGCGACCGCCGCCGTCCTCGGCCGCTTCGCGTCGATCCCGCTCGCGTTCGCGGGCGGCCTCGCGCTCGGCGTCCTGCAGAACCTGGCCGCCGGATACGCCTCCTTCGCCGACCGGATCACCGGATTCCGTAGCGCCGTTCCGTTCTTCCTGCTCTTCGCGGGACTGCTGCTGATGGCCCGCCGGCAGCGCGCGGCGGGCACGGCCGCGGCGGACGTCACCACCCCGGACTATCTGGCGGGTGCGTCCTGGGCGCGGCGCTGGGGGCCCTGGACGGCGGCCGCCGCGCTGCTCGCCGTCGCCTTCTACACGGTCACCACCCCGTTCTGGAGCGGTCTGCTGACCCAGGGGCTGGCGATCTCCCTGGTGTTCGTCTCGTTCACCCTGGTCACCGGGCTCGGCGCGATGGTGAGCCTCGCGCAGGCGACGTTCGTGACCGGCGCCGCGCTGGTGGCCGGGCTGCTGATGAGCCACGGCTGGCCGTTCGTCGCGGCGGCGGCCGTCGGGACCTGTGTCGCGGCGGTGCTCGGTGCGCTGGTGGCGCTGCCCGCGCTGCGGCTGGGCGGCCGGAGCCTCGCCCTCGCCACGCTCGCGCTGGCCTTCCTCGCCGACCAGGTGCTGTTCCAACTGGGCTGGCTGCGCAACGGCGACGCGGGCTGGTCGATCCCGCGGCCCGTCCTGGGCCCGGTCGACCTCGCCGACGACCGGGCGATGGGCGTCGCCCTGATCGTGCTGCTGTCCGTGGTCGTCGCGGCGCTCAGCGCGCTGCGCGGCTCGGCCACCGGCCGCGCGATCCTCGCGGTGCGGTCGGCGCCCGCCGCCGCCATGGCGTCCGGGGTGTCGGTGGTCCGTACGAAGCTGGTGCTCTTCGCCCTGTCCGCGGGGCTCGCGGGCTTCGGCGGCGTCATGTACGCCTCCTACAACACCCGGATCACCGCGACGGACTTCACCGCGCTGACCGGTCTGGTCTGGCTGGCGGTGGTCGTCGCCGCCGGGTTGCGGAGGCCGCAGTTCGCGGTGGTCGCCGGGCTGGTCTTCGCGATCGTCCCGCACCTCTTCCAGACCTACGTCACCGACTCCGCGCACCTGCCGGTCATCCTCTTCGGCCTGGCCGGACTCGCCCTCGCCAACGACCCCGACGGCTACTGCGCGGCGGTCTCCGTACGGCTGCGCAGACGGCGGGCGGAGGGGGCGGCACGGATCGAGCGGACCGTGCAGGAACCTCCCCCGGCCGCACCGAAACGCCCGCTCGCCCCGGCCCCCGCCACCTCCCGGCCGCCCGCGCTCGAACTGCGCGGCGTGCACGCGGGATACGACGGCGCCACCGTCCTGCACGGGGTGGATCTGACCGTCCGGCCCGGTGAGATCCTGGCGCTGCTGGGGCCCAACGGGGCGGGCAAGAGCACCATCTGCCGGATCGCCGCCGGCATCCTCGCACCCGCGCACGGCTCGGTGCTGACGCACGGCAGGGACGGCACCCGCGAGGGTCCGGTGCGGCGCTCCCGCGACGGAATCCTGCTCGCCCCCGAGGGCCGCGGGATCTTCCCCGCGCTGACCATCGAGGAGAACCTGACGCTGTATCTGCCCGGCAGGACCGCGCGCCGGCAGGTCTACGAACGCTTCCCGCAGCTCGCGGCCCGGCGCGGAGTCCTCGCCAGGTCGCTGTCCGGCGGCGAGCAGCAGATGCTGGCGCTGGCCCCGCTGCTGCAGCGGCCGCCGAAGGTCCTGATCGCCGACGAACCCTCGCTGGGCCTCGCCCCGCGCGTCGTCGACGAGGTCTTCGCCGTACTCACCGAACTGCGTGCGGCGGGCACCGCGCTGCTGCTCGTCGAGGAGAAGGCGGCGGAAGTGCTCGGCCTCGCCGACACCGTCGCGTATCTGTCGTCCGGCCGGGTGTCGTGGTGCGGCCCGCGCGCGGAGGTCGAGACGGACCGGCTGACCGAGGCGTACCTCGGCATCGCCGCCCCGGCGGTCACCGGCCTGGGCGCGAACACCGATGTGGACGTCGACGGAGAGGTGGCCGGCCGTGACCGGTGAGGTGCTGCGGGCGGACGGCATCGGCGTGCGGTTCGGCGGCGTCCGCGCCCTGGACGGGGTCGGGCTCGGCGTCCGCGCGGGCGAGGTGTGCGGGCTGATCGGCCCGAACGGCGCGGGGAAGACCACGTTCTTCGACGCCGTCTCCGGCATCCGCCGCCCCGACGCGGGCCGGGTGCTGCTCGACGGCCGGGACATCACCGGCCGCTCCCCCGTCTGGCGGGCCCGGCACGGCCTGCGCCGCACGTTCCAGCGCCAGCAGCTGTTCGGGCAGCTCACGGTCATCGACAATCTCGTCGTCGCCCAGGAGTGGGACGGCGGCGGAGGCGGTCTCGCGGCCGATCTGGTGTCGGCGCCGTCCCGGCGGTCGCGGGAACGGGCCCGCCGGTCCCGGGCCGAGCAGGTACTGCGCCAGTGCGGTCTGTACGACCTGCGGTCGGTGTACGCCGGAACGCTCCCGGTCGGCCAGGCCCGGATGGTCGAGGTCGCCCGCGCGCTGGCGGACCCGCCCCGGGTGCTGCTGCTGGACGAGCCCGCCTCGGGGATGTCGGGCGCGGAGCGCGAGCAGTTGGCCGGCGTCGTGCGGCGGCTCGCCGGGCAGGAGGGGTGCGCGGTGCTGCTCGTCGAGCACAACGTGGCCTTCGTGATGCAGTTGTGCGCCCGGGTCGTCGTCCTGGACCTCGGAACCGTGCTCGCGCAGGGCAGCCCGGCTCAGGTGAGGGCCGATCCGGCGGTACGGGACGCCTACCTGGGGACGACGGTCTGACCGGCGGGTTCCCCGGGGTTTCCCGGGGGATCCCGGAAACGTTTCCGGTGAACGGGAATGGAGGTTCTGACGACATGGTTGGACCTAGGACCCCCATGAACGTCAACGTTAGGATCGCCGCTCGTGAGCAGCAAGGTCCCCTTCATCACCCTCAACAACGGCGTCCAGATGCCGCAGCTCGGTTTCGGTGTCTGGCAGGTGCCGGACGACGAGGCCACAGCCGCTGTCACCACCGCGCTGGAGGCCGGGTACCGCAGCATCGACACCGCCGCGATCTACGGCAACGAGGAGGGCACCGGCAAGGCGATCGCCACCTCCGGTGTGCCGCGCGAAGAGCTCTTCATCACGACGAAGCTGTGGAACAACGCGCACGGGTTCGACAAGGCCCTGGCGGCCTTCGACGACTCGCTGGCCAAGCTGGGCCTGGACTACGTCGACCTGTATCTGATCCACTGGCCGACGCCGGCCCGCGATCTGTACACCGACACGTGGCGCGCCCTGGAGAAGATCCACGCGGACGGCCGCGCCAGGACCATCGGCGTCTCCAACTTCGGCCCCGCGCAGCTGCGCCGCGTCCTGGACGAGGGTTCGGTCGTCCCGGCCGTCAACCAGGTCGAGCTGCACCCGGACTTCGCCCAGGCCCCGCTGCGCGCCGTCCACGCCGAGCACGGCATCGCCACCGAGGCGTGGTCGCCGCTCGGCCAGGGCAAGGGCCTGCTGGACGAACCGGTGATCGGCGCGATCGCGCAGCGGCTCGGCCGCACCCCGGCCCAGGTCGTGCTGCGCTGGCACCTCCAGATCGGCAACGTCGTGATCCCCAAGTCCGTGACGCCGTCGCGGATCAAGGAGAACATCGACGTGTTCGACTTCGAGCTGACCGACGCCGACATGACGGCTCTCGCCGGTCTCGACGCGGGCAACCGCATCGGCCCGGACCCCGAGTCGGTCAACTGACCGCATGATCCGATGGCGGCACCCGTCCGGGTGCCGCCATCGGCATGTCCGGTGCAGATCCCTGCGCGGGGGCTACAGCGTGAAGGTCTCTCCGGCGCGGTAGGACCGGACGGTCGTCGTCTCGCCCGCGCGCACCAGGTGGACGCGCCCGAGGCCGGAGACCGCGCAGTGCGCGCCGTCCACCGTGAGCAGCGTGTTCTCGTCGATGGCGACGCCCACGGCGACATCCCCGCGGGCCACCGTCTCGACGATCCTGGCCAGAGTTCCCCACTGGGCCGCGTGGACCTCGACGGTGCACGGGACGAGGCCGAGCCCCGGCCGCAGGGTGATCTCGTCGAGGTCCTCTGCGGTCTCCTCCGGGCAGACCGGGATCCCGTCCGCGAGCCAGCCGCCGACCAGCGCGAGGTCCGCGGCGACGGCCGCGCCCGCCGAGAATCCCGCGTACGGGACCGAGCGCAGCAGGCCCGCGTGGGCGGCGACGACGTCGCCGTAGGCGGGGGTCAGACCGCCGCAGACCAGCACCGCGGCCGCCCCGTCCAGCGCGGCGGGGTCCAGTTCGCCGCCGGGCGGCACCAGGACGGGGTAGGGCCGGCAGGGCGCCACGGCCCGCAGCACCGCCTCGTACCGGCCGAAGTCGGCCGCCCCGAAGCCCTCGTCGATCAGCAGGCACGCGACGACCGGGTCGGGGCCCGCCGCGGCGAGGAACGGCCCGTACACCACGGGCGCGGCCGCTTCGTCCCAGCCGCCGCCGATCAGATACGTCTCCATCCGGCCGAGTCTGCCGCCCCGGCCGCCGTACCGCACCACATTTCACGGCCCGCACGGCCCGCCCGCCCGCACGGCCTGTCGGCGGGCTTCACACCATCCGGAAGACCGGGCCCTTCGGGGTGAACGGGAGAACCGCGCCGCGCGGTACGAGGTACGCGTGCTCGCGGCGCGGGCGCAGCACGTCGCACTCGGCGTCGGTGATGATCAGGACGGGCGCGGTCGGCGGGAAGTCGTCCGCGCGGCGCAGGAGGTCCAGCGCGGGCTGGAGCACGGTGCCGCCGCGCCCGTGGATGCGGACCCGGCCGGCGATGTCCGCGACCGGGACGTACCCCGCGTCGTGCGCCGCCGCGTCGCACATGATGACGCGGGCGGCGGGCACGTCGCGGGCCGCGGCGTACGAGGCGATGGCGCCCAGCGCCTTGCCGATCAGCGTGGTGCTCATCGATCCCGAGGTGTCGAGGACGACTCCGAAGGTGCAGCGGGCCACCTCCTCGGGCGGGAAGTACCGCCCCGCGCGCGGGATGTCGGGGGTGGACGACTGGCGGCGGGAGGGGCGGGCGTAGGAGCGGACCGGTTCGGGACGGGGGACGTACTCGTCGAACCAGCGGGCGAGTTGGGCGTCCCAGGCCAGCGGCGGGTGGCTGAGCGCGTTGATCTCCTCCACGAGCCCGGCCGGGAGCAGCCCGCGCTCGCGCGTCGAGTGCAGGTCGAAGCCGGTCATCAGACCGCGGCGGTAGAACTCGTCGAGGTCGACCCACTCCGCCGGCCGGGCGGGACGGGGCAGCGGCTCGCCGAGGATGTCGCCCTTGCCCTTGCCGCGCAGCGTCGCCAGCCGCCGCATCCGGCGCAGGTCGGTGGCGATGCGGTCGTAGACCTCCTCGGCGGACAGGCCCTGGAGTTCGGGATCGTGCAGCAGTCCGGCGGGCATCTCCCCGACGTCCATCTCGATCAGCCAGGCGTTGATGACGTAGTCGGCGGCGACGTTGAACAGGTACGGGTCGCGGCCGCCGCAGCGCTCGCCGTGCCGCAGGGCGGCGTGCAGCATCTCGTGGCCGAGGATGAAGCGCCATTCCTCGTCCGTGTGGTGGAGCAGCGGGTTGATGTAGATCTCGGCCGCTTCCGGGCTGACCGCGGCGATGGAGATGCCGTGCGCACGGGCGAGTTCGGCGTCCGCGACCAGCGTCATGCCGGCGGCGATCCCGCCCAGCAGCGGGTACGAGGACACGAACCAGTTGAGCGCGCGCTCCCAGGGCCGCTGCTCCACCCGGGCTCCGGTGAGGGTGTCGCGCCGGCCGCCCGCCATGTCCATCGCGGCCGACACCGTACGGGTCAGGGCGTGCGCGAGGGCGTTGCTCCAGTCCGGCGGACTGCCGCGCCAGGAGATCCACTCGGTGAGCAGCTGGTCGGGCTCGCCGGGGCCGGCGGTGCCGCAGTCGGCGTAGGCGGGCGGAACGCCGTCCCGGCGGAAGCGTTCGGCGAGCTTGTCCTCGTCGCCGTCCGGCCAGCTGCGCGGCAGGTGTTCGGGCGCTTCCCCGACGGGCATCGCGGCCAGGAAGCGGTTGACGACGACGCAGCGCGCGGCGAGGTCGAAGGCGTCGGGCTGCTCGCGCGGCCCGGCAGCGGCGGGCACATGGCCGAAGCCGAGGTGCAGCAGGCAGTGCGCGAGCGCCCAGGCCCAGGCGCCCGGCTCGGCACGGCGGTACGGGTGGGCGTGGACCGTGCCGTTGGAGGTGACCACGGCCAGGCCGCGCTCCGGACGGTGCTCACACGCGGGCAGCCGGCAGAACGAGACGTCGAGGGCGGACAGCGCCGGGTGCGCGGCGACGATCGCACACCCCTTCAGGTACGCCGCGTCGGCCAGTTCCCGCTGCTTGTCGGGCCGCTTCGCGCGGGCCTTCACCGGCGCGCCTCGACCAGCCGCGGCATGTCGCGGGCGGCCTCGACGAGGAACCAGGCGGGCAGCACGGGATTGCCGTCCATGTCGTCGGCGATGACGGTCTGGGCGACCTCGACGGAGATCTCCGCCAGCTGCACGAGCAGCGCCTTGGAACGGTAGGCGGTCTGCCGGACGGACTCGGAGGTGTGCTCCTTGCGGTCCGGCAGCTCCTTGGCGAGCCGGCCGCGGAACGCGTCGGCGAGGTAGTAGAGCAGATCGCGGTCCTCGATACGGCGCGGCCAGGGGGCGTCGCCCTTGATGATCGCGTCGATGCCGTAGGCGTTGCGGACGATCTTCGCGTAGCCGCAGAACGAGACGGCGTGCGCGGGGGTGAGCGTGCCGTGCGTGATGACCTTGAGGGTGTCCTCGTCGAGCGTCGGGCCGAAGGAGTGCAGCGCGTCGGAGAGCATGTGCCACGAGCGCGGGGTGGAGAACGCCTCCTCGGTCTTCGGCGCCTTCGACCACAGGTGGTCGGGCCGGTCGGTGAGGTACTCCGTCACCCACGGGTGGATGCCGTTCTCGCCCGCCCACACCAGCCAGTCCTTCGCGGAGGCCTGCAGGTGCACGTGGGTGAGGCGGTTGATGAGCGCGGACGCGATGGGGCGGGCGAGCGCGTTGTCGGTGGACCGGTTGCCCGCGCCGATGACGATGGAGCCCGCGGGCAGCTCGTAGGAGCCGATCCGGCGGTCCAGGATCAGCGAGTAGAACGCCTTCTGGACGTCGGGCGTCGCCGCGTTGAGCTCGTCCAGGAACAGGCAGTACGGCTCGTCGCGCGCGATGGCCTCGGGCGGGCAGAAGCGCGTCCGCCCGTCGTGGATCTGCGGCACGCCGATCAGGTCCTCCGGGGCCAGCTGGGTGCCCAGCAGCGAGACGCACTCCAGGCCGAGCGATTCGGCGAAGGCCCTGACCAGCGAGGACTTGCCGATCCCGGGCGCGCCCCAGAGGAACACCGGACGCACGGTGGCCAGCCCGAGCAGCAGCTCGGGTATACGGGTGGGCGTGACGGTGATGGCGGACTGCACGGTGCGGGCTCTCCGGGGAGGTGAGTGGGGCGGCGGGGTGACTGGTTACCCAGCGTGACGGTCGACGATGGTCCGCACAACTGGTTTTCCGGCCGCCGCACCGCCGCCGCACCCCCGCCGCACCCACTCCTCCTTCGGAGGGGGCGCCGCCGGTTACACGTCGCCGGCGACCAGCGGGTAGTGGTCGGAGTAGTCGGTGTACGAGTACGTGGTGCCCCAGCTGGAGACCGACCACTTCGGGGAGTGCTCGTCGACGACGCGGTTGTTCCAGTGGGCCGGCCGGGCGTGGCCGTTGCGCAGCAGCGCGTGGTCCAGGCGCTGGGCCGGGTCGTTCGGGTAGCGGTCCCGGGCGACGGAGTTGGTGACGGGGTCGAAGCTGTTCGCGGGGCCCGGACCGGCGTCGGGGGCGGCCGCGTCGAGGTCCGCGAGCAGGCCCGGGTAGTCGCTGCCGTGCGCGTCGATGTTGAGGTCACCGGCGATGATGACGGGTTCCGCGGCGGGGATGTCGCGGGCGTCGAGGAAGGCGTCGATCTCCTGGTCCTGACCGTGCCGGATGCTCGCGGCCTCGCCCGATCCGCAGGAGGAGTCGTCGGCCTGGGTGTGGGTGCCGACGACGTGCACGCGGGTGCCGTTCACGTTCAGGACGACGTACACGAAGCCCTTGTTGGAGTAGTAGTCCGCGCCGCAGCCGTCCGCGTAGACGTGCTGCACCTTCTCCAGGATCGGCCACTTGCTGACGACGGCGACGCCGCCGTCCTCCGGCGTCCAGGAGCTGTACGCGCCCTCGGTGCGGTCCCAGCCGCTGGTGGAGCGGCCGAGCACGGGCGTCTGGTACGGGTAGCGGCCCTTGACGTTGCCGAGCAGCCGGTCGGAGGCGGCGTTGTCGAACGCCTCCTGGAATATGACGACATCGGCGTTCTGCGTGTAGCCCGCGTTCGCGATCAGGTCGGCGCGCTGCAACTGCCCCCAGTTCGGGTACAGGTTGCGCGACAGCATCATCACGTTGCTGGTCACGAGCTTGATCTGGGGGACCTGCGGGCTCTGCGCCGTGCCCGCCGCGTCCGCCGTACCGGCGGGGGACGCGACGGCGGGCGTGGTGGCGGCGGAACCGAGCAGGAGCACGAAGGCACAGGCGGTGGCGGCTCGGGCAAGTCTCACGGAACACTCCCGGTGAACGTGGGTGGAGAAGCAGCGGAAGCCTAGGCGGACATGGTTACCGAAGGGTAGATACGTGCGGACATCCGGTCTACGATCTGCCCCCAGATGTCAATCTGACGGAGGATCAGTGACCGCCAAACCGCTCCATGCCGCCGCCGTACTGGTCGGTGCCATCGCCCTCACCGTCGTCGGCTCCACCGCGTCGGCCGCCTCACCCGGCGGCTGGACCGAGTCCGGCACCTCGTACACCGGCTCCCTGACCGGCGGTGAGGGCGTGGCCAGCCGCGCCGACGGCTCGCTGCTCTACCGGGGTCTCGGCTCGATCCCGATCGCCCTGCGCATCAAGGGCTGGAACCACGTCGGCGATCCGGACATCGCCCAGGGCCATGTCTTCGACGCCTACCAGGGCGGAGACGGCGCGACGTCGAAGATGTACGCCGTCACCACTCCCGGCGGACAGCGCTACGAGTACGTCCACCCACTCGACCCCGGCGAGGCGCTCAACAACTCCTTCGCCACCGTCTCCCCCGACGCGCAGTGGCTGGTCTCCGGCGAATGGGGCACGCAGAACCGGCTCCAGGTCTTCCCGGCACCGCTGCTCAACCCGTCCACCCCGCGCACCGGCGGCACGCTCGCGCAGGCCGGGCAGATCACCCTGGACCGCGCGGTCGACAACATCCAGGGCTGCGACTTCGTCTCCGGCACCCGCCTGGTGTGCGTCTCCGACGACGACGCCAAGGACCTGGTGCAGGTCGACCTCCCGCACGCGCTCGACGGCACCGCGGTCACCGGCCAGGTGACGACGCTGCTCCAGCTGCCGAAGCGCAGCATCTGCTCCGGCACCTTCGAGTCCGAGGGCATCGACTTCGACCCGCGCACCGGCACCCTGCGCGCGGAGGTCGTCCAGCCGGGCATCTGCATGGTCTCCACCTCGGTGTACTCCTACTCCCCCACCACGTAGGAGCGGCCGGCACCCGCGCAGGCGCGGCCGGCACCACGGCCCGTTCATCCCCCCACCCGTAGGAGGCAGTTCATGCGTCTCATGCGTCGCCGATCGACCGTGCTCCTGTCCGTACTCGGCGCCCTGGCCCTGCTGTTCGGCGCGGCGCCCGCGTCGATGGGCGCCCAGCCCGCCGGCCCGCCCGCGCACCATCCGGTGATCTTCGTCCACGGCTACAACGCCGACCCCGGCGTGTGGGGCGGGATGATCGCCGACTTCAAGGCCGCCGGGTACACCGACGACGAGCTGTTCAGCTGGGGGTACGACACCCACCAGTCGGTCAACGAGGTGCTGGCCGGCCGGTTCACCGACTACGTCAACAGCGTGCTGAGCAGGACCGGCGCGTCGAAGGTCGACCTGGTCGCGCACTCCTTCGGCAGCCTGACCACCCGCTGGTACGTCAAGTTCCGCGGCGGCACGGCCACCGTCGACCACTGGGTCTCGCTCGGCGGCCCCAACCACGGCACCTACACCTCGTGGGCCTGTGTGATCTGGGACCAGGCGTGCCGTGACATGTCGCCGGGCTCCTACGTGCAGAACCAGCTGGCGGCCGGGGACGAGACGCCGGGCGCCGTCAAGTACGCGACGTTCTGGTCGGAGTGCGACGAGGTCATCAACCCGGACAGCAGCGTCGCGCTCAGTGGCGCCGTCAACACGGACGCCGGGTGCCTGAAGCACAATGACCTGCTGGGGGACGACGGGGTATCGCAGGGAGTACGCGATTTCCTCGCCGGCTGATGACTCCCCGTAGGCTGCCCGTGTGCTGAACTACGACGCAGAAGCCGAACGGTACGACGCGACCCGCGGAGGCGTCCCCCGGGCGGAAGCCGCGGCCCGCGCCGTACTCCAACTGGTGCCGGACCGGGCCCGCACCCTGCTCGACGTGGGGTGCGGGACCGGTCTGGTGACCGAGCGGCTCGCCCGGCCGGGGCTGCGGGTCCTGGGCGTCGACGCGTCGGCCGGCATGGCGTCGGTGGCCGCCGGCCGGATCGGACCCACCGTGGTGCTCGGCGACAGCCGGCGGCTGCCGGTCGCCACCGGGTCCGTGGACGCGGTCTGTGCCGTCTGGCTGCTGCATCTGCTGCCGGACGCGGCGGAGGTCGTCGCCGAGTGCGCGCGGGTGCTGCGGCCCGGCGGGGTGTTCATCACCACCGTCGACAAGGACTTGGCGCACGGGGTGGACAGCGACATCGACGTGCTGCTCGCCCCGCACCTCATCCCCGACGCCTACGACGAGGCCGCGGCCGTCGTCGGCTGGGCGGCGGGCCACGGGCTGCGCCCCGGCGCGGAGACCTCCTTCACCGGCCACGGCCAGGGCCGGTCCCCGGCGCTGACGGTCGAGAAGATCCGCGCCGGATACTTCGCCTCCGCCCTGGAGTTCAGCCCGCGCCAGGCCCAGGGCGTCATCGAGGGCCTGGGCGCGCTGCCGGGCCAGCACACCCCGCGCCCCGACCCCGTCTACCGGCTGCTCACCCTGGGCAAGGACGCCTGACGGCCTCTTCCGCGCGGCCGGAGGCCGGTGGGCCGGCGGTTGGCGGGTCGGCGGGTCCGGCGGGTCGGCGGGTGGCGGGTCGGCGGGGCTACTGCGACAGTTCGTGGAGTGTCGCGACGACCCACTCCTCCGTCAGTCCCTTGGTGACCCCCAGGCCCACCAGGGCCTGGGCGGCGGGGTCCTGTTCGTCGCTGAGGACGCCGAGCAGGATGTGCTCCGTGCCGATGTAGTTGTGCCCGAGGCGCAGCGCCTCGCGCAGGACGAGGTGCAGCGCCTTCTTGCCGCCGGCGGTGATCGGCATATGGCCCTGCACCGGTTCTGTCTCCCCGCCGGGGGTGCCGACGGCGGCGCGGACCGCCTCCGGCGGCGCGCCCAGTTCGACCATGGCGCGGCAGGCCAGCCCTTCCGGCTCATGGAGCAGGCCGAGGACGAGGTGTTCGGTGCCCAGGCTCGTGTGCAGCGCGGCGCGCGCCTCCTCCTGGGCGCTCTTGACCGTGTTGCGGGCGCGGTTGGTGAAGCGGCCGAAGAGGGAGTCGAGCGGCAGGTCGAGGTCGTCGGGGGTTCTCGGTACGAAGCGCTTCTGTACGGCCTGCTTGCTGACGCCCATGTTCTGGCCGATGTCGGTCCAGGAGGCGCCGGCCCTGCGGGCCTGGTCCACGAAGTGGCCGATCAGATGGTCGGCGACTTCGCCGACGTGCTCCGCCAGGGTCACCGCGTCGGAGAGGTTCTGCAGCGGGTCGCCGTCCGGGTGCCGTTCCTTGACGTGGGAGATGAGGTCGTCGAGTCGTACTGGATGTCCCGTCATGCGTCAACTTTAAGTTGACGATCGGAGGGCGTCAACCCTTGGTTGACGATTGCCGCGGCCGACAGGTCCCCCGTTCCGGGGATGCGGATCGTCTTCCGGCCGGACGTGGCGGCCCGGCCCGGCCGGGAGCGTGGACGGTATGGAAACCACCGTGCTCGGCCAGCAGTCCCCGCCCACCGCCTCGCGGCGGCGGACCGCGCCGGCCCGCCGCGCCCTGCGGGCCGTGGCCATCGCCGCCTGCCTCCCGTATCTCGCACTCAAGGTCACCTGGCTCTCCGGCAGCACCGTCGGCATCCCGGCCGGCAGTTCGCTGCGCGGCAGCCTGGAGGACAGCGCCTTGTACGCCGTCAACGTCCTGACCGTCGCGATGGACCTCGCGTCGTCGCGCTCGCCCTCGTCGGAGGCGTGGGGCGGCTGGATGCTGCTGGCCGGGATCGTCGCACCGGACGACTCAGGCGATCCGGGGACGTCCCCGCTCATGGACCTGACCTACGCTGTGCAGATGCTCCTCGGGATGCTCGTTCTCGTCGCCGGCGCCCATCTGCTCGCGGAACGCGCGGCGGCACGCGGCACGACCGCCGCCTCCCGGCGTGACTGACCGAACGGACCGGCGGATGCGGGGGCCGACGCCCAGGACGGCAATCGATCCGACGCGGTCGGTGTCCCAAGCGGCCGGCGCGCTGTCCCGGGCCGCCGGCGCGCTGTTCGGCCGGCGGGCCCGGCTGCGCTGGGTCCATCTCATCCTCGGCGGCGCGTTGTTGATGCCGTTCTACCTGCTGACGAACACCGCGCTGAACGTCGTCGCGCACGCCGACGAGGGCAGCGCCGCGTGGGTCGCGCAGCAGTTCGGCGCCTTCGCCCTCGCCCTCCCCATCGCGGCGGCCGCCGCCGCGGCCTTCCCCCTCGTACGCGATCTGGAGGGCTCGGCCGCGCGGGCGCTCGGCGCCGGCCCCGAGGGCGGGCCCGCGCCCTCGGAGGACCGGACGTGGGCGGCGCGGGCCCGGACGTCCTGCTGGTTCGTGCTGCACGTGGGGCTCGGCGGCATCGTCAGCGGAATGACCCTGGCCGTTCCGCCGGGCGCCGTGGTGCTGCTGGCGCTGCCGTTCTCCGCGCGGCTGCGCGAGAACGAACTCCCCTGGTCCCGCCCGCTCACCCTCGGCCATCACGTACTGACCCCGTTCGCCGCCGTGCTCCTGCTGGCCGCGCTCGCGCTCACCGCCAAGGGCGCGGCGGCACTCCTGGCGCGCTGCTCCCCCGAACTGCTCGGGCCGACCCCCGTCGACCGGCTGGCCGCCGCCGAACAGCGCACCGTACGGCTGGCCCTGCGCAACCGGCTGGCCCGCGAACTGCACGACTCGGTCGGTCACGCGCTGAGCGCGGTGACGCTGCAGGCCGGCGCCGCGCGCAAGGTGCTCGACCGCGATCCGGAGTTCGCCCGGCAGGCCCTGGCCGCCATCGAGGAGACCACCCGGCGCGCGGTCGCCGAACTCGACGACGTACTCGGCCTGTTGCGCGAGGACGGCGACGGCTCGACCGCTCCCCCGGGGCCCACCCTGGACGGCCTCGACGCCCTGCTCGGGCAGACGCGGGCGGCGGGCGTCCCGCTGGACGCGTCCGTCGAGGGCGATCTCGGCGCGGTGCCGCCGATGGTCTCCCGCGAGGCGTACCGGATCGTGCAGGAGGGTCTCAGCAACGCGCTGCGGCACGCGGGGCAGGTCCCGGTCCGGCTGCGGATCTCCCTGACGGACGACGAGTTGGAGATCGAGATGATGAACCCGGTGACGGCGGTGCCCTCCCGCAGAACAGGTGGCGGACGCGGCCTGATGGGCGTCGAGGAACGCACGTCCGTCCTGCGCGGCCGGTTCGAGGCGGGAACCGACGGCTCACGGTGGCGGCTGCGCGTCACCCTGCCGCTGGGGGCGGGGACCCGATGAACCTGCGGATCGTCCTCGCCGACGACGAGCGGATGGTGCGCACCGCGCTGCGCGCGATCCTGGAGAGCGAACCGGACATGGAGGTCGTCGGCGAGGCCGCCACCGGCGCCGAGGCCATCCCTCTGGTGCGCGAACTGCGGCCGGACGTCGTCCTGATGGACGTCCGCATGCCGGAGATCGACGGCATCCGCGCCACCGAGCAGCTGGTGCGCACGATGCCGGATCCGCCGCGCATCGTCGTCGTGACGACCTTCGAGAACGACGCGTACGTCTACGAGGCGCTGCGCGCCGGCGCCTCCGGCTTCCTGCTGAAGCGCGCCGGGGCGGACCAACTCGTCCAGGCCGTACGGCTGGTGACCCGCGGCGATTCCCTGCTCTTCCCGGCGGCCGTACGCGCCCTCGCCGCCCGCTACGCCCCGGTCGACCCCTCGCATGCCCTCCGCGACCGCCTCACCGAGCGCGAGGCCGAGGTACTGCGCCTGATGGCGTCGGGCCTGTCGAACGCGGAGATCGCCGAACGTCTCGGCCTCGGCCCCGAAACCGTCAAGACCCACGTCGCCCGGGTCCTCGCCAAACTCGGCGCCCGCGACCGCACTCAGGCCGTCATCGCCGCGTACGAATGCGGCTTCGTGGTGCCCGGTTGATGCAGGTTGGTGGTGCCGGCCGAGGAAGTAGGCTTCGGTCCGGTAACGGCCCGGTCTCGATTCGGGGAACCAATGGCCGTCGTTCTGCGTCATATTCAGCATGAATGATCTTCCTGTACGCATACGCCCTGCCGAGATGGACGACCTGGACGCGGTCGTGAGCATCCACACGGCGGCGTGCGCCGCGGCGTACCGGGAGGGCGCCGCGGCCGGAGCGGAGCCCGATGCGGCGGGCGGGCTGCTCTCGCGGTTCAACGGGTGGGCGCGGGCGATCCAGTTGCCGGGGAAGACGACGCTGATCGCCGAGGCCGACGGTGAGGTGGTGGGCGTGCTCTCCATGGAGTCGGACGCACCCGGCACCGCACTGGAGCTGTCGCAGATCCATGTACGGCCCGGCCAGTGGCGGCGCGGGATCGGCGGCCGGCTGCATGCGGCGTACGTCCAGTCCCTGCGCGAGACGGGCGTGCTCACCGGGCTGTCCGGGGTGTGGGAGCACAACGACCGGGCGCGGGCGTTCTACACCCGGCTCGGGTGGCGGCCGGACGGAACGGTGGAGACGAACGGGGACGGCCTGCGCCGTCTGCGGCTGCGTCTTGAGGTCTGATGGCCGTCCTTCGTTTTTGACCGATCGTTCTTGACCGATCGTTCTCGATACAGGTAGCGTCCTTCTCGTGGCCAGGACCAAGGAATTCGATCCGGACGCCGCGCTGCAGTCGGCCCTTGAGCTGTTCTGGCGGCGCGGCTACGAGGCGACGTCGATGGCCGACCTCGTCGAGCACCTCGGCATCGCCCGCGCCAGCATCTACGGGACGTTCGGCAGCAAGCACGGGCTGTACGTCAGGGCGCTGGAGCGGTACGGCGAGCTCTGCGACCCGGGCCTGATGGAAGAGCTGTCCCAGCCGGGACCGGCGCTGCCCGCGGTCCGTTCCGTGGTGACGCGCTTCGCGGAGGAGTCCGCCTCCGACGACCTGCGGCGCGGCTGTTTCATCACCAACACCGCGGTCGAGCTGGCTCCGCACGACCGGGTCGCGGCCCGGCGCGTCGAGGCCAGCTGGGACTGGCTGGAGACGGCGCTCACCTCGGCCCTCACCCGCGCCGGAGCCCAGGGGGAGCTGCCCGAAGGGCGCGATCCCCGGGCGCTGGCTCGGCTGTTGCTGGTGCTCATGCAGGGCATGCGGGTGGTCGGCAAGGCCGGCCAGGACCCGGCCCGCGTCAGGGACGCGGCGGCACAGGCCCTCTCGCTCCTCGACTGACCGACCGGGTCCGGAGTGGACCCTTGCCCGCCTCCATTCGAGAATGATCGATCCAATATCAGGCCAGAAGGGCGCAGGGGGACATGTCGTCGAAGCACGGCTTCGCGCTGCTCGGAACCATCCAGGCCACACTCATCTTCACCATCATGATCCTCATGGTGCCGCTCCCCCGGATAGCCCGGGAGTTCGGCCTCGACCCGTCACAACTCCTGCTGCTCAGCGCCGCGTACGGACTCTCCTTCAGCGGACTGCTGCTCCTCGGCGGCCGGCTGGCCGACCGGCACGGCGGGCGACGGATGCTGGTGGTCGGTCTGTCGGTCTTCGCCGCCGCCTCGGCGGCGGGCGTCCTGGCGCCCGGCTTCACCGTGCTGACGGCCGTCCGGTTCGCGCAGGGGCTCGGCGCCGCACTGACCGCTCCGGCCGCGATGGCCCTGGTACGCGCCCTGTTCCCGGCCGCCACCGGCTACGACCGGGCCATGGCGACCTGGGGCGGGCTCTCCGTCCTCGGCGCGACCGCCGGTAGCCTGTTCTCCGGTGCCGTGACGACCTGGGTCTCCTGGCGGCTGACGTTCCTCGTCCCGGTGCTCGTCGCGCTGGCCGGGCTCGCCCTCGCCCCCGGCTGCTGCCCGCCGACCCGCCCCGCGCCGACGCACCACCACCGCTCGACGTACGCGGCGCCGTGACGGCGACCGCCGGCATCACCGCGGCCGGCTACGGACTGGTGGCCGCCGGGGAACGCTCCTGGTCGTCGGCCGCCGTACTCGTGCCGCTGGCCGCGGGCCTGCTCCTGCTCATCGCCTTCGTACTCGTCGAACGCCGGGCCCGCGAACCGCTGCTGCCGCCCGGCTTCCTCCGCGACACCCGGCGCGTCACCGCCCTGGCCGCCATCATGATGACCGCCGCGGGCACCGCTCTCACCTTCTTCCTACTCGCCCTCTACCTCCAGCAGGTGCGCGGCTGGACCCCGCTGCGGACCTCCGCCGCCTTCGTTCCGTACGCCGCCGCCCTCGTCGGCTCGGGCCGCGCCGCCGGTCCGCTCATCAGGCGGTACGGGGCCCGCGCGGTCACCGCGGGCGGACTGGCACTCGGCGCCGCCGGGCTCCTGCTGCTCGCCGGCCTCGACGCGCGGTCGCCGTACGCGACGGGCCTGCTCCCCGGCCTCCTCCTGCTGCCCGCCGGAGCCGGCCCCGCGTTCGCGGGCGCCACCGTGCTCGCGACCGCCGGGGTGCCACGCCGGCGGACGGGGCTGGCGGCCGGCGTCATGAACACCGCCATGGAACTGGGGCCGACCATCGGCCTGGCCGCACTGATGTCGGTCGCGGCCACCCGTTCCACACCCGTCGCCGGCTACGCGGCGGCTTTCGGCGCCGCCGGCATCGGCTACGCGCTCACCGCGGTGGCCGCCGCGCTGGCCCTGCGCCCGCGCCCCGTACCGCCGACCCCCGCGACCCCACCCACCACTCCCCTCCCACCACTCACCACCAAGGAGTTGTCGTCATGACCGCACGCTTCACCGGCAGGACCGTCCTCGTCACCGGTGCCGGATCCGGTATCGGCCGGGGCATCGCCCTCGCCTTCGCCCGGGAGGGGGCCAGGGTCGCCGTCGCCGGACGCACGGCGGAGCCGCTCAAGGAGACCGCCGCGCTCATCGAGGCCGAAGGCGGCGAAGCCGCCGTCGTCACCGCCGACATCACGCGCTCTCAGGACGTACAGCGCCTGGTCCAGGACACGGTGGAGCACTTCGGCGGACTCGACATCGCCGTCAACAACGTCGGCATCCTGACGACTCCCGCCCCCGTCGCCGACATCTCCGAGGACGACTGGCGGGCGAGCCTCGACACCAACCTCACCGGCACCTGGCTCTCCATGAAGTACGAGATCGCCCACATGCGCGCCCACGGCGGCGGCGCCATCGTCAACGTCTCCTCCAACCTCGGCGCCCACGGCCGCGGCCGGAACCTGGGCGCGTACGTCGCCGCCAAGGCCGCCGTGAGCGCCCTCACCCGCAACGCCGCCCTCGACCACATCGCCGACGGCATCCGCATCAACGCGGTCAGCCCCGGCCCGGTCGACACCCCCATGTCCACCCGCCCCGGCGAGACCCCCGCCGACAAGGCGGCCCGCATGCGCCGCGACGTCCCCGCCGGCCGGGCCGGCTCCCTCGACGAGATCGCCGCCGCGGTGCTCCATCTCGCCTCCCCCGAGGCCGGGTTCACCGTCGGAGCCGACCTCGTCCTGGACGGCGGCCTCACCGCCTGAGCCACAGAAATCCGGGCGACACCCAGCGATCACCCGTCTAAGCTGACGTCGTCCAGGTGCGCAGGCAACGGTTACTTCCCTTCAGGAGGACGTGGTACCGGGTTCGACTCCCGGTCGGCGGCCCAGCCGCCGGTAGCTCAACGGATAGAGCGCGTTTGTCACCGTCGCCGACTCAGATCTCTGGACACCTACGCGAACAGGCGCCCCCTTCCGCTCCGGCGGAAGGGGGCGCTCTGCTGTCCGGGACGCCGGCCACCGACGCCGGAAGGGCGGCACCCGGTCTCCGGGTGCCGCCCTTCCGATGTGCAATGAACTCCGCAGTGCAATGAACTCCGCTGTGCAGTGAACTATGAGCAAGGGCGGCAGGAATTGAACCTGCGACATCTGGTTTTGGAGACCAGCGCTCTGGCCATCTGAGCTACGCCCCTTGGTGTTGGGGCAACTCTCCCGGTTCCGGCAGGTCCGGTGCAAACGGGTTTTCGGGGAGGGGCCGGTCGGGGCGCTCGGCGAGCCAGTCGCGCAGGACGCCGTGGAGGGTTTCGGCTCCGGCCAGGGGGTGTTCGGGCTCGGTCAGGGTGCCGGGGAAGAGGAGGAAGGGGCGGCTCTGGTCGCCGCCGAGGCCGCCGTGGGAGCCCGCTTGCTCTTCGAAGGCGTGGACGGCGCCGGTGGCGGGGTCGTAGGAGGAGTTGACCATGAGGTCGGCGACATGCGGGAAGCCGTCGGTGCGGCGGACCGTTTCCGCGGCACCCTTGCCGAACGGGGCGAGAGGGTCGGCGCCACGGATGCGGCCGGTGTCGAGTTCGTGTTCCGAGCCGCCCGCGCCCAGCGCGAGCGGGCCCCGGGTGGCGCTGCGGACGAGGACGAAGCCGATGCCCGGGTGGTCCACCAGGGTCTTCAGCAGGGTGGGGTGGCGCTGGTCGATCTCCTCGCGGGTGACGCGGCCGGGGAGGTCGGGGAAGGTGACGAGGCCGAGGTTGCCCGAGGCCAGGACCACCGGGTCGGAGGGCGGGCCCGCGCACTCCTTCTCCTCCTCGGGGTGCCGGCCGCGTTCGTCCCGGTGGAGCGCGGTGCGGGCCGCCGTCCTGGCCTCCGCGCCGCTCACGCTGCGCCCGGCACGGCGCGGTACAGGGAGGTCGCAGCCCGCGCGGACGAGTTCCTTCAGGGTCAGTCCGTACGCGTCGGCGAAGGTCTGGCCGTGGCTCTGGCCGTGGTCGGAGAGCAGCACGATCCGGTACGGGCGCGGGGCGTAGCGGGCGGCGTCGGCGATGAGCCGGATCGAACGGTCCAGCCGGTTGAGCACCTTGAAGGCGTCGCGGCTGCGGGGCCCGGAGTGGTGGGCCACCTCGTCGTACGCGACGAGGTCCGCGTAGACCGCGGTGCGGCCGGCGAGCATGTCGCCGATCACGGCGGCGACGGCGACATCGCGTTCGATGACGGTCGCGAAGGCGCGCAGCAGCGGGTACAGGCCGCCGCGTTTGATGCGCGGCCGGTCGCGGCGCAGCCGGGAGGCCGTCGACTCGACGATCTCGCGGGCGACTTCGGCGACGAAGGACCAGGCGGTGCGTACGGCGTTGGCGGGGTCGGAGAAGTACGCGAAGTAGCCGGACCGGGAGCGGCGGAAGGTGCCGCGCCGGGCCGCCGCCGACATCACCAGCGCCATCTGGTCCGCGCCGCCGCTGAAGAGGTTGCCACGGCTCGCGCCGTCCTCGGCGAGCAGGCCGCGCGCGCCGGTGCGCTCGACCGCCCGGCGTTCCAGTTCCGCGGCGCTGGAGGGCCGGTTGCAGACCATCAGCTGCCCGGTGTCCTTCTCGAACCAGCGGAAGGCGGGCACGTCGTGGTTGGAGCCGTGCAGGATGCCGAGCTGGCTCGCGCCGGTCTGGCTGCTCCAGTCGGTGCGCCACGGCAGCAGCCGGTGGCTGCTGTCCAGCCACCCGGCGACGGTCTCCATCGCCGGCGGTCTGGTCCGTCCACCGCGCTGCGAGGGGCGGACGGCCTCGCGCAGTACGTCGTGGCCGACGCCGTCGAGCTGGAGGAAGAGCGTGCCGGGGGGCGCCGGCCGCCCCGCCGCACCGCGCTCGGGCCTGCGGCGGCCCGCGAGCCGCGCGAGCCGTCGTCCGTACGCCTCGTCGTCGCGCACCGCGAGCGCGGTGCTGGTCGCCGACGACGTCGCCGACATCACGGCGGCGATGACGACGGCGGTCGCCGGGGTGACCTCGCCGTGCGGGGTGAGCCGCAGCGCGATCAGCAGCAGCGACCCGTTGAGGAAGAAGACCAGCATGCCCAGCACCAGCGCCGGGACCATCAGCAGGGCGCGCACCAGCACCGGCCAGACCAGGGCGCTGAGCACACCGAAGGCGCCCGCGCCGATCCCGGCCGTCACCGCCATCTGCGGGGGGTCGTCGCCCTTCGGCGACTGGATGCTGAAATCGGGCAGGATCCCCGCCAGGACGGCCAGCGTCGCCGCCGACACCGCCCAGACGATCACCACCCGCGCGACGGCCCGCCCCATGGACCGCCACCGCCACCGCCGCAGCACGCCCAGCTCACCTCACGTCCCGTTCGCGGCCCGGTCACCGGTACCGCCGGTTCCGGGAAACTGCTCCACGCCGTCCACCCTGCCACAACGCCCCCCGGCCGCCGCTCAGGCCACCCCCGGCGGGCAACCCGGCGGGCACCTCGGAGGGCACCCCGGCGGGCACCCGGGAGGCGCCCCCGCGCCCGCCCGGTGATCGGCATAGGGTCGGGGACAGCGGGCAGGGGCGGACGAGGGCACGGCGGAAGGACGGTTCCGGTGGCGGTGGAGATCACGTGGTGGGGGCATGCCACGGTGACCGTGCGGGACTCGGGCGTCCGGGTGCTGACGGATCCGCTGTTCGTGAGCCGGCTCGCGCATCTGCGGCGACGGAGAGGGGCCGTGCCACCACCGGAGGCGGCGGTCGCGGACGTCGCCGTCGTCTCCCATCTGCACGCCGACCATCTGCATCCCGCCTCCCTGGCCCGGCTCGCGCCCGGCACGCGGGTACTGGTGCCGCGCGGCGCTCCGCAGGCCGTGCCGGGGCTGCGGCGGCTGCGGGCACTCGACCTGGTCGAGGTGGTGGCGGGCGACGAGGTACGGGTCGGCCCGCTGACGATCCGCGCGGTGCCCGCGGCACACGACGGGCGGCGGCTGCCGTACGGTCCGCACCGCGTCGCCGCGCTCGGGTACGTCGTGCACGGTGAGGCCCGGACGTACTTCGCCGGGGACACCGGGCTGTTCGACGCGATGGCCGACGAGGTCGGGCCCTGTGACGCGGCGCTGCTGCCGGTCGGCGGCTGGGGCCCGTTCCTGGGCACGGGGCACCTGGACGCCGGACGGGCCGCGCAGGCCCTGGCCCGGCTCGCGCCCGGAGCGGCGGTCCCGATCCACTACGGAACGTACTGGCCGGTGGGCATGGACGCGGTCCGGCCGCATGAATTCCACTCCCCGGGCACCGAGTTCGTCCGGCAGGCCGCGCTGCTCGCGCCGGAGGTGGCCGTGCACCGGCTGGACCACGGCGAGAGCGTACGGCTGGCGGCGGCACGGTGATCCGCTTTCTCGCGGAGACGGCGTCGTCCCCCACCTCGCAGACCACCCAGCAGGCGGTCGGCTATCCGACGCTCTTCCTGCTGGTGGTGCTCGGCTCGCTGGTGCCGGTGATCCCGACCGGGGCGCTGGTCAGCGGCGCGGCCGTGGTCGCCTTCCACCAGACGTCGCCGTTCGCGCTCGCGCTGGTCTTCGGGGTGGCGGCGCTCGCCGCGTTCCTCGGCGACGTCGGTCTGTACTGGCTCGGGCAGCGCGGGATCCGCTCCAGGAACGGCTCGCGCTGGCTGCATCGTCTGCAGAGCCGGGCGGATCCGGACCATCTGGCCAAGGCCCAGCGGCAGCTCGACGAGCACGGTGTGGCGGTCCTGGTGCTGTCCCGGCTGATCCCGGCCGGCCGGATCCCGGTGATGGTGGCCTGTCTGCTCGGCGAGCTGCCGCTGCGCCGTTTCGTGCGCGGGGACATCGCGGCCTGTCTGGCGTGGGCCGCCGCGTACCAGCTGATCGGGATCGTCGGCGGTTCACTCTTCCCCGAGCCCTGGCAGGGCGTGGCGCTCGCGGTGGGCATCGCCTTCCTCGTCGCGCTCGTGCCGCAGGTGTGGCGCCGGGCGGGGCGGAAGGCCGGCCCGCCCGGCGAATAGCGAATAGCGAATAGCGGCAGTCGGCTACGGCTCGCGGCTCAGTACCCGTGAGGCCCCGACCGGCAGGTCCCAGAGCCCCTCGCGGGGACGTCCGGTGGCGGCCCAGGCCGCCCGCACCCGCGCCAGCGGTTCGAGCGGCGGCTCGGCCGAGAGCAGGAACGTGGCCCAGTGCATGGGGGCCATGGCGGCGGCGCCCAGGTCGAGGCAGGCCTGGACGGCCTCCTCCGGGTCGGTGTGGACGGGGCTGAGCATCGCCCGGGGGTCGTACGCGCCGATCGGCAGCAGCGCCAGGTCGATGCCCGGATGGGCGCGGCCGATCTCGGTGAACCAGTGGCCGTAGCCGGTGTCACCGGCGAAGTACACGCGCTGCCCGTTCCGGTCGGACAGCACCCAGCCGCCCCACAGCGAACGGCAGGTGTCGGTGAGGGTCCGCTTGCTCCAGTGGTGCGCGGGCACGAAGTCGAGGCGCACACCGCGCAGTTCCGCCGCCTCCCACCAGTCGAGTTCCGTGACGTGGGTGAAGCCGCGGCGGCGGCACCAGCGGGCGAGTCCGGCGGGGACGAAGAGCGGGGTGTCGCGCGGCAGCCGTCTGAGGGTGGGCGCGTCGAGGTGGTCGTAGTGGTTGTGGCTGATGACGACCGCGTCGATGTGCGGCAGTTCCTCCCAGGCGACACCCACCGGGGTGACGCGGGCCGGGGTGCCGAGGATCTTCTCCGACCAGACGGGGTCGGTGAGGACGGTGAGCCCGCCGATCCGCAGCACCCAACTGGCGTGCCCGGCCCAGGTGACGGCAACGGTGTCGGAGTCGACGTCCGGCAGCGGGCCGGGTTCCACGGGCAGCCCGGGAACGGTGGCGAGGGATTCGGCGGTGGGGCGCAGGCCGCCCTCGCGCAGGGTTCTGGCCATCTCGCGGAACCCGGGGAGCGGGGCGGTGAGCCGGTCCGCGAAGGATCTCGGCCATACGCGGCGTTCACCGGGCGGACGTGGCTCGGCGAGGGCGCGCTCGGTCTGATCGGTCATCGAGTCTCCCATCCGTTGGCGGCGCGGGCTCGGACGGGCGCGGTGGGACGCGCCCCCGGTCACCGACCGTAGTTCAGCCGGCCGTCAGTTCGGTGAAGGCCACCTCGAGTTCTGTCAACGCTTGGGAGACGTGTGGGACTTCCAGCGGATCGATCGCGTCGAGTGCGGCACGCCGTTCCTGGTCGGTGCCGCCGTGCAGCGGACCGGTGTCGATCCTGACCCGGAGCGCGGCCGGGTCGTCGCCGAACCGGTGGCCGCCGAGGACCCTCCGGCCGAGCCGCAGGGAGAGGTGGCGTTCGAGGGCGGGCGCGTCGGGAAGGTCGTGGGTGTCGTGGGAGGTCAGTTCGGCGTAGAGCTGGAAGCCGGCCTGGGGCGGGCGGCACAGCGCGCCGGCGCCGGTGACGGCACGGTACGCGCCGGCCCCGACGGCGGCGTGCAGCCGGTTCGCGGCGGCGGTGTGGGCGCGTACGTCGTCCGGTTCGGTCAGGGCGTACGACGCCGCCGAGGCGACCGGCGCCAGCAGGACGGCCCGCATCTCGGCGCAGCCCCGCGCCACCCGCTCCCGCAGTCCGGTGCCCTCGTCGGAGTCCGGGAACCTGGCCAGCGCGACCGGACAGCAGGTGGGCGCGAGGGATCCGCCGAGGTCGGTGAGGACGATGGTCCGCTCGGGAAGCATCTCGGCGGGGCTGAGCAGCACCGTGCCGGGGTCGTGTCGGGTGTCGCTGTACGTCTCGTCGGACACCACGATCAGCCCCGCCTCGGCGGCCGCCTCACAGCTCTCGTGCAGCAGCTCGGGCGAGGTGACGGTGCCGGTCGGGTCGTCCGCCGGCGACAGCAGGAGCACCCGCGGGTCCGCGCCCTCCGTCCGCGCCCGGCGGACGGTCTCCAGCAGGGCGAACGGGTCAGGTGCCCCGCCGCCCTCCGCCGGCGTCGGTACGGCGAACACCTCGCGGCCGAGCAGCCGGGCGACGGGCGCCTGCCAGGCGGCGGAGGGCCGGGCGAGCACCAGACCGCCGCCGGTGGCGGCGAGGATCGCGAGCAGCAGCGGCTCGGCGCCGGGCGCGGCCACGATGCGCCCCGGATCGGTCCACAGCCCGCGGCGCCCCCAGTACCCGGCCGCCGCCTGCCGCACCGCCGGGCTGCCGCCGGCCGGTTCCGGCCCGCCGCCGCCCACGAGGTGCGCGGTCCAGTACGCGGGGACGGGCAGCCCCGGATCGGGCCTGAGGTCGTACGGGGTCGTCCCCTGCATCCGTGCCTCCGGTGGGTCAGTGGCTGCGGCCACCTTCCCAGTCGGCGCGCGCGCCACAGGAGTGCCATGCCCTCCCGCCGCACCGCCCACCCGTTTGCGCCGGGGCCGGGTTCCGCTCGATCCGACCGTGAGCGGCTCGGGAGAGACCCGGGTCCGGCTCGGGTGTGACCCGGGGCCCGCTCACGCGCGGCTCCCTCAGAGTCACGCGCGGCTCCCTCAGAACCCGCCGAGCAGGAGTTCCGGCAGGTCGCGCATCTCGTCGAAGACGACCGTCCCCGGGCCTTCGAGCCAGGCCCGCGGCGTGAGCCCGCCGTAGTAGCCGAAGGCGCGCATGCCCGCCGCGCGGGCCGCTTCGACGCCGAAGCGGCTGTCCTCGACCACGACGCAGTGGGCCGGGTCCGCGCCCATTGCGCGGGCCGCGTGCAGGAAGAGGTCGGGGGCCGGCTTGCCGTGCTCGACCTCGGACGCGCTGAAGATCCGGCCTTCGAAGCGGGAGTGGAGGCCGGTGAGCCCGAGCGAGTGCCGCAGTCCCGGGTGGGTGTTGCTGGACGCGACGCAGGTGGGGAGGGTGATCAGGCCGAGCGCCTCGGTGATGCCGTCCACGGCGGTCAGTTCGGCCTCGAACACCGACCGGTACCAGGGCCGGTAGCGGTCGTACCAGCCCTCGGGGAGCGGCCGGCCGAGCTGCTGCTCGATCGCGGCGGTCAGGTCGCGGTGCGAGCGGCCGACGAAGCGCTCGACGATCTCGGCCTCGGTCAGCGGCCAGCCGAGTTCGGCCAGCATCAACGCGTCGACGCGGACGGCGAGGCGCTCGCTGTCCACCAGGACGCCGTCGCAGTCGAAGATCACCAGGTCTATTCGATCATCAGCCACCCGGGCATCCTAGGGGAGCGGGTTGGTATCGATGGCCGCTGCCCGGGTAGCCGCTAGCGCATGAAGCAACGCGCCAGGGCCCAGTCCTTGAAGATGTGGGACCACCAGCTGTTCCACCAGGTCGCCAGCCGTCGCTGGCCGGGCGCCGAGCCCGTGCTGCCCCGGCTGAGCCGCAGCGCCAACCACGGGCTGCTGTGGTTCGGGGTGGCCGCCGGGATCGCCGCGGTCGGCGGAAAGCCCGGCCGGCGGGCGGCGCTGCGCGGGGTGGGGTCGCTGGCGCTGGCCTCCGCGACGGTGAACACCGTGGGCAAGCGGGCCGTCCGCCGGGCCCGTCCGATACTGGAATCCGTCCCGGTGATACGCCGTCTGCGGCACCAGCCCTTCACCACCTCCTTCCCCTCCGGGCACGCGGCCTCGGCCGCCGCCTTCGCGACCGGGGTCCTCATGGAGTCGGGCCGCTGGGGCACGGTGGTGGCACCGATCGCCGCCTCGGTGGCGTTCTCCCGGGTCTACACGGGGGTGCACTACCCGAGCGACGTGGTCGCCGGTGCGGCGTTCGGCATGGGGGCCGCCCTCGTGGTGCGGGCGCTGATCCCCACCTCGAACGGGCCGGCCGCCGACGTGGGCCCGGCCGTGAACGCCCCTTCGCTGCCGGCCGGGCGCGGGCTGTTCGTCGTGGTCAACGAGGCGTCGGGGCCGCCCGCGCTGCTCAACCCGCCCGCCGACCGGATCCGCGCCGCGCTGCCGGAGGCCGGGGTCGCGGAGCGCTCGGAGGACGACGACCTGGCGGAACTGCTGGAGAAGGCCGCCCAGCAGGCGGTCGAGCACGACGGTTCGCTCGGGGTGTGCGGCGGCGACGGAACGGTCACCCTGGCTGCGTCGATCGCCCTGCGGCACGGCCTGCCGCTGGTGGTCTTCCCGGGCGGAACCCGCAACCACTTCGCGCTCGACCTCGGCATCGAAACGGTCGAGGACGCCGCCGCGGCGGTCGTGGCGGGCACCGCGGCGGCCGTCGACCTCGCGACGTACACCTCGTACGACACGCCGGGCGGCGCCGAGGCCGTCCCCTTCGTGAACACGTTCAGCATCGGCTCGTACCCGGAGCTGGTGCGCATCCGCGAGCGCTGGTCGCGGCGGGTCGGCAGCTGGCCGGCGAGCGTGCTGGCGGCGGTGCACGTGCTGCGCACGTCCGAGCCGGTCGACGTCGAGATCAACGGGCGCCGCCGGTCGGTCTGGCTGATCTTCGCCGGGAACTGCGAGTACTCCAGCGTCGGGCTCGCGCCGGTGCGCCGCCGCGATCTGAACGACGGGATCCTGGACGTACGCATCGTGGACGGCGGACCGTTCGCCCGCACACGGCTGCTCGGGGCCGCCGTGACCGGCTTCCTCACCCGCTCCCCCGTGTACTCCGCCGCCAAGCTGCGCCGGCTGCGGATCCGCGGTCTGGCCGCGGGAAGCCATCTCGCCTACGACGGCGAGGTGGTCCCCGCGCCCTCGGAACTGCTGCTGGACAAACTGCCCAGCGCCCTGGTGGTCTACCGGCCGTGAGCCGGCGGGATGCCGGGCGACGGAATGCCGGGTGACGGGACACCGGGCGACCGGACACCGGGCAGGGCCGGGGCCGTCGCGACCCCGGCCCGCCGCATCCGGATCATGCGGCCGGGCCCGCGCCCGGCCCTGATCCCGACAGGGCGGCCAGTGCCCGCACCCCGGGGCCGGCGATGCTCAGCGCGTCCGGGGAGCCGGTGTCGATGGAGAGCGTGAGCTCGTCGGACGGCCAGCTGCCGCTGAGGGCGGACAGCGGCACCAGCCGGTAGCGCTGCGTACCCGGCAGGGCCTGCGCCATCCGCTCCTCGGAGGTGAACACCGGCACCAGCTTGACCCCGTCCTCCTGCTCGTACACGGGCAGCTGGATCCCCTGCGGCGCCGCCGGGTCCTGCTCCGGCGCGTCGGGGTCGGGGTCGCCGGGTCCGCCGGGAACGGGAAGCAGCACGTCACTGAGGGCGAGGGTGCTCAGTGCGATCACGTTCTCGCCGCCCTGGGCGATCTCGTGGAGGGCTTGCTGCGCCGGGGGCAGGGCGCCATTGGAATGGATGTCGGTCATGGCTACGGGTCCTTTCGGCGACTGAACCTCCCGCGTACCCCACCGAGGGCCGGAACATGCCGTCCAGGATCCAGAACCGGCTGGCCGGACCAAGGGCGCTGTGGTTACGGTGCGTGCATGGTTGCCAAGTCGCCTTCACCCACCGTCCTGACCGGCCGCTTCGTCCGGCTCGAACCGCTCGGACCGGAACATGTGCCGGATCTGTTCGCCGCCGGAGGTGGTGACGAGGAGGTGTGGCGCTGGCTGCCCGCGGAACCGCCGCGCACGGAGGAGGAGCTGCGTGATCTCGCGATCACGGTCTGCGCGCAGAGCCGGGAGGCGGGCGGTGTCGCCTACGCCGTGATCGAGCTCGGCAGCGGCCGGGCGGTCGGCTGGACGACGTTCCACGAGGTGAGCACCGTCGACGAGCGGCTGGAGATCGGCTGGACCTGGTACGGCCGCGCCTACTGGCGCAGCCCGGTCAACACCGAGACGAAGCTGCTCCTGATGACCTACGCCTACGAGGACCTGGGCATGGGCCGCATCATGTGGAAGACCGACCTGCTCAACACCCGCTCCCAGGAGGCGATCCTGCGGCTGGGCGCGCAGCGCGAGGGCGTCTGGCGCCGCCACCGGCTGCGGTCGGACGGTGTCACCTGGCGTGACAGCGTCTTCTTCTCGCTCCTCGCGGACGAATGGCCGGACGCGAAGCGCCGGCTCCGCGCCCGCCTGGACGGCTGACGGGCGCGGAGCGGTGCGGACGGGCGCGGTCTCACGCGTCGCACGCTCTCACTCGTACTCGGTGCCGCCCTTGCGCGTCAGATAGGCGTCACTGACGACCTTGGCGATGGCCCGGCCGCCGACCACCGGGCTGTAGCGGTCGTCGGCGGTCCGCACCACGACGCCCTCGCGCACGTGCAGCCCGCGCCCGGAGACCGTCTCCGCGCCCTGGGCCAGCTTCAGCGCCGTGTCCAGGTCGAAGGGGCCGCTGAACAGGACGGGCACCAGCGGCAGTGCCCCCGCCAGCAGCTCGTGCGGATCGAGCCAGCGGACCTGCCCGTCGATCTCGGCCGACACGTCGAAGGCCGCGAAGGCGGGCACGTCGTGCCGGCCGTCCTCCCCGTACCCGAGGTCCTGCACGCCGGCTCCGTAGACCTCACCGAAGATGCCGACCCGGGACGCGCCGAGCCGCGCCGCGAGCCGGGCGGCGACGGCGGGCAGGCCGTGGCCGCGCACGGCGCGCCAGTACAGGTTGCCGTCGGCCTCCTGGAGCGCCAGCCGCTGCGAGCCCAGCCCCTTGGAGGTGACCTGGATCCGGCCGGTGTCCGCGAAGTAGCTGAAGCAGCACGCGGTGCCGTGCAGCTTCTCGGTGATCACCACCTGGTCGCCGGGCGCGAAGATGTCCGGATAGCGCTTGAGGTTCTCGATGTCGGTCCACGGCAGCAGATCCGGCGCGGCCTCGACGTCACCGCTCATCGACACCGGGATCGGCGGCACCCACTTGACGATGCCCAGCCGCTCCGCGAAGTCCTCCCCGTCAGCGGCGGCCCGCTCCAGATCCGTGCCCGCGAGCACCTCCGGCCGGCACACGATGCCCTGCGAGAGCTCACCGCGCAGCCGCACCGCCCGCACCCGGTTGGCAGCCGACCCCGCGAGCCGGCCGGTCAGCCCCAGCTCCCCGATGAGCCCTTCGGGCAGCACGGCCTGCTCGGGTATGTACACCGCGAACTCACCCGTCCGGTAAGCGCCCTTCGCGACGACCGCCCGATAGAGCCCGACCTGCGCCAGCTCCAGCGCGTCCGCGTTCGGGTGCTCGTGGATCGTCAGCCGCTCGGCGCTCACACGCAGCGTGGACATGCGGTAACCCTCCCCCGTCATACGTCAAGGAACCGGCGAACGCGGGCTCCTGCCACCACTCTCGCTGCCGGACCGCCGTCTCGGCCAGCGGATTTCTCGGGGCGGCGCCCGCTACAGGTCCCTGATCACTTCGCGGGCCAGCCGTGTGCGGGCCGGGGCGAGTTCCCCGTCGATGGCGGCGACCGCGTCGGCGTCCAGGACCACCGTGGCGGGGAGTTGGCCACCGTCGGCGATGAGGGAACGGCGCAGATGGGTCGGCGGATGGGTCGCGTCGACGGTGTGTCCGCGCAGCACGCTGACGCGGCGCAGCCGGTCGTACTCCCGGTCGGGGATCGATGCGATGCGGGCGGCGAGATGGGTCCACAGTCCGGCCTCGACGGCCTTCGGGTCGACACCGGGGAGGCGGGTGCGGGCGCGGATCGCCTGCGTACGGAGGTCGTTGCTGACGGACTCTCCCGTCAGCAGCCGGTCGAGCAGGCCGACGGCCGCCTCGCTGGAGCCGGTTCCGGCCGCCATCCGGTCCGCCAGGTACTCGGCCCGCTGGGCGGACCGGACGGTGAGATGGTCGAGGAGTCTGAGGACGCCCAGCACCGCCAGGCGCGGCAGCACCATCAGCGCATCGGCCAGTGCCTCCGCCAGCCGGACCAGCCCGGCCTCGGCCGGCGGCCGGGCCGCGCGCTGCGCGAGCTCACCGAGACCGTCGGCCCTGACCATGCGGCTGTTGCGCCGCGCCGGGGTGAAGACCTCGTACCAGGTGACCAGGGAGCGCAGCGCGGTGTGGATGACGAGCCCGTGCCGGGTGTCGCCGTTGGCGTAGTGACCGAATTCGTGGCCGAGCAGGGCGACGCGCTGTTGCGGGGTGAGCGTTGCCCACAGCGGGAGTCCGATGTCGACCCGGCGGTGGCGGCGCCATCCGTACGCGCTGACGGAGGCGTTGAACCGGGCGTCGATGACGACGGCGTCCGCGGCACGGGTGCCGACCCCGCCGGCGATCTCGTCCAGGAGCGTGAACAGGGCCGGGGCGTCTGCCCGGCGCAGGATGACGCCGTCCCCGGGGAGCCGGCCCAGGCGGGGGCGCAGCGCGAACGCCACCACCAGCAGGACCAGGCCGATGACCGGCTGCACCACCGTCTCCCAGCCGAGCACGACGAGCAGGACGCCACTGACGGCGAGGGCGACCGTGAAGAGATGGACCACGCCCGCCAGCGCGTAGGCAAGGACGCTGTGCGCATCGCGACGCGGCAGCTGTTCACCGCCGCGGGTCAGCTCTTCGTGCAACTGCCCGCCGTGGCGCCGGGCGAGAGCGATCCTGAAGGCGCCGGTCCGGCCGGGCTGCGCGTCCGGCTCACCTGAGTCGGCGTTCCAGCCGCATGCGGCGCACCAGGTGGCGAAGCGCGGGTCCACCGGCACCGTGGCGCCGCAGTCCGGGCACGGATCGTCGGGCTTGCGCAGCGTGTCCCCGGCGTTCGTTCTCTTACTGGTGCTCGCGCTGATGTCGGTCATGGTCCCTCCCCGGACTTCCCCCTGCCGGGCGGCCGAACGTTACACGACGGGCACCGGGTGTCCGCAGGCCGGATCGACGGAGGGTGCGCTGGTCGCCGGGGTACCGGGAACCGGCCGGTGACCACCCTCCGGGAGGACTTGACGTGTGTGCGAGTCTCGGACGGTGCGATACATCATCATCGGCGCCGGCGCGATCGGCGGAACCATCGGCGGCAGGCTCTTCGACAGCGGCCGTGAGGTCGTCCTGGTGGCGCGGGGTGCGCATTACGAGGCGCTGCGGGACGGCGGGCTGCGGCTGACGCTGCCGAGCGGGTCGCTCAAGCTGCCGGTTCCGGTCGTCGACGGGCCGGAGGCCCTCGAACTGCGGGCGGACGACGTTCTCGTGCTGGCCGTGAAGACGCAGGACAGCGTCGCGGCGCTGGACGCGTGGGCCGGGCGGCCGGTCGTGGGCGGGGGTACGGCGGGCGGGCGGCTGGCGGTGGTGTGCGCCCAGAACGGTGTCGCGGGCGAGCGGCTCGCGCTGCGCAGGTTCCGGCGGGTGTACGGGATGTGCGTCTGGTTGCCGGCGAGCTATCTGGAGCCCGGGTCGATCGAGGCGTCGTGCGCGCCGCTGACCGGCATTCTGCACCTCGGCCGCTTCCCGGCGGGAGCGGCGGGCACCTCGGGGGCCGACCCGTTGGCGGAGCGCATCGCCACGGACCTCAAGGAGTCGGGCTTCGACGCGCCCACGCCGCCCGATGTGACGCGCTGGAAGTACGGCAAGCTGCTCAAGAATCTCGGCAACGCGCTGCAGGCCACCTGCGGCCCGCTCGACGGCGACGACGCCCACGACGTGTTGCGGCGCGCTGTCGCGGAGGGCGAAGCGGTGCTGGACGCGGCCGGGATCGACCGGGCGAGCGACGCCGAGCAGACGGCGGTCCGGGGCGATCGCGTCCAGCTCCAGCCCCTCAACGGGGTGACGCGCGGCGGCGGTTCGTCGTGGCAGAGCCTCACCCGGGGCACGGGTTCCATCGAGGCGGACTACCTCAACGGGGAGATCGTGCTGCTCGGCCGGATGGCCGGCATCGACACCCCGGTCAACGCGGCGCTCCAGCAGATCGCCAACGCGTTCGCCCGTGAGGGCCGTCGGCCCGGGGAACTCACGATCCCCGAACTGACGGCCCTCATCGACTCCTACGAGCGGACCCGACGGGACTGACGGTGTGTTCGCGCCGTCAGAGCTCCGCCGCCGGACGCATCCGGTAGTCGTACGCCTCCGGCAGCGGGTGCTCGGCGCGCGCCCGCTGCCTGATGTCGGCGGTCACCGGGCCGTCGCCGGCGATCAGCCGTTCCGCGATGGTGTACCAGGTGTCGCTGAGCGACTCCTCGGCCTCGCGGAGGTCGTCGACGACGAAACCCGCGTCGAAGATCGCCCGCGCGGCCGGCACATCGCCCTGGGCGAGCCGCACCTGTGCCTCCAGCAGCCGGAACCGCCCGCGCCCGGTCTCACCCGGCACATGTTCGGCGAGGACGAACGCCGCGTCGTCGGCGCGGCCCACCGCGAGGAGCGCGGTGACCGCCTCCCGGGCGAGCCCGACCGAGACTGCCCACCAGGCGTCGTCGTCGAGCACCTCGTAGTGCGCGATGTCCGAGGCGCCCAGGAAGCGGTCCGCGGCCCGTTCGAGGTGGCCGTCCTCCTGGTCGGCGACGGCCAGACAGCGCAGCACCGGCCAGGTCTCGTGCTGCGCGGCGGAGCGTTCCCAGCTCCTGATGGCCTGGGCGCGGTCGCCCGCGTGCCACTGGGCGACGCCGAGGAAGTAGTCCCGGTACCACTCGTTCCCGTCGTAGGTGTCCGCGGCCTCCAGGAGTTCGCGCCACTCCGGTGCCACGAGCGCGGGGCCGGGCGGCGCGTCCGCCACCGGTCGCGGGAACATGCCGGCGACCAGCAGCTCCAGCCAGGGCTTCTGCTGCGCGCCCAGCGTCGCGGGATCGAACGGCGTGCCCGGCAGCGCGAACCGGGCCCGCTCGACCTCGAGCGCTCCCCAGCCCGAGCCGGTGGCGATGACGTCCTTCGGCTCGGTGTCCGCGTGCGGCAGCCATGCGGCGTAGGCGGCGTCGACGTCCGCGCGCGGCAGGACGCTCTCCAGCCGGTCCTCCACCGCGGCGCGGGCGGCGCTCCAGTCGTCGCCGTGGACGGCGGCCGGGTCGGCGGCGAGCGGACCGTAGGCCTCCAGCCAGGAGAACTCCGCGCCCGCCTCCATCGGTATGTGCTCCAGCTGGGTACGGGCCAGGCCCGCCTGGATCTCCAGATAGCCGCCGGTGCCCGGCTCGGTGAGCCACTGCTGCCAGCGCCGGCCGCCGCGCCCGCTGCCCCAGAGGAAGAGCTTGCGGCCGCGCAGCCGGTCGGTGGAGGTCTGGACGAGGCCCTGCCCGGCATCGTCGAGGGCGGTGACCCAGCGGCGGTTGCCGTCCGCTACTTCGTAGAAGTAGTCGGCAGGGTGCTCGGACCGGGTCGGGTACGTGACGTCCGTACCGTCCCATTCGGGGACCGGTACGCGCCGCAGGGAGCGGGCGTAGCCGAAGTGCCACGCCTCGTCGGCGGGGGCCAGTACGCGGGTGCCGTCGGTCTCCGGGACGGCGATGTTGGACCACCAGTAGACCGGCACGGTGCGGTGGTGCGGGTTGCGGATCCGGACGCCCACGTATAGGAAGTCGGAGTCCGCCGGCAGCCACATGTCGATCTGGAACGGCAGGTCGCGCAGCCGCTCCCACTCCCACAGCCGCAGCATCTCGCCGCCGTCGGGGGCGGGTACGCGGGCGGCGTGCAGGGGCGCGCAGGTGAGGGTGGTGTGCCCGGTCGCCCCGAGGTTCCACTCGACGCCGCCGGAGAACCAGGCTCCGGCCAGCCCGAAGTCGGCCGGCTGGACGACGGGGTTCCGGTAGAGCAGCTCACGGCCGGTGGACTTCTGCACGAGCGAGTGCAGCCGGCCGCCGAGGCCGGGCAGGACGGTGGCACGTACCCGGTCGTTCTCGATGACGACGGCCTCGAACCCGGCGGGGGCGCGCTCGCGGCCGTACCCGTCGAGGAGCCGTACCGGCAGGACGGAGTGCAGCGGCGCGTAACCGACCTGGCGTGCCATGTCGGCCGGGAGTCCGGCGCGTTCGCGCGGATCGAGCTGGTGCACCTCGTCGAGGGCGCGCAGCGCGGGCAGCGGGTTCTCGGGGCCGATCGGGGCAGCCGGGATGGTCACAGCGATACGTCGCACGGTCGTAGCCAAGGCCACCTCATCCAGTCACGCGGGGCCGCCGGGGAACAGGCGGCCGTCTGATGACCATGGAACAGGGTTACGGCGCCGCTGAACAGGCCCTGCCTCGGTCAGGGTTGGGCAAAGCCCACGCAATCGGTCAGAAGATCGGCTGCCCGGGACCGTCCTCGACCGTCCCGGCAGCCTTCCCGGCAGCCTTCCCGGCGGGCTTCCCGGCGGCCTTCCCGGACGGTCCGGCGGACGTCCCGGACCGTCCGGAAACCGGCGCGTTCCACGACAGGCCGTGCACGGTGATCGCCACGTAGGGTGTTCGCATGACGGATGCGAACCCCGACACCGAGCCCGCGCACGACCCCGAGGTGCTGCAGTTGGCCGGCCAGGTCTTCGACCTCGCCCGTGAGGGCGGCACGGCGACCCTCGCCGCGTATGTGGACGCGGGCGTCCCCGCGAATCTCACCAATGACCGGGGCGACACGCTGCTCATGCTCGCCGCCTACCACGGGCACGCCGACGCGGTCACCGCCCTGCTACAGCGCGGCGCCGACCCCAACCGGCCCAACGACAAGGGTCAGACCCCCCTGGCCGGAGCGGTCTTCAAGGGCGAGGACGCGGTCGTCCACGCCCTGGTGGCGGGTGGCGCCGATCCGTCCGCCGGCACGCCCAACGCCATCGACACGGCCCGAATGTTCGGCAAGGACGAGCTGCTGAAGCTCTTCGGCGCGCAGTGATCCCCACCGGGATTCCGGCCTGACCAGGCGGTGGCCGTCATGTGCGTGACGGCCACCGCCTCACTGCCTCACTGCCTCGCTACATCGCTACATCGCTCAGCTGATTTCTTCGGTGCGGGTGGTGAGTTGTTCGGCGCCCCGCGCTGTGAGGGAGCCGTGCAGGCGCAGGCGGGAGATGCCACCGTCGGGGAAGATGTCGATCCGCACCCTCGTGGCCGGGACCGGGTTGACCAGGAAACGGTGCACCGTGTCGGGCTGGAGCTTGGTCCGCGGCAGCAGCTGCGTCCACTCGTCCGACCCGTCGTCCTGCACGAACAACGCCGCCCAGCCCGCCGAGTTCCCCTTCAGATACGCGGTATCGATCTCCACCGCCCGCACCACACCCTGCGCCACCAGGCGGTACTGCACCCAGTCATTGCCCTTGTCCCGGCGACGACGCGTCTCCCACCCGTCATCCATCTTCCGCGACCGCCCCGGAAGGATCGTGTTGACCGGCGAGGAGTAGAAGCGATCCGACGCGTCCTCCACCGTCCCACCGTTCTCCAACGCCACCAGGTCGAACGTGCCCAGCTCCGCCAGCCACCCCGGATCCGGCGCCACCTCCCCATACACCCGCAACCGGGCCACACCACCATCCGGGTGCTGGTTCAACCGCAGATGCGTGAACCGACGATCCACCTCCACCACGAAGCCGTTCGCCGCATGACCACCCACCGCAGTACGCGGCACGATCGTCGTCCACTCCACACCCTCGGCCAGCAGATCCTCCGGCGACGCCGACAACGAGTGCGCCGTCGCCTCGATCGACACGGACTGCGGGTAGTTGCCCCGGAAATGCGCGGTGTCCACCACGATCCCCCGGATCACACCCGGCGCACCCAACCGGATCAGCGCCCAGTCATGATCCGCGTCCACCGGGTGCGGGGTGTCGGTGCCGGTGCCCCGGCGGCGGCGGGTCTCCCAACCGTCCATGATCTTGCCCTTGTGCCCGAAGTGCTCCGGATCGAAATGCGCCGGCTCCGGGATCAGCAGATTCTCCCGCTCCGCGAAGAACTCATCATTCGCCGCGATCACCCCCGCACCCAACCGCCGATCCGCCAAATCCACCAGATCCGTGAACGGCAACTCCACACGACGGTAATCCCCATACGGATCACCCCCACCGAACGGCCGCGCATCACCGGTGAAAGAAGTCGAGGAGGAGGCGGAGGAAGGGGTGCCGGAAGGCGTCCTTGATGTCGTCATGCCTCTACTGTGAGCCGACGACACCGTTCACGTCCATCGAAAGTTTCTGAACCATACTTTCAGTTGAACTGAACGTTCTCAGTCGGCGTCCACCGGCACCGCGGGCTCCTCCGCCACCTGGCGCAGCACCCGGATCACCCGCCGCAGCAGCGGCCCCTCCTCGGATCCGCTCCGCACCACACCCACCACATGGCGGCGCGGCCGGTCGGCGTCCAGCGGGCGGATCGCGACGTGCTGCCGCTCCCCCACCGTCGCCATCCGGGGCACCAGCGCGACACCGAGGTCCGCGGCGACCATGGCGAGGATCGCCGACCAGTCGGTCGCCGCGTGCGCCTGTTCCGGGACGAAACCCGCGTCGGCGCAGGCCGCCAGGGTGATCTCCCGCCAGGGGCCGCTGCTGCCGAAGATCCACGGTTCCTGCGCGAGGTTCGCCAGCCGCAGGCCGGGCCGGGCCGCCCAGGAGTGGCCGGCGGGCAGGGCCACGTCGAGCGGATCGGTGAGCAGCGCGATCCGGTGAAAGCGTGGGTCCCGCGCCGAGGGCGCGTGCACCGCCAGCGTCACGGCGAGATCCACGTCGCCGCCCGCCAGTTGCTCGTAGACCTCGGCGGCCTCGGCCTGCCGGACCGACAGGGTGATGCGGGGGAAGTCCTGGCGCAGCAGCCGGGACGCGGGGACGACCAGCCGGGTGATGGCCGTGGCGATGGCACCGACGCGGACCTCGCCGGCCTCGCCCTGCGTGTAGCCCTCCAGCTCGGCTCCGGCGCGCTCCAACTGGGCGAAGACGACGTCGGCGTGGCGCAGCAGGACGTGGGCGGCGCCGGTCAGCCGGACGCCCCGGCCCTGTGCCTCGATCACCGGGGTGCCGGCCTGCTTGGAGAGCGCGGACAGCTGCTGCGAGACGGCCGACGGCGTCATCCGCAGTGCGGCGGCCGCCGCGGTGACCGTCCCGGTCTCCTGCAGAGCCCGGAGGATCTGCAGTTTCCTCAAATCCCAGTCCTTCATGAAGGCAGCCTAAACAGCCGGCTGCCGTCATCAGGACACGGACCTACGCGGCGGCGGGCCGCCGGCGCTGCGTGGGGCGGCCACCGCGGCCGCGGCTGCCGTACGAGGTGCGGCGCACGCGTTCGGCCGCCGGGGGTGCCGCGATGACGACCGGCACCCCGGAGGGCTCCTGCGCGCCGGTGATCCGGGCGAGCTCGTCGTCGTCCGCGCTGACCTGGGTGGTCTGCGGGGTGATGCCGGCGTGCGACATCAGGCGCGCCATCTCGCGGCGCTGGTTGGGCAGCACCAGCGTGACGACACTGCCGGACTCACCCGCACGGGCGGTGCGGCCGCCGCGGTGCAGGTAGTCCTTGTGGTCGGTGGGCGGATCCACGTTGACGACGAGGTCCAGGTTGTCGACGTGGATGCCGCGCGCGGCGACGTTGGTCGCGACCAGGACCGTCACGTGTCCGCTCTTGAACTGGTCCAGGGTGCGGTTGCGCTGCGGCTGCGACTTGCCGCCGTGCAGCGCGGCGGCCCGGACCCCGCTGGCCAGCAGGTCCCGGGTCAGCAGGTCGACGGCGTGCTTGGTGTCCAGGAACATCAGCACCCGGCCCTCGCGGGCGGCGATGCGCCGCGTCGTGGCCTGCTTGTCCGCGCTGGCCACGTGCAGGACGTGGTGCTCCATCGTGGTGACCGTGTTGGCCGAGGGATCCACCGAATGGACGACGGGATCGGTGAGGAACTGGCGCACCAGCCGGTCGACGTTGCGGTCCAGCGTGGCGGAGAAGAGCATCCGCTGACCGTCCGGGCGCACCTGCGCCAGCAGGGCGGTGACCTGTGGCATGAAGCCCATGTCCGCCATCTGGTCGGCCTCGTCCAGCACGGTGATGGCCACGTGGTCGAGCCGGCAGTCACGGCGTTCGATCAGGTCCTTGAGCCGTCCGGGCGTCGCGACGACGACCTCGGCGCCGCCGCGCAGCACGCTGGCCTGGCGGCCGATCGACATGCCGCCGACGACGGTGGCCATCCGCAGCCGCAGTGAGCGGGCGTACGGGGTGAGCGCGTCGGTGACCTGCTGGGCCAGCTCGCGGGTCGGCACCAGCACCAGCGCGAGCGGCTGCCGCGGCTCCGCGCGCTTCCCCGCGGTGCGGGCGAGCAGCGCCAGGCCGAAGGCGAGGGTCTTGCCGGAGCCGGTACGTCCACGGCCCAGCAGGTCCCGGCCGGCCAGCGAGTTCGGCAGCGTCGCGCCCTGGATGGGGAACGGGACCGTCACACCTTCGTGGGTGAGCGTGTCGAGCAGCTCGGACGGCATGTCCAGGTCCGCGAACGACTCGACCGGGGGAAGGGACGGCGTGGTGCTGACGGGGAGGGCGAACTCACCCGGCGCCGCCATGGGGCGGCGGCGCGGCGCGGACTGGCTGCGGGAATACGACGGGCGATTGCGCGCGGGAACGGAGCCGGAGGAGCGGTACAAAAGAAGGCCTTCCTCGGAACGGCACGTGTCCGGGAAGACTCCGCAAAATGAAAACCGGGCGAAGAATCGCAAAAACGAGCCAAAGCAATACCGGAAAAAAACGAATTGGGGCCCGCACCCTCAGGTGCGGGCCCCAACTACGTGGTGCGCGTCAAACGTCAGGCGGGAACGATGTTCTCGGCCTGCGGGCCCTTCTGGCCCTGCGTGACGTCGAAGGTCACCTTCTGACCTTCCTGGAGCTCACGGAAGCCCTGGGTGGCGATGTTCGAGTAGTGGGCGAAGACGTCAGCGCCGCCACCGTCCTGCTCGATGAAGCCGAAACCCTTTTCCGCGTTGAACCACTTCACGGTGCCAGAAGCCATGTCAATCTCCTCAATAGGTGCAGAGCCGGAAATCTGCACTGCGCAGATTCCTCGTCGCCGCATTGTGCCCATCCGGAGATGACCGGTAAAAACAAGAGTGCGCCTGAGGGTTACATCCCGTCAGGCGCACACAAAGTTCATGGGTACCAAAACTGCAACTGGGATCAAGGTAGCACGGCTGCTGCCCGTATGGGGGTTTCCCCGGTGTCTCCCGGAGTGGCGCGGGAAGCCTCGCGCGTAGACCGCGCGCGCGGCGCGCGCGTCGCGCGGGAACCAAAGCGTGCGAGCTGCTCTCCTAGAAGGTGCCTTTCGTCCTCGATCTCGCGTTCGGAGCATTTCCCACCATGGATCCGCGTTCCCGGCGTCACCGCCCCCTGGTCCTGCCCGTAGCCGCCGCGCTGCTCGCGCTCGCCGCTCTCGCCGGCTGCGGCTCCTCCGGCGACGGGGGCTCCGCCCCGGCGAACGACCACCTCTCGACCGACGCCGGGAAAGGCGACGGCAAGGGCGGACCGCGGACGCCGACCGCCGCGCCGACGCCGTCGAAGGTGCTGCTGCCGACCGGACCGAAGGCGGAGCTCAAGCTGGCGCGGTCGACGAAGGCCGGCCCGATCATGGTCACCTCGGTGCGCGGGGCGAAGTCCGGCGTCACCGGGAAGGTCTGGGTGTGGCTGCCTCCGGAGTACAGCGACCCGAAGTACGCGGCCTACGGCTTCCCCGTCGTGATGATGTACGCGGGCGGCCAGAGCAACGGCTACAACACCTGGACCGACCCCCAGCTCCCGATCCAGGAGGCCGACGTCAAGCTGAGCCGGCAGGGCAAGGCCCATCCGTTCATCATGATCATGCCGGTCCAGAACTTCAATTCCCACGAGAACGCGGCCCTGGACTGCAGCGACATCCCCGGCCAGCCCAAGATGGGCACCTGGATGGCCAAGGACGTCCCCGACTTCGTGAAGGCGAACTTCCGCACCCTGCGCAGCCGCGACGGCTGGGGCGTCATGGGCGCGTCCACCGGCGGATTCTGCAGCGCGAAGCTCGCCCTCCAGCACCCCGACGTCTTCAGTGCCGCCATCCCGATGGACGCCTACTTCGACCCGGACTCCCGCCTCTGGCGGGGTCACGAGGCCGACCGCCTCGCCAACAGCCCCAACACCCTCATCAAGCAGGGCAAGGCCGACGTCAGCATCCTCGCCACCGCGGGCAGCGGCGAGTCGTACGAGACCAACCTGGTCAAGAACTGGGTGAAGAAGGCCGTCGCCCCCGTCAGGATCGAGTACTACGAGCTCCCAGGGGGCCGGCACTACACCTCCGACTTCAAGAAGCTCATCCCCCGCGCCCTGACCTGGTTCACCGGCAAACTCGCCGGCCCGACCGCGTAGGACGCACGGCGCGCCCTCACAGCCAGCCGCGGCGGGCGGCTATCGCGCCGGCCTGGAAGCGGTTGGCGGCGCCCAGGAGGTCGTGGAGGCGGCTGATGCGGCGGCGCATGGTGCGGACGGACCAGCCGAGCTGGCGGGCTATCGCCTCGTCCTTGAGGCCGCTGACCAGGAGCGTGAGGACCAGGCGGTCCTCCTCGTCGAGGGGGTCGTCGGCGGGGGCGTTCAGCGGCAGCGCCTGCTTCCAGCACATCTCCCAGTAGTCGGTGAGGGCGTCGAGCAGGGTGGACGGCCGGATCACCGCGGCACGGACGTCGTTCAGGTCGAGGGAGAGCGGCATCAGGGCGAGCCTGCGGTCCGCGATGGCGAGTTTGATGCGCAGCCCGGGCAGGACCCTGGCCTGTTCGCCGTGCCGGACCAGCTCACGGATGTCGTCGAGGACGCCCGGCCACTCCAGCGCCTCGGGGGCGTAGACCGCCCGGTACCGGACGCCGCGGCCGAGCGCCGTGGCCTCCACCGGGTTGGAGGTGGTCAGGGCGTACGGCGGCCGGTCCAGGGTCATGACGTCCTCGCGGGCCTCCTGCTGGAGGCGGACGAACCAGCGGCCGAGGGCCTCGCTGCCGGTGGTGATCTCCACCTCGTCCTCGTCGGTCGCGCCGGTGCGCGCGGCGGCGAAGAGCCGGGACAGCTCGGCGGCGGCCGAGCGGACCCGTTCCAGGTCGTTGCTCCTGGCCCGCACCAGCGCCTCGACCGCGGCCCCCGGCTCGATCGCGGCGTACCGGCGGCGGGCGCCGGCGAGCCGGCCGACCAGCCCGTGGTCGCGGAGCCGGTCCAGCGCCCGGGCGACCCGCTCGGCCGAACAGCCGAGGTCAGCGGCGAGTTCGGCCGGAGCCGCCGTACGCCGGGTCAGGACGGCGCGGTAGACGCTCTCGTCGAACGGATCGATGCCTGCCGCCGTGAGTTCCGGCGTCTCGGGAGTCATGGACGGATGGTGGCCCAGTTGTGCCAGCGGCAGCAATGGGCCACGAAGATTCATTGTGCGGCAAGTGCCCATACCACTAGGACCTTTACGTATGGCAATGAACTCACGAAGATCGCGTCATGCCGGTCTCGCCGCCGTCGTACTCGCCGGCACGTTGGCGGCGATACCGGGTGCCGCCACCGCGTCCACGCCCGACCCGTCGCAACGAGTGATCGTCGAACTGTCCGGGAACGCCGCGGTCACCGCCGCGCCCGGTGGCTCGCTGCTGTCCGCCGAGGCCGCTTCCGGCGTCGGTGCCGCCCGCCGCGCGCTGGACGCCCGGCAGGAGACCTTCCTCGGCTCGGCGAAGAACGCCGGGCTGCATCCCTCCTCGACCCGCAAGCTCGGTCTGCTCATCGACGCCGTCGCGATGACGGTGCCGGGGTCCGAGGTGGCGCGGCTGGCGAAGCTGCCGGGCGTCACCGCCGTCCTGCCCGACACCCGGGTGCTGGCGAAGACGGATGTGAGCGTGCCGCTGATCGGCGCGCCCGACGTGTGGCAGCGCAAGGACGCCGCCGGCAGCCGCGTCACCGGCAAGGGGACCACCGTCGCGATCCTGGACAGCGGGGTGGACTACACCCACCCCGATCTGGGCGGCGGACTCGGCAAGGGCCACAAGGTCGTCGGCGGGCACGACTTCGTCAACGGTGACGAGGACCCGATGGACGACAACGGCCACGGCACCCACGTCGCCGGCATCATCGCGGGGAAGGCCGCCGAGAAGGGCGGCATCACCGGCGTGGCGCCCGACGCGAACCTGCTGGCCTACAAGGTGATGGACGCCGAAGGCGCCGGCTACACGTCGGACATCATCGCCGGGATCGAGGCGGCGTCCGATCCGGCCAACCCGCACCGTGCCGATGTCATCAACATGAGCCTCGGCGGCCCCGGAGACGGCACCGACCCGCTGGGCCTGGCCGCGACCGCGGCCGTACGGGCCGGTGTGGTCGTGGTGGCCGCGGCCGGCAACGACGGCCCCGGCCTGGGTACGGTCAGCAGTCCCGGCACGGCCGACGGGGTGATCTCGGTCGGCGCGTCGACCAGCAACCTCCGGCTGCCCAGCGCGTATCTGGCCGGCAAGAAGCCCGAGTTGATCCAGACCTACCGCGGCATCCTGTCCGCGAACCCGCCGGTGCGCCCCGTCACCGCGCAGCTCGTCGACGTCGGCGAGGGCACGGCGGAGGACTGGGAGCGGGTCGGCGACGTCCGCGGGAAGATCGTGCGGGCCCAGTTCCTCGTCGCCTCCGACGTCCAGGACCTGTCGGGCAGCGCCGTGGAGTGGGCGCAGGAAGCGGAGAAGCGCGGCGCGCTCGCCGTGCTGGCCGGCCTGCCCACCAACGACGGCCCGGTGTTCGCCGCCGGAACGCCCGGGGCGGGCGTGGCCCAGGTGCCGTCCTCGCCCGCGCGGATCGACGCCTCCGGCGACTCGTTGCGCATGGACCACCTGGTGGTCATGGGCATCGACGCGACCCAGTACACGGAGTTGAGCTCCCGGCTCGCCGCCGGGAAGGTCTCGGTGACGCTGCGCGGCACCGACACCACCGACCAGATCGCCTCGTTCTCGTCCCGCGGCCCCACGCAGAGCTTCGGCCTCAAGCCCGATCTGGTCGCGCCCGGTGTGGAGATCCGCTCCACCATCCCCAAGTCGCTGTACGGGCCCGGCCAGTACCGCATGTCGGGCACGTCGATGGCGACCCCGCACGTCGCCGGCGCCGCGGCCCTGCTGCGCCAGCTGCACCCGGGCCAGGCGCCCGCCGAGGTGAAGGCCGCGCTGGTCGGCACCGCGAAGCCGCTGCGCGACAGCGGAACCACGGCGCAGGGCTCGGGCCGGCTCGATGTGGCCGCGGCCGCCTCGGCCACGGTCAGCGCCTCACCGGCGTCCGTGTCCTTCGGACTCGCCGACCTGTCCCGGCGTGACGTCGGCGGCACCGCGAAGGTGACGCTGCGGAACTCTGGCAACCGGCCGGTCACGACCACGCTCAGGACCGACGGGCCGGCCACGGTCTCGCCGAAGCGGGTCACCGTACCCGCCGGAGGGACCGCGACCGTCACGGTCTCGCTGCGCGTCGACCGTCCGTCCGGCAACACCGAGATCAGCGGCCGCCTCACGGCGACTCCGGACCGGGGACCGGCGATCGGGGTGCCCTATCTGCTCGCCGTCCGGTACCTGGCGGTCCAGGCCGCGCCCGACCCGAGCGACGGTCACTCGACCGTGCACATCGCCCCGCCGACCCGGCTGGCCGCACCGCCGGTCGTCACGGTCACCCCGCCGCGCGGCAAGGCCGTCGACGTCGCCTCCCGCCTCGACCCCGCCACCGGCTACTACCAGGCCGAGGTGACCGGCAGCGTGGCCGGCGCCTACCGGGTCTCGGTGCGCGGCACCGCCGGCTCCGGGCAGCGCCTCATCGGCTCCAGTGCCTTCGAGGTGACCCCGGTCGACACCCGTAAGGACCGTTGGGAGCCGGTCGGTCCCAACAGCGAGGCCGGCTGGGTCGCCCTCTCGCCGAACCGGCCGGGACAGGCCGTGCTCACCCAGTACCAGAAGGCCGCTCCCTGGCTGACCACCGACAACGGCGCCACCTGGCGCCAGTTGAGCCGGCTGCCGGTCGCGGACGGCACAGGACCGCTCCTGGTCGACGCGAAGAATCCGGACCGCTGGTGGTACGCCGTGAACAGCGTTCACGACTTCAGCCGGCAGGGCGCCATCCTGCGCACCGACGACAACGGGCGGACCTGGCGCAAGCTCGGCGTCCCGGACACCCGCATCACGGCGTTCACCGCCGATGAGCAGACCCGCACGCTGGTCGCGGTCGCCTCCGGCTCGCTGCTGGTCAGCACCGACGCGGGTGAGCACTGGACCACGTACCCGACGGGCGTCACTGGCGACGTCACCAGCGCCACCGTCACCGGTGACACCCTCTACATGACGACGCCCCGCGGCGTCTGGGCCCGTTCCGGCATCGGCTCGGGCAACCCCGGCGAGGCACGCCGGCTGTTCGACTCGGTCGACAAGAACGTCGGCGGGCTGGCCGCCGACTCCTCGGTCCTGGCCGTGTACGTCCTGGGCACCGGAGTCGTCGGTTCCCACGACGGCGGGAAGACCTGGTCCACGTTGCTGCCCATGGCGGAGGGCGGCCTCGGCCTGACCGTCTCGGGCGGCGACCTGTACCTGAGCACGCTGACCGGCAGCGGCCGGCTCAGCCACGACCACGGACGGACGTGGACCACGGTCGCGGCGCCGGCGCGCGCGGCGGTACCGATGGACTACGACCGCTGGAGCGATGGTTCCGTCTCCGTCTCCATGGAGCAGGACGGCCTCTACCGGGGTGCCGCGAACGGCACCGGATACCGGCGGATCGGCGTCCAGGGACTGACCGTCAACGATCTCGCGATCACCGGCGGCCATCTGCTGGCCGCCACCGACAGCGCGATCTACCGCACCGCCCTTCCCGTCGCGAGCCCCGAATGGGGCCAGTCCGGTGGTGAGGGCAGGGTCGGCGTCAGGGTCTCGCAGCTCGCGGTCTCGGCCAAGGAGCCGAACGTGATCTGGAAGGTCCGGCGCACCGCGGTCGGAACGTTCGTCGTCCAGCGCAGCGCCGACGCGGGCGCCACCTGGGAGGTGCGCGGCACGTCGTCGGAGGTGCCGACCGCGCTCCTGGTCGACCCCGCCGACCCGAAGCGGGTGATGGTGAGCTTCCGGAGCCTGCTGGGCCAGGGGCTGTTCGCCACCGCTGACGGCGGCGCGACGTGGAAGAACCTCTTCCACGAGCGTTCCTTCGACACCATCGTGGGCGATCCCGCCGATCCGCTGCGGCTGTGGCTCGGCAACTCCGCCGGCCTCTACCGCTCGGACGACGGCGGAGTCACCGTCACCAAGGTCGCCGACGGCCCGGTGGCCGCGATCGACCTCGACGGCAAGCGTCTCGTCATCGGCGGCGAGAACGTCCGCGTCAGCACCGACGGCGGCCGCACCTTCCGCACCGCGGACACCGGCGCCCTCGCGATCCACGTCTCCGACCTGCTCCGGGTCGGCGACACGCTCTACGCGGCCACCAACCGCTCCGGGGCCAGTGGCCTCCTGCAGGGCGGCCGCGGCGTGCTGCGCAGCACCGACCACGGTCTGAGCTGGCACAACATCTCCACCGGCCTGCAGAACACCGACACCACCCATCTGGCCGCGACCCCCGACGGCCGCACGCTCTACGTCGGCACCACCGACGGCGGCGTCCACCGCCTCAACCTCCACCGCTGACCCCGACCCGCACGAAGGAGCACCACAGCTGAACACAACGGCCCGGCGCCCGGACGGAACCTCGTCCGGACGCCGGGCCGGCTCGTTGTCAGAGGCACCGCTTACGGTGATCGGTATGGGGACGGGGATCGAGTACGTACGGGGAGACGCGACAACGCCGCTGGGCAAGGGGCCCAAGGTGATCGCGCATGTCTGCAACGACCTGGGCGGCTGGGGCAAGGGCTTCGTGCTGGCCGTCTCACGGCGCTGGCCGGAGCCGGAGCGCCAGTACCGGCGCTGGCACCGTGAGCGCGCGGCCAACGACTTCGGGCTCGGAGCCGTGCAGATGGTGCGGGTCGACCGGCTGGTGTGGGTCGCCAACATGGTGGGCCAGCGCGGGATGCGCACCGGCAGCAAGGGCGTCCCGGTGCGCTACGAGGCCATCGACGCGGCGCTGGAGAGACTCGCCGGCGAGGCGGCCGGGCTCGGAGCTTCGGTCCATATGCCGCGGATCGGCTGCGGGCTGGCGGGCGGGCGCTGGGAGCGGATAGAACCGCTGGTCCAGGCGCGGCTCGCGGACCGCGCGGTCGCGGTGACGGTGTACGACCACGACTGAGCGCGGTTCCTGCGTGCCGCTCAGTGCTTGGCGCGGCTCGGCTGTACCCGTTTCGGTTCGCCGGCCATTTTCGGGTGTTCGGGCGGGTAGGGGAGGTCGCCCGCGCCGTGGTCGCGTTCGTCGCGGGCGGCGAGGTCCAGGGCGGGGGTGATGTCGAAGGCGTGGTCGTCCATGTCCGCGTGGAGGTCACCGACCTCCGCGTAGCGGGCCGGCATCGAGACGAGGTCGAAGTCCCGTGGCACGGCGCTGTCCAGCTCGTCCCAGAGCAGTGGCGCGGAGACCGGTGCGTGCGGGAAGGGGCGGACGGAGTAGGCGGAGGCGATCGTGCGGTCGCGGGCCATCTGGTTGTAGTCGACGAAGATCTTCTCGCCGCGCTCCTCCTTCCACCACGCGGTGGTGACCTGCTCGGGCATCCGGCGCTCCAGTTCGCGCGCGATGGCGATGGTCGCCCGGCGGACCTCTACGAAGGTCCACCGGGGCGCGATCGGGATGAAGACGTGCATGCCGCGCCCACCGGAGGTCTTGGGCCAGCCGCGCAGGCCCAGCCCCTCCAGCACATCGCGGAGCCCGTGCGCGGCGCGCACCGCGTCGGCGTAGTCGGTGCCGGGCTGCGGGTCGAGGTCGATGCGCAGTTCGTCGGGGTGGTCGGTGTCCGTGCGGCGCACCGGCCACGGGTGGAAGGTCAGACAGCCGCGGTTGGCGGCCCAGAGCAGTGCGCCGACCTCGGTCGGGCAGGTCTCGTCGGCGAAGCGCCCGCTGGGGAAGGCGATACGGGCCGTCGGGGTCCAGTCCGGGAGGTCCTTCGGGGCGCGCTTCTGGAAGAACGACTCCCCGGCGATGCCCTCGGGGAAGCGCTGCAGCGTCGTCGGGCGGTCGCGCAGCGCCCGCAGGGCGCCCTCGCCGACGGCCAGGTAGTAGTTGGCCAGGTCCAACTTGGTGAGGTTCCGCTCGGGGAAGTACACCTTGTCCGGGTGCGTCAGCCGCACCGTCCGCTCGCCGATCCGCAGCTCCAGCGCTTCTGCCATGCCTCCACGCTAGGACCGCTTCCGGGCGCGCGCCTCCGGGGCCGTGCCGCTCCGCGAGAGGCGCCGGGGCGCGGGCGGCCGCACACTCGGACCATGGAGCTTCCCGTGATGCCGCCGGTCAAGCCGATGCTGGCCAAGGCGGCAGCGCGCATTCCGGCCGGGATGCAGTACGAGGCCAAGTGGGACGGATTCCGCGCTATCGTGCACCGCGACGGTCCCGAGATCGTGATCGGCAGCCGCAACGGAAAACCGCTCACCCGGTACTTCCCCGAGCTGGCGAGCGTGCTGCTGGAGCAGCTGCCGGACCGCTGCGTCGTGGACGGCGAGATCATCATCGTCTCCGGCGACCGGCTGGACTTCGACGCCCTGCAGGAGCGCATCCATCCCGCCGAGTCGCGGATCCGGCTGCTCGCCGAGCGCACGCCCGCCTCCTTCGTCGCCTTCGACCTGCTCGCCCTCGGCGACGCCGCGCTGCTGGACACCCCGCTGCGGGAGCGCCGTACCGCCCTCGAAGAGGCACTGGCGGGGGTCACCGCGCCCGTGCACGTCGCCCCGGTGACGATGGACCTGGCAGTGGCCGAGGAGTGGTTCAGCCGCTTCGAGGGCGCCGGCCTCGACGGCATCGTGGCCAAGTCGCCGGAGCTGCTCTACCGCCCCGACCAGCGGCTGATGGTGAAGGTCAAGCACGAGCGCACCGCCGACTGCGTCCTGGCCGGGTACCGCGAGCACAAGAGCGGGCCCGTCATCGGCTCTCTCCTGCTCGGGCTGTACGACGCGGACGGCCGGCTGCAGCACGTGGGCGCGTGCGCGTCCTTCCCCATGCGCCGCCGCGAGGAGCTGATGGCGGAGCTGGCCCCGCTGCGCATGGCGGAACCGGACGAGCACCCCTGGGCGGCGTGGAAGGACCAGGAGGCGCACGCGACCGACCGGATGCCGGGAGCTCCCAGCCGGTGGAGCGGAGCCAAGAACCTGGAGTGGACGCCGCTGCGGCCCGAGCGGGTGTGCGAGGTCGCCTACGACCACATGCAGGGCGACCGCTTCCGGCACACGACCCAGTTCCGCCGCTGGCGTCCGGACCGTGACCCGGACAGCTGTACGTACGCCCAGCTCGACGAGCCGGTCCGCTACGACCTCGCGAGCGTCCTGGCCTCCACCGGCTGACCCGGTAGGCCCGGCAGGCCCGGCAGGCCCGGCAGGCCGCTCAGTGGTCGAAGACCACCGTCACGGGCGCATGATCGCTCCAGCGCTCGGGGTGCGTCTCGGCCCGCTCCACCACGGCTGACGTGGCCTTCTCCGCGAGGCCTGCCGTGGAGACGTGGTAGTCGATCCGCCAGCCCGCGTCGTTGTCGAAGGCCCGGCCGCGGTAGGACCACCAGGAGTAGGGGCCGGTCGCCTCGGGGTGCAGCCGGCGGACCACGTCGGTGTAGCCGCCCTGCTCGAAGACCTTGCTGAGCCAGGCGCGTTCCTCGGGGAGGAAGCCGGCGCTCTTCCGGTTGGTCTTCCAGTTCTTGAGGTCCGCCTCGCGGTGGGCGATGTTCCAGTCGCCGCAGACGAGCACCTCCCGGCCTTCGGCGGCGGCGCGGATGCGGAGTTCCGAGAGATGGACGAAGAACTCGGCCATGAACCGCTCCTTCTCCGTCTGGCGCTCGGTGCCGACCTCACCGGAGGGCAGATAGAGGCTGGCGACGGTGACCCCCGGAAGATCGATCTCGAGGTAGCGGCCGGAGCTGTCGAACTCGGCGGAGCCGAATCCGATCTGGACGCGGGTGGGCTCGCTGCGGCTGTAGATCGAGACGCCGGCGCGGCCCTTGGCGGCGGCCGGGGCGTGGAAGGCGGACCAGCCGTCCGGCTCGCGGACCTCGTCCGGGAGCTGATCGGCCTCGGCACGTACTTCCTGCAGACAGACCACGTCGGCGGTGGTGGCCGCCAGCCAGGGCAGGAACCCCTTCTTGGCGGCGGCGCGGAGCCCGTTGACATTCACGGTCGTCACAGTCAGCACAGCATGCTCCCGTATTGCGGCTATCGGCGCAGGGCAGCCTACGCGACCGTGACGTGCGCGGATCCGGCACAGGGGCGGGCACGGGAGCGGGCACGGGAGCGGGCCCGCGGGCGTACGCACGTACGATGCCGTGGTGGAGATTCGAATCAGGCGCTACGACCACCCCGACGCGGTCAAGCTCAACGACCGGGTGCAGCTGGAGTACGTCGAGCGGTACGGCGACGGCGATCTGACCCCGATGGACGCCGCCCAGTTCGACCCGCCCCGGGGCCTGTACCTGGTGGGGTACGTGGACGGGGAGCCGGTCGCCAGCGGCGGCTGGCGGGCGCAGGACGAGTCGCCGGAAGGGCACTCGGACGGCGACGCCGAGCTCAAGCGGATGTACGTGGTGGACGAGGCGCGGGGCCGGGGGCTGGCGCGGCGGATACTCGCCGAGCTGGAGACGAGCGCGGCGGCGGCCGGGCGGTCCCGGATGGTCCTGGAGACCGGCACGAAGCAGCCGGAGGCCATCGCGCTGTACGAGTCGTGCGGCTACACCCCGGTGACGAAGTTCGGGCTCTACCGGTACGAGGAGCTCAGCGTGTGCCTGGGCAGGGAGCTCCAGGGGCGCACGCCGGCCGACGGCGCCTGAGCCGGTCCCCGGTCCGAGCCGGTCCCCGGTGAGCCTGAGCCGGTACCGACCCCGACCCCCGCGTCACTTCTTGCGGCGGGAGAAGTAGGCGCCGCAGATTCCGCCGATGACGGCCACCGCGAGGAAGGCGAGCCACAGCGGCATCGTCACCTCGGGAATGATCAGCCGGATCTTGACCTGCCGGGTGTTCTCGAAGATGAACACGAGGCCGAGCACCGCCAGCACGGCCACCACGATCCGGCCCGGCGTGAGCCACTCCCGGCCTGACTTCCTGCTGGACGTCGACTTGTCGGGACTCACAGCGGGTCACCTGCTTTCCGGTCGACTGTCACCCCCTGCGTTCAGCATCGCGGCCTTCGGGTCCCGGGGGGCGGTCGGCTGCTCCGTTCGGGTGACGGCGGTCGGGGTGACGGCGCTTCGGGTGACGGTGCCGAGCAGGCGCAGCGCCGCCTCGGAGGAGGAGCCCGGCTCGGCGCTGTACATCAGCATCCGGTGCCCCGAGTCGTCCGGGACCTGCAGCATCTCGAAGGAGAGCTCCAGCGGTCCGATCGTCGGGTGGTGGAACGCCTTCGCACCGAAGGTGCAGCCGTTCACCGGATGGCGCGACCACAGGGCGGCGAACTCGGGGCTCTTCATCGACAATTCGCCGATCAGCTCGGCCAGCCGCCGGTCCTCGGAGTACTGTCCCGCGGCCAGCCGCAGCGAGGCGACCGCGCGCCGGGCCTCCTCGTCCCAGCGCGGGTACAGCTCGCGGGTGTGCGGGTCGAGGAAGAGCAGCCGCTGCAGGTTGGGGCGGTCGGCGGGGCGCTCGGGGCTCCGCGCGTCGAGGTGCCCCGCGGTCAGCGCGTGCCCCAGCGGATTCCACGCCAGCACCTCGAAGCGCCGGTCCACGACCACGACGGGCACGTCACTCATGGCCGCGATCAGCTGCCGGGTCCCCGGCCTGGCGCTGTCGGGACGCTCGGCCGGGCGGCGTTTGGTGCGGCCGGGGCGCGCCAGGTTGCGCAGGTGCGTGTGCTCGTCCTCGGTGAGGCGCAGCGCGGCGGCGAGGGCGTCGAGCACCCCTTCGGAGGCGTTGTTGCTCTGGCCCTGTTCCAGCCGGGTGTAGTACGCGACGCTCACGCCGGCGAGCTGCGACAGCTCTTCGCGGCGCAGGCCCGGCACCCGGCGCCGGGCGCCGTAGGAGATCAGTCCGACGTCCTCCGGCCGCAGCCGGGCGCGGCGGGTGCGCAGGAATTCACCGAGTTCCGCGGGAGTGTCCATACGGATCAGTCTCCCCCGCCCGCGCGTTCGCAGCCTGTCCCTGTCAGGAGCAGGCAAGGCCGCGGGGTGGGGGGAGGCGCCGGTCCGGCCCCCCGCGGCCGACTGCGTCGGGTACGCCCGCTGCTGCGCCTCAGGTGCGCCCGGTGCGCCGCGTCAGGTGCGCCCACTGCTCCGCGTCAGGTGCGACCTTCGCCGTCCTGGGCCTGCTCCAGCAGGGGCGCGGATTCCATCCAGCGGGCCCGTCGTACGGTGAATCCGGCGCCCTTGTAGGCGTCGCAGACCTGCTTGTCGTCGTCGACGACGAGGCGGATCTCGCCCTTGCGCGCCAGCCGCCGCAGGAGTTCCAGCTTGGTGACGCGGGCCGGCCTGCGGTCGTTGTCGGTCCGCATCCACACCCGGCCCGGCGGCAGCCCATGGCGTTCGAGCCAGGCCGCCGTGTCGCGGCGGCAGCGTTCCGGCCGGCCGGTGACGTACTCGATGTCGCATGCGACGGCGGTTGCCAGCGCCAGTGCCACGCCCTCCTTCAGCGGCGGGTCGTCCACCGCGGCCGCGAAGAAGGCGGCCCAGTCCTTCGGCTGCCGCTCCAGGTGGATCAGCCGGTGCCTGGTGTCGCAGAGGGTGCCGTCCAGGTCGAAGACCGCCAGCGGACGGCTCGGATTTAGTTCATCGTTCACTTTTACCTCCGCGCGGAGGATAACGCCGAGAACCGGGTCCGACCCCCTCCGAGCAGGTCAAGGAGCGATAACGGGGTGCGGACGCCACCTCCCGCCGTCATCATGTGCGGATGACTTGGACCGCACCCGAAGTACCGCGTACCGATCCCCCCATGGTCGCCGATGAGCGCGCCTCGCTGGAGAGCTGGCTCACCTATCACCGCGCGACCCTCCTCACGAAGTGCGCCGGGCTCACCGGCGAGCAGCTGGCGCTGCGCCCGGCGAAGCCGTCGGCGCTGTCGCTGCTCGGGCTCGTACGGCACATGGCGGAAGTGGAACGCTGGTGGTTCCGGACGAATTTCGACGGCCAGTCGGACGTCGGCGACCTCTACTGTCCCGACGACGATCCGGACGGTGACTTCGACCGCGCCGACGGCGCCGCCGCCGAGGCCGACTTCGCGGTGTTCGCCACGGAGTGCGAACTCGCGGACCGGGCCGCCGCGGGACGCTCGCTCGACGAGACGTTCGCCCACCCGCGCCGCGGTGAACCGATCGATCTGCGGTGGGTCTACGTCCACATGATCGAGGAGTACGCGCGGCACAACGGCCACGCCGACCTCCTGCGCGAACTGACGGACGGCGTCACCGGGGAGTGACCCCCGCGCCGGCACCCGCGCCGGCCGAGGCCGACTCCGCCCCGATCGCATCCGCCCCGGCCTGCTCCGGCACGGCCGGTGCCCGGCGCCCGCTCCCCCGCCCCGCCGCGCGGGCCCGCAGCGCCGCCCCGGCCAGCACCGTCACGGCCGCCGTCCCGTAGGACCAGGACTGGAGCCAACTGCCGTGCGCGCCCATCGCGTTGCCGATGTAGAGCACGGTGCCCGCGAGGGGGACGGCGAGCCACTCCCAGCGGCCGTCGAGCGCGACCAGCGCGACCACCAGCAGGGCGTACCAGTAGTAGGAGGGCGAGGTCAGGAGCAGCGCGGTGCCGGTGACGAGCAGCGCGCCGCTCCACGGCCGGTCCTGGTCGCCCCGGCGCATGACGTAGAGGGCCGTCAGCGCGATCAGTACCACCGCGACCGGGGCGGCGACGCCGTCCGGCAGGAACAGCCGCAGCAGCGCGAACCGCCGGACGCTGCCTGATTCGTACCCTTCCTCCTGCAGATAGCCGGGCAGATAGCCGAGGACGCCGAAGCCGGAGGTCAGGATGTACGGCAGATAGGCGAGCGCGATCACCAGAACGGCGGGCAGCAGGACGCGCGCGGCGTCGCGGGGGCCCCGGCGGGCGAGGGCGCCCGGCAGGACGACCGCGGGCAGCAGCTTGACGGCGATGGCCGCGCCGAGCAGCGCGCCGCGGCGCGGCAGGACGGACGTTCCGAGCGCGAGCACGGTCAGCAGCACGCCGAGCGTGTCGACGTGCGCGTCGTTGACGGCGGCGAAGGACACCGCGGGACACCAGGCCCACAGCGCCGCGCGCCGTGGATCACCGCGCCGCCGCAGGACGAGGAGCAGGGCGGCGCTGGTCCCGACGGCCAGCAGCGCGCCCGCGATCTGGGTCGGCTTGTGGCGGGCGCCGTCGGGCGACAGCGCGTGGACGGCGAGGAACCAGCCCTCCGCCACCGGCGGGTAGATGGTGTTCACCGCCGGGCGGTTGATGCGGGTGCAGTCCGCACCCGCCGTACTCAGGTCGGGGAAGGAGCAGTCGGGGCCCGGCGGGAAGAGCCAGCTGTCGCGCAGCCCGGCCAGTTCCGGCGCGGCGGGCGGATGGGCGTACGGGGAGATGCCCGCGGCCTGCACCCGGCCGTCCCAGGCGTAGCGGTACATGTCGCTGCTGGTGCGCGGCGGCCCGCTCAGCGCGGCGAGCGACAGCGCGGCGCTGCCGGCGAGCACCAGGACCACCGCGGCGCGAACGGGCACCTTGCGGACCGCCCATACGGCTCCGGCGAACAGCACCCAGGCCGCCGCGTACCAGTACAGAAGGTGGCGCGGGTGTGCCTCGGAACCTCCTGACCGGATGGTGACGGCGACGACGGCGGTCAGCGCGGCGACGAGGACTGAGGTGCATACGGTGCGGACTCCCACACCGCCCACCGTGGCAGGCGGAGCCGCCCGGCGGGCTCCTGCCGGGCCCCGCGTCCGCATTCCGTAAGGTCTCGGCGGCGCGTCCGCATTCCGTAAGGAGTCGCCTCCCCTGCCGGAGCCCTGGTCGGGGGTGTGATGGAGGCATGCAGAATCCATCAGACGGGGAGCGTCCCCCGAAGCCTCCGAGCCCCCGGAGCGACCCGCCGAGCGACCCGCAGAAGAGCTCCCGGGGCAGCGCGCCGAGCACTCCGGCGCCCAGCACTCCGTCCGTGCCGAGTACCCCGCCGCCGAGCACCCCGCCGGTACCAAGTACCCCGTCGGTGCCGAGTACCCCGCCGACCCGTCCGCCCGTTCCTCCCCGCGCGCGGCTCGCGCTCCCCGATCCGCCGGCGTGGCTGCGCCGCGGCCCGCTGCGCGAGGGGGCGTTCACCGGGCGGCTGCACGACGCGCGGACGGCCACGGTCGTCGGCCGCGCGCTGGGCGCGGCCATCGCGGTCTGCTTCGTGACCGGCCTCGTCAGTCACTATCTGCAGCACCCGCCGGACTGGGCGGCGGACCGGCTGCCCAGCCGCCCGTCGTGGGGGTACCGGCTCACCCAGGGGCTGCACGTGGCGACCGGCATCGCGGCGATCCCGCTGCTGTTCGCGAAGTTGTGGACGGTGTACCCGCGGCTCTTCGCCTGGCCGCCGGCCAGGTCGGTCGGCAAGGCGCTGGAGCGGCTGTCGATCGCGGTGCTGGTCGGGACGGTGCTGCTGCAGTTGCTCACCGGGCTGCTGAACACCCTGCAGTGGTACCCGTGGCCGTGGAACTTCGTGCCCGTGCACTGGGCGCTGGCCTGGGTCGCGATCGGCGCGCTGCTGCTGCATCTGGCGGTGAAGGCGCCCGTCATCGCGGCGCACTGGTCGCGGCGGTCGGGCGGCACCGTGGAACTGCCCGCGGCGGACGGTCCGGACCGGCGGGCGTTCGTGCTGGGGGTCGGCGCGGCGGTGGGCGCGGTCACACTGACGACCGTCGGGCAGTCCTTCACCCCGCTGAAGGACTTCGACCTGCTCGCGCCACGGCATCCGGACCACGGCCCGCAGGGCCTGCCCGTCAACAAGACCGCGGCGGCGGCCGGGATCACCGCCGCCCGGCTGGCGGACTGGCGGCTGCGGGTCGCCGGGCCGCGACCGTACGAGCTGACGCTGCCCGAACTGCGCGCCCTGGAGCAGCACGCCTCGCTGCTGCCGATCGCCTGCGTCGAGGGCTGGAGCAAGAGCGCGCACTGGGAGGGTGTGCGGGTGCGTGATCTGCTGGACCGGGCGGGCGCCCCGCGCGGGGCGCGGCTCAGGGTGGTGTCCCTGCAGCAGGGCGGCGCCTACTCGGTGATGGAGATGGGCGCCACGTACGCACGTGATCCGCTGACGCTGCTGGCGCTGACGCTGAACGGCGCGCCGCTCTCCATCGACCACGGCTTCCCGGCCCGGATCATCGCGCCGAACCGGCCGGGTGTGCTGCAGACGAAGTGGGTCTCCCGGCTGGAGGTGCTGGCATGAAGGCGCGTATCGCGCTCGGCGCGGTGGGTGTGGCGGCGATGGGGTTGGGCGCCGTACAGCTGTTCACGAACCGTCAGGTGAAGGCGCCGGTCGAGGTGCTGTTCTGGCTGGCCGGCGCCATCGTGCTGCACGACGCGGTGCTGACGCCGGTGGTCCTGGCGGTCGGCGCGGTGCTGTCCCGGTGGCTGCCGCCGCACCTCCGGCGGCCGGTGCGCGCCGGGCTGATCACCGCGGCGTGCCTGACCGCCGTGGCGCTGCCGTTCCTGCTGCGGCCGGCCGCGACGTCCAACCCGTCGGTGCTTCCGCTGGACTATCCCCGCAACACGCTGATCGTGCTGGGAGCGGTGGCCGTGCTCACCGCTCTGGCGGCCGGATGGGCGGCGCTGCGCCGATTTCGCTCCCTTCCCAAAAGCTAATGCATAGAGAGCCACTCAAGCATTAGCATGTGTGTCGGCGGAACAGTCCCGCCGACACACATGGGAGGCACGCGCGATGACGGCTCTGGAACTTCCCCGGGTGGCACACCGGTTCGCCGACGTGGACGGCGTACGCGTCTTCTACCGCGAGGCCGGCGACCCGGACGCCCCGACCCTGCTCCTGCTGCACGGCTTCCCGTCCGCCTCGCACCAGTACCGGCGGCTCATCGACGCGCTCGGCGGCCGATACCACCTGATCGCCCCCGACTACCCGGGCTTCGGGCACAGCGACGCGCCGGCCTCCCTCACCTACACCTTCGACCTGCTCGCCGACGTCGTGGAGGGGTTCTGCGAGGCCCTCGGCCTGCACCGCTTCACGCTCTACGCCTTCGACTTCGGCTCCCCGGTCGGCTTCCGCCTCGCCGCCCGCCACCCGGAGTGGATCGCGGGGCTCGTGGTGCAGAACGGCAACGCGTACGAGGAGGGGCTCAGCCCGATCGCCCGCGCCTTCGTGGCCGAACGCCCCGGGACCGAGGGCTCCGAGGAGCGGCTGCGCCAGATGCTGACCCCCGGCTTCACCCGCGGCCAGTACGAGGGCGGCACGACCGACGCGTCCACCGTGCCCCCCGAGAGCTGGCTCCTCGACCAGCACTTCCTCGATCTGCCGGGGCGCGACGTGATCCAGCTCCAGCTGGCCTACGACTACCACAGCAACGTCGGGCTGTACCCGCGGTGGCAGGCCTGGCTGCGCAAGCACCAGCCGCCGACGCTGGTGCTGTGGGGGAACCGCGACGCCATCTTCGTGGAGGCCGGAGCGCACGCGTTCCTGCGCGATGTGCCGGACGCCGAGGTGCACTCGTTCGACACCGGGCACTTCGCGCTGGAGGAGTGCGTCGGGGAGATCGCACCGCTGATCGCCGACTTCCTGGACCGTACGTGGGCGTGAGCGCCGGCCCGGGACGGTCCTCGGCCACCGGTCTCAGCAGCGCCACAGCTCCACGAAGTGCCGGCCGGCCACGGACCACTCCTCGACCGTCGTCCAGCCCGCGCTGTCGGCGGCCGACCGCAGCGCGGCCGCGCCCAGCCGCGCCCAGGGGAAGTCCCGGCCGTACCGTCCCCGGCCGTCCTCCACCCGTACGGTGAACCGCTCGTCGACATCGTAGGCCGCCGCCTCGACGAGCAGCCGGCCGCCGGGGGCGACCAGTTCGCCGACCCGGGCGAGCAGGGCGCGCGGGTCGCCGCCGATGCCGACGTTGCCGTCGATCAGCAGCGCCGTGCCCCAGCGGCCTTCGGCGGGCAGCCGGTCGAAGACCGACCGGCACAGCACCGCTCCCCCGATGTCGCGGGTGCGGGCCACGGCGGCCGGGCTGACGTCCACGCCGAGGGCCGGTACGCCGGTGGCCGCGATTGCCGCCACCAGCCGGCCGGGCCCGCAGCCGATGTCGAGCACCGGGCCGCGCCGGCACCGGAACAGCAGCGCGGTGTCGGCGGCGTCGGGCGCCGCGCACCACCGCTCCACGTCCAGGGGCAGCAGCCAGCCGTCGGCCCTGCGCAGGAACAGCGGGCCCTGTCCCGAACGGATCGCGTGCGCGTACGGGTCGTCGATCCAGGGAGCGGGGGCGGGGGCTTCGGGCCGCTGCGCGATCGTCGCGGTCGCGCCGTCCACCGGCGTCATCGGGCCTCCGCCCGGCCGGCAGCGGCGTGCCGCGCCGGCATCGGCAGGATCCTCAGAGGCCCTGGTGGGAGGTCGGCCGCCCGCAGTGCGGCGGCGAAACGTGAGCCGGGTGCGATGCCGGCGACCTCGGCGGCATCGGCGGCGGTGTCCACATCGCGCAGCACCGGCAGATCACGGACCCGCAGCCCGGCCTCGGTGAGACGGCGGCGCTGGATCTCGCCCGTCCGGTCCGTCGACATCGGCACCCCGGGGAACAGCGAGGGATCCGGCTCGGCGAGGCCGATCGCCCAGAAGCCGCCGTCCTCCGCCGGGCCGAACCACGCGTCGCAGCCGGACCAGGCGTCCGGCCGCAGCGCCGGCTCCAGCAGGTCCGGGGTGAGCTGCGGAGTGTCCATGCCGACCAGCAGCGTGGGCCCGGCGCAGCCGGCGAAGGCCGCCGCCAGCCGCTCGTCCAGGCCACCGGACGCCTGCGGAACAATGTCGAAGCCCGGCGGCAGCCAGGGACCGGGCGCGCCGTCGAGCACCAGCACCCGGCGGCGGGCCGGGGCGCGCAGCACCGCGTCGAGGGTGTCGGCGAGCGCCGCCTCGGCCAGCGCCGCCGCCTGCCGCGGCGAGTACGGCGGGGTGAGCCGGGTCTTGACCCGTCCCGGTACCGGCTCCTTGGCGATCACCAGCAGCGTCGTCATGCCGGGAGCGCCGGTCATCGGGCGGCCTGACCGGCTTGAACGGCCCGGGTGGGCTGCGCGGGCGCGGGGACCTCGACGGTCCGGCCGTCCGCCGCCGTGCCGAGCGCCGCCGTGCCGAGCGCCGGCTGCCGCAGTACGGCGCTCATGTCCTGGACCGCCTGCCAGGTTCCGCGCCAGGTGCCGGTCACCTTGGAGCGGCCGGTTCTGGGCGCGTACGGGACGTCGGTCTCGGCGATCCGCCAGCCGGCGTCGGCCGCCCGGACCAGCATTTCGAGCGGGTAGCCGGACCGGCGGTCGGCCAGTTCCAGGCCGAGCAGCGCGGTACGCCTCGCGGCCCGCATCGGGCCGAGGTCGTGCAGCCGCAGGCCGGTGCGGCGGCGGATCCGCCGGGCCAGTTCGAGATTGGCGACCCGGGCGTGCGGCGGCCAGGCGCCACGGGAGGTCGGCCTGCGGCGGCCGAGCACCAGGTCGAGATCACCCCGCAGCACCGGGTCCGCGACGGACGGCAGCAGGGCGGGGTCGAGCGAGGCGTCGCAGTCACAGAAGCAGACGATGTCGGCGGTCGCGGCGAGCAGTCCGGCGTGGCAGGCGGCGCCGAAGCCCCGCACCGGCTCGCGGACCACCGTCGCTCCGAGGGAAGCGGCGAGGTCGGCGGAACCGTCGGTCGAGCCGTTGTCGACGACGATCGCGCGCCAGCCGGACGGAAGGCGCTCCAGCACCCAGGGCAGGGCACCGGCCTCGTCCAGGCACGGCAGTACGACGTCGACGGGCGGTGTCGTTGGGTTGGTCACGCTCCTCACCCTATGAAGCAGAAACCGACATTCCGGACTTTGGATCCTTACGAAACACGGACGTCGGCCTCCTGAGCCCCCGCCCGGGAGCCCGGTCCCACCGCTCGGTGCCAGACTCGAAGCGTGACCACCGATCCCGTACAGCGCCGCATCCTCGTCGTGGACGACGATCCGACCGTCGCCGAAGTCGTCGCGGGGTACCTCCTGCGCGCCGGCTTCGTCGTGGACCGGGCCGCCGACGGACCCACCGCGGTGGCCCGTGCCGCCGCCGTCCGCCCGGACCTCGTCGTCCTCGATCTGATGCTGCCCGGTCTGGACGGCCTGGAGGTGTGCCGGCGGATACGCGAGCGCGGCCCCGTCCCGGTCGTGATGCTGACCGCCCGCGGCGACCAGGACGACCGGATCCTCGGCCTGGAGGTCGGCGCGGACGACTACGTCACGAAGCCGTTCAGCCCGCGCGAGCTCGTACTGCGCGTGGAGTCCGTACTGCGCCGCGCCGGGACACCGCCGCCCGCCGGCCCCTGGCTGCGGTCGGGGCCGCTCGCCCTGGACCCGGCCGCCCGGCGGGCCATCCACGGCGGCACGGAACTCGCCCTGACCATCCGTGAGTTCGACCTGCTCGCGTTCTTCCTCCGGCATCCCGGGCGGGTGCTGGGGCGCGAGGAGCTGATGCGGCGGGTGTGGGGCTGGGAGTTCGGCGATCTGTCGACCGTCACCGTGCACGTGCGGCGGCTGCGCGAGAAGGTCGAGGACGATCCCGCCCGGCCGCTGCTGATCAGCACGGTCTGGGGCGTCGGCTACCGCTTCGACCCGCCCCCGGGCACTCCGCCCGCGGATCCCGTGCCCGCGGGAGCGGAACCGGCGGCACACGAGGCAGCACAGGAAACGGTGAATCCCGATGCATGACGTCCTGCTGATCGCGGCCTACGCGGCGGTCGGCGCCGCGGCCGCCGGACTCCTCGGCGCGCTGGCGCTGCGGCTGCTGCGGAACCGGTCGGTGGCGCTGTCGCTCGCGGTGGTCGCCGCCGTCACCGTGGCGGCGATGCTCGCCGGCACGCTCTCGGTCGCCTGGGCGATGTTCCTGTCCTCGCACGACCTCGGCGTGGTCATAACGGTCTGCGCGATGGCCGCCGTCGTCTCGCTGGGCGTGAGTCTGCTGCTCGGCCGCAGGGTCGTCGCGGGCAGCCGCGCGCTGGCGAGCGCCACCCGCGACTTCGGCGACAGCGACATCTTCGCCGCGCCCGCCGGGCCGCCGACCGCCGAACTCGCCGACCTGGGCCGCGAACTGGCCGCCACCAGCGCGAAGCTCGCCGCGTCGCGGGAGCGCGAACGCGCGCTGGAGGCGTCCCGCCGGGAGCTGGTGGCCTGGATCTCGCACGATCTGCGCACCCCGCTCGCCGGGCTGCGCGCCATGGCCGAGGCGCTGGAGGACGGCATAGCGGAGGACCCCGCGCGCTACCACGCGCAGATCAGGACCGAGGTGGAACGCCTCAGCGGCATGGTCGGCGATCTCTTCGAACTCTCCCGCATCCAGGCGGGAGTGCTCGCCCTGGTGCCGTCCCGGATGTCCGTCTACGACCTCGTGGGCGACGCCATCGCCGGCGCCAATCCGCTGGCCCGCGAGCACGGGGTCCGGCTGATCGGCGACGGCGTCGAGTCCGTTCCGGTGGAGGTCGACGGCCGCGAGATGACGCGGGTGCTCGCGAATCTGCTCGCCAACGCCATCCACCGCACCCCGGCCGACGGAACGGTCGCCGTCTCCGCGCACCGCGAGGCCGACTCCGTGGTCCTGTCCGTCACCGACGGCTGCGGCGGCATCCCCGCCGACGACCTCCCCCGGGTCTTCGACACCGGCTGGCGCGGTACCGGAGCCAGAACGCCTCCCGCGGGGGCCGGGCTGGGCCTCGCCATCGTCCGCGGCATCGTCGAGGCCCACGCCGGCCACGCGGCCGTCCGCAACGTTCCGGGCGGCTGCCGCTTCGAGGTCGTCCTGCCGGCCGCCTCGGGCTGACGTCAGACCGGGGTGGGCGCGGCGGTCCCGCGCAGTGCGGCCTGGGCGAAGTCCCGCATGCCGTCCGTGAAGCCGACGGCCGGCGCCCAGCCGAGTTCGGTGCGGATCCGTGCGGACGAGGCCGTGATGTGCCGGACGTCGCCGAGCCGATACTCGCCCGTGGTGACGGGGGCGGGGCCGCCGGTGGCCACGGCGAGGGCGGCGGCCATGTCGCCCACGGAGTGGACGGTGCCGCTGCCGACGTTGTACGTCCGCAGCCCGCCGGACGGTCCGCCGGTGACCGCGCCGAGCGCGGCCGCGTTGGCGGCCGCGACATCCCGTACGTGCACGAAGTCCCGCCGCTGGGCCCCGTCCTCGAAGACGCGCGGGGCCTCGCCGCGCGCCAGGGCGGAGCGGAAGAGCGCGGCGACACCCGCGTACGGGGTGTCGCGCGGCATCCCGGGTCCGTAGACGTTGTGGTACCGCAGGGACACCGCACGGCCGTCGGCCGCTCGGGCCCAGGCGGCGGCGAGATGTTCCTGGGCGAGCTTGGTGGCGGCGTAGACATTGCGCGGGTCGGTGGGGGCGTCCTCGGTGACGAGGCCGGGAGCGAGCGGATCACCGCACTGCGGGCAGGGCGGCTCGAAGCGGCCCGCGTCGAGATCGGCGACCCGGCGCGGTCCCGGCCGGACGACGCCGTGCCGCGTACACGCGTAGCGGCCTTCGCCGTAGACCACCATGGAGCCGGCCAGGACCAGGGACCGCACTCCGGTGGCGGCCATGGCGGCGAGCAGCACGGCCGTGCCGTGGTCGTTGCAGCTGACGTAGTCGGGCGCGTCGGCGAAGTCCTTGCCGAGGCCGACCATGGCGGCCTGATGGCACACCGCGTCCACCCCGCGCAGCGCGTCCTCGACGGCTCCGCGGTCCCGGACGTCGGCCCGCCGCCAGTCGGCTCCCGCCGGGAGGTCGGGAGGTTCGGCGTGGTCGCCGTGGGCGGCGGGGAGCAGCGCGTCCAGGACGCGCACGTCGTGTCCGGCTTCGAGGAGGGTGGTCACGATGTGCGAGCCGATGAAGCCCGCGCCTCCGGTGACGAGTGTCAGCATGCTCCGACGCTACGGTCCCGGCCGGTCCTGACGGCGTGACCCGGCCGGGACGTCAGCGGTCCGTAAGGAGTGCCGGGACCTCGATCGTCAGGGTGCGGGCGTCGGCGTCCAGGACGGCGGGCAGGCCGAGCGGGACGGTGATGGTGGAGTCGCAGTGCCCGAACCCCAGCTCCTCCACGACCGGCACCCCCAGATCACCGAGCCGGTCGAGCAGCAGCGGGCGCAGGGTTTCGTAGGGGCCGCACTGGGCCCAGGAGCCGAGGACGATCCCGGCGACGCCGTCCAGCCATCCGGAGCGCAGCAGTTGGGTGAGGTAGCGGTCCAGCCGGTACGGCTCCTCGCCGGTGTCCTCCAGGAGGAGGATCCCGCCGGCGGCGGCCGGCCGGGCCTCCGGGGTGCCGAGCCCCGCGGCGAGCAGGCACAGGGTGCCGCCGAGGGTACGGCCGCGGGCCCGGCCGGGGACCATGGTCCTGGCGGCGGGCGAGCTCAGAACCTGGACGCTCTCGGGTTCCATCAGGGTGCGGCGCAGATGGTCCTGGGTGGGGTCGTCCTTGAGGAAGGTGGCGGCCGCGGCCATCGGGCCGTGCAGCGTGGCGAGCCCCAGCCGGGTGGCGAACGCCTCGTGCAGCGCGGTGATGTCGCTGTAGCCGATGAACGCCTTCGGTTCCGCGGCCCGCATCGCGTTCCAGTCCAGCAGGTCGGCCATGCGCTGGACGCCGTAGCCGCCGCGGGCGCAGAGCACCGCGGCCACCGAGGGGTCGCACCAGGCCTGCTGGAGGTCCCGGGCACGGTCCTGGTCCGCGCCGGCCAGGTAGCCGAGGCCCGGGTGCCGGTCCAGGACATGCGGCGCGGCGACCGGGTCGAGGCCCCAGCCGCGCAGGATGTCGAGCCCGGCGTCGAGCCGCTCCTGCGGAACGGGACCGCTGGGGGCGACGACGGCGACCCGGTCGCCGGGCACCAGCCGGCGCGCGCGGCGCAGCGGCTCGGGAACGGTCCCCGTCATGTGGTGAGCCCCAGCTGCGGCACACCGGGCGGCACGAAGCCGAAGACCTGCCCGTAGAGCGAGAGTTCGGCCTCGAGGCAGGCGACGATGGTGTCCTCGCGGCGGAATCCATGGCCTTCGCCCTCGAAGGTGAGGTACGCGTGCGGGATGCCGCGCCCGGCGATCCGTTCCAGGAAGCGCTCGCACTGGACGGGCGGGCAGATCACGTCGTCCAGTCCCTGCAACAGCAGGAACGGTGCGGTGACGCGGTCGGCGCTGTTGACCGGCGAGCGGTCGTGGTACCGGTCGGGGACCTCGGCGAGCGGGCCGACGAGGGACTCCAGGTACCGCGATTCGAAGTCGTGCGTCTCACCGTTCGCCGACCAGCCGGTGAGGTCCAGGATCGGGAAGCTGATGGCACCGCACGCGTACAGGTCGGTGGAGGTGAGCGAGGCTCCGGTGGTCCAGCCGCCGGCGCTGCCGCCGCGGATCGCGAGCCGGGCCCCGTCCGCGGTGCCCTCGTCGACGAGAGCCTGGGCGACGGCGGCGCAGTCCTCGACGTCCACGACGCCCCACTGTTCACGGAGCCGCTCGCGGTAGGCGCGGCCGTAGCCGGTGGAGCCCCCGTAGTTGACCTCCGCGACGCCGATGCCCCGCGAGGTGAAGTAGGCGATCTCCACATCGAGCACCATCGGGACCCTGCTGGTGGGGCCGCCGTGCACCCAGATCACATAGGGCGGCAGCTCGCCCGCCGGTGCGCCGGCCGCCGGGTTGCGCGGCGGGTACACCTGCGCGTGCACCTCACGCCCGCCGGGTCCAATGAAGGTCCGGGCGGTGGGGTCCGGCAGATACGCGGGGTCGACGGCGTCCTGGTGCGCGCAGCCGATGACGCGGGCGTGCCCGGTGCTGGTGTCGAGTTCGACGATCTCGGACGAGGAGCGCGCGCTCGCGGCCACGTCCAGCACCCGGGTGCCGGACGTGGCGAGACCGGCGGCCCATTCCGTCCAGCGGCCCGGAACGTCGGCCAGTTCGCCGGTGGCCGGGTCGAGTATGGCGAGGCGCTGGGCCCCGACGCCGTGCAGAACCGCGAGCAGTCCCTCGCCGACGGGTGCGAACCAGCGGTAGCCGAGCTTCCACACCGGGCCGGCGAACTCCTCCTGGCGCGGGCAGAGGTTGACGGCCTCGCCGGTGCCGGGGTCGACACGGTGCAGGTTCCACCAGCCGGTGCGGTCCGTGGCGGCGATCAGGGTGCCGTCCGCGGCCCATTCGGCCTGCGCGACCGACTCCTCGGGGCCGCCGATCAGGGTGCGGGCGCCGCTGAAGGAGCCGTCCTTCCCGACCTGCGCGAGCTTGAGCTCGGTGCCGTCCCAGGGCATCAGCGGATGGTTCCAGGCGATCCAGACGACCTGCCGTCCGTCCGGCGAGAGCCGGGGGGCGGTGACGAACCGGTCGGTGCCGTCGGTCAGTTCACGCACCGCGCCGCGGTCGGCGGCGGCCGACCCGTCCAGCGGCACGGCGGCGATGACGCGCCGCACGTCGGAGGGCCCGTCGCCGGTGAACTCCTCGAGGACGCACCAGACCTCGTCGCGGTCCTGGTGGATCTGCGGGTCCACCCACCGCAGACCGTCGCCCACCGCCGAGACGGGTGTCAGCGGCAGCGGTTCCGCGCCCGGCCGGTACGCGTACAGGCGCTGGTCGGCGAAGTTCGCGAAGACGATCAGCGGGCCGTCCGCGTCCGGTGTGCCGGCCCACGGGCGGCCGCCGTACTCCATGACGCGGCTGCGGACGTTCCACGGTGCGGGCAGCGGGCACTGCTCGCTGCCGTCCGCGAGCCGCCGGACCAGCGCGCGGCGCCCGCCCTCGGCGGGACGCGGCTCGGTCCACCACACCTCGTCCCCGACGAAGCCCACGAATTCGGGGCCGCCGTCGTGCGACGCGGCGGTCGCCGCGCCGATCGGCGACGGCCAGGCTCCGTACGGGACGTCCTGGGTCATTCCGGTGCCTTCCCTGAGGAGGAGGTCAGAAAGCGGTCGAGCACCTGGACGCCGAAGTGCAGCGCCTCGACCGGCACGCGCTCGTCCACTCCGTGGAAGAGCGCCTGGTAGTCGAAGCCCGGGGGCAGCTTGAGCGGTGAGAAGCCGTAGCCGGTGATGCCGAGCCGGGAGAACTGCTTGGCGTCCGTGCCACCCGACATGCAGTACGGGACGACGTGCGCTTCCGGGTCGAAGTGCTCCAGCGCCTCGCGCATCGCGGCGTACGTCGGCGAGTCCACCGGAGCCTGGAGCGGCACCTCGCGGTGGTGGAACTCCCACTCGACGTCCGGCCCGGTGAGCCGGTCCATGGTCTCGGTGAACTCGGCCTCGCCGCCGGGCAGCATCCGTCCGTCCACATACGCGGTCGAGGTGCCGGGGATGACGTTGATCTTGTAACCGGCCTGCAGCATCGTCGGGTTCGCGCTGTTGCGGACCGTCGGCTCGACGAGCGCGGCGGCCGGGCCGAGCTTGCCGAGCAGCCCGTCCACATCGTCCAGATCGGGTTCGATGCCGTGCAGCGCGGCGAGTTCGGTGAGCGAGGCGCGCACGGTGGCGGTCAGCCGGACCGGCCAGTCGTGCTCACCGATCCGCGCGATGGCCGCGGCCAGCCTGCTGACCGCGTTCGCCGGATTGACCTTGGAGCCGTGTCCGGCCTTGCCGTGCGCGGTCAGCCGGAGCCAGGCGGTGCCGCGCTCGCCGGCGGCCACCGGGTACAGCCGCATACCGCCGCCCGCGTGGAAGGTGAAGGCGCCCGATTCGCTGATGCCCTCGGTACAGCCCTCGAAGAGCGCGGCGTGCTGGTCCGCGAGGAAGCCGGAGCCGTACACGGCGCTGTCCTCCTCGTCCGCGGTGAAGGCGAGCACGAGGTCCCGGGCCGGGCGGCGGCCGGTGCGGGCCATGGCCCGCACCGTGGCCAGCACCATCGCGTCCATGTTCTTCATGTCGACCGCGCCGCGGCCCCAGACCACTCCGTCGCGGATCTCGCCGGAGAAGGGGTGCACGCTCCAGTCCGCGGGCTCGGCCGGGACGACGTCCAGATGGCCGTGGACCAGCAGCGCGTCGGCCCCGGGGTCGCTGCCCTCGATACGGGCCACCACATTGGTACGGCCGGGGGCGGACTCCAGGATCATCGGCTCGATCCCGGCGTCGGACAGCAGCGCGGCGACGTATTCGGCGGCGGGCCGCTCGTTGCCGTCGCCGCCGCCGCGGTTGGTCGTGTCGATCCGGATCAGCTCGGAGGTGAAGCGCACCACCTCGTCCAGCGCCTGCTGGTCCACCCCCAGGCCGACCGACTCGAAGACCGCTTGCTCAGCCATACTGTTCCTCCACCGCTGCCGACACGAGCGTGGTGACCGCCTTGAAAGCGCGGATGCCCTCGTACATGGTCGGTGATGTGTAGCCGACTCGGCGTTCGCCGGTCCGCGCCACGCCGGGCACCACCGTGGCGGCCCCGGCAAGGTGTACGGCATCGAACTCGAGCTCGATGTGGAACGGTCCGTCCTGCGCGGGCTCATGGCGCACCGCGAGGGCCACCGCTTCCTTCGCCGCGGCCCGGATGTCGGCCGCGGTCCTGGCCGGGGGCCGGCAGACCGCCGCGTATCGCGACACATAGTCCTTGACCGCGACCGTACGGGCCCGCGGGGCGTAGCCGCGCGCGTCGGCGCCGGTCCGGTCGTCGCCGGTCACCAGGATCACCGGCACACCGTACTCGGCGACGACCAGCGCGTTCAGCCGCCCCTCGCTCGCCGGTTCGCCGTTGGCCCAGACGCCCGTGATCGAGTTGGCGAGATAGGTGTGCGCGAGCACGCCCTCGGTCCCGGCGCCCGTGTGATAGCCGACGAACGCGATGCCGTCGACGTCCCCGTGCTGCACGCCCTCGACCATCGACAGGTCCTTGTGCCGGCCGGTGAGCATCTCGGCCCGCTCGTCGAGTTTCTCCAGCAGCAGGTTGCGCATGGTCCAGTGCGCCTCGTTCACCAGGACCTGGTCGGCTCCGCCGTCGAAGAACCCGGCGATCGCGGCATTCACGTCGGACGTGAACATATGGCGGCAGCGCTGCCACTGCTCGCTTCCCGGCAACACATCGGCAGGCCAGGTGACGCCGGTGGCGCCCTCCATGTCGGCCGAGATGAGGATCTTCATGCGAGGCAACGCTACGCGGTTTTGGGCAGCGCATACCAGAGCTGTGGATAACTGCAGTGGTCCAGACCTCTACAAACCCGGCCGGACGCTAGCGTCCACCGCCCGCCACCAGCCAGTTCGACGGCAGCTCGATGCGTGTGCCGTCGGTACGGAACTCCGTCGTCGTCAGCGGCTGCTCACCGCCGGCCAGCAGCTCGAGACCCGCGGCCCGGAAGTAGCCGGGGACCGCCTCGTCGGCCACCTCACCCGGGGTGAGGCCGTGCGCGAACACCGCCCCCAGCTTCGGCGGCGGGCCGCCGGGCCCCTGGGCGATGCCCAGCAGGACGCCCTTCGCGGCCGCGGCCAGCTCGACCGCGAACACCCGGCCCCGCTCGCCGAGCAGGGCCGCGATGCCCTCGACCAGCGGCGCCCGGTCCGCCGGTTCGCACTGGTGCAGCACACCCCGCATATAGACGTTCGCGTCACCGATCTCCGCGTGCAGCCGGCGTGTCGCGGCCGCGTCGGCACCGTTGAGCTGCTGGTACTCGGCGACGCCGTGCGGGTCCGCGCGGCGCGCGTGGCCGACCGCCGCCTCGGACAGGTCCACCCCGACCACCCGGTCGTAGCGCTCCGCGAGGTACCGGGTCTGGGTGCCGTTGCCGCAGCCGAAGTCGACGACCGGCAGGCCGGCGTCGAAGTACGGCTCGAAGAGCGGCAGCTGCAGTGCGGCGGTGAGGGACGCGTCCGCGTCCCAGAAGACCGCCCCGGACGTGGCGGGCGCGTCGCGCCAGAAACTCTCCCAGGCCTGCGTGTAGGTGCCGGGCACGTTCATTTCGGGACTCCCCAGGATCCGACGAAACCTCGGTGACTCGGTACGCGGTGACGCGGCGGCCGGCCGCCGAACAGCCGGCCCCCTCAGCGCCGCCGTCGCGACGCCGACCGCGGCAGCGTCTGCTCGAACCAGACCGTCTTGCCCTGCGCCGTACGGCTCGTACCCCACTGCCGCGCCAGCCGGCTCACGATCCGCATGCCCCGCCCGTACTCGTCCTCGGGGCCGGTGTTCAGCAGGACCGGGACCGCGTGGTCGTCGTCCGTGACCTCGCACAGCAGGGCGTCGGCCCGCACCAGGCGCAGCTCGACCTCACTGGTCCCCGCATGCCGGATGGCGTTGGTGACGACCTCGCCGACCAGCAGTTCCGCGGTCTCGGAGACCTCCTCCAGATCCCAGTCGCGCAGCGTCGCGCGGGTCAGCCGGCGGGCGTGCGCGGCCTCGCGCGGATGACGGGCCAGCTGCCACGTCGCCACGTCCGAACGCGGGATGCCGTTCAGCCGCGCCATCAGCAGGGCGACGTCGTCCTTGCGGCCGCCGCGCGGGTTGAGCGCGCGGATGATCGTGTCGCAGGCGTCGTCCATCGACGCCGCCGGGTGCGCGGCGCTCTCGCACAGCGCGGCCAGGCCGGTGCCGATGTCCTGCCCGCGCACCTCGACCAGCCCGTCGGTGCACAGCACCAGCCGGTCACCCTGCGCGACCGGCACCGTGACCGTCTCGAACGGGACGCCGCCCACCCCGATCGGGGCGCCGGTCGGCACGTCGAGCAGCTCGCTGCGCCCGTCGGCCGCCCGCACCAGGACCGGCGGGATGTGTCCGGCGTTGGAGATCACCAGCTCGGACCCGATCGGGTCGTACACGGCGTACAGGCAGGTGGCCAGATAGTGCTCGCCGAGGCGCTGCGCCAGATCGTCGAGATTGCGCAGCAGCTGGGCGGGCGGCATGCCCATCGCCGCCATGGTCTGCACGGCGGTGCGCAGCTGGCCCATCATCGCGGCGGAGTTCAGCCCGTGCCCCATGACGTCGCCGACGACGAGTGCCAGCCGCGAGCCGGCCAGCTTGATCGTGTCGAACCAGTCGCCGCCGACCCGGCCCAGCCGGGTCCCGGGCAGATAGCGGGTGGCCACGTCACAGCCCGGCATCCGCGGGGTGATGTGCGGCAGCATGCTGTCCTGGAGGGTGTCGGCGACATTCTCCTGGTACGTGTACATCCGGGCGTTGTCCAGCACGAGGCCGGCGCGGGCGGCGAACTCCGCGCCCGTCGCCTTGTCCATGTCGTTGAAGACCGCACGCTCCCGGTGGCGCAGCAGGATCATGAAGCCGAGCACCACGTTGCGGGCCTTGAGCGGCACCACGAGCATCGACCGGTTGTTGATCAGCGGGCTGATGTCGCGCTTCTCGAACTGCGCGGCGATCGCGTTGCCCATCTGCTCCGAGATCCGCGGTACGAGCACCGGCTGTCCGCTGGTCATGCACTGGAAGAACGGGGTGTGCTCGGGGAACGGCATCGACTCGCCGACCGGAACCACGTCGTCCCAGCGCCCCGGCTCGTCGGTGTGCTCGACGGCCACCCGGTACCACATGGTGGTGACGTCCGGCGGCCCGTCGGGGAACCCCTCGCCCGCGAGCACCTGCTCGCGCAGATACGAGCCGGCGACGTCGGTGAAGCGCGGCACCACGGCCGCGCTCACCTCCTGGATGGTGCGGGCCAGGTCCAGTGAGGTGCCGATACGGGCGCTGACCTCGTTGAGGAATTCGAGGTGCTCGCGCACCGCGGCGTATTCGAGGTCGGGCGCCAGGTCGGCCGGGGCCGCGGCCCGCGGGTCCAGCTGGGCGGCCGCGGCGGCGGCGCGCTGCCTGGCCCGGCGCTCGTCGCGCCTGGGCACGCCCCAGTCGGGGGTGACCGGCACCCGGTCGTGCTGGCTGAACTCCAGCACCGGATAGCCGAGCTCCAGCACCTGGGAGACGATCCGGGCGCTCTCCGCCGGATTCATGCTCGGCAGGATCTCGGGCAGCCGCTTGGCTAGCTGGTCGGCGCCGGAGAACTCGGTGTGCAGCGCGAAGCCGGGCGCGATCCGTTCGAATTCCCCGGCCGCCGAGTGAGCATCCGAGTCGGCCGTCGCGTCCTGTTCCGGCCCGGAATCCGGCGAGGACCGTAACTGGGTCGCGTCGGCGGCGAGGACGAGCAGCCGCTCGGGTCCCGGGCCGACGAGCGGATACGCCCACCACAGGACGTCCACGGCCCCGTCCTCCCGGTCCGCGCCGCCGCCGTGGCAGTCGTCGAAGAGCCGGGCCCGGCCCGCGGTGGGGTACGAGGTCGCGCCGCTGAGCGGGGCGTCCAGTTCCGGGCCGAAGTCGTCCAGCCCGCTCTCGTCCCCGACCGCGCTGTTCAGAGCGCCGGAGACCGGGAGCAGATCCACCGCCGGACGGCCGACGGCCGCTTCCTTGGAGCAGCCGAAAAGTTTGCGCGCACCGGTGCTCCAGTGCGATACGAGTCCCGCGCCGTCCACGACGATCACCGCGAGCGGGATCCGTCCGGACAGCCCCGGAGGAATGCGGCGGTCCATGGCTGGGTGGGCTCCTTCCCTCGGAGCCGCTTCACAGGACCGGCCGGGATCTCCCGCCCCGGTGCAAGATCTGCGGTACCTGTACCACCGTACGACCGCGGACGGGTGCCGCGAAGGGCAATGCCCGAATCGAGGCGCACGCCCGCGCGTGAGCGCCCCCCTGAGCACGTGCTAGCGTCCTTCATCTCTGTTCGAACTCCAGATCCGTGGTGCGAGTTCGACTCCGGCCGGGTGGGGATCCAAGCCGGAGCACGTAGGACCCGCGACTGGAAGAGAACAATGTGACCACCTGGGAGACCGCGGGCTGGGCCGCCGCAAAGCGTCCCAAGTCCTTTCTCCGACTGGCTGATCCGCGCCGGCCGGTGATGGCGGCGACGCTGTTCGCCGCGGTGCTGCACATCGTGTGGGCGCTGTTCCTGGCCAAGGACGCGGGTGACATGGCCGCCCAGTTCGCGTGGACGGACTTCATCCGCGAGCACCCGGACTCCGCGTACAACCTCTCCTGGTACGGCGGGATGCACCCCGCTTCGTACAGCATCCTGTCGCCGTACATCATGGCGTGGCTCGGGGTCCGCACGACCGCGGTGATCGCGGGCACGCTCTCCGCGACCGTCGCCGCGTATCTGCTGGTCCGCTTCCGGATCCGGAAGCCGATGCTGCCCGCGCTGTGGACGGCGTTCGCGCTCTGGTGCGACGTGGCGTCGGGCCGGGTGACCTTCGCGCTCGGCATGCTGTTCGCACTCGCCGCCACCGCCCTGGTCCTCCCCGAGGACGACCAGCGGACCTCGCGCATCGTGGGGGCCTCCGCGCTGGGCGGGCTGGCCACCATGTGCAGCCCGGTGGCCGGGCTCTTCATCGAGGTCCTGGCGGGCGCCCTGTTCCTCACCGGGCGGCGCAAGCACGCGTACATCCTGGCCGCGAGCCCGCCGATCGTCGTCGGCGGCACCTCGCTGCTGTTCCCCTTCTACGGGGTGCAGCCGTTCACCTGGTACTTCGCCGCGCTGCCGCTGGCCGCAGCGCTGCTGGTGGCGCTCCTGGTGCCGCGCTCCTGGCGCACCCTGCGCACCGGATCCTGGGTCTACTCCGCGGGCATAGTGCTGACCTGGGCGATACCGTCGCCGATCGGCAGCAATGTCGAGCGGCTCTCACTGCTCTTCGGCGGCACCGCGCTGCTCGCCACGGCGGTGGGGCGGACCGACCGGGGCCGCAAGACCCTCGTCATCTTCGCGGCGTTCCTGGCCGTCGCGGTCTGGCAGGTCGCCAAGCCCGTCACCGACCTGGTCAACACCGCGCCGGTGACCGCGACCATCGAGCACGCCCAGGGGCTCATAGACGAACTGGCCCGGGTCGGGGCCGACCGGGGCCGGGTCGAGGTCGTTCCGCTGCGCTCGCACTGGGAGGCGTCGGGGATAGCCCCGCACGTCAACCTCGCCCGCGGCTGGAACCGGCAGGCGGACGTCGAGCGCAACCCGCTCTTCTACGACGGCACCCTCACCCCGGCCACCTATCTGGCGTGGCTGCAGCGCTGGGGCGTCGGGTACGTCGTCCTGCCGTCGGACGAGCCGGACGGTGCGGCCGTGGCCGAGGCGAAGATCGTCGCGGCCGGGCACGCCTGGCTGCAGCCGGTCTGGCAGGACGACCACTGGCGGCTGTACAGCGTGACCGGGGCCGAGCCGATGGCCGACCCGCCGTCGATCGTCCGCCAGGCGGGACCGGCCGAGCTGGTCGTCGACGTCCCGAAGTCGGGTCCGGTGCTGCTGCGCATCCCGTGGTCGCCGTGGCTCGCGATAGCGGGAGCCACGGACTCCGAGCACGGCTGTCTGGAACAGGCCGGCGACTGGACCCGGCTGTACGCGCCGGCGCCGGGCACGTACCGGATAGGCGGGCGCTACGCCCTGTCCCGCGGGACGCCCTGCAAGAAGGACTGACCCCGGCGCCGCCCGGCGCACGCCTCCCTCGCCGCACCCGGGCGCCGAGGGAGTTCCACGTCATCCGCGCGCCCTGTCAGCCCCTGCGTCAGTCCTCGTGCCCCAGCTGCAGATCGCGTTCGGTGCGCCCACCGCCGGCGACCTGAAGGACGGTGGCCACCGGCGGATACCCGGCGGCGATCACGGTGTACTCGCCGGCCGCCAGATCGACGAAGCGGAAGAGGCCGTCGGCCCCCGTCGTCACCGAGTCCACCACGTTGCCCGCCGCGTCGAGCAGGGTGACCCGGGCGTCCTCGACCACCCGGCCGCCGGGCGCCCGCACCGTGCCGCGCAGCACCGCGCCGCCGGCCAGTTCGACGTCCTGCCGGGTCTCCCGGGCGGCCTGCACCGAGACCGGCAGCGCGGCCGGGCGGTAGGCGGGAGCGCTGGCGGCCAGCGTGTACTCGCCCGCCACCAGATCGGTCAGCACGTAGCTGCCCTCGCGGGCGCTGCGGGTGCTGGAGACGACGTCGCCGCGTACGTCGGTGAGCGTCACGATGGCGTCGCGGACCGGGGTGCCGTCCGAGGTGTGCACCGTGCCGGCCAGCCGGCCGGCGCCGCCGAGCACCACGTCCAGCTCGACCGGCCGGTCGCCGACCGTCACGCTGACGGCCTGCGGCTGATGCCCGCCCGCGGCCGCGATCAGCACATAGCTGCCGGTGCCGGGGGTGCTCAGCGCGTACCGCCCGTCCTCGCCCGTCGCCCCGCGGCCGATCTGCCGGCCGGTGACGTCGATCAGGGTGAGCGCGGCCCGGCCCACCGAGGTGCCGTCGGAGTGCTGGACGGTGCCGCAGACCGGGACTCCCCCGGCGTCGGCGGTGCGGCCGACGGCCGTCCTGGCCGGGGGACGGCGGGGTCGGAGACGGGACCATGCTGGGTCACCAGGGGTTTCTCCTTCAGGAGGAATGCGAGCAGGAAGCCGAGGACGAGCACCGGCACCAGGTACAGGAAGATCCGCGGCATGGCCACGGCGTACGCCTGGACGTAGCCATCGCGCAGCGCGGCGGGCAGCGTGTGCACCAGCTGCGGGGTGATCGACTGCGGGTCCGGCAGATGGGCGCCGCGCGGGAGTTCGACGGCGAGCTGGTCGGCCAGCCGGTTGGCGAACAGCGTGCCGAAGACGGCCGCTCCGACGGAGCCGCCGATCTGCCGGAAGTAGTTGTTGGCGCTGGTGGCGGCGCCGATGTCGGCCGGGCGCACCGAGTTCTGCACGGCGAGCACCAGGACCGGCAGCATGAGCCCGATGCCGAGGCCGAGCACGGCCATGAAGGCGCTGTACTCGATCCGGGAGGTGCTCGCGTCCAGCAGGGACAGCAGCCACATGCCGAGCGCGGAGAGCGCGCCGCCGATCAGCGGGAAGATCTTGTAGCGGCCGGTCCTGCTGATCAGCTGCCCGGAGGCGACCGAGGCGAGGACGACGCCGAGCATCATCGGGAGCATCAGCAGCCCGGAGCCGGTGGCGCTGGCACCGTCGACCATCTGCAGGAAGGTCGGCAGGTAGCTGGCGGCGCCGAAGAGCGCGACGCCGACGACCGCGCCGACCATCGCGGTGACGTTGAAGATGCCGTCACGGAACAGCCGCAGCGGGATGACGGGTTCGGCCGCGAAGTGCTCGGTCAGGACGAAGAGCACGGCGCTGGCGAGGGCGCCCGCGCCGAGCCCGACGATCATCTCCGAGCGCCAGGCGTAGGTGGTGCCGCCCCAACTGGTCAGCAGCACCAGACAGGTGGAGCCGGCCGCGAGCAGCAGCGCGCCCAGCACGTCGAGGCGGGGCCGGATCGTGGGGCGCGGCAGCCGCAGTACGACGGTGATGAGGGCGAGGGTGAACAGGCCGAACGGCACATTGATGTAGAAGCACCAGCGCCAGGAGGCGTGGTCGGTGAAGAAGCCGCCGAGCAGCGGTCCGGCCACCGACGCCACCCCGTAGGCGGCGCCGATCAGGCCCATGTAGCGGCCGCGTTCGCGGGGCGGGACGATGTCCGCCATGATCGCCTGCACACCGATCATGAGCCCGCCGCCGCCGACGCCCTGCACCGCGCGGAAGGCGATCAGCTGGTCCATGGTGCGTGACCAGCCGGCCAGCGCGGAGCCGATGACGAAGACGATGATCGCGAACTGGAAGACCCGTTTGCGGCCGAAGAGGTCGCCGAGCTTGCCGTAGATCGGCAGGCCGATGGTCGACGCGAGCAGGTACGCGGTGACGGCCCAGGACATCTTCTCCAGGCCGTGCAGCTCCCCGACGATCTTCGGGAGGGCGGTCGCCACGATCATCTGGTCGAGGGCGGCGAGCAGCAGGGTGAGCATCAGGCCGAGGAAGACCAGCCGCACTCGGCGCGGGGTCAGGTCGGCCGGCGGAATGCCGGTGGCCGAACCGGACGGGCCGTCCGCGCCGGGCGGCGGGGCATCGGCCGGTTCAGGGCCGGCCGATGCCGCGCCGTCCGCCGGTTCGGCCCGTCCGGACCTTCCGGCCCGTTCGGCCAGAGTGGTTCCGCCCACGTGCCGCTCCCCTCGTCGCGCCTGCCTCGTCACCCAATTCCCGCATTAAGCGACAACGACGAACAAGCGCGACGATTCTCCGAAGCGATGCAGAACCACCCGTATCAGTGAACGATCGAACCCGGACGGGGGCTCCATCGCAGCGACGGCTACGCGGCCGTCTCGACCTCGGCGGCCAGCTTCGCGAGCACCTCGTCGTAGATGCGCCCGAGTCCCTTGGGTGCGAACGTCCGCTCGAAGAAGCCGCCGATGCCGCCGGCGCCGTCCCACGTGGTGGTGGAGACGACCTTGGACTGCCCGGCACCGGCCGGGGTCACCGTCCACGTGGTGACCATGGACGAGTTGCGGTCGGCCTCGACCAGCTGCCCGGTGGTCGGCGCGGTGACGTCGAAGAGGCAGTCGCGGATCCGCTTGCTGGTCGCCTGCAGCTTCCAGTGCACCAGCGTGCCGGCGCCGCTGCCGCCCTCGCGGACCTCGTACTCGCTGAACTGCTCGGGGAGCAGGGTCTTCCTGGTGCCCGCGTAGTCCGCGAGAGCGTCGTACACCCGCTCCGGTTCCGCTTCGATGACCCGCTGGGTGGTGGCCTCGACCTGCGCCATTTCTTCTCCTCCGGTCCGTGCCCGCATGTGCCGGGCAAGCCAACCACACGCGCTAACCGAATATGTGTTCTATTCTATGGAGGAGCTACTGAGGAGGGCGTCATGCGCTGGGACAACCTGGGCCGCGACGAGGCCGCCACCGCCACCACGCCCGCACTGTTCGGGACGGACGTGGTCACCCGGACCTTCGACACCCCCGAATTCCGCGGCATCACCTTCCACGAGGTACGGGCCCGGTCGATCGTGAACCGCGTGCCGGGCGCCTCGCAGATGCCGTTCGACTGGACGGTCAACCCGTACCGGGGATGCAGCCACGCCTGCGTCTACTGTTTCGCCCGCAAGACGCACAGCTATCTGGACCTCGACACCGGGCTCGACTTCGACTCGCAGATCATCGTCAAGGTGAACGCGCCCGAGCTGCTGCGCAAGGAGCTCGCCGGCCCGCGCTGGCAGGGCCAGCACATCGCCATGGGCACCAATGTGGACTGCTACCAGCGCGCCGAGGGCCGCTACCAGCTCATGCCCGGCATCATCGGCGCGCTGCGCGACCACGCCAATCCGTTCTCGATCCTCACCAAGGGCTCGCTGATCCTGCGCGATCTGGACCTGCTGCGGCAGGCGGCCCGGGTCACCGAGGTCTCCACGGCGGTCTCCGTCGGCTTCCTCGACCGCGAGCTGTGGCGCACCGTCGAGCCCGGTACGCCGTCCCCCGGCAAGCGGCTGGAGGTCTGCCGGACGCTGAACGACAACGGCATCCGCTGCGGCGTGCTGATGGCCCCCGTCCTGCCGTACCTCAGCGACTCCCCCGAGCAGCTGCGTGACACCGTCCGCGCCATCGCGCGGTCCGGGGCCACCTCCGTCACCCCGCTCGTGCTGCATCTGCGGCCGGGTGCCCGCGAGTGGTACCTGGCCTGGCTCTCCGTGCACCATCCGCGGCTGCTCAGCCGCTACAAGTCGCTCTACGCGGAGGGTTCGTACGCCCCCACCTGGTACCAGCGGCGCATCACCCGCCAGGTGCACGAGTTCGCCACGGAGTTCGGCATCGGCCCGAACCGTTCCGGCGCCCTGCGGGCCGTCCCGCCGCCCGCCGCCGCCCCGGTGCAGGCCGCGGGACCGACCCAGTTGTCGCTGCTCTAATCTCCTGCCCATGACCGACGTTCGAGTGATGACCGGCGACGACATCGACGCCGTTTCCGCGATCCGGGTGCACGGCTGGCAGAGCGCGTACGCCGGCATCGTGCCGCAGGACTACCTCGACGCGATGTCGGCGCCGGAGGACGCGGCCCGGCGCCGCGAGTGGTTCGCCCACGACACCGGCCGGGTGGAGAACCTCGTGTCGGCCGACGGGACCGAGGTCACCGGCTGGGCCGCCCACGGCCCGTACCGGGGCGACGACGCCGAGCCGGGCGACGGCGAGCTGTACGCGATCTACGTCCGCCCGGACCGGATCGGCACCGGCGCGGGCCGGGCGCTCATCAGCGCGGTGCTGGCCCGCGCGGCGGACCGCGGCTTCCCGCGGCTGCGGCTCTGGGTGCTGGCCGACAACGCGCGCGCCCGCCGCTTCTACGAGAGGGCCGGCTTCGTGGCCGACGGCGCCGAACAGCAGGAGGACTACGACGACGTGTTCCTGCGAGAGGTGCGCTACGTGCGCGGCGCCTCGTCGGAAGCGACCTGCGTGTCGGACGCGTCCGCCTCGTAGCCGCCGATCCGTTCGAGGGCCGCGGCGGCGGCCGTGCGCAGTCGCGGATGCGCGCACGCGGCCCGCAGTACGGTCGCCGCCCGGGGGTCGCCCAGCTCGCCGAGCCCCTCCACGCAGGCGGGGACGGCGTCCCAGCCGAGGGTCCGCTCGGCCAGCAGCCGGTCCAGGGTCTCGATGAGCGCGGGGACGGATTCCGGCGCCCTCAGTTGGACGAGCAGCCGGATCGGCGGTACGGCGTAGGCGACCCGGAGCGGATTGGTCGCGAGCGCGGCGGCGGCCCGCGCGGTGCGCGGGTCCCCCAGAAGGGCCAGTGCGCGGGCCGCGTTCTCGGCCCGTTCCGGCTCGCGGTAGTTGAGCAGGAGGGCGAGGGTTTCGAAGGCCCTCCGGTCGCCCGCGGTAGCCAGGGCCACGGCGGCGGCCTCCCTGGCTTCCAGGGGCTGTCCCGGTGCGGTGAGTACGCCGGCCAGTTCGTCGCGCGCTGCGGAATCCACCCGCTCAGCCTACGGCGCGCTCATCTGTACGCGGCACAGATCACATGGGCGGTGGTCTGGCGCGTAGGTTACCGGCCGGTTACCCTCGGACCAACGTGCACGGCAGCCTGGTGACGCAGCCGCCGCGCACAGCCCGGAACGCACCACCCGTACGCGGTCCTGGCACGCACCACCGCTCAGCAGCACGCAACACTTCACGTCGGTTCGGCACCATCGCGGCGCGGCCCCGGGACAGGGCCCGCCCCTCACCCTCATGCGGGCATCCACCCCATCTCCGTGGCCCGCGACTCCACCAACTCCTCAGCCGCGCGCGCCTCCCGGCAGCCGCGGTCTCCTCAGCATCTGGAGTTTCGCGATGGACCGTCCGTCCAGCAGCAGTCCCCTGCCCTCCCTCGCCCTGCCCACCGTCGCCGTCATCGGCCTCGGCACCATGGGCGCCGGAATCGCCGAGGTCATGGCCCGCGCCGGCCATGAGGTCATCGGCATCGACATCAGCGACACCGCCGCCCGCACGGCTGTCACGGCACTGGACCAGTCCACGGCGCGTGCCGTGGAGCGCGGCCGGCTCACCGAGGCCGAGCGCGCCGACACCCTCGCGCGGTTCCGCACCTTCCCCGACCTGCAGGCGGCCGCCGAGGCCGATCTGGTCATCGAGGTCGTGAACGAGCAGTTCGAGGCCAAGCAGGCGGTCTTCGAGGCGCTCGACGTGATCGTGAAGCCGGACGCCATCATCGCGACCGGCACCAACGCCCTGTCGGTGACCCGGCTGGCCTCGCACACCTCGCGCCCGGACCGCGTCCTCGGGCTGCACTTCTTCGCCCCGGCGCCCGCCATGAAGCTGGTCGAGGTGGTCTCCACCGTCCTGACCTCGCCGGAGGCGACCGCCTCGGTGACCGCGCTGGTGCGCGCGCTCGGCAAGGAGCCGGTCCCGGTCGGCGACCGTCCCGGCTTCATCGCGGACGGCCTGCTGTTCGGCTATCTCAACCAGGCCGCGGCGATGTACGAGTCGAAGTACGCGACCCGCGAGGACATCGACGCGGCGATGCGGCTCGGCTGCGGCCTGCCGATGGGCCCGCTGGCGCTGCTCGACCTGATCGGCATCGACACCGCGCAGACCGTCCTGGAGGCGATGTACGAGGCGTCCCACGACCGGCTGCACGCGCCCGCCCCGATCCTCGGCCAGCTGGCCGCCGCCGGTCTGTCGGGCCGCAAGTCGGGCCGCGGTTTCTACACCTACGAGGCTCCCGGCAGCGAGGTCGTCGTCACCGACGCCTCGACCCCGGGCACCGCCGGGGCCGCCGGTGTCGCGGGCCGCGACGTCCGCAGTGTGGGCGTCGCCGGATCCGGCACCATGGCGACCGGTATCGCCGAGGTCTTCGCGAAGGCCGGCTACGACGTCGTGCTGGCCGCCCGCTCGCAGGAGAAGGCCGACCAGGCCGTCGCCAAGCTGGCCAAGTCGCTGGACCGCTCGGTCGCCAAGGGGCGGCTGACGCAGGAGCAGCGCGACGCGGCCGTCGCCCGGGTGACGCCGGCCGGCTCGTACGACGCCTTCGGCGACGTCGATCTGGCCGTCGAGGCGGTCGCCGAGGACCTCGCCGTCAAGCAGGCGCTCTTCGCCGCGCTGGACGAGGTGTGCAAGCCCGGTGCGGTGCTGGCCACCACGACGTCCTCGCTGCCCGTCATCGCCATCGCCCGCGCCACCGCGCGCCCGCGGGACGTGATCGGGATGCACTTCTTCAACCCGGCGCCCGCGATGAAGCTCGTCGAGGTGGTCCGTACCGTCCTGACCTCGGACGATGTGCACGCCACCGTCCGCGAGGTGTGCACGAAGGTGCGCAAGCACGCCGTGGACTGCGGGGACCGGGCCGGCTTCATCGTCAACGCGCTGCTGTTCCCGTACCTGAACAACGCCGTGAAGATGGTCCAGGAGAACTACGCGACGGTGGCGGACATCGACACCGCCATGAAGCTCGGCGGCGGGTACCCGATGGGCCCGTTCGAGCTGCTGGACGTCGTCGGCCTGGACGTGTCCCTGGCGATCGAGCAGGTGCTGCACAAGGAGTTCCGCGACCCGGGCCTGGCGCCCTCGCCGCTGCTGGAACACCTGGTGTCGGCGGGGTGCCTGGGCCGCAAGACGGGCCGCGGCTTCCGCGAGTATGCCCGGCGCTGATCATGAGGGCGGCTGGGGTGGTCTGCTCGGCCCGCGCGGGCCGTCCCGGCCGCCCCGTACGTCCCGCGCGGGCCCGGCCATGGAGTACGTTCCACGTATGGCCCAGCCCCTCAAGTCCGCGACGAAGACCACCGCAGAAGGCCCCGCGCCGGCGACGGCGAACGGCCGCCGTGCCGCCGCCCAGCGCCACCGGGTGCGGCAGGACCTCGCCGCGTCCGCGATGCACCTGTTCGCGGACCGGGGGTACGAGGCCACGACCGTCGACGACATCGCGGCGGCGGCCGGGGTGGCCCGCAGGACGTTCTTCCGGCACTTCCGGTCCAAGGAAGAGGCGATCTTCCCCGACCACGACGACACCCTGGTGCGGGTCCAGGCCGTCCTGGACTCCGCCGAACCCCATGAGCACCCGCTGGACACCGTGTGCCGCGGCATCACCGAGGTGCTGCGGATGTACGCGGAGTCCCCCGAGGTCTCCGTGGAGCGGTACCGGCTGACTCGTGAGGTACCGACGCTGCGGGAGCGCGAGATCGCTTCGGTGGCCCGCTACGAGCGGCTCTTCACCCGTTATCTGCTGGGCCACTTCGACGAGTCGGCGCACCACGACGGCGACGACGACCCGCTGCTGGCCGAGGTCGCCGCGTCGGCCGTGGTGGCGGCGCACAACCATGTGCTGCGGCGCTGGCTTCGGGCCGGCGGCAAGGGCGACGTGGAGGCGCAGCTGGATCACGCCTTCGATGTGATCAAGGTGACGTTCGGCACCGGCATAGGGGTCGGGCGGCCGGCGGGCCCCGCTCCGGCGCCCGCCGCGGCGGTCTCGCAGACCGGCGAGGTCGTGGTCACGGTGGCGCGTACGGACGCCTCGCCCGCCGAGGTGATGCGGATCATCGAACGGGCGCTGCGGGGCGACTGACCGCCCTGCGGAGCCCCCTCAGAGGTATGGAACAGCGGCCGTCCGGGCGATCCGGGCGGCCGCTGTTGCTCGTTTGTGGCGACGGGATGACACTTGAGAGAAATTGTTGGCACGCAGTGTCTTTACGAGTGGCACCCCGTGCCATAACGTAAGCCGTGTCCGGGCGGCCGGCGTGTGGTGATCCCACGCACGCCGTCTGTCCCCAAAGGCCCGGACGCCTGCGTCACAGGCACCCCCGGATCCCGTCCGGGGGAACCACCGCGCCACCGCGCGCACCGGTTCCACCCGTGCGACCGTCACGGGAGCAGCACCCCCGCCGAACCGACGGCACCAGTCACCCGTCAGCCCTCGCCGACGTTCCCTCAAACGTTTCTACGTCGCGCTTCGCCGGAGGCACCCCGTGAAGGAAATTCTGGACGCGATTCTCGCGTCGGACAGCTCGGACAACTCGGACCGTTCGGCCGCCGACTTCGCGGCCCTGCCGCTGCCGGAGTCGTACCGCGGCATCACCGTCCACAAGGACGAGGCCGAGATGTTCACCGGCCTCGACAGCCGTGACAAGGACCCGCGCAAGTCGCTGCACCTGGACGACGTGCCGGTCCCCGAACTCGGTCCCGGTGAGGCCCTCGTCGCCGTCATGGCCAGCTCGGTGAACTACAACTCCGTGTGGACCTCGATCTTCGAGCCGGTCTCCACGTTCAGCTTCCTGGAGCGGTATGGGAAGCTCTCGCCGCTGACCAAGCGGCATGACCTGCCCTACCACGTGATCGGTTCCGACCTCGCGGGCGTCGTGCTGCGCACCGGGCCCGGCGTCAACGCCTGGCGGCCCGGCGACAAGGTCGTGGCGCACTGCCTGTCCGTCGAGCTGGAGTCCTCCGACGGCCACAACGACACGATGCTCGACCCCGAGCAGCGGATCTGGGGCTTCGAGACCAACTTCGGCGGTCTCGCCGAGATCGCGCTGGTCAAGTCCAACCAGCTGATGCCCAAGCCCGCGCACCTCAGCTGGGAGGAGGCCGCCGCTCCCGGCCTGGTCAACTCCACCGCCTACCGCCAGCTGGTGTCCCGCAACGGCGCCGGCATGAAGCAGGGCGACAACGTCCTGATCTGGGGCGCGTCCGGCGGCCTCGGCTCCTACGCCACCCAGTTCGCGCTGGCCGGCGGCGCCAACCCGATCTGCGTGGTCTCCAGCGACAAGAAGGCCGACATCTGCCGGGCGATGGGCGCCGAGGCGATCATCGACCGCAACGCCGAGGACTACAAGTTCTGGAAGGACGAGCACACCCAGGACCCGCGCGAGTGGAAGCGGCTGGGCAAGCGGATCCGCGAACTGACCGGCGGCGAGGACGTCGACATCGTCTTCGAGCACCCCGGCCGCGAGACCTTCGGCGCGAGCGTGTACGTCACCCGCAAGGGCGGCACCATCGTCACCTGCGCCTCGACCTCGGGCTACACCCACGAGTACGACAACCGGTACCTGTGGATGTCGCTCAAGAAGATCGTCGGCTCGCACTTCGCGAACTACCGCGAGGCATGGGAGGCCAACCGGCTGGTCGCCAAGGGCAAGATCCACCCGACCCTGTCCAAGACGTACACCCTGGAGGAGACCGGCCAGGCCGCCTACGACGTGCACCGCAACCTCCACCAGGGCAAGGTCGGCGTCCTGGCGCTGGCCCCGGGCGAGGGCCTCGGCGTCACCGACCACGAAATGCGCGAGAAGCACCTCCCGGCCATCAACCGCTTCCGGAACATCTGATGCCGCGACGCGAAAAGGACCGTCCGTGGCTCATGCGGACGTATGCCGGTCACTCCACCGCCGAGGCGTCCAACGAGTTGTACAAGAACAACCTCGCGAAGGGGCAGACCGGCCTGTCCGTCGCGTTCGACCTGCCGACCCAGACCGGCTACGACCCCGACCACATCCTCGCCCGCGGCGAGGTCGGCCGGGTCGGCGTCCCGGTCTCGCACATCGGTGACATGCGGCGGCTCTTCCAGGACATCCCCTGGAGGGGATGAACACCTCGATGACCATCAACGCCACCGCCATGTGGCTGCTGGCGATGTATCAGGTGGTCGCCGAGGAGCAGGGCGCGGACATCACCAAGCTCCAGGGGACGACGCAGAACGACATCGTCAAGGAGTACCTGTCGCGCGGGACGCACGTCTTCCCGCCCGGCCCCTCGCTGCGGCTGACCACCGACATGATCACGTACACGGTCAACAACATCCCCAAGTGGAACCCGATCAACATCTGCAGCTACCACCTGCAGGAGGCCGGGGCCACGCCGGTCCAGGAGATCGCCTTCGCGATGTCCACCGCGATCGCCGTCCTGGACGCGGTGTTCGCCTCCGGGCAGATCCCGGAGGACCGCCGCGGCGAGGTGGTCGCCCGGATCTCCTTCTTCGTGAACGCGGGTGTCCGCTTCATCGAGGAGATGTGCAAGATGCGGGCCTTCGGCCGCCTCTGGGACACCGTCACCCGGGAGCGGTACGGCATCGAGGACGCCAAGCAGCGCCGTTTCCGCTACGGCGTGCAGGTCAACTCGCTGGGGCTGACCGAGGCCCAGCCGGAGAACAACGTCCAGCGCATCGTCCTGGAGATGCTGGCCGTCACCCTCTCCAAGGACGCCCGCGCCCGCGCGGTGCAGCTTCCCGCCTGGAACGAGGCGCTGGGCCTGCCCCGGCCCTGGGACCAGCAGTGGAGCCTGCGCATCCAGCAGGTGCTGGCCCATGAGAGCGACCTGCTGGAGTACGAGGACATCTTCGACGGCAGCCATGTCATCGAGGCCAAGGTCACCGAGCTCATGGAGCTGGTGACGGCCGAGATGGAGCGCATCGAGAAGATGGGCGGCGCCATGGCCGCCGTCGAGTCCGGCTATCTGAAGTCGGCGCTGGTCTCCTCGCACGCCGAGCGCCGCGCCCGCATCGAGTCGGGCGAGGAGAAGATCGTCGGCGTCAACTCGTACCAGGGCACCGAGCCCAGCCCGCTCACCGCCGACCTCGACACCGCCATCATGACCGTCGACCCGGCCAACGAGGCGCGCGTCGTGAGCGCGCTGCACACCTGGCGGGACAACCGCGACGAGCAGCGCGCCCAGGAGTCGGTGGCGGCGCTGAAGGCCGCGGCGGCGGGCAGCGAGAACCTGATGGCCCCCACGCTGGCCTGCGTACGCGCCGGTGTCACGACCGGCGAGTGGTCCTGGGCGCTGCGGGACGTCTTCGGCGAGTTCCGCGCCCCGACGGGCGTCAGCAGCGCCCCGGTGGCGGTCACCGCCGAGGCGGGCACCCCGCTGGCCGAGGTCCGCCGCAAGGTCGCCGCGACCGCCGCCGAACTCGGCAGCGGCAAGCTCCGGCTGCTGGTCGGCAAGCCGGGTCTCGACGGGCACTCCAACGGCGCCGAGCAGATCGCCGTACGGGCCCGTGACGCGGGCTTCGAGGTGGTCTACCAGGGCATCCGGCTCACCCCCGAGCAGATCGTCTCCGCGGCCGTGGCCGAGGATGTGCACTGCGTGGGTCTGTCGATCCTGTCCGGTTCGCACGCGGCGCTCGTGCCGGACGTGCTGGACCGGCTGCGCAGGGCCGGGGTGGACGACGTACCCGTGATCGCCGGCGGGATCATCCCGCCGGCGGACGCGGCGGCGCTGCGGGCCGCCGGGGTGGCGGCGGTGTTCACCCCGAAGGACTTCGGTATCACTGAGATCATCGGGCGGATCGTGGACGAGATCCGGCTCGCGAACAAGTTGGAGGTATGACGGTGCAGTTCGGTCGCACTTACGAAGAGTTCGAGGTCGGTGCCGTCTACAAGCACTGGCCCGGAAAGACGGTCACCGAGTACGACGACCATCTCTTCTGCCTCCTCACGATGAACCACCACCCGCTCCACATGGACGCGAACTACGCCGAGAACACCACCGACTTCGGCAAGAACGTCGTGGTGGGGAACTACATCTACTCCCTGCTGCTGGGCATGTCCGTGCCGGACGTGTCGGGCAAGGCGATCGCCAACCTGGAGGTCGAGTCGCTCAAGCACGTGGCGCCGACGTTCCACGGCGACACCATCTACGGGCAGACCACCGTCCTGGACAAGTGGCCGTCCAAGTCGAAGGACGACCGCGGCATCGTCCACGTCGAGACCAAGGGCTACAAGCAGGACGGCACCATGGTGTGCGTCTTCCGCCGCAAGGTCATGGTTCCCACGGCCACGTACATCAAGGAACGCGGCGGCGAGCAGCCCGGCCGCCCCGAGCTGCAGGAGAAGTGACATGACGCGTCTTGCGCACACCGACGGGCTGACCGACATCCAGCGGGAGATCCTCTCCACCGTCCGCAGCTTCGTGGACAAGGAGATCCTGCCGGTCGCGACGGAGCTGGAACACCGCGACGAGTACCCCACCGAAATCGTTGAGGGCCTCAAGGAACTTGGCATCTTCGGGCTGATGATTCCCGAGGAGTACGGGGGTCTTGGTGAGTCTCTTCTCACATACGCCCTCACGGTCGAGGAGATTGCCCGGGGATGGATGAGTGTTTCCGGAATTATCAACACTCACTTCATCGTCGCCTACATGCTCAAGCAGCACGGAACGCAGGAGCAGAAGGAGTACTTCCTGCCCCGGATGGCGGCCGGTGAAGTGCGTGGCGCGTTCTCGATGTCGGAGCCCGGCATGGGTTCCGATGTGTCCGCGATCCGCACCAAGGGCGTCAGGGACGGCGACGACTACGTCATCAACGGCCAGAAGATGTGGCTGACGAACGGCGGTTCGTCCAACCTGGTGGCGGTGCTCTGCAAGACCGACGAGGGCCTGTCCCCGGAGGAAGCGGCGGCCAAGCCGCACAAGTCGATGACGACCTTCCTCATCGAGAAGGAGCCGGGCTTCGGTCCGAATCCGTCGGTGCCGGGCCTCACGGTGCCCGGCAAAATCGAGAAGATGGGCTACAAGGGCGTCGACACGACGGAAATGATCCTGGAGGACGTCCGGATCCCGTCGAACCGCGTTCTTGGAGGTCAGAGCGGTCGCGGCTTCTATCAGATGATGGACGGCGTCGAGGTCGGGCGGGTCAATGTGGCGGCGCGCGGCTGCGGAGTCGCACAGCGCGCGTTCGAGCTCGGGATCTCCTACGCGCAACAGCGCCACACCTTCGGCAAGCCGATCATCGAGCACCAGGCGATCTCCTTCAAGCTCGCCGAGATGGCGACCAAGGTCGAGGCCGCGCACGCGATGATGGTCAACGCGGCCCGCAAGAAGGACTCGGGCCACCGCAACGACCTCGAGGCCGGCATGGCGAAGTACCTGGCCTCGGAGTACTGCAAGGAGGTCGTGGAGGACGCCTTCCGCATCCACGGCGGGTACGGCTTCTCCAAGGAGTACGAGATCGAGCGGCTCTACCGGGAGGCCCCGATGCTCCTCATCGGTGAAGGAACCGCTGAGATCCAGAAAATGATCATTGGCCGCAGGCTTCTTGAGGAGTATCGTATCCAGGGTTAAATGTCCTGATATAAGCGATATATCCGAGGTGAAGGTCACACCCAGTCATTGCTTACCGGCCATCGACTCGCCCTCGCGCTTGCCGAGTTGTGGGTGGCAACCGATACCATCTTGGTAAAGCCGCCGTCCCCAGAACCATCTTGCGGCACCCTCCGCTACGAAGGTCTTCCATGCCCCACAGCCATTCCTCTGCACCTCGCGGCCGGGTCCGCCTCGCGCGCGGAGCGTCGCCGTGGCTCCTCCCGACCGTCGCCGCCGCGGCGGTCAGCCTTACCCGCGCCCGCCGCTCCGGGCGCTGGGCGACCGTGGCCGTACCCACCACCGCCCTGGCGGCGGGCATGCTGTGGTTCTTCCGTGACCCTGAGCGGGAGATCGCTCAGGGCCGGGTGATCTCACCGGCCGACGGCGTGGTGCAGAGCATCATGCCGTGGAAGGACGGGCGCACCCGCGTCGCCATCTTCATGAGCCCACTGAACGTCCATGTGAACCGCGCACCGCTCGCGGGCACCGTCACCTCCGTGGAGCACATCCCCGGCGGATTCGTTCCGGCGTTCAACAAGGAGAGCGAGAACAACGAACGCGTTGTCTGGCACTTCGACACCGAACTCGGCGACATCGAGATGGTGCAGATCGCCGGCGCAGTGGCCCGCCGCATCGTTCCTTACGTGCCCTCGGGCAGCAAGGTCGAGCAGGGCGAGCGCATCGGTCTGATCCGCTTCGGCTCCCGCGTCGACATCTACCTCCCGGAGGGCGTCCTGCCCGATGTCGAGGTCGGCCAGACCACCATGGCTGGGGTGACTCGTCTTGACCGTGATTGATCCCGACACACAGGCCCCTGGGTGACCGAGCTGGAGGAGGAGGTCGACGACCTCCCACTCTCCACCCGGCTCTCCATCGCGGACACCCTCACTCTCGGTAACGCCATCTGCGGATTCATGGCCGTGTACTTCACGACCACCGGAGTGCTGGTGCCGCACCTCATGGGCACCGCCGACGGCGGCATGGCGCGGCACAACGCCGCGACGGCCGTGACCCTGATGCTGATGGCGTCCGTCTTCGACCTCCTGGACGGGCTGGTGGCGCGCAAGCTCCGCAGCTCGGCGATGGGGGCGGAGCTCGACAACCTGTCGGACCTGATCAGCTTCGGACTCGCGCCAGCGTATTTCGTGGTGGTGTGGGGGCTGGTCGCGGACGATGCGCACGGCCGGGTCTCGGCGGTGGCCGCCGTCGTGGTCCTGCTCGCCGTGGTCCTCAGGCTCGCGCGCTTCTCCTGCACCACGGTGCGGGACGGGGTCTTCCAGGGCATGCCGAGCCCCTTCGGCGCGATGACGGTCGTCTCCGTCGTCCTGCTGGAGCTGCCGTTCATCCCGACGCTGCTGGCGATCGTGGGTGTGGCGTGGCTGATGATGAGCCGCGTCGAGTACCCCAAGCCGCGTGGCCGGCTCGCGCTGATCACGCTGGCCTGGATCTTCATCAGCATGGGCTGCCTGGCGGCCTGGACGCTGGACGTACCGGGCGGGCACCTGCTGCTCCAGACCGGTGCGGCGCTCCAGATCGTCGCCGCGGCGGTCATCCCGCTCTTCGCGACGACGCGACGGGTGAACACGTTCCGTAACAACCGCCGTGAGGCGCGCGCCGAGCAGTGACGGCGCCGCCGCCGAGTGCGCGGTACAGCGAAGAAGGGCCCCGGGCGATCCGCCCGGGGCCCTTCGCGTTCCCGCCCCCGGTCGGCCGCGAAGCGACGGGCGGGGTAACAGCTTGTCAACAACCCGTCTCTCCCTGGCGATTCAGCCGTTCCACCAGTGCAACAATTGGACCGAAGTTGATCATTCATGGGGGGTTGGACCGTGGCGAATCGACCGACGGATTGGCATGTACTGGATCTGGACCGGGATCCGGTCCCCGGTGATCCGTATGAGGTCAAGGAGCTCGCCCGGAAGCTGGGCGACTTCGCCGATGACGTGTCGTCGGCGCTGCGGTCGGTCAAGGGGCTGAGCGGCGACAGCGCCGTCCAGGACTGGGCGGGCCTGTCGGGGGACGCCTACCGGGAGCAGTTCGGTGATCTGCCGAACGAGCTGACCAAGCTGGAGAAGTCCTACCGGCTGGCGTCGGGGGCGCTGGAGACGTACTGGCCGAAGCTGGAGACGGCGCAGGCCGACGCCGACCGGGCCCTGGCGCAGGGCCGCACAGCCCGGCAGGACCTGGACGCCGCCAAGACCACCCAGGGCACCGCCGATGCCTGGGTGAAGCGGGCGGGCGACAAGTCCAAGGAGTACCAGGCCGACCCGAAGCCGGGCGTGGAGCCGCCGTCCGCAGAAGAGGTCCGCACCGCCACCCGCAACGCGTTGGACGCCTCGAACGCGCAGAAGTCCGCGAACACCGCCGTGCACGACGCCCAGCAGCGCCTGGACGCCGCGAAGGAGCTCGCCGCCCAGGCCGCGCACCTGCGGGACACTGCGGCGTCGACCGCGGAGCACGCCCTGCACGAGGCCTCGGACGCCGGGATCAAGAACAAGCACTGGTGGGAGAAGGCGGTCGACTGGGTCGCCGACCACTGGGACGACATCGTCGCCGTCTGCAAGGTCATCGTCGCCGTCCTCGGCATCATCGTCATGATCATCGGCGGACCCCTCGCCTGGATCGTGCTCGCCGCCGCTCTCGTCGTCCTCGCCGACACCCTCGTCAAATACGCACAGGGCAAGGCATCGCTCTGGGATGTGGCGTTCGCCGCCCTGGACTGCATCCCGATGTTCAAAGGGCTCACCACCGCCGGCGGCCTGCTCAAGATGGCCAAGGAACTTCCCGCGCTCCTCAAGAGCGGCAAGGCCCTGGAGAACGTCGCCAACAGCATCCGCAAGGGCGGCCAGGCGTTCAAGGACGTCTTCACCTCGCTGCGCCGGGGAGCGAAGGACGAGGTCGCGGCGGGCAAGCCGTTCTCCGGGCGCTGCAAGGGCGGCGACCCCATCGACATGATCTCCGGCGAGATGCTGCTGGCCGAGCGGGACGTCTCCCTGGCCGGCATCCTCACCCTGCTGCTGACCCGCACCCACGTGTCCTCGTACCGCACCGGCAGCTGGTTCGGCCCCTCCTGGTCCTCCACGCTCGACCAGCGGCTCGAGGCGGACGGCGACGGCCTGGTCTTCGCCGCCGACGACGCGATGATGCTGGTCTATCCGGTCCCCCGGCCCGACCGGCCCGTCATGCCGGACCACGGTCCCCGCTGGCCCCTGGAGTGGGACGGCACGCCGGCCGGCGAGATCCGGATCACCCAGCCCTCGTCGGGAGTCGTCCGGCACTTCACCCCCGTCGACTCCCCGGCCGGCGCGCCCGACGGGCTGATGTCGCTCGGGCTGACCGCGATATCCGACCGCAACGGGAACCGGATCAGCATCCAGCGCGCCCCGGACGGCACCCCCCTCGCCGTCCGGCACAGCGGCGGCTACCACCTCGCCGTCGACACCTTCGACCGGCGCATCACCGGCCTGCGGCTGCTCGGCACCGAGGACGGCACCGAAGGCACCGTCCTGCGCCGCTACGGCTACAGCGTCAACGGCGACCTCACCGAGGTCACCGACGCCCTGGGGAACACCGAGCGGCTGGAGTACGACGCCGAGGGCCGCGTCGTCCGGCGGACGGACCGCAGCGGCCACTGGTACAGCTGGGAGTACGACGAGGGCGACCGCTGCGTCAGCGGCGCGGGCCAGGACGGCGTCCTGAACTGCACGATCGCCTACGACGACGAGGCCCGAACCACCGTTTACACCAACTCGCTCGGCCACTCCACGACCTACCGCTACAACGAGCGGATGCAACTCGTCTCGTCGACGAACGCGCTCGGCGAGTCGCTGGTCAACGAGTGGGACGAGTTCGACCGGCTGCTCTCCCAGACGAATGCGCTGGGCGCCGCCTCGCACAACAGCTACGACCCGGCCGGGAACCTCACCTCGGTCATCCGGGCCGACGGCACCTCGACCGCGGCCGCCTACAACGAGCAGCACCAGCTGGTGGAGGCCGTCACGCCCGACGGCGGGGTATGGCGGCACACCTACGACGACCGGGGCAATCACATCTCCACCGTCGGCCCGTCGGGTACTCAGGTCCACTACGGGTACGACGGGACCGGTGGGCTCGTGTCCGCCACGGACGCCGCGGGACGAACGAGCTGGGCCCGCTGTGACGCCGCGGGCCTGCCGGTGGAGTTCACCGATGTCCAGGGCGCGGTCAGCGCCATCGAGCGGGACCCCTTCGGCCGCGTGAGCAGCGTCACCGACGTATTGGGACGTACGACTCGCTTCGGCAGGACGGCCGAGGGCAAGGCGGCATGGCGCGAAGCCCCGGACGGCCGGACCGAGTTCTGGGAGTGGGACCCCGAAGGGAACCTGGTGTCCCAGACCGACCGGGCGGGGAACACGACCACGTTCGAGGTCGGCTCCTTCGGTCAGGTCACCGCCCGTTGCCTCAGCGACGGAAACCGGTACGAGTTCGGTTACGACACCGAATTGAATCTGCTGCGCGTGACCGACCCTCAGGAGCGGTCCTGGCAGTACGTGTACGACGAGGTGAACCGGGTGGCGTCGGAGACCGACTTCCACGGCCGCACGCTCACGTACGAAGTGGACGCCATGGGCGGCCTGGTCTCCCGGACCAACGGGGCGGGAGAGGTCATCCGCTTCCGCCGGGACGCACTCGGCAGGACCGTCGAGATGCTCTACGACGACGGTTTCGCGCACTTCACATATGACACGTCCGGAAATCCTGTCCGAGAGGTCAGCCCCGACGTCACGGTGGAACGCGCGTACAGCGCGACCGGCCGGCTGGTGTCGGAGAGCATCAACGGCCGGACCACCACCTTCGAGTACGACGTGCTCGACCGGCGCACCAAGCGACGCACCCCCACCGGGATCGAGTCCACCTGGACCTATGACGCCGGAGGCCATCCAGCCGCTCTGGACACCGCCGGTCACCGCATCAGCTTCGAGTTCGACGGCGCACATCAGGAGACCGGCCGCCGGCTCCCCGGCGATGTCGTGCTCCAGCAGTCATGGGACACCGCGGGACGCATCGCCACCCAGCGTGTCGCCCGTACACCCGAGGAGACGGAGACCCTCCTTCAGCTGCGCACCTACGCGTACCGCCCGGACGGCGTCCCCATCGAGATCACCGAACTCAACTCCGGGACACGGCAGTTCACCCTCGACGCGGCCGGCCGCGTCGAGGCCGTCGACGCGCGTGGCTGGACCGAGAGGTACAACTACGACGCGGTGGGCAACATCAGCAGGGCCGTCACCCCGGGCTCCGACGACAGTGAGGTGGAACGGACCTTCGTCGGGACACGGATCCAGCGCAGCGGGCGCACCCACTACGAGCGCGATGCCGAGGGACGCATAGTCCGCGCCGTCCACCGGCTTCTCAACGGGCAGAAGCGGGTGCGGTCCTATGTCTGGAACAGCCAGAGCCAGCTCGTGTCCACGACGACGCCCGACGGTACGCGGTGGCGGTACACGTACGATCCTGCCGGCCGCCGGACGGCGAAGCAGCGGCTGGACGTCGACGGCGGCGTCACGGACGAGACGCTCTTCGTGTGGGACGGCGCCCGCCTCATCGAGCAGGTGGCGGCGGACGGACGTGCCAGCTCGTGGGACTACGCCCCCGGAAGCTTCCAGCCGGTGGCCCAGCTCGACCAGACCGTCCGGTCGGCGGGTCCGGGCGCTGATGCCGGTTCCGGCACCCGTGGCAGCGGCTTCGGGACCGGCGGGCCGGGCGCGGGCGAGCGGAGCGCGCGGTCCGGCAGCGCCGGTGACGCCTGGCCGCCGCAGGGCGAAGTGGACATCCGCTTCCACTCCATCGTCACGGATCTGGCCGGCACACCGGCCGAGCTGATCTCCGACGACGGCGAACTGGCCTGGCAGCAGCGCACCACGCTCTGGGGAGCCCCACTCCCGGGCCGGCCCGGTGTGGGGGGAGGCGATGACGGCGTCGATTGCCCGCTGCGCTTCCCCGGCCAGTACGCCGACGAGGAGACCGGCTGGAATTACAACTACCAGCGCTACTACGACCCGGAAACCGGGCAGTACGCCACCCCGGACCCGCTCGGGCTGGCTCCCGGTTCGCACGACACCGCCTACGTCCCGAACCCGTTCACCATGATGGACCCGCTCGGGCTGGCCTGGCAGGACCCGAACAACGGCATGCGATTCGGCCGTGACCCGAGCCTCCCGGACCAGGTGGGCGAACGGCAGTACACGCGGGACAGCCAGTACCCTTCGCAATATCGCCAGTCCACGCACGACCATATGACCCAGCACTACACCGACGAGGGACGGGCTCAGGGCAGGGCTCCGCTCGACACCAAAGGAGACCGGATCCCACGGGACGAGCTGACCTGGCGCGACGGCAATGACAACATGATCTGGGATCCGAACGCGGAGAACCCGAAGCCGTTCAGCAAGACGGTGACCTATGAACACAAGGAAGCGGTCGTCGACCACTGGAACAAGGACGGCGGAGGAAGGTTCTCCGACCGCGCGGCGAGAAACGACTTCTACAATCACGTAGCCGATATGGAACCAATGAGCTTCTCCGAGAACGCGCGCGGTGGTGGCCAGATGACGGCCACGTATCTCCAGGAAGTCGGAGAGGGATACTCATGCACCTGATGACGGAGGACTCATGGACATCCGGGCGGTAGTCACCGGTTTCCGCAACGTGGCCCCACTCCCCGGTCTGGAGGACGCCTGGCACTGGTCTCCGGCGCCCGGGATCAACTTCGCGGGCGCTCTGTCCGCCGATGGGGCCCGTCTGCTGCAGACGAACAGCCGCGGGACCTTCGACAACGAACTCGCGGTCGCGGTTCTGACGTTCGCCCGCGCCCATGAAGAGGAGTTCTTCGCCCGCAATCCCCATTTCGGTGCCGTGGCGGGCTTCGCGGCGCCTGGCGGACGCGGCTTCGACGTGGTCGTGGGCATCATGCCGGAGGTGCACGGTTTCTACCGTGTGGAGAAGCCCGACCTGATGCAGTTCGTGCGTCTGGTCTTTCCCGCCCATTCCTTCGAATTCTCCGGGACGGAGACCGTCCCGGAGGCGGTGACCCGCTTCAACCAACTGCGGATGAACCAGCTCGACCGGGAGCCGTTCCCGTTCCTCAAGATGCGGTACGCGAACACCAGGAGCCTCGGCCGGAGTACCAACCCCGGACGTGGATTCGCCACCGCGGCGATTCTTCAGCAGGAACTCCGCGCGATGGACGGCGGACCCGGAAGCTTCGTGGAGTTCGAGAACCGCCACGGCAAGGTCTGGCGCGTCGAGTGGCACGGCGCCTGGTACCTCGCGGAGTGGGACACCCAGGACGGCGAGCCCCGGGAGATCGCCCTCGACGAACTGCTCGCCTTCGCGGCGGCCCGGTTGGTCGACTGAGGCACGGCATGGACACGGGCGGGCCGGAGGTGCTCCGGCCCGCCCGTGTCGCGTTGCGCTACGGCGCCAGGAAGTCCCGGGCCAGTGCCTGGGCGACGCGCTCCAGGAGGGGGCCGGCCTGGGCCATGCAGACGGCCGGGTCCGGCTCGATGTCGGTCAGGGCGTAGGCGCGGCGGATGCCGGCCCCGCCGAGAGCGCCGGGGGCCAGGGCGAGCCGGCCGCAGACGGCGACGACGTCGATGTTGCGGGCGCGGGCGGCCTGTGCGACGCCGACCGGGGCCTTGCCGTGCAGGGTCTGCTCGTCGAGCGAGCCCTCACCGGTGATCACCAGGTCGGCGCGGTCCAGCGCCTCGGCGAAGCCGAGAACGTCGAGCATGACGTCGATACCGGGCCGGAAGGCCGCGTCGAGCCCGACGAGCGCTCCGTAGCCGATACCGCCCGCGGCGCCGGCTCCCGGCGCCTCCGCGGCATTCGCCGCGGCGGAGCCACGGGCCTCGGTGAGCACCTCGACGAACCGTCCGAGGGCGGCGTCGAGGGTGGCCACGTCCTGCTCGGTGGCGCCCTTCTGCGGGCCGTAGACGGCCGCGGCGCCCTTCGGGCCGAGCAGCGGGTTGTCGACGTCGCTGGCGAGCACCACCTCGGTGCCGGCCAGCCGCGGGTCGAGCCCGGAGAGGTCCGCGGTGGCGAGGGCGGCCAGCGCCCCGCCGCCGGGACCGACCGGTGCTCCGTCCGCGTCGAGCAGGCGGGCCCCGAGCGCGACGAGCATGCCGGCCCCGCCGTCGTTGGTGGCGCTGCCGCCGACGCCGAGCACGATGGTGCGCGCACCGTCGTCCAGCGCGGCGCGCAGCAGCTCACCGGTGCCGTGGGTGGTGGCCGTGAGCGGCGCGAAGACGCCCTCCGGCAGGTGCCGCAGGCCGGAGGCCTCGGCCATCTCGACCACGGCGGTGGTGTCACGTACGGCGTACGTGGCGGTCACGGGCTCGCCCAGCGGCCCGGTCACCTGGAGCTCACGTCGCTCGAAGCCGGCCGCGACCGCCGCGTCGACGGTGCCGTCACCGCCGTCGGCGACCGGCAGCGACTCGACCGTCAGCCCCGGCACCACGTGCAGCAGGCCGGCCGTGACGTGCTCGGCGACTTGCACCGCGGTCAGCGAACCCTTGAACTTGTCGGCGGCGATCAGCACGCGCCCCGTTGTGTGTCTTGCAGCGTCGGACACGTTTACTCCCCATCCGATACGGAACATCGCGCCGCTCGGACCATATCCCGCCATCGGCCGCCTGCCCATGGCCGGTCCAGCGCGCCACCCCCGCAAACCGGAAGATTCACGACCATAGCGGGATGTCCTGATCGGTGCCGGCGAGACACGGACCGCGGCACCGGCGGCGGAAATTCCGTTGCGCGGGCCCGGTGCGGTGCGCCAGAGTGCGCCGGTGCTGATCCGACGGGAACGAGCCACCGACATCGACGCGATCCGCGAGGTCATCGCCGCCGCGTTCACCAAGCCCGGCCAGGCCGCGGGCAGCGGCACCGTCGAGGCGCTGCTGGTCGACCGGCTGCGGGCGGACGACGCGTGGCTCCCCGAGCTGTCGCTGGTGGCGACGGACGGGGAGGGGCGGGTGACCGGGCATGCGCTGGCCACCCGCGGCCACGTCGGGGAGACGCCCGTGCTCGCGATCGGCCCGCTGGCGGTGGCTCCCGGCCACCAGCGGTCCGGCGTCGGCAAGGCCCTGATGCACACCGCCCTCGGCGCCTGCGACGCGCTGGGCGCGCCGCTGGTGATCCTGCTCGGCGATCCCCGCTACTACGCACGGTTCGGTTTCCGGCTCGCCGAGGAGTACGGGATCACCCCCGCGGTGCCCGAGTGGCGGCCGTACTTCCAGGTCCGGACGCTGTCCGGCTACGATCCGGCCGATCCGGCACTGCGTGGCGCGTTCGCGTATGCCGCGCCTTTCGACGACGTCTGAGCCGCGTAAGTTGGGTCCGTGACCCAGGACTACGCCTCATACATCGCCGGTCTGCCGAAGATCCTCGCCGGAGCGGCGGTGCTGTTCCGTGACGGGGCGGGCCGTGTGCTGCTCGTGGATCCCAACTACCGCGAGGGCGAGAAGAAGTGGATTCTGCCCGGCGGGACGATCGAGTCGGGGCAGGACGAATCGCCCCGGCAGGGTGCGCGCCGTGAGGCCGCCGAGGAGATCGGCCTGGACATCGCCCCCGGCGCGCTCATCGCGATCGACTGGGTGACCAGCCCCAGCCGGCCGCCGCTGGCGGTGTACCTGTACGACGGCGGGGTGCTCGACGGCACCCAGCTCGGCGCGATCCAGCTGCAGAAGGAGGAGCTGGACGCCTGGAACCTGGTCCCCCTCGACCAGGTCGGCACCTTCGTCCAGCCCGGTATGGAACGCCGGATCCGCGCCGGGTTCACCGCGCTGATGGCCGGCACCGGGCCCGCGGAGCTGGAGAACGGCCACCGGGTCGGCCCGGCGCCCGCGGTGGATCACACCGGCAGGACCGGTCAGCGGCCGACCGCGTAGCCCTGCATGCCGCGCGGGTTGGCGCCCGCGGACAGCACGCCCGTCGCGGGATCGCGGGCGACCGCGCAGAGCCGGCCCTCCGACCAGGGGCCGCCGACCGTCACCTGGTGGCCGCGGCGCCGCAGCTCGCCGATCGCCCGCTCGCCGAGCCGGGACTCGACGGTGACGCTGCCGGGCCGCATGGCACGTGGATGGAACGAGCCGGGGAAGCCGTCGGTGTGCCAGCCGGGCGCGTCGATCGCCTCCTGCAGTCCGAGGCCGCCCAGCGCGACGGCCAGGAAGAAGTGCAGTGACCACTGGTCCTGCTGGTCGCCGCCGGGGGTGCCGAACGCCAGGACGGGTTCGCCGTCGCGCAGCGCCATCGACGGCGACAGCGTGGTGCGCGGGCGGCGGCCGGGCGTGAGGGAGTTGGGCAGCCCCTCCTCCAGCCAGGTCATCTGCAGCCTTGTGCCGAGCGGGAAGCCGAGTTCCGGGATCAGCGGGCTGGACTGCAGCCAGCCGCCGCTCGGGGTGGCGGCGACCATGTTGCCCCAGCGGTCGACGACATCGACATGGCAGGTGTCGCCGCGGGTGCGGCCGTCGGCGGCGACGGTGGGTTCGGAGGTGGGCGCGGCGGCGGAACCTGCGGCTGATCCCGGGGCGGGTTCGCCCGACGCCACGGTCGGTTCACCCGTGCCCGGTGCCCGCGGTGCGCTGTCGACGGTGAAGCGCGGCAGCCGGGGCGCGCGTCCGTCCGGGCTGCCGGGGCGCAGCTCGTAGGACGCGTCGGCGCCGATCAGGGCCCGGCGCCCGGCGTTGTACGCGGGTGACAGCAGCGCGCCGACCGGGACCTCCGCGGCGTCGCCGTACCAGGCCTCGCGGTCGGCCATCGCGAGCTTGGCGCCTTCGACGAGGGTGTGGACGTAGCCGGGCTCCTCGTAGCCGAAGCCGTCGGGCAGCAGGGCGAGCTGCTGGGCGAAGACCGGGCCCTGGCTCCACGGCCCCGGCTTGCAGACCGTCCAGCCGAACCGGTCGTATGTGAGCGGGGGTTCGTAGCGGGCCTCGTAGCCGGTCAGGTCGTCCCCGTTGAGCGTCGAGGCGTGCCGTTCGCCGGAGGTGTCCATCGCGGGGCGGGCCGCGGCGGCGGCCAGCGCCTCGCCGATGAAGCCCGAGCGCCAGATCCGCCGGGCGGCCTCGATCCGCTCCTCCCGCCCACTGCCCGCCGCCTGCGCGTCGGCCTCGCGCAGCAGGCGCCGCCAGGTGGCGGCGAGGGCGGGGTTCCGCAGCAGGGCGCCAGGCCGCGGTGCCCGGCCCGCCGACAGATAGAGCGCGGCGGAAGCGGTCCACTCGGTCGCGAAGAGGGTGCGCACCGCCTCCACGGTCGCGCCGATCGCCGCGACCGCCGGATGCCCGTGTTCGGCGTAGCCGATGGCGTACTTCAGGACCTCGGCGGGGGACTTCGTGCCGTGGTCGCGCAGCAGCACCATCCACGCGTCGAACGCGCCCGGCACGGCGGCGGCCAGCGGTCCGGTGCCGGGCACCAGGTCCAGGCCGAGGCTCCGGTAGTGCCCGACGGACGCTCCGGCGGGGGCCGGCCCCTGCCCGCACAGCACCCGCACCGGTCCGCCGGCCGGGGCGAGGAGGATCGGCACCTCGCCCGCGGGACCGTTCAGATGCGGTTCGACGACGTGCAGGACGAAGCCGGCGGCCACCGCGGCGTCGAACGCGTTGCCCCCGTCCTCCAGCACGGCCATCGCCGACTGCGACGCCAGCCAGTGCGTCGAGGAGACCATGCCGAAGGTGCCCTGGAGGGTGGGCCGGGTGGTGAACACCGGGCGCCTACCCGGCCCGGGTGCCGGTGCCGGCGACGAACCCGAGCTCGACGGGACGCTCCGGCGGACCCTCGTCGCGCAGCCGGGCGAGCAGCTCCGGCAACTGCGGGGGCCACAGCGCCTCCGGGGTCGCCGCGAGCTCCTCCGGGGTCCACCAGCGCCACTCCAGGATCCCGTCCTCCTGGTGAACGCCGCTCACATCACCCGTCGGCGGCCTGCGCGGGCCGTTGCCGAGGAAGATGTGCTCGAACTGCCGGACCGGCACACCGGCCCGGGTGAAGTCGTGCTCCCAGGTGCACAGCACAGCGCCGGGTTCGACATCCGACCAGCCGGTCTCCTCCAGCACTTCCCGCAGCGCCCCCTGCACGGGGGTCTCCCCCGGGTCGAGGCCGCCACCGGGCATGAGCCAGTGGACGCCGACTTCCTCGTTGTCCGACCGGAGCAGGAAAATCGCTCCGGCCGGGTCGAGCACCGCGACTCTCGCCGCCTGCCGGGGTATCCGCATCTACACCCTCACGCCTTCGGTATGTCGAAGAAGTACGTCAGTCCGCCGGCGAGGCGGATGTCGCCCTGGATCTTGAGCTTACGGGTGAAGAACAGCGCCGGGCCAGAGGCGTTGCCCGAGACGAGCTTGAGGAATTCCGGGGCGGCCATGGTGAGGGTGAGCTGCGGATCGCGGCCGCTGTCCTGCCGGGAGACCGTGCAGGCGCCCTCGGCGATATGCGTCTCGTAGACGTCGCGGGCGTCGTCGCCGTTGGTGATCCGCCACCGGATGAGCGCATCACGCTTGCCCGCGACGTCCGGCTTGAAGAGGGTCTCCATCCGGTTGAACACCTCGTCGAGCACGCGCTCGCGCTGCGGCCCGCTCATCAGCTCGGCGATCCGCCGGACGGGCAGCTCCTTGACGATGCGGGCGAATTCCTTCGGCTCGACCGTACCGAAGTCGAGCGTGTCGAGGTCGAGATCGCCGATGTCGGCCATGCCGGGCACCACCCTTACTCCAGAGTAAGTTTACTGGTGGGTAAGCCTAGAGCCGCCACGTCTAGGCTGGCAACGTGTCCCACGATTCCTCCCCCGCCCCCTCCCCCGGCGCTGAGAGCCCTGCCGTGCACGCGATGGCCGAGCGGCTGGCCGGTCTCCCGGGCATCGCCGGTGTGCTGCTCGGCGGCAGCCGGGCCCGCGGCACCCACCGCCCGGACTCCGACTGGGACCTCGGCCTGTACTACCGGGGTGAGCCCGACACCGCGGCGCTGGCCGCCCTCGCGGCGGAGTTCACCGGCGGACCCGTCGAGGTCGCGAGCCCCGGCGGCTGGGGACCCTGGGTGAACGGCGGCGCCTGGCTGACGGTCGACGGGCTGCCGGTCGACTGGATCCTGCGCGACCTCGACCGCGTCGAGCGCGTCTGGGACGACTGCCGCGCAGGCCGCTACGAGGTCGGCACGCAGCCCGGCCACCCGCTCGGCTTCTGGTCCCCCGCCTATCCGGGCGAGGTGGCGCTGGGCCGCGTACTCGCCGATCGGGAAGGGGAGTTGACGGCACTACGGGAGCAGACCCGGCACTATCCCGAACCGTTGCGCGCGGCGCTCGTCGCCGCCGCCTGGGAAGCGGAGTTCTCGGTGGCCGCCGCCCGCAAGTCCGCCCGCGCGGGCGACACACTGCATGTCGCGCTCTGTCTGTCCCGGGCGGTCGGCGTCCTCACCCAGTCCCTCCACGCACACCACCGCGCCTGGTGCCTCAACGAGAAGGGCGCGCTGGCGGCCGCCGCGGCGCTCCCCGGGACGCCCCCGGACTTCCGCACCCGCGCCGAGGCCGTCCTGACCCGGCTCGACGATCCGGCGGCCGCCGTCGAAGCGGCGGCCGCACTCGTCGCCGACACCCGCGACCTGCTCGACTCCTAGACAGAGAGCCGGACAGGTCGCGGGGCCGGGACGGCATCACGCGTCCCGCGGCCACTGCGGGGAGCGGCCCAGTATCGCGACGATCCGGTCGAGCGGATCGCCCGTACCGCCGTCGGCCACCGCGGGCCCGAACGCCGCGCCGGCGGTCAGCCGGCTCTCCCCCGCCGGTACCGCCGCGGCCACCGGCAGCGCCGCCTCCAGCACCTCCGGGTCGAACTTCGCGTCGACGCCGAGCGCCCGCGCGACGTCCCAGCCGTGCACCACCGTGTCCACGAAGTGGAATCCGATCGCCACCGGCGCAGGGAAGGCCCGCCCGTCGCGGATCTCCGGAAGCCACCAACTCCGGTCCAGCACCCCCGATTCGGTGAAGGCCGCCGCCACATCGGCGGCCGACGCCGCGAACGCCCCGGCCGGGTCGTCCCCCACCGGCCGGTCGGCGAACACCGACCGGTCCTTCGTCTCCCCCCGCGCAGCCGCGGCGAAGCCGTGGTTCTGCCCCACCATGTGCTCCAGCAGCTGCCGCAACGTCCAGTCCCCGCACGGCGTGGCCACATCCAGCCGGGTCGCGCCGATCCTTCCGGTGATCTCTTCCGCCGTCCGCAGCGCCTGCCGATGCAATACCCGAAGATCCGTCATACCCGAAACCGTAGCCGCCGGGTACGACAACGCGGTGGGTCCGCCGCGGCGGAAACCCGCTCGTCCGCACCCGTGTTGCGCCCTACGCTGCGGAGATGACCAACCGCAAGCCCCTCGTGGCGATCCTGAGCGGGGCCGGCATCTCCACGGACTCGGGGATTCCGGACTACCGCGGCCCCAACGGCCTGTGGCGGCGCGACCCCGGTGCGGAGAAGCTCGTCACCTACGACACGTACATGGCCGACCCGGACGTCCGCCGCCGCGCCTGGCTCATGCGGCGCGACAGCGAGACCTGGCACGCGCGCCCCAACGCCGCGCACCTCGCGGTGGCGGAACTGGAGCGGTCCGGCGTCCCGGTCCGCGTCATCACCCAGAACGTCGACGGGCTGCACCAGTTGGCGGGGCTGCCCGCCCGCAAGGTGCTGGAACTGCACGGCACCGCCCGCGCCGTCGTCTGCACGAAGTGCCATGCGCGCAGCGGCATGGACACCGCGCTGGAGCGGGTGGCGGCCGGCGAGGAGGACCCGCCGTGCCTGGTGTGCGGAGGGATCCTGAAGTCCGCGACGGTGATGTTCGGGCAGCGGCTCGACCCCGCGGTGCTGGCGCAGGCGATGGCCATCGCCAAGGCGTGCGACGTGTTCTTCTCCGTGGGCACGACGCTGCGGGTGCAGCCCGCCGCGTCACTGGCGGGCATCGCGGCCGAGCACGGGGCACGGCTGGTGATCGTGAACGCGGAGCCCACGCCCTACGACGAGTTGGCCGCCGAGGTGGTGCGGAAGCCGATCGGCACGGCGCTGCCCGCGCTGCTCAGCGCGCTCGCTTCGCCAGGGACCTGAGGACGGAGCGGGCCGCGTGGTGCCCGCTCATGCCGTGCACTCCGGGACCCGGCGGGGTCGCGGAGGAGCACAGGAAGACGTTGGGGCGGGCGGTGGCGTAGGGGTTCCAGGCGATCTTCGGGCGCAGCACGGTCTGGATCCCGGCGAAGGCGCCGCAGGCGATGTCACCGCCGACGTAGTTGACGTTGTGAGCGGCGAGTTCGGCCGGTCCCGCGACGGCGCGGGCCAGGACGAGGTCGCGGAAACCGGGCGCGAAGCGCTCGATCTGCCGCTCGACGGCGTCGGTGGCGTTGCCGCGCCAGTCGTGCGGGACGTGGCCGTAGGCCCAGAAGACGTGCTTGCCCTGCGGGGCGCGGGAGGGGTCGACGACCGTCGGCTGCGAGGTGATCAGGAAGGGGGTCTGCGGCGGCCGGCCGCTGACCGCCCGGTTGAGCGCGTCGCCGATCTCCGTATACGTCGGGCCGATGTGGACCGTGCCGGCGCGGCGGGCGTCGGGCGCGGTCCAGGGGACGGGACCGTCCAGCGCGTAGTCGATCTTGAAGACGGACGGGCCGTAGCTGAAGTTCCGGTAGGCGTCGCCGAGTCCGGCGATCCGGGCCAGCGCGGTCGGTGAGGTGTCGAAGACGTAGGCCCGCGCGGGCGGCAGCTCGTCGAGCTTGCGCACCGTCACCCCGGTGTGGACGACGCCGCCCTGCTCCGTGAGGTACGAGGCGAGGGCGTCCGAGATCGCCTGCGAGCCGCCGCGCGCGATCGGCCAGCCGACCGCGTGCGCGGCGAGCGCGAACATCAGGGCGGTGGCGCCGGTGAGCGGTGCGGTGAGCGGGGTGATCGCGTGCGCGGCCAGACCGGCCAGCAGGCCACGGGCCTTGGGGTCGCGGAACCGCCGGGCCAGCAGGGCGACCGGCGGCAGCCCGGTCAGACCGAACCGCGCGAACCGGTAGGGGTCGATGGGCACCCCGCGCCACTGGGGCCGCAGCAGGTCGGCGGCCATGGTGTTCCAGTGGCCGATGTACGGGGCCACCAGCCGCCGGTACCGGACGGCGTCGTGCGCGCCGAAGGACGCGGCGGTCTCCCCCACCGAACGCGACAGCAGCGCGGCCGTGCCGTCCGGGAAGGGGTGCGCCATCGGCAGCTCGGGGTGCAGCCACTCCAGGCCGTGCGCGCGCAGCGGCAGCGCCTTGAACGCGGGCGAGCCGGCGCCCATGGGGTGCACCGCGGAGCACGGGTCGTGCCGGAAGCCCGGCAGCGTCAGCTCCTGGGTCCTGGCGCCGCCGCCGATCGTGTCGGCCGCCTCGTAGATCTGTACGGACAGGCCCGCGCGGGCCAGCTCGGCCGCGGCCGTCAGCCCGTTCGGCCCGGCCCCGACGACCACCACGTCCACTACTGCGGTCCGGCTCATCACGCGCCCATCAGCTCGATGATCCGCCGCGCGGTCTCCGCGTCGCGGGCGATGGAGAACGGCAACGCGTTGCCTCCGGGGATACGGAACGGCTCACCGATCACCGTCAGGCTCGCGCCGCCGGCCTCGGTCACCAGGAGCAGCCCGGCGGCGTGGTCCCAGGGCAGTTCCCAGAAGAAGGCGACGCCGTCGACGCCGCCCCTGGCCAGCTCCAGGTACTCGATGCCGGCGCAGGTGCACGAGCGGGTCGCCGCGCCGGCCGCCTCCAGCCGGCCGAGCAGCACCCGCTCCTGGCCGGTGCGGAAGACCGGGTTCGACGTCGAGACCCGCAGGGTGCCGTCCGGTGCGGCGGCCGTGCGCATCCGCTGCCCGTTGAGATACGCGCCGGCGCCGCGCCGCGCGGTCGCCATCAGGCCCCGCTCGGGGACGTAGGTCCAGGACGCGAGCGGCTCGCCACCCTGCACGAGGGTGACGAGCGTCGCGTAACCGTCCTCGCCGCGTACGAAGTTGGCGGTGCCGTCGACCGGGTCGACGACCCACACCGGGTCGTCGCCGTCCAGCCGCTTGAGGACGCCGGGGTCGGCGCTGACCGCTTCCTCGCCGACGACCACGGAGCCCGGCAGCAGCGCGGTCAGCTCCTCGGTGAGCCGTTCCTCCGCCCGGCGGTCGGCGGTGGTCACCAGGTCGTAGGGGCCGTTCTTCTCGATCACGTCCTCGGCCGCGAGCCGCCGCCAGCGTGGCGTGACCTCCTCGGCGACCACGGTCCGCACCACCCGCTCGACGGCGGCGAGCAGCTCCTCGTTGACCTCGTTGACCATGGCTCCATCAAATCAGACCGGGGCCGCGTCCTGTCGTACGGTTCGCCGGAGCAGGGGGTGCATGAGGGCCGTGTAGAGGACGAGCGCGGAGCCGAGGCCGACGGCCCAGCCGTAGTCCGCGAGCGGTTTGAGGAACGGGATCATGCCGTCGGCGGGGAAGGGGCCCTTGCCGGGCTCCGAGTGGGAGCCGCCGACCGCCAGCACCCCGCCGACGACGAAGGCCGCGACCGCCCGCCAGTTCCAGCCTGCGGTGTACCAGTAGCGGCCGCCGGGAGTGTAGAGGTCCACCAGGTCCAGGACGGTGCGGCGGATGATCCAGTAGTCGGCGATGAGGATGCCGGCGACCGTTCCCAGCAGCCCGCCGACCACGCCCAGCCAGGTGAAGATGTAGAACTCGGGGGTCTCGATGAGCTTCCACGGGAAGATCACCACGCCCACCACTCCGGTGATCAGCGCCCCGGTGCGGAAGTTGATGTACTTCGGCGCGAGGTTGGACAGGTCGTAGGCCGGTGACACCACATTGGCCGCGATGTTCACACTGATGGTCGCGATGAGCACGGTGACCAGCGCGAAGACCAGGCCGAAGACGTTGTCGGTCTTGGCGGCCAGCTCGACCGGGTTCCAGATGGCCGCTCCGTAGACGGCCTGCGATCCGGAGGTGACCAGGACCGACAGCAGCGCGAAGAACGTCATCGTCGTGGGCAGGCCCAGCGACTGGCCCCAGATCTGGGCCCGCTGGCCGGCGCCGAAGCGGGTGAAGTCGGGGATGTTCAGCGACAGGGTGGACCAGAAGCCGATCATGCCCATCAGCGACGGGAAGAAGACCGGCCAGAAGTCGCTGCCCCAGCCGAGCTTCGACGGCTGGTCGAGCAGCGGCCCCAGGCCGCCGGCCTTCACCGTGATCCAGATCAGCAGCACGACGGCGCCGACGAGGACGAACGGCGCGGCCCAGTTCTCGAAGCGCCGCAGGGTGTCCATGCCCCGGTAGATGATGGCCAGTTCGAGGACCCAGAAGACCACGAAGCACAGCCACATGGTCCACGGATAGCCGCCGATCTTCCCGACGTCCGCCCAGCCGCCGCCGAAGATCTTGCCGAGCAGGATGAATATGCCCTGCCCGCCGATCCAGGTCTGGATGCCGAACCAGGCACAGGCCACCGCGGCTCGCACCAGCGCCGGCAGGTTCGCCCCGCGCAGTCCGAAGGAGGCCCTGGCCAGTACCGGGAACGGAATGCCGTACCGGGGTCCCGCGTGCCCGGTGAGCAGCATCGGGAAGAGCACGATCACGTTCGCCAGGGCGATCGTGAAGACCGCCTGCTTCCAGTCCATGCCGAGCGCGACGAGGCCGGAGGCGAGCGTCCAGGACGGGATGTTGTGCGCCATCCCGATCCACAGCGCGGTGAAGTTGTACGTCGTCCACGTGCGGCGCGCGACCGGGACGGGCAGCAGGTCGTCGTTGGCGAACCGGGTGTCGGGCAGGGCCGCGCCGGCCGGCAGTTCGACGCGGTCACCCGGGCTTGCGGTTATGGGCATCGGCACCTCATCTCGGGGTCATCTCAGGGCGGGGATGATGTGCTCGCCGTAGGCGTCGATGGTCGACTCCTTGGCGTCGTGCATGTCGTACAGCGCGAACTGGTCGACGCCCAGCCCACGGAGGTGTTCGAGCTTGGCGAGATGCGCCTCGACCGGGCCGAGCAGACAGAAGCGGTCGACGATCTCGTCGGGCACGAAGGCGGTGTCGGGGTTGCCCGAGCGGCCGTGGTGGGCGTAGTCGTACCCCTGGCGCTGCTTGATGTACGCGGTCAGCTCGTCGGGCACCAGGCCGGAGTGCTCGCCGTAGCGGGAGACGAGGTCGGCGACGTGGTTGCCGACCATGCCGCCGAACCAGCGGCACTGTTCGCGGGCGTGCGCGAGCTGTTCGTCGCTGCCGTCCGTGACGTAGGCGGGCGCGGCCACGCAGATGGTGATGGCGGACGGGTCGCGGCCGGCGGCCGACGCCGCTTCCCGCACGGCGTGGATCATCCACTCGGTGAGGAACGGGTCGGCCAGCTGCAGGATGAAGCCGTCGGCCTTCTCACCGGCCAGGGCGAGCGCCTTGGGCCCGTAGGCGGCCATCCAGACGGGCAGCTTCCCGTTCTCCACCCACGGCAGCCGCATGGGCGTGCCGTCGACGGACGCCTCGCGGCCCTCGGCGAGGTCGCGGATGACGCCCATCGCCTCGCCGACGCGCGCGAGGGTGTTGGGCTTGCGCCCGGCGACCCGCATCGCCGAGTCGCCGCGCCCGATGCCGCACACCGTGCGGTTGCCGTACATGGAGTTGAGGGTGGCGAAGGTGGACGCGGTCACCTCCCAGGTGCGGGTGCCGGGGTTGGTGACCATCGGGCCGACGATCAGTGTGCGGGTGTGTTCGAGGATGCGGCTGTAGATGACGAAGGGCTCCTGCCAGAGCACGGCGGAGTCGAAGGTCCAGCCGTGGGTGAACCCGTTGCGCTCGGCGCGGCGCATGAGGCCGACGACACCGGAAGCGGGCGGATCCGTCTGCAGGACGAGGCCGAAGTCCATGGCGCTGCTCCTAGATGAGGTACTGGCAGGTGCTGCGCGGGGTGTACTGGCCGTGGCCGGCCCGCCCCACGTACGTCCGGTCGGTGATCACGGGCTCGCCGCGCGACAGGACGCTCTCGACCCGTCCGGTGAGCCGCTTCCCCTCGTACGCCGAGTAGTCGACGTTCATGTGATGGGTCTCGGCGGAGACGACCTGCTCGGCGTGCGGGTCGTAGATGACGATGTCGGCGTCGGCGCCGGGCGCGATGGTGCCCTTGCGCGGGTAGAGGCCGAACATCCTGGCCGGGGTGGCGCAGGCGATCTCGATCCAGCGCCGCCGGCTGATGCGGCCGTCCACGACCGCCTGGTGCAGCAGGTCCATCCGGTTCTCCACGCCCGGCAGCCCGTTGGGGATCTTGGAGAAGTCACCCCGGCCGAGGTCCTTCTGCCCGGTGAAGCAGAACGGGCAGTGGTCGGTGGAGACGACCTGGAGGTCGTTGGTGCGCAGCCCCCGCCAGAGCGCCTCCTGGTGCTCCTTGGGGCGCAGCGGTGTGGAGCAGACGTACTTGGCGCCCTCGAAGCCCGGCTCGGCGAGGTTGTCGGTGGACAGGAAGAGGTACTGCGGACAGGTCTCGCCGAAGACGTTGAGGCCCTTGTCGCGCGCCTGCACCAGCTCGGCGAGCGCCTCCTCGGCGGAGACGTGCACGACGTACAGCGGGGAGCCCGCCACCCGCGCGAGCTGGATGGCCCGGTGGGTGGCCTCGGCCTCCAGCAGGGCCTTGCGGACCTCGCCGTGGTAGCGGGGGTCGGTGTGGCCGGCCGCCAGCGCCTGCTGGACGAGGACGTCGATGGCGATGCCGTTCTCGGCGTGCATCATGATCAGGCCGCCGTTGCCGGCGGAGCGCTGCATGGCGCGCAGGATCTGGCCGTCGTCGCTGTAGAAGACGCCGGGGTAGGCCATGAACAGCTTGAAGCTGGTCACACCCTCCTCCACCAGGATGTCCATCTCCTTCAGCGTGTCCTCGTTGACGTCGGAGAGGATCATGTGGAAGGCGTAGTCGATGGCGCACTGGGCGTCGGCCTTGGCGTGCCAGGCGTCCAGGCCGGAGCGCAGCGAGTGGCCGACGCTCTGGACGGCGAAGTCCACGATCGTCGTGGTGCCGCCCCAGGCCGCGGCCCGGGTGCCGGTCTCGAAGGTGTCGGACGCCGCGGTGCCGCCGAACGGCAGCTCCATGTGGGTGTGCGCGTCGACGCCGCCCGGGATGACGTACTTGCCGGCGGCCTCGACGATCCGGGCGTCGCCGGAGGTCCAGCTCTCCGCGACGGCCGACTCGTGGGCGGCGAGGGCCACCACCCGGCTGCCCTCGATCAGCACATCGGCGTGGACCTCCTCGGCCGCGGTGATGACGAGTCCGCCGCGGACGACGGTACGTTCAGTGCTCATGACCTGCCTCCGGCGAGCTTGTCCTGGGTCTGCCTGAGCGCGTCCGCGAGGGCGCTCGCGCCTTCTTCCGCCTCGGCGACGCTGAGCGTCAGCGGCGGTGCGATCCGCAGCGCGTTGCCGGCCCGGCCGCCCTTGCCGATCAGCAGCCCGTACTCGCGGGCCGCCTCCAGCACCAGGCTCGCGGCCTGCGCCGACGGTTCGCCGGTGTCGGGTTCGACGAGTTCGAGGCCGAGCATCAGGCCCCGGCCGCGCACCTCGCGGACGATGGGCAGCGCGGCGCTGATCGCCTCCAGCCGGGACTTGAGCAGCCCGCCGACCCGGCGGGCGTTGCCCTGCAGGTCGTGGTCGACGAGGTACGTCAGGTTGGCGAGCGCGCCCGCGGTGGTGATCGGGCTGCCGCCGAAGGTCGAGATGGAGTTCGCGGTCAGGCAGTTCATGACCTCGGCGCGGGCCACGACACCGCCCATGGACATGCCGTTGCCGATGCCCTTGGCGAAGGTCAGGATGTCCGGCGGGCCGGCCTGGTCGTGGGCCTGCCAGCCCCAGAAATGATCACCCGTCCGGCCCCAGCCGGTCTGCACCTCGTCGGTGATCCACAGGATGCCGTGCCGGTCCAGGACCCGCTTGAACGCGGCCAGCAGCCCGTCAGGCCCGGAGGTGAAGCCGCCGACGCCCTGGATCGGTTCCGCGATCAGCGCCGCGACGCTGCCGTTGGCCTGGCCGAGGATGTCCTCCAGGTCCTCGACGCACGCGGCGGTGAACGCGGCGTCGTCCAGGTGCGCGTACGGGCCGCGGGAGCGGACGCCGCCGTGCACGTACAGCGTCTGGAGCGGGGAGAGGCTGGTCGGCGACCAGGCGGAGTTGCCGGTGATGCCGATCGAGGTGAAGGAGCGGCCGTGGTAGCTGTTGCGCAGCGCCAGGACCTGGTTCGAGCCCCGGTAGGCGGTGGCGAGCAGCAGCGCGGTGTCGTTCGCCTCGGTGCCGGAGGTGGTGAAGAAGACCCGGGCGTCCGGGATGCCGGACAGCCGGGCGATGCGCTCGGCCAGGTCGACGGTCTGCCGGCTCAGATAGAGCGTCGAGGAGTGCAGGATCTTCCCGGCCTGCTCGGTGATGGCGGCGGTGACCTCGGGGAGGGCGTGCGCGGTCATCGTGGTCAGGATGCCGCCGAAGAAGTCGAGGTAGCGGTTGCCCTCGGCGTCCCAGACGTGGCGGCCCTGGCCGTGGGTGATCTCGATGGGCTCGCTGTAGTACGTGGCGAGCCAGTCGGGCATGACGGCCTGGTGGCGGGCGTGCAGGGCGGAGTGCAGGTTCTCGGTCACAGTGGCCATAACGATCAGGCCTCCGTGAGGTCGCCGTAGGCGTCCGGCCTGCGGTCCCGGTAGAACGCCCACTGCTGGCGCACCTCGTCGATCAGGTCGAAGTCCAGGTCCCGGACGACCAGCTCCTCCTTGGTGTCGGACCCGACCTCGCCGACGAACTTGCCGCGCGGGTCGACGAAGTAACTGGTGCCGTAGAAGTCGTTCTCGCCGTACTCCTCCTGGCCCACCCGGTTGATGGCGGCGATGTAGTACTCGTTGGCGACGGCGGCGGCGGGCTGCTCCAGCTGCCAGAGGTAGGCGGACAGCCCGCGTGAGGTCGCCGACGGGTTGTAGACGAGCTGGGCGCCGGCCAGCCCCAGGGCGCGCCAGCCCTCGGGGAAGTGCCGGTCGTAGCAGATGTAGACGCCGATCCGGCCGACCGCGGTGTCGAAGACCGGCCAGCCGAGGTTGCCGGGCTTGAAGTAGAACTTCTCCCAGAACCCCTTGACCTGCGGAATGTGGTGCTTGCGGTACTTGCCGAGGAAGGTTCCGTCGGCATCGATGACCGCGGCGGTGTTGTAGTAGAAGCCGGACTGCTCGACCTCGTAGACGGGCACGACGATCACCATGCCGGTCTCGCGGGCGAGCGCCTGCATCCGCTGGACGGTGGGTCCGTCGGGGACCGGTTCGGCCCAGCGGTAGTGCTCGGCCTCCTGGACCTGGCAGAAGTAGGGGGCGTTGAACACCTCCTGGAAGCCGATGACCTTGGCGCCCTGGGCGGCCGCGGCCCGGGCGTACTCCTCGTGCTTGGCGATCATCGACTCGGTGTCACCGGTCCAGGTCGCCTGGACGAGCGCGGCACGCACAACGTTGCTCATGAGCAGCTCCTCTGACGTGGCATCACGTCCGGTCTACGCACGTAGATTCCGGCCGTGTGGAAGAACGTAGAAGCGCCTTACCCGCTCTGGCAAGACCGCTACCGTTACTTGACCGGGACGATCACGTTTCCAGCCCGACCGGGGCAACCGGCGGCCGCTCCGGCAGTCCGGCGTGCTCCGGCGCCGGTGATTTCGGCGCGCTCACCGGTCCGGCAGGCCCGCGCGGCGCAGGGCGGCCGCGATGTCCCGGCGGCGTGGCTTGGAGATCGACGCGGCGACCTCCAGCAGCGGCGTGGCGAGCCCGGGGTACGCGCCGGCGACGGCCGCGGCCTCCTCGGGCAGCCGGGTCCTGACCACGGCGCCCAGGAGTATCCCGGCCTCCTCGCCCCCGTTCTCCTCGTACAGCGCGGCCGCCAGCACCGCGACCTCGCCGGCGGGGCGTGCCGCGGCCTGGTGCAGCAGGGTGCGGCAGTCGTCCGTGCGGCCGGCCTGCGCCAGCGCGGCCGCGGCGGCGGCCAGCCGGTCCGGCGGCAGGACGGCGACCTCCCACAGGAGCGTCGCGACGTCCGCCGCCAGTCCGGCGCGTTCCAGCTCGCGGGCCAGCACCGGCAGCGCGGCGGCCGGGCCGGCCGCCGCCTCGCACAGCACCACGTACGCCTCCCCGCCGCGCCCGGCCCGGCGCAGGCCGCCCAGCCGGGCCGCCTCACTGCGGGCCTCCGCCTGCCGCGGTCCGGCGTCGGGCGGTACGCCGGCGGCCGGTGCCGGTGCCTCCTCGGCGGCGACACCGGCGAAGCGCGCGCCGCGCGGCGCGGGCCCTGCCGCGGGTCCGGGGGCGGCTGTCGCGGCGGGGCCCTCCTGCCGGGGCGCCTCGGACGCCGCGTCGTCCGCCTCGTCGAACGGCTCGTCGAACGGCTCGTCGAACGTCGTCGCGAACCGGGCGCCGCGCGGGCGCGACCCGGTACCGCGCCCGGCCGCCTTGGGTCGGCGCTTGCCCCGTCCGGCCGGAGCGGCCGGCGCGACGGGTTCGGTGCTCCCGGCCGGTCCGGCGGCGGAGCTCTGCTCCGGCATCGAACGGCCCACCGGGTCCGGCGTGCGCGGGCGGAACCAGTCGTCCGGCGCGGGGGAACGGTCGGCGGCGGACCGGTCCGTGAAGAACTCTCCGGCGAGCCGCTTCTCGACCGCGTCGAGCCGGGCCTGCAGCTCCGCGCAGCGCGCGCCCGCGCGTTCCCGGTCGTCGCGGGCCCAGGCGAGGGCGTTGGCCAGCCGCCCCGCCGTCACGGAGTGGGGGTCGCCGCCCGTCGCTCCGTACTCGTGCGCCGCGTGCGCGGCCTCGCGTTCGCGCAGCACGGCGTCGTGGCGTTCGCGGAGCATCGCGTCCAGCCGGGAGCGCAGCGCCGTCCCGCTGCCGGGGGCCGCGTCCCGGCCGGCCGCGGCGGCGCGGTACAGCCGCTGGGCGCGGCCGACGTCGGCCGGGTCGACCGGTGCGCCCCGCAGGGCGGCCAGGTCGTGGAGGACGGCGTGCACCACGTCCCAGGGCGCCAGCTCCACGCCCGCCTCGTACGCGTTCACCCCGCCCGGGTCACGTCGCGACAAGGCGCCGTACCAGCCCGGCGCGGCCCCCAGTCCGGCGACCAGCTCCCGGAAGAATTCGGTGAACTCCCTAGCAGAGTCGGCCAGTTGAGGTCCGGCGCCGCGCTGTGTCATCGCTGCTGCCTCTCCGCCCCCGCCCCGGAGGCATGCAGTCCCGTCCCAGCATTCGACACCATTCGTGTTACGGGGCGGCTACGGGGAGTTTTCGTCCACACCGCAGCTGCCCCAACCGCCTTACCCGGCGCACCGGTCACCGGGACGCCCGAGGCGCGGCGATTCCTCTGCGCGGCCGGCCGCCGGTCCGCGAGACTGGCCGCTATGCGTCTTCTCCGCACGATCCCCCGCGCGACGTCCTCGGCGAGCGCCACCGCGACCGCCCTGACCGCCGTCGCCGCCGTGCTCGTCATGAGCGCCGCACTGACCGGGTGTTCCGGCTCCTCGAACTCGTCGGACGGCAAGGACCGGTCCCCGCTGATCCCCGGCCCGACCCGCACGTCCACCGCGTCCGGCACCCCGGCCTCGGGCCGGACCACCGTCACCTACACCCCGCGTTCGACGCAGGGAGACGAGACGTTGCGGCACACCGTGGATCTGCTGCGTGCCAGGGCCGACGCGTTCGGGCTGGACGGCGCGCGGATCGAGGTGCACGGCGGCACGATCACCGCCGAGGCGCCCGGGGACAGCGGTGACCGGCTGCGGCAGCTGGCCGTCACGGCCGAGCTGGGATTCCGGCCGGTGCTGGGCGGCGACGCCTCCGTGCCGCCCGAACTGCAGCGGCAGTTCACCGCCTTCGACTGCATGGCGCCGGTGCCGGCCAGCGCGCCGGCGCTGTCCCCCACGAGCCCGACGGTCGCCTGTGACCGGACGGGCCCCACGAAGTACGTACTCGGTCCCGTCGCTCTCAGCGGCCGGGACGTGACCAGCGCCAAGGCGTCGCTCGACGCACAGACCGGCAACGGCTGGACGATCAACCTGGTGCTCACCTCGGCGGGTGGTACGAAGTTCGCGGAGCTCACCCGCCGGCTGTCCCAGCAGAGCGCGCCCGCCAACCAGATCGGCATCATGCTGGACCGCCAGGTGATCTCCGCGCCCTCCGTCTCGCAGTCGATCACCGGCGGAGAGGTGCAGATCAGCGGCAACTTCACCCGGACCTCCGCCCAGGATCTGGCCGCCCAGATCAGCTCCGGTGCACTTCCGGTGGAGCTGACCGTCTCCGACGTCACCCGGATCCCCTCCTAGGCCGTAGCTCCCAGGAGGGACTGGGAGGCCGGTGGTCAGCCCGCGTGGCTCGGGCTGACCACCATCGCCGAGCCGCCGCCGCGCCGGGTCGTCTCGGCCGCGGCGAGCCAGCGCCCGTCGGGCAGCCGCTGGATGCCGGTGGCCGCGCCGATCTCCGGGTTCAGGGTGAAGACATGGCCGAGCGCTTCGAGCTGTGTCCTGGTCGCGCTGGTGAACAGGGCCGGTTCGAGTTCGGTGGCCGCCGCGTTGCGCTGGCTGGCGCGCGGTGCGGCGATCGCGTCGACGAGCGGCAGACCGCGGTCGACGTGCTCGGTGAGGACCTGCAGCACGGTGGTGATGATGGTGGAGCCGCCGGGCGAGCCGAGCGCGAACGCGGGACGGCCGTCCTTCAGCACGATCGTCGGGGAGATCGAGGAGCGCGGGCGCTTGCCGGGGCCGGGCAGGTTCGGGTCGTGGACCGCCGGGTTGGCGGGCGCGAACGAGAAGTCCGTCAGCTCGTTGTTGAGCAGGAAGCCGCGGCCGGGGACGACGATGCCGCTGCCGCCGGTCTGCTCGATGGTGAGGGTGTACGAGACGACGTTGCCCCACTTGTCGGCGACGGTCAGGTGCGTGGTGTTCTCGCCCTCGTACGTCGTCGGAGCCGCCGTGCCGGTGCCGCCGCAGGCGGCGGGGTGGCGCGGGTCGCCCGGTGCGAGCGGGCTGGTGAGCACCGCGGTGTCCTTGATGAGGCAGCCGCGCGAGTCCGCGTAGCGCTGCGAGAGCAGTCCGCCGGTCGGGACGTCCTCGAAGGCCGGGTCGCCGAGCCAGCGCCCGCGGTCGGCGAAGGCGATCCGGCTGGCCTCGATGTAGCGGTGCAGGTACTGGGCGTCGGTGGCCTTCTTCGGGGAGAGGTTCGTCCGCTCCAGGATGTTGAGCGCCTCACCGACCGTCGTGCCGCCCGACGAGGACGGCGCGATCGAGTAGACGTCGTAGCCGCGGTAGGAGACCTGGGTCGGGGCCTGCCGCTTGGCCGCGTAGCCGCGCAGGTCGGCGGTGGTCAGATCGCCGGCCCGCACCACGCGGGTGGCGTTGGGGTCGACCGGGAGCTTGCGGACCGTCCTGACGATGTCGGCGCCGATGTCCCCCTGGTAGATCGCTCCGACGCCCTTCCTCCCCAGCTCCTGGTAGGTGCGGGCCAGGTCCGGGTTGGTGAGCGTGGAGCCGACCACGGGCGGGGCGCCGCCGGGCAGGAAGATCTTCGCGGTGGCCGGGAAGTCCTTGAAGCGGTCCTGGTTCGCCGCGGTCTGCGAGCGGAAGGTCTCGTCGACGGTGAAGCCGTCGCGCGCGATCCGCTCGGCGGGCTTGAGCACCTGCCCGAGCGGGCGGCTGCCCCAGCTGTCGAGGGCGGTGGCCCAGGTGGCGGGGGTGCCGGGGGTGCCGACGCTCAGACCGCTGGTGACCGCGTCGGCGAACGGGAGCGGCTTGCCGTTCTCCTGGAAGAGCGTCTCGGTGGCGCTGCGCGGCGCGGTCTCCCGGCCGTCGATGGTGAACACCTTGTGCAGCCGGGCGTTGTAGTAGACGAAGTACCCGCCGCCGCCGACGCCCGCCGAGTACGGCTCGGTGACGCCGAGCGCGGCCGCGGTGGCCACCGCGGCGTCCACGGCGTTGCCGCCCTGGCGGAGCACCTCGATACCGGCCGCCGAGGCGTCCGCGTCCACGCTGGCGACCGCGCCCCCGTAGCCGACCGCGACCGGCACCTTGGCCGGCCGGGCCCGCGCATCCTGCGGGGCCGATTGCGCCGGTGGGGCCGCGGCTCCCACCGTGACGACGGCGGCCGTGACGGCCAGCAGCGACAAACTCCGGACGGCGGGGAGACGCATACGGTTTCCTCCAGTCAACAGGGGTCCGCGCAGCCTAACTTGGGTACGGCGATCCCGTCAGGAGCGCGTTCGGTCGAACACCGCTACGATGCCCGGCCATGAGCGATGACGTCCGCAACCTCGTGCTGGGCCTGGCGGCCAGCGCCATCAGTGCAGCGCTGGGCTGGTTTGTCCGCACTTATGTGTGGCGACGGAAACTGCACCGCAAGCAGCGATTCTTCGGGCTGCCCAACGGCTCCGAATGCCTTCTGGTGGTGCCGCGCGACCCCGGGGCCCGGGTGTGGAGCGTCGCCCGCCATGACGCGTTCGCGCTGCTGGAACTGGCCGCGCTGATCAAGGACTGCGGGGCGCACGCCGAGATCCTGCCGCACGACACGGCCTGGCAGGGCTTCGGGGCCCGCACCGAGTTCTGCGTGGGCGGCCCGGTCGCCAACCACCGGTTGGGGGCGCACCTGCGGTCGATGCTGCCGGGCATCGAGATCAACACCGACGCCTCCCCCGGGCCCGACCAGGGGGCGTTCACCATCGACGGCGAGACCTACCGGATGGACAAGGGAGCGGTCGAGTACGTCCTGCTGGCCCGGCTGGCCGCCGTACGGGACGCCGGCAACGACCGCCCGGTCTTCCTCTCCTCCGGCCAGCGCGGTGTCGCCAACCAGGCGGCCGTGCGGTACCTGGCCCGGCACCATGTGCGTTTGTCGCGCAAGCACGGCATCGACGCCACGTTCTGCCTGCTGCTCAAGGTCGTCAACTCGCAGGCCTACGGTCCCGACGTCGTCGAGCTCGTCGCCGATGTGACCCGGGCCGCGCAGACGGTTCCGGTCAGTCGGCCAGACCGATCACCAGCCACATGACGGCGCATCCCGCGACCGTGCACAGCAGCGTCGAGCGGGACGGGTGCGGGCTGTGCGCCTCGGGGAGGATGTCGGACGTCGCCAGGTAGAGCAGGAACCCGGCGAAGAACCCGAGGTAGAGGCCGAGCGCGCCCGCCGGGATGGTGAAGGCGAGGGTGATCGCGGCGCCGATCACCGGGGCGACGGCGTCGCAGCCGAGCAGCACGAGCGCGCGCCGCTGGCCGTTCCCGTACATCCGGGTGATCGTGTACGTGTTGAAGCCGTCGGCGAAGTCGTGCGCGACCACGGCGATGGCGACCACCAGGCCGACCGTGCTGCCGGCCTGGAACGCGGCGCCGATCGCGAAGCCGTCCATGACGCTGTGGCCGACGAGCGCCGAGGCGGCGGTGAGCCCGATGCCCTTGACGGGTTCACCGGGGTCGGTGAACGCCGGGCCGTGGGCGTGGGTGTGCGCGGCGTACTCGCCCTCGTGCGCGCGGTGGATCGCCACCGACCGCTCGACGATGTGCAGGGTGAGGAAGCCCGCCACGAACATCAGCAGCGCGGCGGGGACGCCGAAGACGTCGTCGGACTGCAGGTCCAGCGCCTCGGGCAGCAGGTCGAAGCCCACCACGCCGAGCATCAGCCCGGCGGCGAGTCCCAGCACCAGATGGCGGCGGTCACCGATGTGCTGGGCGACCAGCCCGCCGATCAGGGTCATCACGAACGCGCCGAGGGCTATCAGCACCGCCATCCGCGTTCACCCGCCTCCGCCGCCGGCCCGCCCGCTTCCGCCCGCTTCCGCCCATGATCGGCGAAGCAGACCGGCGGCGCGAGCCAGAGCAGGTCAGAGCAGGTCAGGCCATGGCAGGACAGGCCAGATCAGGCCAGGTCGGTGCCGGTCGCCGCCCGGTCAGTGGTGACGGCAGCGCGGGTCGATCCGGTCGAGCACGGCGACGGCCATGGCCTTCTCGCCCTTGGCGTTGGGGTGCGCGGGCGCGGCCGGGGAGGCCGGTACCAGCGGCTCGATCCAGCGGTTGGCGGGCGCCGTGCACATGTCGTGGCCGACGGTCGGCCGGTAGGTGTCGACGTACTCGGCGTGCGCGGCCCCGGCCTGCCGGCGCAGCATCGTGTTGAGCCGCTTCTCGGTGTCCTTGAGGTACCCGAAGTCCTTGTCCGCGAAGGGGACGGCGGGACGGCATCCGACGCCGTTGTCCGGCAGCAGGTCCGGGTAGCCGACGACGACGACCCGGGCGTGCGGGGCGCGGGCGTGGATGGCGCGCAGCACAGCCGCGACCTTCGGCGCCGTCTGCTGGATGTTGAGGGCGAGCTGGTCGCTGCCGGTGGCGGTGTAGTGCTTCTGGCAGGGGTTGCCGGTCGGGTCGGTGGCGCTGAGCACGGCGCAGGTGCCGATGATCGAGCTGAAGCCGACGTCGTTGCCGCCGATCTGCAGCGTGACGAGGTCGGTGCCGCGGTTCAGGGCGTCGAGCTGCGGTCCGTTGGTGCCCTGCGGCTTCCACATCTCGGCGGTGGTGGCGCCGCCGCAGCTGACGTCCTTGACGGCCGCGAAGCGCTGGTCCGCGGCGACCAGCGACGGGTAGTTGTGGCTGGACCGCGCGCAGTTGGCGTCCACCTGGTCGGGGATGCCGGGCCCTGACGTGTACGAGTCGCCGAGCGCCGCGTAGCTGACGCCGTGTCCGTGACCGGAGTGGCCCGGCCGGCCCGAATGGGCCGAGGCCGGGACGGCGATGCCCGCGGTGAGGGCCAGGGCCCCGCCGAGTGCGGCTGCTGCCAGGACGGTGGTGCGGGCCATCGGTACCCCCAGTGTCGACGGTGACGAGCATCAGATTCCGCGCGAACCGCGCCGGGTGTCAATGACCTCGACGAAAGATCGTCCGACGTACCCGCGTTCGATCGACCCGCCCCGACGGGCCGTCACCTGCCGCCACCTGCCCCGGGTGCCCCTCCGGCGTTTCACGGGCGGCCAACCGCCCTCAGATCGTTACCCGTGCGTAACATGCACGCCTATTACCGGCGGTAAGGCCGCGAGGTTACTCTCCAGTCACTTTGCATCCGGCCAGACAGGAGCAGTCATGAGAGCAACCACAGCAGGTGTCGTCGGCGCGGCGCTGCTCGCCTCCACGGCATTCGGTCTGGCCCCGCTGGCACAGGCCGCGCCCGCACCCACCGTGGTCACCGCCGCCGCGCAGGCCGCGGCCGCGTCGACCTTCCGGTTCGTCGACATCCCGGGCTCCGGCGGCATCACGCTCAAGGGCAACGTCTTCACCCCCGGCGGCTACGACGGTTCACAGCGCTACCCCGTCGTCGTGCTCCCGAGCAGCTGGGCCATCAACGACCTGGAGTACATCGCCCAGGCCAAGCAGCTCGCCGACTCCGGGTACGTCGTCGTCAGCTACACCTCGCGCGGCTTCTGGCTCTCCGGCGGGCAGATCGAGACCGCGGGACCGCCCGATGTCGCCGACGTGTCCAAGGTCATCGACTGGACGCTCGCCAACACCCCGGCCGATCCGGACCACATCGGGATGGCGGGCGTCTCGTACGGCGCCGGCATCGGTCTGCTCGGCGCCGCGCACGACCCGCGCATCAAGGCCGTCGTCGCGCTCAGCGGCTGGGCCGATCTGATCGACTCGATCTACCAGGGCCGTACCCCGCATCTGCAGGCCGCCGCCCTGCTCGGCGGCGCGGGCTACCTCACCGGCCGGCCGAGCCCCGAACTCCAGAAGATCCTGGGCAACTTCCTCACCGCGAACCTCGCCGCCGAGGACGAGATGATCGCCTGGGGCAAGCTCCGCTCCCCCGTCACCTACCTGGACCAGCTGAACGCCAACGGCACGGCGGTCATGCTCGCCAATGCCTGGGGCGACAGCCTCTTCCCGCCCAACCAGTACGCGAAGTTCTACGAGAAGCTGACCGGCCCCAAGCGCCTCGAGTTCCGGCCCGGCGACCACGCCACCGCCGAGGCGACCGGCCTGCTCGGCCTGCCCAACGACACCTGGGCCAGCTCCAGGCGGTGGCTCGACCACTACCTCAAGGGCGTGGACAACGGCATCGACCACGAGCAGCCGGTCCAGCTCAAGTCCCGTTCCACCGGCGCCTACGAGAGCTACGACAGCTGGTCCGCGGTCCCGTCGCGGACCACCACCCTCAAGCTCGGCGCCAAGGGGCTGCGCACCGGCGAGCTCGGCGGCGACGCCGGTTCCGGCTGGCGCACCACCATCGGCACCAATGTCGACTCGGGCGCCGACGGCGGGATCATCTTCCTGTCCAGCCTGCTCGACCAGTTCGCCCAGGCCCCGCCCGTCGCGTCGATCCCGCTGCTGCCGCGCGCCTTCGCCACCGTCTGGCAGTCCGCCGCGTACGGCACGGCCCAGCACGTCCGCGGCACCTCGACGCTGCACACCACGCTGACCCCGTCGGCCGCGAACGGAACCGTCATCGCGTACCTCTACGACGTCGACTCCCTGGGCATCGGCAAGCTGGTCACGCACGCGCCCTACACCTGGGTCGGGCGCACCCCCGGCAAGGCCTTCACCACCGACATCGACCTGCTCTCCACCGCCTACGACGTCCCGGCCGGCCACCGGCTGGCGCTGGTCGTCGACACCGTCGACCCGCTCTACATCGCGCAGAACCCGCTCTTCTCCACGGTCACCGTCTCGTCGCCGGCGTCCGACCCGTCCTGGCTGTCGGTCCCGCTGCACGACCAGTAACGCGCGGCAGAGCGTCAGATCTGCTGAGGTGGCGTCGTCGCGACCGGTGTGCCCTTCGTCTTGGGGTTGTGCCGTTCGCGGCGCCCCAGCCAGTTCGCGAACCACGACAGCAGCATGCACATCCCGATGTAGATCGGTGCGATCACCATCACGACCGGGATGAACGGCAGGTCGTAGTCGAGGTTGGTGGCGATGAGCTTGCCGTTGTAGAGGAACTCCTCATAGGTGATGAGGTAGCCGAGCGAGGTGTCCTTCAGCGCCACCACCAGCTGGCTGATGATCGCGGGCAGCATCGCGCGGGCCGCCTGCGGCACCAGGATGTACGTCATCACCTGCGTCTTGCGCATGCCGAGCGCGTAGGCGGCCTCGCCCTGCCCGCGCGACACCGAGTTCACACCGGTACGGAAGACCTCCGCGAGCACCGAGCCGTTGTAGAGCGTCAGACCGGTGATCAGCGCCAACATCGGCTCGACCTTGAGCGCGATGAAGATGAAGAAGATCATCACCAGCAGCGGCATCGCCCGGAAGAACTCCACCACCAGGGTGCTCACCCAGCGGATCACCCGGTGCTCGGAGAGCCGGCCGGCGGCGAAGAGCGCGCCGAAGGCGAGTGAGAGAACGGCCGCCCAGATGAACGCCTTGAGGGTGTTGGCGAGCCCGGTCAGCAGCAGCCGCTGGATGCCCTCGTACTCGAACGGCACCCACTTGGTCGACTCGAACTGGCCGGTGTGGATCAGCATGTAGATGATCCAGCCGACCAGCGCGGCCAGCAGGGCGGTGGTGATCCACGCGTAGAGCCGGTGGCGCGCCAGCGCCTTCGGACCAGGAATGTCGTAGAGCGCGCTACTCATCGGGCGACCCCCATCTTCTTCTCCAGCACGTTGAAGAGCACGCTGATCGACAGCGTGATGATCAGGTAGCCGACCGCGATCCAGATGAAGGACCAGACGATGCTGTAGCCCAGCTCGTTCAGCGGCTTGTAGGTGCCGAGCAGTTCGGTGACCGAGAAGGAGCCGGCGATCGCGGAGTTCTTGGCGAGCGCGATGAGTGTCGAGCCGATCGGGGAGATGACCGCGCGGCCCGCCTGCGGCAGCACCACCAGGTTCAGGGTCTGGCCGAACGTCATCCCGAGGCTGCGGGCGGCCTCGCCCTGGCCCAGCGGCACGGTGTTGATGCCCGACCTGACCGCCTCGCAGATGAACGCCGAGGTGTAGCAGGCCAGCGCGAGGACCGCGAAGGTCATGAACGGCAGCCGCACCCCGAACCGCGGCAGTCCCAGCACGACCGCGAAGAAGAGCAGGGTCAGCGGGGTGTTGCGCAGCACGGTGACCCAGGTGGTGCCGAAGACGCGCAGCGCCTTGACCGGCGAGACCCGGAAGCCGGCGATGACCACGCCGCCGACCAGCGCCAGCACGCCCGCGTAGAGGGTCAGTTCGAGGGTGCCGAGGAAACCCTTGCCGTAGAGGGAGAAGTTGTCGAGCAGTACGTTCATGTGCGGCGGCCCTCTCAGTACCGGTCGACGGCGGGCGGGGTGGGCGCCGGGACCCCGGACAGGCCGAGGGTCGCGTCGTACGCCTTCTTCCAGTCGCCGTTCTTCTCGTGGGCCACGATCGCGTCGTCGAGCGCGAGCCGCAGAGCGTTGTCGCTCCTGGCCACCCCGACCCCGTAGGGCTCCTTGGAGAACGCCTTGCCGACGAGCTTCATCTCGTCGGGCGCCTTGGCCGCGTAGCCGAGCAGGATCGAGTCGTCGGTGGTGACGGCGTCGACCTGGAAGGTCAGCAGGTTGTCCACGCAGACGGAGTAGGTGTCGTAGGTGACGGGGATGGCGTCGGGGTAGTCCGACTCGATGCGCTGGATCGGGGTGGAACCGGCGGCCGAGCAGACCTTCTTGCCCTTCAGGTCCTGCGGGCCCTTGATGTCGTTCTCGTCCTTGCGCACCAGCAGGCCCTGGCCCGCGACGTAGTACGGGCCGGCGAAGCCGACCTGCTGCTTGCGCTTGTCGTTGATCGTGTACGTGCCGACGTAGTAGTCGATCTGGCCGTTGCTGAGCGCGGTCTCGCGGTTGGCGGAGGCCACCGACTTGTACTGGATCCGGTCGAGGCCGAAGCCGAGCGACGCGGCGAGCATCCGGGCGATCTCGACGTCGAAGCCGGCGTAGGTGCCGTTGGCCGGGTCGCGCTGGCCGAGGTACGGCTGGTCGTCCTTGACCCCGACGACGATCTTGCCGCGCCGGTGGGCGGAGCTCCAGGTCTTCGAGTCGGGGAGGGAGAAGTTCGTGTCCACCTTGTAGGTGGGCAGATCGTCGGAGCTGGGGCCCTTCGTGGGCGGACTGCCCTGCTTGCCGCAGCCCGCCAGCAGGGCCGCGGCCACGGCGAGCAGCGCGATGTGCCTGTTCTTGCGTCGCATGGCGGTCCCGGGTCGTCAGTGGTGGAGGATCTTGGACAGGAAGTCCTTGGCGCGCTCACTGCGCGGCGCGGTGAAGAACTCCTCCGGGACCCGGTCCTCGACGATCAGGCCGTCGGCCATGAACACGACCCGGTTGGCGGCGGAGCGGGCGAAGCCCATCTCATGGGTGACGACGACCATCGTCATGCCGTCCCGGGCGAGCTGCTGCATGACCTCCAGCACCTCGTTGATCATCTCCGGGTCGAGCGCGGAGGTCGGCTCGTCGAAGAGCAGCGCCTTGGGGTCCATCGCCAGCGCGCGGGCGATCGCCACCCGCTGCTGCTGGCCGCCGGACATCTGGGCGGGGTACTTGTCGGCGTGCGCCAGCAGGCCCACCCGGTCGAGCAGTTCCCTGGCCCGTCGGTCGGCCTCGGCGCGGCTGTGGCCGCGCACCTTGACCGGCGCCAGCGCCACGTTCTGCAGCACCGTCTTGTGCGCGAAGAGGTTGAAGGACTGGAACACCATGCCGACGTCCGCGCGCAGCTTCGCCAGTTCCTTGCCCTCGGAGGGCAGCGGCTGCCCGTCGATGGTGATGGTGCCCGACTCGACCGGCTCCAGTCGGTTGATCGCCCGGCACAGCGTGGACTTGCCGGAACCCGAAGGACCGATGACGACCACGACCTCGCCGCGGCCGATGGTCAGGTCGATGTCCCGCAGCACATGCAACTGTCCGAAGTGCTTGTTGACACCGCTCAGCACGATCAGTGGATCCATGCGCAGCCCAGCTCACTCTCACCCCGTCGGACAGTCAACGAATGGGCAACCTATCCCTTCAAATCCGCATATCGCGCCGACACGCAGACCGCCGCCAATAACCCGATTTGCGGCGCGCGCGGTCGCCGACGGCCCGCGCCGCTGAGCGGCGCGGGTCCGGTCGGCGCGGGTGCGGTGTGTGCCGGGCCGGCCGGCGCGGGGTCGGTCGGCGCGGGATCGGTCGGCGCAGGGTCGGTCGGCGCGGGGTCGGTCGGCGCAGGGTCGGTCGGCGCGGGATCGGGCCGGTCGGGTGCGTCCCCGGGTCAGCCCAGGACCCGGTTGACGAGGGTGTCGCGTTCGGTCTGCGGGATGGCGGTCCAGCGGGTGCCGCGGATCGCGCCTTCGAGGGCGAGCAGGGTGTGCGTGCAGGTGTCCTCGGGAAGGTCCTCGCGGATCTTCTCGAAGGCACGGCCGGCGCCGAGCCGGCGCAGTTCGCCGGCGTCCTCGACGCCGCCGCGGCGCAAGCGGTCGGCAAGGACCGCTCCGATATTCGGCATCTGCTGCAGGGAGTCCACGTCGCGCCTCCGGTACCGAGCTGATCAACTGGTGCGTTTCCGACATCATGCACCGTACGGCCGGGCGCGGAGGCGTCATTGCGCGCCGGACACGCCTGCCTGCCGTCGCATTCCGGTGGCGCGGTCCATCAGTTCGGGTGACGGCGGGCCGTCAGTTCTCGGACGCCTCGGCGAGTGTCTGGGACAGCTCGGGCGTGCCGCTCTCGGCCCATTCGTGGCCGATCGCGACCACGTCGACCTCGCGGCCCGACTCCAGCTTGACCACCGGCAGGCCGTTCGGCCACACCTGCCAGGCGGCGCCCGGCACGGTGCGGACGATGACGGTGCCGAGGTACAGACCGGCATCGTTGCCGAGCCAGGGCAGCACCTCGGGGTCGTCGCGCCACTGCGGCACCAACTGGTCGAGAGCCGTCAACGAGCCGGGCGAGTCGTCGAGTTCGACCCCGGCGTCCTGTGCCTGGGCGCGCAGCAGATCGCACTCCGCCAGCAATTCGGCCACGCCCGCCGCGTCCGGGTCGCCGACCCGGACCGCGACCCCGTGCGCCACCGCGTTCCGCTTGCGCCACTTGTCCAGGAAGGGGATGTCCATACGGCTCAGCGTCGCACCCGGGGCGGTCGGACTTCTACAGGCGCGCCTGCCCCGCGGGTGTTCCGGGGCGGTGGGTCAGCAGCCGATCGCGTAGGCCTTGCGCAGCGTCTCGTGCACCGTCCAGGTCGTCCGGTCCCCCTCGCGCAGGACGCAGACAACGCCGGGGCCGAGTTCGAGCGTGTCGCCGCCCGCCACCTCGACGGTGGCCCGGCCGCTGACCACGACGAACATCTCGTCGGCCTCGGTGTCGGTCACCACGCCCGGGGTGATCTGCCAAATCCCCCGCAGCCGGGTCCCGTCGGCCGACTCCCAGAGCACCTTGCCGGTGACCTCGGGCGTGCCCGACACGATCTGGTCCGGATCGAGCGGCTCGGGCTCCAGCTCGGCGTCGGGAACGCGGACGGCGAAGCTGGCGGAGGGCAGGTCAACGGTGCTCATGAGCGCCGAGCGTACGGGGCGGCGGGCGGGCGCGGGAACGACAGGTTGTATGCGGTCCCGGGCCCGGCCCTACGCCTCGTAATGCGGTGCTGTGCGGTGCGGTGCTGTGAGGTGCCGGGTGCTGTGCAGGCTGCTGTGCGGTGCCGGCTGCTGTGCGGTGCCGGCTGTTGTGCGGTCAGACGGTGAGGTCGACGACGACCGGGGCGTGGTCGGAGGCGCCCTTGCCCTTGCGCTCCTCGCGGTCGACGTACGAGTCGGTGACCGCCTTGGCGAAGGCCTCGTTGCCGTAGACCAGGTCGATGCGCATGCCCCGGTTCTTCGGGAAGCCCAGCTGGCGGTAGTCCCAGTAGGTGTACGGGCGGTCGTACTTGAGCGGACGCGGCACCACGTCCGTCAGACCCGCCTCGCGCAGCGCCGCCAGGGCGGCGCGCTCCTCGGGGGTGACGTGGGTGGCGCCCTCGAACTGGGACAGGTCCCACACGTCCTCGTCGGTGGGCGCGACGTTGTAGTCACCCAGCACCGCGAAGGGCCGCGGGCCTGCGGCGTCCTCGGCGACGGCGGCGCGCAGCGCCTCGAACCACTGCAGCTTGTAGGCGAAGTGCTCGTGCGCGACCTCGCGGCCGTTGGGCACGTACACCGACCAGACCCGGACCCCGCCGCAGGTGGCGGAGACCGCGCGGGGCTCCTCCACACCCTCGTACCCGGGGCCGCCGGGCAGCCCGGTCACGACGTCCTCCAGGCCGGCCTTCGACAGCAGCGCCACGCCGTTCCACCGGCCGGTGGCGTTGACGGCCGCCTCGTAGCCGAGCTCGCGCAGCTCGTCGAAGGGGAACTGCTCCAGCGAGCACTTGGTCTCCTGGAGGCACAGCACATCCGTGCCGGTGCTCTCCAGCCAGGCGAGCAGGCGCGGCAGACGGGCGGTGATCGAGTTGACGTTCCAGGTGGCGATGCGCATGGATCCGAATCTACCGCCCGGCACCGACAACCGCCCCGGACCCGCCCCGGACGTGCCCGCGCGCACCCGCCCAGGGCTGCCCCGGGGCGGTGCGCGCAGATCGTGCCGTCAGCCCAGTTCGACGGATTCGCCCGGGACCAGCCGGCGGTGTTCGCCGCCGCCGATGCCGGGGCCGTCGGGGCCGAGCATCCGGCCGTAGATCATGAACGCGATGTCGTTGAGCAGCCCGTCGTGGACGTCGAAGGCGCGCTGCGGCTTCACCTCGCGCAGGTAGTCGACGACCTCGGAGAGCTTGCTCCAGGGGGCCTGCAGCGGGAGCAGCAGGGTGTCGACGGGACGGTCGGGGACCGTCAGGGCGTCACCGGGGTGGAAGACCGAGCCGTCGACCACGTAGCCCTGGTTGGCGATCCGCGGGATGTCCGGGTGGATCACGGCGTGCAGTTGGCCGTGCACCTCGATGTCGAAGCCCGCCGCGGTGAAGGTGTCGCCCTCGCCGACGGTGTGCACCCGGCCGGGGAAGGCCGCCGACACCTGGTCGGCGACGCTCTTGAGGGTCCAGACCTGGGCGGCCGGGTTGGCGTCCAGGGCGAGGCGCAGCCGGTCCTCGTTGAAGTGGTCGATGTGCTCGTGGGTGATGAGGATCGCCTCGGCGCCGACCGCGGCGTCCTCCTCCGTGAAGGCGCCGGGATCGATGACGAGCACCTGCCCGTCCTTCTCCAGCCTGACGCAGGCGTGGCCCTTCTTGGTCAGCTTCACTGTTGCTCCTCTGCTCCTCGGAACGTGATCAGCGATATCGACGTGCACCGGGTCGTCACCAGGTCGTCAGGGAACCATCATCGCGGATGATCACCGGCGGGGCCGCCGACGGACGTCTCCTCCTGGATCACGCGCTGCGCGACCGCGAAGGCGGCGTTCGCCGCCGGCAGTCCGCAGTAGACGCCCGTGTGCAGCAGCGTCTCCTTGATCTCGGCGGGCGTGAGGCCGTTGCGCAGCGCCGCGCGGGTGTGGGAGGCGAGCTCGTCGAGGTGCCCGCGGGCGGTCAGCGCCGTCAGCGTGATGATGCTGCGGGTGCGCCGGTCCAGGCCGGGGCGCGCCCACACCTCTCCCCAGGCGTAGCGGGTGATGAACTCCTCGAAGTCCCCGGTGAAGGCGTCCGCCCCCGCGGCGGCCCGGTCGACATGCGCGTCGCCCAGGACCTCCCTGCGGATCAGCGAACCCTCGTCGTACGGGTCGACGCGGCCCGCGGGCACCGCGGTGGGCTGTTCCGCGGCCGGCGGGGCGGGCGGGGCCTGGAGCACGGCGGTGGTGGAGGCGACGGCGGACTCGGTCCAGGTGGCGCCGAAGTGCCGTACCAGCAGCTCCCCGACGGCCGCGGGCTGCTCCACGGGGGTGAGGTGGGAGGCGGCGGGCACCACGGCGAGCCGGGCGTCGGGGATCCCGGCGACCAGGACGCGGGCGTCGGCGGGCGGCGTCGCGGGGTCGTCCGCGCCGGCCACCACCAGGGTCGGGACGGTGATCCGGCCCAGCTCGTCGCGTACGTCGTGCGCAGCCAGCGCCTCGCAGGCGGCGATGTAGCACTCCGCGTCGGTGGTGCGCACCATCTGCACGGCCCATTCGACGATGGCGCCTTGGGCGGCCCGGTAGCCGTCGGTGAACCAGCGCTCGGGGACGGTGTGGGAGAACTGCCCGAGACCGTTGGCCCGCACGATGACACCGCGCTGCCGCCAGGCGTCGGCGGTGCCGTGCCGGGCGGCGGCGGAGACGAGGGCCAGCGCCGCGACCCGGTCGGGGCGCGCCAGCGCGATCCGGACGCCGACGGCCGCGCCGAGGGAGCAGCCCGCGTAGCCGAACCGGTCGATGCCGAGGAGGTCGAGGGTGGCGAGCAGCCGGTCCGCCAGGTCGGCGACCGAGGTCGCGGGGTCGGCGGGCGCACCCCCGTGGCCGGGCAGGTCGTAGCGCAGGACCCGCCACTGGCGGGTCAGGTCGGGCAGCTGGCGGTCCCACATGTGCCAGGTGGTGCCGAGGGCGGGGCCCAATATCAGGGTCGGTGCGTCTTCTGGCCCGTCAACGCGGTATTGCAGGGTCTTGGCCGTCATCTCGCTCACCCGCTCACGCTCCCACACCTCCCTGGAGGGCCCGCGCCGGGACCCGGCCGGCGGCGCGGGCGGCCGGCGGGCCGGCCTCCGGCGGATGGCATAGTGAGCCGCACCGCGACGGTCGAGTGGGGAGAGTCGGGCCTGTGAGGATCGCTCGTTGGATGGTGCCGGTCATCGTCGGCGCCGTGGTGACGCCGTTATCGATCGGGCTCGGGACGTTGCTGCTAGGGACCGCGGACGACAGCGAGGCAGCCGGCGGAGACGCCCCCGCGCCGACGGGCGTCGAGCTGAAGGCGGGGGACGTGGGCGTTCCCCTCGGCTACGCGAAGCTCCTGCGCGATGCCGCGGCCCACTGCGGCGAGAAGCTGCTCACCGCGCCGGTGCTGGCCGCCCAGTTGAAGCAGGAGAGCAACTTCAATCCCAGGGCCAGTTCGGTCGCGGCCGGCGAGTCGAGCGGGTCGGCCGACGGCGAGGGCTCGCTGACGGACCCACGGACCGACGAGCAACGGGCGGCGGACGGCAGGGCCGGTGGGAAACGGGCCAAGGCGAGTCCCTCCACGGCCCGACGGCCCCTCACCAGGGGCATAGCGCAGTTCTCCGACGCCGACTGGGCGGCCGAGGGCATCGACGGCGATCACGACGGCGTCAAGGACGTCCTGGATCCGGCGGACGCCATACCGTCGCAGGGCAGGAAGATGTGCGCGCTCCTGCGGACCGCGAAGCGGCACCCCGGCTACCGGGGCACTACGCTGGAACTCGCCCTGGCCGGATACCGCCTGGGGTGGAAGGCGGTGGAGGAGTACGGCGGTGTGCCGCGCGCCAGTGGAGTGGACGGCGAGACGTATGCGTACGTCGCGGCCGTCACACGGTCCTCCTCCCAGATGGTCGTCCCGGTCGGCGGCGACGTGTCCGGCGGCTGGACCCTGCCCGTCGAGGGGCCGGTCGGCACCCCGTACCACCAGCGGGGCTCTGCCTGGTCCACCGGCGTGCACACGGGCATCGACTTCGTGGTGCCCACCGGAACGCCGGTCAAGGCCGTCGGCCCCGGCGAGGTCGTCGCGGCCGGGGCCGACGGCGAGTACGGCAACCAGGTCGTCATCCGCCACCAGGACGGTATGTACAGCCAGTACGCCCACCTCTCCGAGGTGAAGGCCGTCGTCGGCCAGAGCGTCCAGGGCGGCACGCTCATCGGCTGGTCCGGCGCGACCGGCAACGCCACCGGGCCGCATCTGCACTTCGAGATGCGCACCGGCCCCGCCTTCGGGTCCGACATCTCCCCCGTCCCCTGGCTGCGCGTCAGGGGCCTGGTCGTCTGAGGGCGCTACGTTCCGCTGTTGGTGGCGCGGGTGAAGAACTCGATCTCGGCGATCGAAACCTGCTTGTCGGGGCCCGCGTTGAACGCCGAGCGGATGACGAACCGCACGCTGACGACGTTGTCCGCCCGGAACTTCCGCTGCTGTGGGCCGCTCACCTGGTCGAGGGTGATGCGGCGGGTGGTCTGCTTCCCGTCGGCCGTGGTGACGACCGCGTCCAGAGCGTGCGGCAGGGCGGCCTCGGTGAGGTCGGAAGCCTTGGTGGAGATCCCGGCCGTGATGAGGATGTTCAGCAGCCGGGTGGGTTCCCGGAAGCGCGCCTCGACCCACTCGCCCTCGGCGGACTGCGAGACGCCGGGGCCCCACCAACTGTTGTTGATCTTGTCGAAGAGCGCCTTCGGCGGGTGGCCGGCGAAGGTATGGGACGCCGCCGCGGAATCCGGGGTGACCTGGACCCGCTTCGCGAAGTGGTCGCGCGTCGCGTTCCACGCCGTACCCACGTTGAGCGCCGCGTAGATCACCAGCCCGAGCGCCAGGCCGTACGCGATCCAGGGGAAGACGCGGCCGATGCCCCGGCGCAGCCTCGGGCGCTCGCCCGCCCACGGCGCCGGACGGTTGCCGAACTCCCACATCCGGCGCCACCAGGGACGCCGGGCTGCCGGGACGCCGGGACGCTCCGCGAGGGACATGCCGCAGCGCCGGCAGAAGTGCCGGTCGGGGCGGTTGCCGACCTCGCACCAGGGGCACGGGGCGCCGGTCTCGTCGGCCGGCTCGGCGCTGGGGGCCTGGACCCGGGGGCGGGCCGCGGCGGGCACGCCGGGCAGGACCGGCGCGACGTCCGGTGCCGGGGCGGCGGCGCGCTGGTCGGCGACCGGAACGAGCAGCGCCCTGGCCCGCGCGCTCGCGTCCGGGTCCGGGGTCGCGGCCGCGGGGGAGGCGGCCGGCGCGACGGGGTCCGCCGGGATCGTGGGCGGGCCGTCGTCCCCGTCGGGCACCACCGCCGGCGCATCGGTGCCTGCGCGTACCGCTACGGGTCCCCGCACCGGACCCGTGCCCCTGGCGACGGCACCGGGGCCGGTATCGGAGTCGGCGCCGGTGTCCGCGTCGGTATTCGCGTCGGTGTCCGCGTCGGTGTCCGCGTCGGGCGGCGTCCCCTCCTCCGGCTCCGAGGCGCCCGGAGTGTCCGCGCCGCGCTGCCGGTCTGCCGCACTCGCGGCGTCCCGTTCCTCACGGTCCGGGATCCAGCCCAGTACCGCGCCGCAGCCGTCGCAGAAGGACTGCCCCGGAGTCGGCCGCGTGCCGCATTCGGCACAGTGACGTGCCGTGTCCCCCGGGGCGTCACCGGCCGCTGAAGACGGCGGGGTGGACGGGGAAGCCTGCTGACTGGTCACCTGTCGGGAGTCCTTTCGGCGGCGGTCACCTGGACCGTGTAAGGCATATGGGCGGGGCAGGCTGCCGCTACGAGGCGCTCCAGCCGGTGCTCGACCGCGGGGCCGGGCTCCGGCAGTCGCACGGTGACGTGCAGAAACGGGCGGCTCTCGCCGGGGACCGGGCCCATGGGCCCGGCGTCCCAGGCGGCGGCGCCGCTCTCGGTGATCTCCGGCTCCACGCCGAAGGCGAGCCGGATCGCCTCGGACAGTCCGCGCCGGGTGCCGCGAATGCGGTGAAGCCGCACGGCGGCGGTCACCGCGGCGCGCAGCGCGACCGTCGTCTCCACGCCGGCCGTCTCCACGCCGGCCGTCTCCGCACCGGCCGTCTCCGTACCTTCGGTCTCCGCGCCCACCCACGTGCCCAGCCAGCGGGTGAAGTCCGCGGGCGCGAGCGACGGGGTGAAGTAGGCGTCCAGGCAGTCGAGCACGTTGTGCAGCGGCGCGAGGGTCTCGTCGAGACCCGCGACGAAGCGCTGGGCGAGATCGTCGTCGGCGAACACCGCCGGCAGCATCAACGCCAGCGGGGCCGAGGAGGCGAGTCCGTCGACGGCGCCGCGCATGCTTCCGGCGGGGCTCACGACGCGTCCCCTATCACCCGGACGCGGTGGTCGAACGAGAAGGCGAGCGCGGAGGGTTCGAGGTCGATCCGGTCCGTGGGGTCGCCGCGCTTGCCGCTGAGCGGGTCGGCGGGGTGCAGCAGTACCTCGTCCACCAGCTCGACGCCGGGCACCCGTTGCAGCACCGCGAACACCTCGCCCGCCTGCACCGGGCGGCCGAAGGGCCAGCCCGTGCCGTGCGCTCCCCCGGTCAGCGGGTCGAGATGGCGGTACAGGGCGTCATGCGCCTGCCGTCTGACCCGGTCGGTGTCGGTGCCGCGGAAGGCGTGCACCGTCGCGACGACCGTCACCCCCTGGTAGAACGGCGGCCCGACCGCCAGCCGGGTGCCGATCAGACGACGCTCGTCCAGGTACCGGGTGATGCGCGCCAGCAGGGCGTCGCCCGGTACGAGTTGTTCGAAGCGCAGCCGGCCGCCCGGGTCGGACACGGCTTGCGGGACGACCAGCACCCGTACGGCGTGCGCGCCGTGCTCGTCCGGGTCGGCCGCGAGGCAGGTGATGCGCGCGGTCTCGGGCGCCGCGCGGCGCGCCAGTTCCTCGTAGTCCCGCAGGGTCACGGCGCGGTCCTGACCACCCAGCGTGATGGGCGCCCTGACCTTCGCCTCCTCGACGGTCTCACCGTCGACCCCGCCCCGCGCGGCCTCCCGGTTGACGACGTCGGAGACGTACGGGATGGAGTCACGCAGCACCTGGATGGCGCGCCGGGCGACGTTGCCTCCTTTCCCTCCACCTGTGCGGTAGCGGCGGGCCCGAATGGGCGCCCCCTTGGGCGGTACGGCCCCGTACTGGCGCAGGGTGCCGTCCGGTTCGCGCACGGACGGACCGAAGGCGATCTCACCGGTGGTCGCGTCCAGGGTGATGTGCCGGTCGTCGGGACCCGAGGCGGCGAAGTGGCCGACGGTCTCCCAGTCGACCCATCCGTCACGCTCGGCGATCTGGAGCAGCAGCGGCTGCGCGTCTCCGACGACGGGGCTGTTGGCCAGCCGCAGCCGGTGGCCGGGCAGGCCGGTGGCCTCCCCCAGCGCTTCGTCCCGGACCGTCTCGGCGTGCACGACGCCGGTGCTGCCGCCGATGCTGAACGCCTCGGCGGAGCGGATGGTGGGCGACGTGGTGTAGAAGGGCTGGCCCTCGTCCGGCTCGGTGACCCGGCAGCGCAACCAGCCCGCCTCGCGCCGCCCGGTGCGGGAGAGAGCGTGGCCGCCGGGGACGTGCAGCACCACCTCGCCGGGGCGGTTGAGTCCGCCGGTGGTGTCCCGGTCCACGTCACAGCCGGCCCAGCCGTCGGCGGTCCACGCCTCCCAGACGAGCGGCGGCTGCCGGGGGTCGACCCCGACACCGTCCACCTGGCTGTCGAGTTCCAGGACGACCACGCAGTCGGGTACGGCGGCGCTGAGCCCGAAGAGCATGCGGTCGCCGGGGCGCGGAGCCTCCGTGAAGCAGTGCACGTCCTTGGACGCGGCGAGGTCCGAGGTGCGGTCGGCCGGTTCCTGTTCGGCCCGCTGGACCACGAGGTACGACAACGCACAGGGGACCACGGTCAGTTCGCGCTCGGTGGCGAACACCACCGCGTCCTCGGTCTGGGTACGGACCGTGGCGACCTCGGTGCCCGTCGCCAGCACGACGGGCTGCTGTTGCGGTGCCGACAGCCAGAACGTGACATCGGCGCGCGCCGCGGATGGGGGGAAGAGCGTGATCCCGATGAGGTCCAGGAACGCGAGGTGGTTCTTCTCGGGCACCCGATTGAGCCGGTACACGATCTGATCGGCCATGTGGGCGACGGTCTCGACGAGGGTCACGCCCGGGTCGGAGACGTTGTGGTCGGTCCACTCGGGGGCACGTTGCTGGATGTAGCGCTTGGCATCGTCGACGAACTGCTGGAAGCGCCGGTCGTCGAGGTTCGGGGAGGGCAGGGCCATCAGCGGTCGCTTCCAAGGTGCTCGTCGGGCGTGCCGGACCCCTCGGGCCCGTCGTGGGAGGGGATCACGTAGAACGGGAAGACCAGGCTGCGCGGGTTGTTGGTGCCCGTGATCGAGTAGCGGACGTCGATGAAGAGCACACCTTCTTCCGCGCCGGCCGTCACCGCGACGTCATCCACCTCGATGCGCGGTTCCCAGCGGTCCAGGCAACTGTGCACCTCGTGCTGGATCCGCCCCGCGGTGGCCTCGTTGACGGGGGCGAAGACCATGTCGTGGATGGCACAGCCGAACTCGGGGCGCATCGGCCGTTCGCCGGGCGCGGTGGAGAGGACGAGCCTGATGGCCTCCTCGACCTCGCGTTCCCCGCTGACCAGCGCGATGCCGCCGGTGGGGCTGATGCGCAGCGGGAACGCCCATCCGGAGCCGACGAACTGTTCGGCCATCAGACGCCTCCCACTGTCAGCACCGGCTTCAGGTTGGAGGTGAGGAGGCCGGTGGACTTGATCGTGGCCGCTTGCAGCCCGATGTTGATGGCGGCGGTCATCTGCAGGGAGACCCCCGCCGTCAAGGACATGGCCGCACCGGCCCTCATGGTGAGCGCCCCACCGGCGGCCACGGACGCGACGCCGCCCGAGTTCACGGAGAGGGTGGTCCCCGCGTTGATGTTCATCAGGCCGCCGCTGCGGATCGTCACGGAACCCACCGCGTTCAGCGAGAGATTGCCGCCCGCGTTGATGGCCACGGCGGCGGACCCTCTGATGGAGACCTTTCCCTTGCTGTCCACGACGATCTCGGTCTTCGTCCGGTCCAGATTGATGGTGAGCCGGTCGTCGCCGGTGGAGAGCCGCACCCCGCGCTTGAGGCCGACACTCTGGTCGAGCAGGTCGATCCGGTTGTTGCTGCGGTCGGACAGAGTGCGCCGGGTGACCTTGCCGCGCGTCGGGTCGTACACGGGCACGTCGACGGGGTCCGGCTTGTCGACGCCGTTGTACAGGCCGCCGATGACGTACGGGTGGTCCAGCGCGCCGCGGTCGAACGCCACCAGCACCTCGTCGTCGACGTCCGGGGAGATCATGCTGCCGCCCTTGGCCCCGCCGAGTTGGACGGTCCGGGTCCAGTCGCTGACGTACATGTCGTCCAGCCACGGGAACGTCAGCTTGACCCTGCCCTGCCGCAACGGGTCCTTGATGTCGGTGACCAGGGCATTGGCGACGCTCGGCAGCCTGGCCGGACCCGCCCCGCCGCCTCCGGAGGTGAGCCCGTACAGCGAACGCCACTGGCGCCCGCTGACGTGCAGGAACGTCTGGTAGTGCTCCTGGTCGCCGAAGGTGTGGCGGGCGGCGGTGACCGTGTACTTGCCCTGGAAGGGCTTGCCGACGTCCTTGAGGGTGACGGCCACGCCCGGACGCAGTGCGGTGTTGCCACGCGCCGTGATCTCCACCTCGGCGAAGGCGGAGGTCACGTCGTCCGCCAGGGCGTCGGCGGCGTGCTTGACCTCGTCGAGCTTGTCGTAGGGCGTGCCGGTCTCGACGAGTTCGGCCTTGCCGAACTTCTTGGACGCCGCGGAGGGCCGCATCCCGATGGCGAAGCCCGGGTTGTCCAGCGCGGGCGCCTTGGAGACCAGCGGCTGCTTGGTGGTGACGTTCCAGCCCCGCGCCTCGACCGCGGTCACCTGGTCGGCCGAGGTGACCGCCGCGCGGCAGCGCAGGATGTCCTCTCCGCCCGTCAGCAGGAGCGCGCTCTGCTTGCTCGGCAGACTCTCCGCAGGGGCCGACGCGGCCTGTTGCCGCTTGACGAACTGGAATCTGCCCTGGGAGTTGATGGACATCACCATCTCGTTCTCGTCCGCGAGCCGCTGGACGAAGTCCCAGTCGGTGACGTTGGCCTGGCTGATGAACTCGTACTGCCCCTTGGTCCGGGTGGTGCGGCCCACCGGAATGCCGCTCTTGCGCGCCAGTTCGACGGCGATCTCGGTGGCGGTCTTGTTCCGGTACGCCGCGACCCTGCGCTGCCGCAGCATGCGGTGGCCCTTGTCGTAACCCCGGATGACGGTGAACGTGCCGGTGCGGTCGTAGTCGGTCTCCAGCGCGGTGACCTCGCCGGTGATCATCGGGGTGCCCTTGCCGTCGGCAAGGGGCGCGATGACCACGGGCACACCGATCTCGACGCTCAGCTTGGCGAGGATGTCCTTCCTGTCGTCACGGAAGGTGAGCTGGAACGCGCCGGGCACCCCCGCGCCGAAGTCGACCCGGCCCGCGACCAGTTTCTTGTCCTCCGGGGACTTCAGCTTGGCGCCGCCGATCTGCACCGTGAGGATGTTGGAGAAGCCGATGTCGGGCATCAGGCACCGACCTCTTCCGCGGCAGGCAGCATCAGTTCGACCCCGGGCGTCAGCACCTTCGGGTCGTCGATGTCGTTGGCCTCGGCGATCGTGCGCCACACGGTGGCGTCGCCGTACTCGCGCCAGGCGAGGAGCTGGAGCGAGTCGCCGGCCACGACCCGGTGCACCCGGCGGGTGGTGAGCGCGCCGGAGGTGGGGTTCTGGCCGAGCGTGCTGCTCGGGATCTCGTGCAGGCTGACCTGGCAGACGGCCCGGATCGGCATCCCGTTGGTGTTGAAGAGGGTGTACTGGGCCTCCACGGAGCTGACGTACGCGTTGAAGCGGGCGGTGGAGAAGGCACCCCACTCGAAGACCACCCACGGCGTCGACGGCTGCTTCGCCGCGATGCTGGCGGTCGTCGTCTCGCAGCAGGAGAAGAGCGCTTCGACCTTCTTGCGCACGTCGTTGCTGTCCGGGTCGTCGGAGCGGTCGAGGAAGATCTCCACCGACATCTCCCGCGGCTCGGGCCCCATGAACTCCGGTACCGCGCCGTCCCGCACCGCTGCGGTGGGCGTGGTCTTCCACTGGGCCCGGCGGGTGAGCGACAGCTGGGACGGGTTGAAGTCGAAATGGAAGGTCTTCATGAGCGCGCCGGGGCTGGTGCTGCTGCCGATCGGCGGCTGGTGGATGGCGAGTGTCGCCCGCACCAGGCTGTCGCCGATGCCGAAACCGGAGAGGTTCATCGGCTACACCTCCCCCGCGTCCGTGAATCCGTGATGGGCGATCTCCAGGACCTCGGTGGCCACGGCGGGGTTCGCCGGGTCGAAGGAGGGACCGCGCCAGCTCACCGGGAGGACGTCGATCAGCCCCCACTGGGCGACCACCGAGCCGTCGGCGCGCAGCGCGGCGATCTGTCCGGTGGGCCGGGTCACCCCCGTGGTCACGGAGGAGATCCACTCCGCCACCTTCGCGGTGGCCTCGGTGAGGGGGCGGGTCAGCGTGATGTTGGAGAAGGTGACGCGGGAGGGCAGCTGCCAGACGAATCCGTTGTTGCCGCCCTCCTGCCGCTGTTCGATCTCGACCTGCGAGGAGAGCCCTTCACAACCGTTGAAGTTGCCCAGGCTCTCACCGTCGATGGTGAGGTTGAAGAAGATGGTGGAGCCTGCGTCGAGTTCCTGGGGCATCAGGTGGGGCCTTCCTGCGGTTCCACGGGGGTCGGGCGATGGGGCGGGGGGGGTCGGGCCTGCGGACCGACGTGACGGGTCAGGCGGCTCGGCTCGCGCGCGGGGCTGTCAGTGGCGTGGGTCGCGCAGCTTGCCGATCCGCTCCCGGTCGTGCCGCAGCTCGGTGCGGAGCAGCCGGGTCATCGGCTCGATCAGCCGGTGGGCCAACTCGGCCACCTGGTCCTCCTTCAACTCACGCGGGGTGAACCGGCTCGTCACGGAGGGCGCCGGCCGCTCCGCGGCTCCCCCGCCGCCACCACTGCTCCGCTGTACTTCGACGGACGTGGCACGGCGCGGGGCGGACACCCGCACCGAGGCGGGCGTCGGCGTACGGACCGGCGGCGCCGCGGCTGCGGGCGGAGCGGGAAGCGCGGCCGGGATCGCGGGCGCCGCACGCTGCACGGGGAGCGCGACGGCGGGCGCGGGCCGGGCCGGCGCCAGGGACACGACGGAGCTCCGAACCGGCCGGGCCACGGGGGCGGTCGAGAGGGCGGACGTCATGGGGGCGGTGGAGGATCCGGAGCCACCGGGAGCCTGCCGTACCGGCGTACGGCCGGTCCCGCCCGGGACGAGTGGCACCGACGCGGACGCGGCGCGCTGAACGACCGGGAGAGCCGGGGCGGCGCCGTGGGGATCGCGCCCTTCGGTACCGGGTCGCGCGGGTGAGGACGCCGGGGTGGGAGCGGCCAGGGGCCGGGTCGCGGCCGTGAGCGGCATCGGACGGACGGCGGCGGGCGGGGCGGCGGAGCGCTGTACGGCAGGCCGACGGCTGCCGACGGTCGCGGGCCGAACACGGTGCAGACGCACGGGGGTCGGGGCCCTGTGCGCCGTCGGCGCGGGAGCCGGCGCATGGGCGGACGGTGAAACGGCACGCTGGACCCCCGGGAGCGCGGACGCCCCGGGAGCGGTGGGCCGCCGCGCAGCGACCGGCTGCGCACCGGCCACCGAGGGCTCCCCGCGGCGCGGCGCGGCGGCTGCCGGAGCATTGCCCGCCGCCGCGACCGGAGCCACGAACCGTGGCCCCGCCGGCGACGGCGTGAACCCGGCGGCCGTGACCGGCCGGGAGGAACCCAGCAGCGGGGCGTACGGAAGGGACCCCTGCCGCGACGCCGACAGCGGGCCGGCCGACGTTCGGGATACAGAGGGGGTCCGGGATACGGCGGGCGCCCGCACCCCGGAGGGCAGGGCGGTCGCCGGGGCGCCCGCGGCGCGGGCGGCCGGAGCGGACGGGAGGGCCGAGGCAACGGCAGAGGCCGGCCGGAGCGAGGTCGGGGGCCGGGCTGGGGTCAGGGGCCGGGCCGAGGGGGGAGTCAGGGGCGACCGCTGCACGCGCGGCGTGCCGCTCGCACGGCCGGATCCGGAGGCGTGGTGCACGGTGGGGCGCACCGCCTCTCCCCCCGTCGGACCGGGCGTGGCACCAGGAGCGGGACGGGCACTGCGTCCAGGAACCGGCCGTGGGTGACGCACCGGCCGGGCGGTCGAGGCCGTCACCGACCACCGCACCGGCACGGTGGGCACTGCCGCCCGCTGCAATGGAGGCGCAGCGGCCTGTGGGTCGGCTCCGGAGTCGGCCGCTACGACAGGCGGTGTCGAATTCGGCTCCGGGGTCGCCTTGTTGGCGCCGTCTTCGCCGGATCCGCTCGGCGGCCGAACGGGAGCGCTGGGCGCGGGCGCGCCACCGCCCGCTGCCGGACCGGTGGTTGCCGCTACGGAACGGTGAACCGCCGCCGGAAGCGTCACCGCCGACGGCGCGCCGGCCCGGGGGCCCGGTGCGGGTGCAGGTGTAAGTGCGGGTGCGGGTGCAGGTGTAAGTGCTGTTGCAGGTGCGGGAATGCGCCCCAGCGGGGGTTTCCCGGCAGGGCCGGATCCGCCCCTCGGACCGAGCGGCGTCGGCGCAGCTGCGCTGCCGGCGTTTCCCGGGGTGGCGAGCCGCTGCACCGGTAGTGGGCGGCCGCTCCTCCCGGCAGCCGCATCGGGTGTCAGCGTGGTCGGGCCGCGCGTCGGAACGGCGGGTGGCCCGGCCACGCCGCCGGGCCCCGGCACTCCCGCGCCACGCGCACCCGTAAAGGAGCCGGAAGGGCTGGAGGAGACGGGGACATCGGTGGTCGGCGATGAGCCGGGTCCGGGAACCGGAGCGGACCCGGTCGGTGCGGGCGGGCGCCCACTCGACGACGCGCGGTCGGCAGGACCGTGCCGCTGCACGGGCGACGCCGGTGCGGGAGCGGTCGCGGACGCCGCGGGGCCCGCAGCCGTCCGCGCGGTGGGCCGTACGGCGGGCGGCATGGGAGTGCGCGGTGGCCCGCCGACCGCCGGGGAACGCTGCACGAGTGGTGCCCTGCCGGGAACCGGGGCACCCGTCTGCCGGGGCACCGCCGGGGAGGCCGGCGGGGTCACCGTCCGAGCGCCGGCAGGTCCACTCAGCGGAGCACCCAACCCGGGCCGGACGACCGGACGTGGCCCAGGCGGAGCCGCCGCGGGGGTGCCGGCTCCGGCCGTGCTGGTCCCGGACGTGCCGGACGGGCGCACCACGGTTTCCGGCCTGGCTGCCGATGTCCTCGGTACGGGCGGCGGACCGCCGTTCCCGCCGCCGGCCGCCCGCACCCCGCCCGACGGCACACCGGCCCCGGGGCCGCCGAGCAGCGGCGCTGCCGGCGGTGTCGGTCCTGGCGAGGACGAGGACGGTTGCACGGGGGGACCGACGAGGCCGCGCCGCTGCACCGGTGCGGCCTGCGGTGCAGGTGCCGCCGGCGGAGCCACCGGTCCCGTCAGCGGCGGTCCGAGCAGCGAGCGCCGACGTGGCTCGGCGGCCGCCGGACCAGCCGACGGACCGGGAGCGCTCGCCTCACGCCGCTGCACGGGAAGTGCAGCGGGGTGGGCCGGCGGGGTGTGGGCGGCCGAGGGCGCGCCCGCCGGACCCGACCGCGGGGGCCCGGCGGCACGATCCGCGCCGAGCCGCCGCCGCGAGGCCCGTCCTGGTCTCCCTCCGCGCGCTGGACGCGCACAGCGGCGGCCCCGGTCGCGGTGGAAGAAGGTCGGGGAGCCAGGGGGACGGGCGCGGGTGTCGGCGTCCGGACCGGTGTCGGCGCGGACGGGGGCACAGACGTCCGCGCGGCCACCTCGCCTGCCGCCGGGGCGGGCGTCCCCCGGCGCGGCGCCACCGTGGGAAGCACCCTGCGCTGCACCGTTCCCGGGGCGGAAGCCCGGGTCAGCGCCGGGGGCGCCGCATTCGGCCGCGGCATTACGGGAGCGACCCGCGGACCCGGGGCGCGCTGGACCGAGGGCCACTGCGCCTGGCCCGGGCCGCTCGCACCGGTGTCCCCCCGGGCAGCGTCATCAACGGCAGCGGCGATCGGCAGGGGCCGGGCCGCGCCGCGGTCACCCGGCCGGGGCGCCCCGGCGAACGCCAGGGTGTCCTTGATGAGACCGGTCGGGGCACCGTCCAGGACGGCATGCGAGAGCGTCCCGGAGAAGGAGTGGTTCTGCCAGGCGGTCAGCGAGCCGCCGAAGTCCGCGGACGCGACCGTCACCCGCGCCGGAGCCGCCAGCACGCGCTGGATCGGTGGCAGACCGGCCCAGCCCCGCCCCCCCGCGGAGACAGCGGCACCGGTGCCCGCGGCGGCTCGGTCTCCGGCGGACGCCTCGGGAACGGGGCCCGGCACCGTAGCGCCCCCGCTCCGCTCCCGGCCCCTCAGCCGGTCGAATATGCCCATCACCGCTCCGTTGCAGCACGCGTCACCAACGTGGCGATCTGCTCGGCATATCGCCGCCGCTCACGGTGTTCGAGGTCCAGGATGTCGTCCAGGTTCCAGTGGAAGTGGTAGGCGATGTACGCGATCTCCTCATGGATCCGGTCGGTCGCGTACGTCACGATTCCCCCAGGCGGCTCCCGCCGAGCTCGACCTCGAACGGCTGCTCGCAGTGTGGGCAGGAGACGCCGGCCCTGGTGTGGCCCTCGGCGTTGACCTGCCGGTAGAAGTCCTGGAGAAAGGCGAGGTCGGAGGCGAACATGTTCTCCACCACGCCGTCGTGCATGTGCGCCACAGTGCCCAGCTGGGTGATGACCCGGCCGAGCAGCACCACCGAGAGGTACGCGGGGTTCTCCTGCACCCGCATGTCCCGCAGCGGGATCAGCTCGTCCCGGGCGGTCGCCAGTCGCATCACACCCTCGCGATGCACGGTTCCCATGTCGTCCACGTACCCGCGCGGCAGCTCGAACGCGAACTCGGTTCGCAACGGCTGCCGTACGGGCTGTGCTTCCGCCGGTACGACGGCCGGGGCCGCCACGTCCGCGGGAGCGGACGTGGCGGCAGCGGCGTCGGTGGCAGGCCTGGCAGGTCCGCGACGCATTACTCGGTGACCAGCTCTTCGTAGACGATCGTGACGGTCTCGGTCATCACGGAGGCTTCGCCGGCCGTCGCGGCCGCGCCCACCACCTTGCTGCACCAGGCGTTGCGCAGGTGCTGCCGCCGGACCGGGTTGAACTGGTAGTCCATGTAGATGATGCTCGCGTTCTTGCGGGCCGAGCCCATGTCGCCGCGCAGCGAGGCGGCGATCCACTCGGTGAAGGCGGTGGACTGCTCCATGCCGCGCGTGACGGTGGTCTCGCCGGCCTTCTTCACACCGGGCATCTTCTTGGTGACCGGCTGGCCGTTCGCCGAGACCTGCTGGTACTCGATGACGTCCTGCTCCATCCCCACCTCGCCCACGGCGTGCAGGTACTCGACCATGACGCCGTCGATCTGGAGGCCGAAGTTGTGGGTGGTGAGGGCATCACCCTGGGAGAGACTCATGAAAGCCGTTCCTTCTGCTGATGGTCGGAAACCGTACGTCGGAGGCGCGTGGCGTGCTACTCCTCCAGCTCGCCGCTGCCGCCGGAGAACTGGGCCAGCCGGAAGATCACGAACTCGGCGGGCTTGACCGGCGAGACACCGATCTGGCAGATGACCCGGCCGAGGTCCACCGACTCCACCGGGTTGGTCTCGGCGTCGCACTTCACGTAGTAGGCGTCCTCCGGCGTGGCGCCGAACAGCGCGCCGCTGCGCCATTCCGTCACCAGGAACGCGGAGATGTTCCGCCGGATGCGGGCCCACAGGGCCTGGTCGTTGGGCTCGAACACCACCCACTGGGTGCCGTTGAGGATCGACTCCTCCAGGTAGTTGAAATACCTGCGGACGTTGAGGTAGCGCCAGGCCGGGTCGGAGGAAAGGGTGCGCGCGCCCCAGACGCGGATGCCGCGGCCGGGGAAGGTGCGGATGCAGTTGACGCCGATCGGGTTGAGCAGGTCCTGCTCGCCCCGCGTGATCTGCATCTCCAGGTCGACGGCGCCGCGTACGACCTCGTTGGCGGGGGCCTTGTGCACGCCGCGCTCGGAGTCGTTGCGGGCCCAGATGCCGGCGATGTGGCCGCTCGGCGGGATCAGCCGGGTCTGGCCGCCGGCCGGGTCGAAGACCTTGATCCACGGGTAGTAGAGCGCGGCGTACTTGGAGTCGTAGTTGGACGTCTCCATGCGCCAGACCCGGATCTGCCGGGCGTTGAGGCCGGGCGGCGGGTCGATGATCGCGAGCCGGTCGCCCATCAGTTCGCAGTGGGCGATCAGCCCGAGCTGGACGGCCTTCACGGCCTCCAGGTCGATCGCGCCGCGCTGGTAGGCGGCCATCAGGTCGGGGACGGCGACCATGGAGATCTCGTCCACGGCTTCGAGGCCGCCGAAGCCGGTGCGGTCCGAGGAGTCGCCCAGGTACTCGGCGATGCCGACCGGCTCGCTCTCCACCGCGTCCGGGACCACGGGGGGCTGCGCGGCGGCGACGGGCGCCTCGAGCGCCACCGTCTGGTTGTCGGGGCGGGCGAGTTGCGAGGCCGCGGCCGCCTCCTGCACGGAGATCAGCTTCGACTGTTCCCTGACCTGGGTGACCACATAGTTGCGGGCGCCCTTCTTCGCCGAGACGTCGAAGGTCTCGACCGGCTTCGGGCCGTCCTTGACGACCAGCCGGAACCGCTCGGCGGGGCCCTCGCCCTCGGCGTCCGTGACCTCGACGCTGAGCGTGCCGCTCTCACCGGTCGCGACGGCCGACACCTTGAACGTCCCCAGTGCCTGTGCCGCACCGGCCGTGAGTGCGGCAGGCGCTGCCGCGGCGCCGGCGACCGCCGACCGGCCGCGCCGTCCGCCGACCGGTTCGGCGCCTTCGCCCGGCGCCCCCGTCACTCCGCCGGGCGTGCCGCCCACCCGGACCACATAGGCGGCGGATCCGCCGTTGTTGAAGAAGCCGTAAACCGAGTGCGCCAGGAAGTACCCGTCGGTGAATTCGCCGAACGCGGCCACGTACTGGGTCCAGTTGGTGACCAGTGTCGGCTCGTTCAGCGGGCCCTCGGGCGCCAGCCCGACGAATGCGGCCACCGAGGTGCCGACCCCCTCGATCGGACGAGAGCCGCTGGCCACCTCTTCCACGTATACGCCCGGCGACAGGTAAGACGGCATGCTCTGCTCTCCTCGGGGTACCAAGACAAGACCACACTCACCCTCGCGGCCCGTGCGCGACCGGGGATACGTCCTCCGGTGCCTTACCCAGGGCACCGACTGTGCCCCCAGGGGCAGCCGAGGGGTCGCGGAACGGTCTGCCGCCACCAGGAGTTCCGGCGGGGGCGTACCGAAGCGGTGCCGGGCGCCGCACCGCGAAGTCCGGCCGCGGGCGCGGTTCCGCATCCCCGGCGGCCGGCCGGCGCGCGGGTGTTCGAGGGCAGCGGGCGCTGCCTTTCGGGCAGCGGCGCTACCCCGCCTCCTCTGCCGTGGGCTCTCCCCCCGGCAGTAGCGTCCATCGGGTGACGACCTGGACATTCCTGGAGCCCGCCTCGACCACGGTCGACCCGGGTGGCAGCACCACCGTACGACTGCGTCTGCGCAACACCGGCGACGTCGTCGACGAGTACCGCTTCGAGGCGGTCGGCGACATCGCCCCGTACGTCTCGGTGGAACCGCCGTCCATCAGGCTCTTCCCGGGAACCACCGGCATCGTGGAGCTGACGTTCGCTCCGCCCCGCACCCCGGACGCGACCGCGGGGCCGCACCCGTACGGCGTCCGCGTCCTGCCCACCGAACACCCCGGAGCCACCACGGTCGCCGAGGGGAACATCACCTTCACCACGTTCATGGAGGTGCGGGCCGAGCTGGTCCCGCAGACCGTGAAGGGACGCTTCAGGGGCCGGCCCAAGCTGGCCGTCGACAACCTCGGCAACACCGTGCTGACCGCGTCGATCGGCGGTGGCGACAAGAGCAGCGACGACCTCTCGTACGAGATCGTCCCGTCCAACGTCCAGATCGAACCCGGTCGCGCCGCCTTCGTCAACGCGACCCTAAAGCCCCGGCAGATCACCTGGGTGGGGCAGAAGCAGCAGCGGCCGTACGAGCTGTCGGTGCGACGCTCGGGGTTCGAACCCCTGGTGGTGAACGGCACGTACGTACAGCGCACCCTGCTGCCGATGTGGATGATGACCACGCTGAGCCTGCTGCTCGCCCTCACCGTCACCGGGCTCGTGCTCTGGTTCACCTACAAGGCACCGGTCCGCACGCTCGCGCAGGAGAAGCTCCAGCAGACGGCGGCCACCGCACTGCCGGAGGAACCGACGGCGAAACCGCCCGGCAAGCCCACCCAGGACGCCGCGCCCACCGCGCAGCCCAAGGCGCCGGGCGGTGGCGGAGGAGGCGGGAAGAAGCCCCCGGCAGAGGCCAAGCCGCCGCGAGCCCCGCTGCCCATCACGTCGCAGGACAAGCCGAACCTCTTCGTGCAGTTCGCCCAGGTACGGCTGGTCGAGGGGGCGGCCGGCTGCAAGCTGACGGGTACCTACACGGTGGGCAAACTGGACGAGGCGACCACGCAGGCCCTGGAGTGCTTCCAGCAGACCAACGACTCGCGCTTCGGCCAGTTCAGCCAGCTGGCGAAGACCGACGGGCTCGGCAACCTGGGCCGGACCACGATGACCGCGCTCCTGGCAGCGCACTTCGTGGCCTCCAAGTCGCTGGCGCTGAACATGAACGAGGCCAGCCCGGAGGTGCCGTGGGTGCGCAACATCCTGCTCTGGGGCACCCAGGGCGAGTTCGACGACGGCGACCTGGCCACGACGGTCAAGTACACCCGGGCCAACATCGACTACCTGCGCAAGCACATACAACTCCAGGAGAAGGCGACGCAGGCCGACACGGACCGGATCAAGGAGTACCAGGGCCAGTTCGGAGCCGAGCAGACCGGAGTCCTGGACGAGACGACGCTCACGAAGACGAAGCTGGGCTGGGTCCACACACAGGACACCGCGGGCACGGTGACGGCCAAGGACTGGCTCCCGGCACCGATGAAGTAGCCGGCCCCGCGGCGGGTGGGCGGGCGGCTACCAGGACGCGTCGTCCAGCACCAGCCGGCCCGCCTTGCGGTACTCGCGCCGGGCGCCCTCCAGCAGATCCGCCGTCGTCACGCTGTTGCCCCGGCCCGCCGCCGCGTACGCGGCCGTGACGACCGCACTGCGGATCGAGCCGCCCGCCAGCTCGAAGTCCCCTGCGCAGCGGCCCGGATCGAGGTCGGCGGCGCACGGGACGTGGGCGAGGCTGTGCCGCCAGAGCGCCAGGCGCTGCTCCGCTTCGGGGAAGGGGAAGTCGACCACCAGGTCCAGCCGGCGGGTGAAGGCGTCGTCGATGTTGGAGCGCAGGTTGGTGGTCAGCAGGGCGATGCCGTCGAACGACTCCAGACGCTGGAGGAGATAGGCGCTCTCCATGTTCGCGTGGCGGTCGTTGGAACTGCTGACCTCGGAGCGCTTGCCGAAGACGGCGTCCGCCTCGTCGAAGAGCAGCACCGCGTCCGTACGGTCGGCCTCGGTGAAGATCCGCTCCAGGTTCTTCTCCGTCTCACCGACGTACTTGTCCACGACGGACGGCAGCTGCACGACGTAGAGGTCAAGGCCGAGTTCGCCCGCGACCACTTCGGCGGAGAGCGTCTTCCCGGTCCCGGATTCGCCCGCGAACAGCCCCACCACGCCCCGACCGCGCCCGCCGCCCGCGCTCAGCCGCCAGTCGCCCAGCACGCGGTCGCGATGTCGGGCGCGCAGGACCAGTTCGTGCAGCTGCGCCAGCGGACCCGCGGGCAGGACGAGATCGTTCCAGCCGACGTCGGGCCGGATGCGGCGGGCGTGCCGCTCGAGGCCCGATGCGGACTGCTGCCGGGCCGCGAACCGCAGATGGGCGGCGGACAGTTCGGTACCGTCGAACGCGGCGAGGTCCAGGGCCGCGCGGGACGCGCGGTCGATCCCGCCGGGCCCGAGCCGGTACGCGGCGACGACCGGCGCCAGGTCGAACTCCGGCTCCTCGGGGCCGAGCGCCGCCCGCCAGGCGTCGAGATCGCCGGCACGCTGCCGGGGCGCGTCCAGCACGACCGGGTCGCGCCCGCTGTCGCACCACTGCGGGTCGTACGGGCGCGGGTCCGCGAACAGGACCGGGACGTCGTTCACCGTGAGCGCCCGGATCAGCTCCGCCGGCCGCTCGGGCAACGGGGCCACCACGATCGCGCGTCCCGTCAGCCGCGCCTCGCGGAGCAGCTCCCGGTACGGGAGTCGCTCCCCCGCAGTGCGTTCCACCGGCGGGTGCTCCTCGGGCCCGGGGTCCTCCGAGCGTCCCCCCGGCACCAGGTGCAGGGCCGGGATGCCGGCCGCGCCCAGGGCGGCGATGGCGCAGGCGAGCCCGTCGCCGTCGCGGTGCTCCCGCAGGTAGACCGTGAGCGGGCGCTCCGCGAGGTGCCCGGCCAGTCTCCGTACCAGCAGGTCGGTACCCTCCGGTGTGCCGCCGGCCGCCGCGTTCTCCGGGCTCTCCGCGCTCTCCGGGTTCCGTGGGTCCTCTTCCACGGGCCGGTACGGAAGCGGGCGTACGGTCCCCTCCAGCGCCGGGTCCGGGGTGTCGTCACCGAGCAGATGCGCCACGACCCGGTCGGGCACGCGCAAGGAGCGGCTGAGGAAGGGGCGCTCGGGGTCCTCCACTTCGAGCAGCCCCCGCGCGAGCAGCCGCGCGGCCGGATGGAAGCGGGACCGTCCGGCGGCGGAGTGCGTGGGCAACCCGCACAGGTCGAGGGCGAGCGCGACGGTCGCCCGGCGACGGGTGACGTCGTCGTTGAGGTAGCCGTACAGCGACTCGAAGGAGCGGTCCAGGTCGGGCGCCAGCGCGATCAGCAGGATCTGGGTTTCGAGGGGGCCGAGGCGCAGCCAGTGGGCGAGCCAGTGGAGGCGGTCGTCGTCGGACGGCCAGGACTCGTCCGGCTCCGCTGCTTCCGCCGTCTCCTCCGCCAGGTCCGGGCCGTCCGGGCCGTCCGGGCCGTCCGGGCCGTCCGGGCCGTCCGGGACAGCGGGGGGCGCGGCACCCGCGGTCCTGGACAGCAGGTGCCGTACCCCGTCCTCCGTCAGGTACAGCCCGCGCATCGGGTCGGTGGCCGTCGGGTCCGCGGCGCTGCGCCGGTCGACGAGGAAGGCCACCCGCTCGCGCAGGCCCGCGAGCCGTGCGAGCAGGGGGGCGGAGGAGTCGCTCACGTCAGCCGCTCCTGAGGCGTTCCCGTCGTGCCGTGCTTCCGCACGAAGTCCTCCTTGGCGGCGCTGACGCTTTCCGCACTGTGGTGGCGGGTGGGGCTGTCGTCGGGCACGCCGTCCGCCCCCTCCACCCGAACGCCGAGCCCCTCCGTGACCGGCGGACCGACCCGGTAGTCGGGGGACGCCAGGAAGGGTGCGGTGATCACCACGTCGAGCGAGGGTTTGAGTTCGCCGCCGAGCGCGGACCAGATGTCCGCGAGCGAGCGCGCCTCGGTGTGCAGCCCCGCGACGGTCAGCGGGACGGAGAGGCCGAGTCCGGCGAGGGTGCCGGTCAGGTCCTCCGGCGGCAGGATCTCCTTGGGCAGCAACGTGTGCAGGACCGCGGAGAGCATCCGGTGTTCGTCCTGCGGGCGCTTGGTCCAGGCCGTGACGAGGTACGAGAGCCGGAACCAGCGCGGCGGCTGCTGCTCCTTGAGGACGATCCCCCGCTCGTCGCGGAGCGCCATCCTGCCGCGCTGGCGCCGCTTGGTGTCCTCACGGATGTCGTAGAGATACGCGTTGACGGTCGGGGCGTTGCGCCGCGCCGACCAGTCGCGCGTCGGGGCGTCGAAGGTGACCTCGACGTCGGACCCCGCGAAGGAACCGCGGATGAGCAGCCCTCGCAGGATGTCGTCCACCTCGTGGATCACGGTCGCACAGTCCTTCACGGTCGACGCCTGGGCAGGGAGCTGCCCAGTCCATCGTGGCCGCCGGGACCATCACCCCGCGAGGCACCCGGGGGACGATCACGGGGCAACCCCGTTGCCCCCGCGTCGCCCTTCTCCTGTCCTCAGGGCCCTTGAACCCGCGCAGGGGTGAAACGGCGCGCGGTCCGTCAGATGTAGCCCTCGCGCAGGGCATAGGCCACGGCATGGGCGCGGTTGCGCAGATGCAGACGGGTCGTCAGCCCGTGCATGACGTTCTTGACCGTACGTTCGGAGTACGAGAGCTTTGCGGCGATCTCCCCGGTGTCCATCCCCTCCGACACCAGTCGGAGCACATCGACCTCGCGGGGCGCCAGACCGGACGCCGTCGCCCCCGACACGCTGGTCGCGCCGCGCTGCAACGAGCCGACCTGGGCCATCAGCCGCCCCAGCAGGTCCGACGGCAGATCCCCCTCGCCCCGGGAGGCCGCGAGGACCGCTTGGAGCAGGCGGTGGCCGGTGGCCTCGCGCCGCCAGACGATCGCGCCGACCCCGTACTCGATCACCTGGAGCAGCTCCGCCTCGCGGATGAGGCTCGTGACGAGAACGGCCCGGGTGCCGTCCGCGCGGGTCAGCCTTCTCAGCCGCGACAGCGTGGGTTCGTCCAGCCCCTCGGCGAGCAGGACCGCGACCGTACCCGGACGGCTGGTCCCTTCCTCCACCAGCTCCACTTCGGAGTGCCGGCGAAGCTGGCTGACCGCTCCGTCGAGGGACAGCGGGTCGGACGCGTGGACCTCGACCGGGATTCTGTTCGGGCTTCTTTGAACCATGCCATACGTCCTCGCGTCTTACTCAAGGGAGCAAACCATGCCTGCTCTTCCCATCCTTCCTTCGCCGATAGGACGACCACCACCGTGGCTTACCACGAGACCGACCACGAGATCGGCGGCAGGTTCTGATGGCGCTGGGCTCGAATCAGCCACGGCCCCGTCGGCTGCTCCCGGCCCCGCCGTCGGCCCTGGGACCCGCCTCTGCCCGGCTGCTGGAACGCGAGTCCGCGCTGGAGCTGCTGGCGGCGGAGGCCGACCGGGCGATGAGCGGAGCCGGTCGGCTGGTCCTGTTCCGCGCGCCCACTGGTACGGGCCGCAGCGCGCTGCTGGAGGCCGCCGCTGAGCGGGGCGCGAAACTCGGCATGCGGGTCCTGCGGGCCCATGCCTCCGCCGAGTGCTCGGGTATCCCGCTCGCCCTCGTCCGGCAGCTTCTCAACTCACCGTCCGATCCTGGCTGCCTCCACAACGCCCCTGAGATTCCTGACCACTTGACCAATGCGTCCCACCTGTGGCGGTTACTGTGCGAGCACGCGGCCGCATCGCCCCTGCTGGTCGCCGTGGACGACGCGCACCTCGCCGACCAGGCCTCCCGGAACTGGCTGACCGAAGCCGCCCGACGACTGGCCGGAATGCCGGTCCTGATGGTGGTCACCGAACGGGGGCAGTACGACATCACCCCGCCCGCACCGGGCCTCGCGTACTCACTGCCCCCGGGGGTGGTCCGGACGCACGCGGTGGCGCCGCTGAGCCGTCCCGCCGCCGCGAAGTTGGTACGCGGCGTCCTGGGCGCGCACACCAGCGACACCTGGGTGGACGGCTGCGTACGGGCCGGTGCCGGCAATCCGCTGCTGCTGCGCGCGCTGCTCGACGATCTCCGGGCGGTCTTCCCGTACCGCGGGCCGGACAGTGACGGCATGGAGCCACGACTGCCCGAGAGCTGCGCCGACCTGTACCCGGGGGCGTTCGTGGCGGCGGTCTCGTGGTGGCTGAAAAGCGCGGGCCCCGGAAGCAGCGGGGTGGCTCGCGCCCTCGCGGAACTCGAGCACTCGGCACCGGAGCGGTACAACGAAGGAGGGACGGAGAAGGCGGAACGCGGGACTCCCGGCGGACCTGGCCTGCCCGGCCTCCCCCCAGGACCCGCCGGGCACCATGAACCCGGTCCTGGCCAGGACTTCGCCGACTTCCTCGCCGAACTCACCGGGGCCGATCCCGACCGCGTCGGCGGCTGGGTCACCGCGATGATCCGGCTCGGGGTGCTGCGCCACGTCCCCGGCAGCGCTCTCCCGCGCTTCGCGCATCCCCTGCTGCGCGGCGCGGTCCTCGACGGCTGGCCCCGCTCGCACCGGCAGGCCCTGCACCACCGCGCGGCCGACCTGCGCCAACGCCGGGGCGACGGGGCCGAGGCGGTGGCCAGGCATCTGCTGCGGACCGCCCCCGCCGGTGCGGCGGGGGATGCGGCGTCCGTCGACAAGGCGCTCCGGGCCGCGGCAGCCGACGCGTCCAGGGCCGGCAGGACCGGGGCGGCCGCAAGCTATCTGCGCCGCGCGCTGGACGAACCGCTGCCGCGCGAGCGGCGGTCCGCGGTCCTCACCGAGCTCGGCGAACTGGAGTTCGCCACCCTGCGGACCGGCGGGATACCCCGGCTGGCCGAGGCGCTGCGCCTCCAGGAGCGGCCCAGGGACCGGGTGCTCGCCGCGGTCAGCCTGGGCAACGCCCTGGCCAACCGGGGCAGGCCGCACGCCGCGCTCGACGTCATGCGCGAGTTGGGCCCGCTGGACGCGGAACCCGTCCTGGCGCGTACGGTCCAGACCGCGTCGGCGTTCTTCTCCGACCACGACCCGGAGATCCGGCGGGCCGTCTACACCCGCCTGCACGAGCGCGCCGAGCACTCCCCGGAAGGGATCAGCCCGGCCCAGCACGCCCTCCTGATCCGGTACAGGGTGACGGCCGGGCTGCTGTCCGCGGAGTCGGCCGTGCGGCAGATCCGGCGGCTGCTGACGGCCCCGGAAGATCCGCTGCTGGTGCCGTACCTGCTGGCGGTGGCCGCCGCCGTGACCCAGTGGGCCGACGTACCGGACGAGGCCGAACGACTGATCAGGACCGGGCTGACCGAGCACCGGCTGACCCCGCTGCACCCGGTCCACCGGTCGCTGCTCAACACGTGGGTGGACACCGCCGCCGCACGCGGCCACTACCGGCGGGTGCTGGAGGAGACCGCCGACCGGCTGCGGACGCCGGACGACGCGGCCCGTACCGGTGCGAGCAACTTCCTGGCCCATCGGGTCCTCGCACTCGTCGAGTGCGACCGCTCCGCCGAGGCCGAGCGGCTCATCGCCGGTGTCAACGTCGACGAGACGCACGACAGTTGGGAGCCGAACCGGTTTCTCTACGCGCGTGGTGCCCTGCGTGCGTCCGTCGGCGATCCGGCCGGGGCCCTGGCCGACTTCCGGGAGTGCGGCAGGCGCCAGCTCGGCCGGGACGTGGTCGGCATCGTCGTCACACCGTGGCGCTCGGCTGCCGTCGAATGTCATCTCCTTCTGGGGGAAGCACCGCAGGCCCTCGCGCTGGCTGAGGAGGAGAGCCGGTACGCCGCCGTATGGGGCACGCCCCGGGTCCAGGGCCGCGCGCTGCGCGTCCTGGGCGCGGCCACCGGCGGACGACGCGGTCTCGAACTCACCGCCCAGGCCGTCGACGTCCTGCGCGGCACCTCGCTCGACGCCGAGCTGATCTCCGCGCTCGTCACCCACGGACTCCAGCTCACGGCGTCCGGGCAGCCCCGCCAGGCCCGTCCGCTGCTCAGGGAGGCCGCGGCGGCGGCCGAACGGCTCGGCGCCGTGCGGCTGTCGGGCACCGCGGAACGGGCCCTGCGCGCCAGCGGTACCCGCCGCTGGAACGCCACTCTCACGGGCCCGGGTGCACTGACGGCCGGCGAACGCCGGATCGCCGCACTGGCCGCGGACGGCCGGACGAACGCCGAGATCTCCGAGCTCCTGCACCTGGCACTGCGTACCGTGGAGACCCATCTGACCAGCACCTACCGCAAGCTCGGCATCCGGCGGAGGGGGGACCTTCCGGCCGTGCTGAACAGCGCTGCGGACGAGCCCGCGTGACCGAACCGGTGGACCCGCGCAGAGCGACGGCCGCGTTGCCCTTGCGGCCCGTCCAGCGACCCGCTCCGGCCGGGATTCTGCCCTCGCGGCCCTCCCGCTGCCGGTGCGGGCCGAGGGACGATGTCCGATCAGGCGTTGAGTGGCGAGGAGTACCGTGCGCGCGTACAAGACCCAGGTCAAGCAGGCCGGTGGCCCGGCGAGCAGCAGCCGCGCCGAGGGACCGCGCACGGTGGCGCAGCGCGTCCTGGCTCTCCAGCGCTCGGCGGGCAACGCGGTGGTGGCCCGCGCCGTCGAGGAGGAACTGCACGAGCACGGCACCGGATGCGGTCACGAGCGGCCCGACGCCGGGCAGCCGGTCACCGACCACTCGTCGGTCCAGGCGTCGTCCGTGCTCAACGCCGTGCGCTCCCCGGGGCGTCCGCTGGACTCACGTCTTCTGGAGCGGGCGGAACAGGGCTACGGCATGTCCTTCCGCCATGTGCGCGTCCACAGCGACCCGGTCGCGCAGCGCTCGGCGGCCGCCCTCGGCGCACGCGCCTACACCACGGGCAGTGACATCGTCGTCGGCCCGCAGGGCACGGACGACGAGACGATGTTCCACGAGCTCGACCACGTCCGCCAGCAGTCGATGGGCTCCGTCGCGGGGACCGACAACGGGGCGGGAGTGAAACTCTCCCACCAGGACGACCCCTTCGAGCGCTCTGCCACGGCGAACGGCCGCAGGATGGCCCGGGGATCCCTGCCCGACCTGTCGGGACCCGGCTCCGGCGGCTCCGCGCAGACCGCCGCGCCCGCGCAGACCGGCGGCGCTATCGCAGTGGCCCGCGCGCCGGGCGGCGAGGGCAGGAAGATGTACCCGGGTGACAGGAACCAGCTGTTCGAGATCCTCGGCGAGGGCGATCCGATCATCGGCAAGTACGTCGGGGCCTCGTCGGACGGCAGGAAGCACATCTTCGACACCACCACGCGCGGGCGCATCCGAGTGCGCTCCAGTCAGATCGGTCCCGTCCGGGCCTCTGTGGGCGGCCTGCACCCGCCGGGCCAGGTCCGCCCGCCCGAGGAGAACCTGCGCGGCCGCGACCAGATCCGCTTGTCCGAGGCCGACTTGTCCGGGGTGCGGGCACGGGTACGCCAACGCCCCGAGGACGCGGACCGGTACGCGGCCACCACGTACGAGGACCAACCCCAGTATCAGCAGTACGAAACCAACCGCGAAGATCTGCGACGCATGGGTGTCCCCGTCATCAACAACGTCGACGTCCGTCAGCCCGAGACGGCCGGTCTCTTCCGCAATGTCGCGCCGAACGCCAACCTGCACCTCCAGATGCCGCGCACGGGACGGGAGAAGGGCTACTCCACCAAGAGGCTCGTCAGGGACACCAACAAGCTGCCCCAGCTCGCCGGGCGTGAGGATGTGACGACCAGTCATACCGTGCCTCATCCGACCATGTACAAGAAGCCGGGGACACACAACGGCTTCTACGGAGTGGAGAACGGAACGGCCGTGCCGGAGGGCGTGCGGCTCGTCGGCGCCTACTCCGACGACGATGCGGACCAGGAGGAGTACGGGTACGGTCACCGGCAGAGCGGGAAGGACGAAGGGGCCGCCGTGTCGGCACGCCGGAAGACCTACCGGTTCGCTTCGGACCGGCGCAGCAACAGCCCCGAGGACGACGCGCCGCGTTCGCACCGCAGCAGGAGCAAGAGCCGGAGCCGCGTCGCCGAGACGCCCGCCCCCACCCGCCGGCGCAGGTCGAGCCGGCCGCCGGTGAGCAGGACCGGGCGCCCGCCCGTCGCCGCCCCGGTCAACTACGCCGCGGTGGACGACGAGGACGACTACCCCGTCACCAGTCAGATGTCCCGCAGCCGCAGCCGGTCGCGCCGCCCCGCCTTCTCGTACGAGACCGGTGGCCCCTCCCAGCCCGCACCCGAGCGGGAGCGCGGGCGCCGCCGTGAGTCGAGCCAGGCACCCTCCGGCAGGTCCAGCAGCCGCCCCGTCGACATGGGGGACGGCTTCTCCTACGGCGCCGGCCCCATCGAAGCCGCACCCGAGCGGGAGCGCGGGCGTCGGCGCCAGTCGAGCCGGGCGCCCTCCCGCGGGCCCGGCAGCCGCCCCGTCGACGTGGGGGACGGCTTCTCCTACGGCGCCGGCCCCATCGAGCCGGAGCGGGAGCGCAGGCGCAGCCGCCGGCCCTCGTCCAGCCGGCTGCCGATCATCACCGACAGCGGCCGGCGCACCTTCGCCCCCACCAGCTACGCGGAGCCCGAATGGGACGATGATGTCGAATTCGTTCCTGCGCCGCCGCGCAGGCGCAGCCGCAGCCGCAGCCGGCGGAGGTGACTGGGAGCCCCGCAGCGGGAGCTCCCACTCGCGCCCCCGTCAGTGCCCCCGCCCGCCCCCGTCAGAAGTTGATCGTGGAGACGATGTACACGACGGGGTGGTCCGGATCGCTGAGGTCGACGGTGATGTCGTGGTCCGGCTTGTCACCGTGCTGGGTCGTCGACACTCCGGCCCAGTCGTGGGCCGGCCGGAAGAGCCAGCCGGGCACCTTCGCCTGGTCGGGGGTGATGGTGACGTCGCCCGGCTTCAGCGCGGAGCGGCTGGTGCCCAGCTGCGCGAGGAAGGTGTCGAGACCGCCCGCGGTGGACGTGAACTGGACGTAGAGCACGCTCGTGCTCCAGTCGTTCGTCTCCATGTAGGCGATGTTGCGGGTCCAGTCCAGCGGGACCGGCACCTGGTATATCCGCCGCTGCACCTGGGTGGGCCAGTCCCACGTCAGGTGTTTGGCGGCCGCCGACTCCGCCTTGTCCTGGCCGCTGTTGCGGCTCTGTTCCGCGGAGACGATCACATAGCCGACGGGTACCAGGATCAGCAGCGGGACGACGGTCCACTGGACCCAGCGGGGTACCTGGCGCAGCGGTCTGCTGTGCGGGCGGTCGACGCTCATCGGCCCGCCGCCCGGACGAAGCGCTCGTAGCGCTCGACACGGCGCCGGTTGGCGCGGCGGAACCGCCGGGCGACCAGCCGGGCGAGGTCGGCGGCGCCGACCAGCCCGGCCTCGTTGCCCAGCTCGGCCTGCACGATGCGGGCCTCGGGACGGTAGCCGCGCCCGGTGAGGTTGCGGCGGAAGGCGTCCCGGGCCGGACCGATGAGCAGGTCGTCGGCGGCGCTGACGCCACCGCCGATGACGAAGCAGGACGGGTCGAGCGCGGCGGCGAGGTTGGCGATGCCGACACCGAGCCACTGGCCGATGTCCTGGAGCAGCTCGACGCACATGGCGTCGCCCTCCCGGGCCAGCTGCGTGATCAGCGGACCGGTGATGTCGCCGATGTTGCCGCCGACCCGGTCGATGATCCCGTACGCGACGGGCGACTCGGCGGCCGCCATCTCGCGGGCCTCGCGGACCAGCGCGTTGCCCGAGCTGTACTGCTCCCAGCAGCCGCGGTTGCCGCAGGGGCAGCGGTGGCCGCCGGGGACGACCTGCATATGGCCGAACTCGCCGGCCACGCCGTACCGGCCGCGCTTGACGTGGCCGTCCTCCAGGATGGCGCCGCCGATGCCGGTGCCGAGGGTGATCATGACGAGGTCGTCCTGGCCGCGGCCGGCGCCGAAGCGCCATTCGGCCCAGGCCGCGGTGTTGGCGTCGTTGTCGACCATGACCGGGACCAGCAGCCGTTCCTCCAGCCGGTCGCGCAGCGGTTCGTCGCGCCAGGACAGATGGGGGGCGAAGAGCACCCGGGAGCGGTCGGCGTCGACCCAGCCGGCGGCGCCGATGCCGACCGCGTGCACGTCGTGCCGCTCCGACAGGTCCAGCACCAGCTCGACGATGGTGTCCTCGACGACCTTGGGGCTCTTGCTCCGGTCCGGTGTCTCGGTCCTGAGCTGCTCCAGGATGTTGCCGTCCGGGTCCACGACCCCGGCCGCCACCTTGGTGCCGCCGATGTCGATGCCGACCGTCGGCACCCTCGGTGCCGTCAGATGGGAGCGGCGCTCCCGGCGGCCGACGGTCTGCAGCACCGTCGCACGGGCGGCGCCCTTGCGCTGGAATGCTGATCGGTCGCTGCGTGACGCTGCTGGCAAGGGTCGTCTCCGGATCGATGGCTGTCGTGCCGATTGTGCCGCACCGGGGACGTACCCCGTGCAGCACGGGCTGGGTCAGCCCTCGCGGGCGAGCTCGTGGCTGAGCTGCTCCAGCTCGCTGCCGCCCGCCATCTGGCGGGTCAGCTCTTCCAGCGTAATGCCCGTTTTGGGATAGCTCCCGGCCATCGCGCCGCGCTTCAGCAGGACGAACCGGTCGCCGACGAGGAACGCGTGGTGCGGGTTGTGGGTGATCAGGACCACACCGAGTCCGGCGTCGCGCGCGGCGGCGACGTACTTGAGGACGACGCCGGACTGCTTGACGCCGAGCGCCGCCGTCGGCTCGTCGAGGACCAGCACCTTCGCGCCGAAATAGACCGCGCGGGCGATGGCGACACACTGCCGTTCACCGCCGGACAGGGTGCCGATGGGCTGGTCCACGTCGCGCAGGTCGATGCCCATCCGCAGCAGCTCGCCGCGGGTGGTCTCACGCATCGTCCGCACATCGAGCCGGCGGAGCGGTCCGCGGCCCTTGGTGGGCTCGGAGCCGAGGAAGAAGTTCCGCCACACCGGCATCAGCGGCACCACCGCGAGGTCCTGGTAGACGGTCGCGATGCCGTGGTCGAGGGCCTCGCGCGGCGAGCTGTGGCGCACCGGCTCGCCGTCGACCTCGTAGGTGCCCGCGTCGTGCTGGTGCAGACCCGAGATGATCTTGATGAGGGTGGACTTGCCCGCGCCGTTGTCCCCCAGGACGCAGGTGATCTCACCTGCGTGCACTTCGAGGGAGACCCCTTCCAGGGCCTTGATGTTGCCGTAGTACTTGCTCACGTCGGTGAGCTTCACCAGCGCGCTCATGCGGTCGCCTCCGCCCGCTTGCGGACCCATGCGTTCAGCAGCGTGGCCAGCAGCAGCATGGCCCCGAGGAAGAACTTGAACCAGTCAGGATTCCACTGGGCGTACACGATGCCCTTGCTCGTCATGCCGAAGATGAACGCGCCGACCGCGGAGCCGATCGCCGACCCGTAGCCGCCGGTCATCAGACAGCCGCCGATGACGGCCGCGATGATGTAGAGGAACTCGTTGCCGACGCCCTCGCCCGACTGCACCACGTCGAACGAGAAGAGCAGGTGCTGGCCGGAGATCCAGGCGCAGAACGCGACCGCCATGTACAGGCCGATCTTGGTGCGGGCCACCGGGACGCCGACCGCGCGGGCGGCGTCCGCGCCGCCGCCGACGGCGAAGATCCAGTTGCCGGCCCGGGTGCGCAGCAGCACCCAGGTGGCGACGGCGACCAGGGCCGCCCACCACAGGATGGTGACCTTCAGGTCGATGTCACCGATGGTGAGGTGCGAGGCGAAGAGCACCCGCGCCGAGTCGAACCCCTCCATGTCGGCGATGGACTTGGTGCTGACCGTGCCGCTGATGAGCTTGGTGAAGCCCAGGTTCAGCCCGGTGAGCATCAGAAACGTGCCGAGGGTGATGATGAAGCTGGGCAGTTTGGTGCGGGTCAGCAGGAACCCGTTGAAGAAGCCGATGGCCAGCATGACCAGCAGCGACACCGCGACGCCCGCCCAGACGTTCGCCGTCATCTGGTAGCTGAACATCGAGGCGACCAGCGCGGAGCTGGTGACCATCACACCGGCGGACAGGTCGAACTCGCCGCCGATCATCAGCAGGGCGACGGGCACCGCCATGATGCCGATGGTCGAGGCGGCGTACAGCACGGTCCCGAAGCTGGACCACTGCAGGAACGAGTCGGCGGCGACCGAGAAGAAGAGGAAGACGGCCACGGCGCCGACGACCGAGCCCAGCTCGGGACGGCCCATCAGCCGGCGCGCCAGCGAGCGGTGCACCAGCCGGGTGTCCGCGACCTTGCCGCCGGGGTCAGGACCGTCCTGGCCTGCGGGCTTCTCCAGTGTGGTGGCCGGTGTCATCGCGTCCCCCGTTCGGTGTACTTCGCCAGCGCGGCGGCGTCCTTCTGGGTCAGGATCTGCGGGCCGGTGAGCACCGGCTTCCCGCCGCCCAGGACGTCGGCGTTGTAGCGGTAGAGCCAGATCAGGTCCACGGCCTCGTAGCCCTGCAGATACGGCTGCTGGTCGACGGCGAAGCCGATCGTGCCGTTGGCCAGCGCCGTGGCGACCTGCGCGTTGAGGTCGAAGGTGTCGACCTCGGCGGGGCTCGACGCCTGCTGCTTGGCCTTGACGGCGGTGGCCGCGAACGGCGCGCCCAGGGTGACGACCGCGTCGATGGACTTGTCGGCCTGGAGCTTGGCCTGGATCGTGGACTGCACGTCGGGCATGTTGGTGCCGTCGACGTAGAGGTTGTCCATCGTCCCGGCGAAGGTCTCCTTCGCCCCGGCGCAGCGCTCCTCATGGCCGACGTTGCCCTGCTCGTGCAGCACGCAGATGGCGTGCTTCTTCCCGCGCTTGTCCAGCTCGTCGCCGACGGCCTGGCCGGCGATCTTCTCGTCCTGGCCGATGTGGCCGATCGCCCCGAAGGCCTTGGACTGGTCGGAGCCGGAGTTGATGGTGATGACGGGGATGCCGGCCTTCACCGCCTTGGCGACGACGTCCTTCATCGCGTCGGGCTTGGCGAGGGTGACCACCAGGCCGTCGACGTGCTGGTCGATGGCGGCCTGGACGAGCTGCGCCTGCTCGTTCGCCTGGTTGCTGCTGGAGTAGACGAACTTGATGTTGTCCTTGCGGGCGGCCTGCTTGGCGCCGTTCTGGACGATGTCCCAGAAGGTGTCGCCGGCACCCGAGTGGGTGACCATGGCCACCGTCCACTTGGGCGTGTCGACGCCCGAGCCGCCGCCCGCGGACTGCGCGGCCCGTTCCTCCGCGCGTTTGCCGCCCGTGCTGCTGCACCCCGCCAGTGAGGCCCCGAGCACCGCCGCCAGCAGTGCGCCGATCGCGCGCGTCCCCGTCTTAGCCATCGCCACGAAGCCTTGCCCTTCCCTGCGGATCCCGGTGCCGCCGGGGGCTCGATGATCAGCCCCGGCGGCCCAAGTATCTGTCAAGGGGAACGTGGCCGCTGTCATCGGGTACCGCGCTGCGTGTACTTCTCCAGCTGCGGCACGTCCTTGTCGGTGACGAGGGCGGGGCCGGTCAGCACCGGTCGGCCGCCGCCGATGACGTCGCCGTTGGTCTTGTAGAGCCACAGCTCGTCCACCGCGAGGTAGCCCTGGAGGTAGGGCTGCTGGTCGACGGCGAAGCCGACCTCCTTGCTCTTGAGCTGCTTGACCACGGCCGCGTTGAGGTCGAAGGTGTCGACCTCGACCTTGGCCTTGGTCTGCTGGACGGCCTGCACGGAGGTGGCGGCGAAGGGCGCGCCCAGGGTCAGGATGGCGTCGATGGACTTGTCCGCCTGGAGCTTGGAGGTGACGGAGGAGAGCACGTCGGGCATGTTCGTGCCGGTGACGTAGAGCTTCTGCATCGAGCCCTTGAAGGTCTTCGCGGCGCCGTCGCAGCGCTGTTCGAGAGAAACGTTTCCCTGCTCGTGGATGACGCAGAGCGCCTTCTTCAGGCCCCGCTTGGTCATCTCGTCGCCGACCGCCTCGCCGGCCACCGCCTCGTCCTGGCCGATGTGGCTCAGCGCGCCGTAGGCGGCGGAGAACTGCGAGCCGGAGTTGATGCTGATGACGGGGATGCCGGCCTGGACGGCCTTCTGCAGCACCGCCTTGAGCGCGTCGGGCTTGGCCAGCGTCACGATGATGCCGTCGACCTTCTGGTCGATCGCGGTCTGGACGAGCTGGGCCTGCTCGTTCCCCTCCTTGTTGTTGGAGTAGAGGAACTTCACGTTGTCCTTCGCCGCGGCCTGCTTCGCGCCCTTCTGGACGATGTCCCAGAACGTGTCGCCCTCACCCGAATGGGTGACCATGGCGATGGTGAGTTGCGGGGTGCCCGCCCCGTTCACCGCGCCCGTGGCGTCCTTCTCCTCGGTCTTCTTGCCCCCGGAGCTGCTGCATCCGGCGGCGGCGAGCGATATCGCCAGGGCGAGTGCCGCCGCGGACAGAGCCGTACGCCTGCGTGCCATCGTGGGTCCGCCTTTTCCTCCGGCCGCCCGGGTCCGGTCCGGTGTACGGCACGGGGTGGTTTCTAATCGGGGCCGGGGTCCAGCGTCAAGACTTTGTACAGACATTCTTACGTTCGCGGCTAGGTACGGACCAGCAGCCGGAACTCGAACGCGTAGCGCGAAGCCCGGTAGATGTGCGATCCGAACTCCACCGCCCGCCCCTTGGCGTCGTACGTGGTGCGCTGCATCGTCAGCAGCGGAGCGCCCTCCGGCTCGGCCAGCAGCCGGCCCTCCTCGGCGGTCGCGGCCCGCGCGCCGACCGTCTGCTGGGCGCTGTGCAGGGTGATGCCCGCGCCGCGCATCAGCCGGTACAGGCCGGTGGCCTCCAGGTCGGCGGTGCTCAGCGGCAGCAGGTCGGGCGGCAGGTGGTTGGTCAGGTGCGCCATGGGCTCGCCGTGGGCCAGCCGCAGCCGCTCCACCACCACGACCTCGCTGCCCTCCGGCACCCCGAGCGCGGCCGCGGCCTGCGGGGAGGCGGGCGCGACGGAGTTGCGCAGCACCCGGGTGGCGGGACGCTGGCCCGCGGCGAGCAGGTCGTCGTAGAGGCTGCTCAGCTCCAGCGGGCGCTTGACCTGGCTGTGCACCACCTGGGTGCCGACCCCGCGGCGGCGCACCATCAGTCCCTTGTCGACGAGGGACTGGATCGCCTGGCGCACGGTGGGCCGGGACAGGCCGAGCCGGCCGGCCAGCTCGATCTCGTTCCCCAGCAGGCTGCCGGGCGCCAGCCCACCGGTCTCGATGGCGCTCTCCAGTTGCTGGGCAAGCTGGAAGTACAGCGGGACCGGGCTCGAGCGGTCGACGCTGAGACGGAGCGGAGCGGGGTCGGGACTGGGCACGATGGGAGCGTATCGGCAGGTTGCCATGACGGGAAGTCCGTATGTCCGGACAAACTATTGACAGGCGGTGACGGCTCGCGGGAGGTTGGTCCCGCAGGGCACGCAAGCCGTATCAGCCGGAGGTGCCGAGTCCGCTTCGGCGGCGGCCTCCGGAAGATCACCTTCCTGGAAGGGGCAGGGCCAGGTATGCGAATGGGACTTCTCGGGGCCGGTCGGATCGGGGCCTTCCACGCCGTAGCGCTACGGGCACATCCGGACGTCGGTGAACTGCTCGTCGCGGACGCCGACCCCGGCCGGGCCGCCGAGGTCGCCGCCCGGACCGGCGCCACCGCCGCGGACTCGGTGGACGCCGTCTTCAGCTCCGGGGTCGACGCGGTGGTGATCGCCTCCGCCACCGCGGCGCACGCCACCCTCATCGAACGGGCCGCACGAGCGGGCCTGCCGGTCTTCTGCGAGAAGCCGATCGCCCTGGACCTGGCCGGCACCGTGGCCGCGCTGCGCTCGGTCGAGGCGGCCGGCACGACGCTGCAGATGGGCTTCCAGCGGCGCTTCGACGCCGGATACCTGGCGGCGCGCGAGGCCGTACGGTCCGGCCGGCTCGGCCGGCTGCACACCGTGCGGGCCGTCACCTCCGACCCGGCCCCGCCGCCCGCCGACTACATCCCGCTCTCCGGCGGCCTGTACCGCGACTGCCTGATCCACGACTTCGACATCCTGCGCTGGGTCACCGGCCGCGAGATCCTGGAGGTGTACGCGACCGGCGCCAACGGCGGCGCGGACTTCTTCCGCGCCGCGGGCGACGCCGACACCGCGGCGACCCTGCTCACCCTGGAGGGCGGAGTGCTCGCCACCGCCACCGCGACCCGCTACAACGGCGCCGGCTACGACGTACGGATGGAGCTGGCCGGCACCGACGACCAGATCGCCGTCGGTGTGGACGCCCGCACCCCCGTCACCTCCGTCGAGCCCGGCGCCGCGAGCAGCGTCCCCGCTCCGTGGCCCGGCTTCCTGGAGCGCTTCGCCCCCGCCTACCGCGCCGAGCTGGACACCTTCGTCCGGGTGGCCCGCGGCGAGAGCGCCAACCCCTGCCCCGGACGCGAGGCGCTGCGCGCCCTGCTCGTCGCCGAGGCGTGCGAGGTGTCGCGGCGCGAGCGGCGGCCGGTCGCGGTCGCCGAGATCGCGGCCCGCGCCGAACTGCTCGCCGGCACCACGGCACGCACCGCGGAGGTCAGCGCATGAGGCTCGACCGGGTGGCCGCGGCGCCGATCTCCTGGGGCGTGTGCGAAGTGCCGGGCTGGGGACACCAGTTGACGCCCGAGCGGGTACTGGGCGAGATGGCGGCGCTCGGGCTGACCGCGACCGAGTTCGGACCCGACGGCTTTCTGCCGGGCCCGCTGCTCGCGGCGCGCGGGATGACGGCCGTCGGCGGCTTCGTCCCGGTCGTGCTGCACGATCCGGCGACCGACCCGCTGCCGGCGGTGCGCACCGCGCTGGACGCCTTCACCGCGGCAGGCGCCGGGACCCTGGTGCTCGCCGCCGCGACCGGCCAGGACGGCTACGACGCCCGCCCCGAGCTGGACGCGCTCGGCTGGAAGACCCTGCTGGCCAACCTCGACCGGATCGCGGCCCTCGCCGCTGCCGCCGGGATCACCGCCGCCCTGCATCCGCACGTCGGCACCATGGTCGAGACCCCTGACGACGTGGACCGGGTGCTGGAAGGCAGCTGGACCGGGCTGTGCCTGGACACCGGGCATCTGCTCGTCGGCGGCACCGACCCGGTGGCGCTCGCCCGCCGGGCGGCCGGCCGGGTGGTCCACGTCCACCTCAAGGACGTGGACGAGGGCGCCGCCGCGGCCGTGCGCGAGGGGCGCACGAGCTACACCGAGGCGGTGGACCGCGACCTCTACCAGCCGCTGGGCCAGGGCGACATCGACGTGGCGGCCCTCATCGGCACGCTGGAGAGCGCGGGGTACCAGGGCTGGTACGTCATGGAGCAGGACGCCGTGCTCACCGCGGAACCGCCGCCCGGCGCCGGCCCCGTCGACGACGTACGGGCCTCACTGGACTGGCTGGCCGCGCTGTGACCGCCCCGGACGGGTCGGGGGCTCCGTACGACGTGATCACCGTCGGCCGGGTGGGCGTGGACCTGTACCCCGAGCAGACCGGCGTCGGCCTCGCCGACGTCCGCACCTTCGCCAAGTACCTCGGCGGCACCGCGACCAACGTCGCGGTGGCCGCGGCGCGCTACGGGCTGCGGACCGCCGTCCTCACCGGCGTCGGGGACGATCCGTTCGGCGGGTACGTCCGCGGCGCGCTGCGCGGCTTCGGGGTGGACGACGCACTGGTGACGACGGTGCCGGGACTGCAGACCCCCGTCGTGTTCTGCGAGATCTTCCCGCCCGACGACTTCCCGCTCTACTTCTACCGGCGGCCCGTCGCCCCGGACCAGTGCCTGGAGCCGGCGCTGCTGGACCGCGCCGCGGTCCGCGACGCGCGGGTGCTGTGGATCACCGGCTCGGCGCTCGCCGTCGAACCGACCCGCTCCACCCTCTTCGCGGCGCTCGAGGAACGGGCGGGCCGCGAGGTCTACTTCGACCTCGACTGGCGGCCCGGCTTCTGGGCCGATCCGGCCGAGGCGCCGGAGCTGTACGCACGGGCCCTGCGGTACGCGACGGTCGCGGTCGGCAACCGCGAGGAGGCGCAGATCGCGGTGGGCACCGGCGATCCGGACCGGGCCGCGGAACTGCTGCTGGACCGCGGGGTGCGCCTCGCCGTCATCAAACAGGGACCGGACGGGGTGCTGGCCCGCACCGCCGCCGAGAGCGTCTCCTTCCCGCCGGTGCCGGTCGAGGTGGTCAACGGCCTCGGCGCCGGTGACGCCTTCGGCGGCGCCCTGTGCGCCGGCCTGCTGGCCGGCCGGCCGCTGTCCCGTGTGATCAGCACCGCCAACGCGGCGGGCGCGCTGGTCGCCTCGCGGCACGCGTGCGCCGACGCCATGCCGACCCTCTCCGAGGTGGAGGAGCTGCTCGCGCGACAGACGCGGCGAGCGGCCCCCACGGCCATCGATGCCGAAACGAAGAGGTCCCCCGTATGACCGCGAACTCCCGCCCCGTCCGGCCCTGCGCCCCCGTTCCCGGGACCCAGGCGCTCGCGGCCGGCCGGCGCCCCGCGCCGCTCGCGTCCTCGGTCGACGAGATCACCCGGCTGCGGGCCTCCGCGCCGGACGCGATCCGGCTGGCCTGCGCGCAGCGCACGCCCTTCGATTCGGCCCGGCTGGCCAGCCCGCTGTTCGTGCTGGCCGCCGACCACCCGGCGCGCGGCGCGGTCGCGGCGGGCGGCGACCCGACGGCGATGGGCGACCGGCACGAGCTGCTGGCGCGCTGCGTCGAGGCGCTGGCACGCCCCGGGGTGGACGGCTTCCTCGGCACCGCCGACCTCGTCGAGGACCTGATGCTGCTCGGCGCCCTCGACGGCAAGCTCGTCCTGGGGTCGATGAACCGCGGCGGGCTGCCCGGCGCCTCCTTCGAGCTCGACGACCGTTTCACCGGCTACGACGCGCCCGGCATCGCCGCGGCCGGCCTGGACGGCGGCAAGGTGCTGCTGCGCATCGACCCGGAGGACCCCGGCACGGCGGACACGCTGGCCGGCTGCTCGCACGCCGTGCACACGCTCGCGGCGCGCCGGCTGCTGGCGCTCGTCGAACCGTTCCGCACCCACCGGGTGGCCGGGCGGGTCGTCAACATCCTGGAGCCCGACGCGCAGATCTACGTCAACAACATCGCCCAGGGCCTGGGCAGCACGTCCGCGTACACCTGGCTGAAGGTCCCGGTCGTCGACGAGATGGAACGCATGATGGCCTCGACGACCCTGCCCACCCTGCTGCTCGGCGGCGAGGGCACCGGCGGGCCGGACGAGCGGTATGCGGCCTGGCAGAAGGCGCTGCGGATACCGCAGGTGCGCGGTCTGATCCTCGGCCGCACGATGCTGTTCCCGGACGACGGCGACGTGGCGGCGGCCGTCGACACCGCCGTGTCGCTGGTCGACCGCAGCCCGTCCGCGCCGGAGAGCGCCCGATGACGCCGGGCGGATCGGGACAGGGGCAGGCGCGGCTGGCCGGGCACGTGCCGGCCGCGAGCGCCGCCCGCGACGGCTACGACCTGTGGGTGGACCCGGCGGGCGCCGGGTGGGGCTACAGCTCGCTGCGGGTGCTGACGCTGGCGCCCGGCGAAGCGCGCACCCTGGACAGCGGTGACAGCGAGTGGATCGTGCTGCCGCTGGCGGGCGGCTGCTCGGTCGCCGTCGACGACGAGGTCTTCGAACTGCGCGGCAGGCGCGATGTGTTCAGCGGCGTCAGCGACTTCGCGTATGTGCCGCGGGACGCGCGCGCGGTGCTCACCAGCCGGGCCGGCGGCCGCTTCGCGCTCACCGGGGCCCGCTGCGAGCGACGGCTCGCGGCCCGTTACGGGCCCGCCTCCGGCGTGCCGGTGGAGCTGCGCGGCGCGGGCGGCGCGAGCCGTCAGGTCAACAACTTCGCGGCGGCCGGGGTCTTCGCGTGCGACCGGCTCATCGCGGTCGAGGTGCTCACGCCCGGCGGCAACTGGTCGTCCTTCCCGCCGCACAAGCACGACGAGGCGAGCGCGACGGAGTCCGAGCTGGAGGAGATCTACTACTTCGAGCTGGCGGGCGGTCCGGAGGCCATGGGCTACCAGCGGGTCTACCCCTCCGGCGCCGGGCGGACCGACGTGCTCGCCGAAGTGCGCGGCGGCGACGCCGTACTGATCCCCGACGGCTGGCACGGCCCGAGCATGGCCGTCCCCGGCTACGACATGTACTACCTGAACGTGATGGCCGGGCCCGGCGCCGACCGGGCCTGGCTGATCTGTGACGACCCCGCGCACGCCTGGGTGCGCGGCAGCTGGGCCGCACAGTCCGTGGACCCGCGACTGCCGCTGTACACCGCGCCTGTGGAGACCGCATCACTGGAGGAACCGCGCCCATGACGACCACCGTCAGGCTCACCGTCGCCCAGGCCCTCGTCCGCTTCCTCACCGTCCAGCACACCGAGCGGGACGGCGTACGCCGCCGGCTGATCGCCGGGACCTGGGGCATCTTCGGCCACGGCAACGTCGCCGGGGTCGGCCAGGCCCTGCTGCAGACCGGCCACGACGTCATGCCGTACTACCAGGGCCGCAACGAGCAGGCGATGGTGCACGCCTCGGTCGGCTTCGCCCGGATGAACAACCGGCTGTCCACGATGGCCTGCACCACCTCCATCGGGCCCGGCGCCACCAACCTCGTCACCGGCGCGGCACTGGCCACCATCAACCGCGTGCCGGTGCTGCTGCTGCCGGGCGACGTGTTCGCGACCCGCCCCGCCGATCCGGTGCTGCAGCAACTGGAGGTGCCGTGGGCGTACGACGTGTCCGTCAACGACACGCTGCGGCCGGTCTCGCGCTACTTCGACCGGATCTGGCGCCCGGAGATGCTCGCGCCCTCCCTGCTGCAGGCGATGCGGGTCCTGACCGATCCGGTGGACACCGGGGCGGTCACCCTGGCGCTGCCCCAGGACGTCCAGGCCGAGGCGTACGACTGGCCGGCCGAGCTGTTCGAGCAGCGGATCTGGCACGTACGCCGTCCGCAGCCCGACGCGGCGGCGCTGCAGGAGGCCGCGGAGCTGCTGCGCTCCGCCGAACGCCCGCTGATCGTGGCGGGCGGCGGTGTGATCGGCTCCGAGGCCACCGACGCGCTGCGCGAGTTCGCCGCCGCCACCGGGATTCCGGTGGCCGAGACGCAGGCGGGGAAGGGCTCGCTGCGCTTCGACCACCCGCAGGCGCTGGGCGGGATCGGCCACACCGGCACCGCGCCGGCCAACGCGGCCGCCCGGGAAGCCGATGTCGTCCTCGGCATCGGCACCCGCTGGACGGACTTCACCACCGCGTCGAACTCGCTGTTCGCCCACCCGGACGTGCGCTTCGTCAATCTCAACATCACCGCGTTCGACGCGCACAAGATGGCGGGCACCGCCCTGGTCGCCGACGCCCGGTCCGGCATCGAGGCGCTCACCACCGCTCTCGCCGGTCACCGGGTGGACCTGTCCCGGCACGACCGGGGCGTCGCGGAGTGGCAGCGCGCCACCGACGCCGTCTTCCGGCCGGGCGGCGACGCGGGCGACAGACTCCCCTCGCAGACCCAGGTGCTGGGCGCCCTGGAGGAGGTGCTCCAGGACCGCGACGTGGTCATCAACGCGGCCGGCTCGCTCCCCGGCGACCTGCACAAGTTCTGGCGGTCCCGCGACCCGAAGCAGTACCACGTCGAATACGGCTACTCCTGCATGGGCTACGAGATCCCCGCCGCGATCGGGGTGAAGCTCGCCGCACCCGACCGCGAGGTGTTCGCCCTCGTCGGCGACGGCACGTATCTGATGCTGCCCACCGAGATCGTCACCGCGGTCCAGGAGGGCGTCAACATCAACCTCGTGATCGTGCAGAACCACGGCTACGCCTCCATCGGCGGACTGTCGGACGCGGTCGGCGCCGAGCGCTACGGCACCGCCTACCGGTTCCGGGCCCCGGACGGCACGTTCACCGGCGATCCGCTCCCCGTCGACCTGGCCGCCAACGCCGCCAGCCTCGGCCTGGACGTACTGACCGCCCGCACCGTCAAGGAGCTGCGCGAGGCGCTGGCCACGGCCCGCGCCTCGGACCGCGCGACGGCCGTGTACGTCGAGACCGGGCCGGGCACGGGCGGCGAACCGGCCTCCGGCGCCTGGTGGGACGTGGCCGTCGCCGAGGTCTCCGACCGGCCGCCGGCCCGCCGGGCGCGCGCGGAGTACGAGCGGGCGAAGCGCGGCCAGCGGCACCACCTGTGACCGGCCGTCCGGGTTCCGTTTGGCGCTCGGCGGAGCACTGAGGCATAACTGCGGCATGGACGCTTCACAGGCCGACGCCTACCTCTCGCGCATCGGGGCCGACCGCCCCGCGGTCCCCGACGCCGCCGCACTGCGCGACCTGCAGTTTCGCCATCTCCTCGCCGTGCCGTTCGAGAACCTGTCGATCCACCTCGGCGAGGAGATCGTGCTGACGCAGGAGGCGCTCCTCGCCAAGGTCGTCGGGGCCCGGCGAGGCGGCTTCTGCTACGAACTCAACGGTCTGTTCGGTGCGCTGCTGACGGAGCTCGGCTACCCGGTGAGCCTGTTCGCCGCCCGGGTCTTCGGCAAGGACGGCGTCCCCGGCCCGCCCTTCGACCATCTGGCGCTGCGCGTCGAGGCCGCCGGCCCCTGGCTGGTGGACGTCGGCTTCGGCCGGTTCACCCAGCACCCGATCCGGCTGGACAGCCGCGAGGACCAGCCGGACCCCAGCGGTGTCTTCCGTGTCGTCGACGCGCCGGGCGGCGACCTCGACATCCTCAAGGACGGCGTACCCGAGTACCGGCTGGAGCAACGCCCCCGCGAACTGGCCGACTTCGAACCGACCTGCTGGTGGCAGCGCACCTCCCCCGCGTCGCACTTCACCCGGTCGCTGGTCTGCTCGCTGCTCACCCCGACCGGCCGGATCACCCTCAGCGGCACCTCCCTCATCACCACGGAGGGCGAGGAGCGGCAGGAACGGGAGGTGGCGCGGGACGAACTGCTCGCCGTCTACCGCGACTCCTTCGGCGTCGTCCTCGACCGGCTCCCGGTCCAGCCGGCCGCACCTGAAGAATCGAACTGACGGATGGACGGTCACACCTTCGCGGGATATCCGCCGGCCGATTCACCCGGCGCACCGGCCCCCGCACGGCCCCCACAGCCATCCGGCGGCCCAACGGACCTGCCGCACAGGCTAGTTGCCGGGTGGGCGCACCACACCCGGCGGCCCGGCCGGCTCGCATACGATGACGCCGTCGAGCAGCGGCCGTCCGCGCTACGACCCCCGTCACCGCTGGAAGACTCCGTCACCGCTGGAACTGGATAGTCATGAATCCCGACAGGTTCGACCGCCTGGTGCAGATCCGCCGCCACATCCACGCGCACCCGGAAACGGCGCGCAAGGAGTTCGGCACCACCGCCTTCATCGCCGAGCAGCTCACGGCCGCCGGTCTCGCACCGCAGGTCTTTCCCGGCGGCACCGGCCTGTACTGCGACATCGGTGACGGCCGCGGCCCGCTCGTGGCACTGCGCGCCGACATCGACGCGCTGCCCGTCGCGGACGAGAAGGAGGTTCCGTACCGGTCCACCCGGCCCGGGACCTGTCACGCCTGCGGACACGACGTGCACACCACGATCATGCTCGGGGTGGCGCTGGAGCTCGCCCAGGCGCCCGAAACGATCGAGGGGCGGGCCCGGTTCATCTTCCAGCCCGCCGAGGAGGCTGTACCCAGCGGCGCCCATGACGCCATCGCGGCCGGGGTGCTCAAGGACGTGGCGGTCATCTACGCCCTGCACTGCGATCCCGCGGGCGAGGTGGGCCGGGTCGGGATCCGCACCGGGCCGATCACCTCCAGCCTGACCGCCTTCGACATCCAGATCACCCAGCCGCCGGCCGGCACCGCGCCCGGATCCCATCCCGCGGACCTGGTGATGGTGATGGCCAAGCTCATCACCGACCTGCCGACCGCCCTGCAGAACGCGCTGCCCCCAGGCGCCGCCATGGTGGCCTCGGCGGTGTTCGGGACGGTGAACAGCGTGCCGGGACCCGACGGCCGGCCGGAGCGCGTCACGTCCCTGGGGACGGTGCGGTCGCTCAGCCGCGAGGCGTGGGCGGCGGTACCGGAGCTGTTCGAGCGGCTGGCCACCGCGATCGTCTCCCCGTACGGGGTGACCTTCAACGCCGACTTCAACCAGGTCGCGCCCGCCGTCACCAACGACCCCGACGCGATGCGGGTGTTCGACGCGGCGGTCACGTCGGCGCTCGAACCCGGTGCGCGCTACGAGACCCCGCAGAGCCTCGGCGGCGAGGACTTCGCCTGGTACCTCGAATCCGTGCCCGGCGGCCTGGCCCGGCTCGGGGTCCGGCCCCGCGGCCGGGCCACCGCCTACGACCTGCACAGCGGCCGGTTCGACGTCGACGAGGAGTGCATCGCCGTCGGCGTGAAACTCATGCGCGAGACGCTGCGGCTGGCGCTGACCGAGTACAGCGCGCGCTGAGCCGCGGGTCCTGCGCGGGTCCTGACTGAGCCCTCGTCACGGACGAGGGCTCAGACGCCCCAGGCGCGGCGCTGCGCCGCGAACGCCTCGTGGAACTCGGGGAAGGTCTTCTTCACGCATCCCGGGTCGTCGAACGTGACGCCCGGGGTGCGCAGGCCGGCGACGGCGAAGCTCATGGCGATGCGGTGGTCGCCGCGGCAGGCGATCTCGGTGGCGACGGGCGTGCCGGGGTGGATCTCGATCCAGTCGCGTCCGGTCTCGACCCGGATGCCCTGCCGGCGGAGGTTCTCCGCGCACGCGTCCAGCCGGTCGCACTCCTTGACGCGGGTGTTGTAGACGTCCTCGATCCGCACCGGGCCGTCGGCGAACGGCGCGATGGCGGCGAGGGTCGGCATGGTGTCGGAGATGTCGCGCATGTTGACGGTGACCCCGGACAGCCGCCCGGTGCCGGTGACGGTGGTGGCGTCCGCTCCGGTCCGCACCTCCGCGCCCATCCGCCGCAGGATGTCGACGAAGCGCAGATCGCCCTGGAGGGCGTCCGCGCCCAGGCCGGGGACGGTGGCGGACGCGCCGGACAGCGCAGCGGCGGCGAAGAAGTAGCTGGCGGTGGAGGCGTCGGGCTCGATGTCGTAGTCGGTGGCGCGGTAGCCGCCGGGCGGGACGGTGAGGGTGTCGCCCTCCCGGAGCACCTCGACGCCGAAGCTCCGCATCATCGCCAGGGTGATCTCGACGTACGGGGCGGAGACGAGCCCGGTGACGCGGATCCGCAGGCCCTCGGCCGTGAGCGGGGCGACCAGCAGCATCGCGGTGAGGAACTGGGACGACAGGCTCGCGTCGAGTTCGAGGTCACCGCCCTTGATGCCGCGCGCGGTGACGGTGAGCGGCAGATGGCCCTCCGCCTCCTCGTGCCGCAGGTCGACGCCGAGCCGCCGCAGGGCCTCGGTGAGCGGGGCGACCGGGCGGCGGCGCATCTGGGCGGAGGCGTCGAAGCGGTACGTGCCGTGTCCGGCGGCGGCGAGCGCGGGCAGGAAACGGGCGGCGGTGGCCGCGTCACGGCAGTACACGTCCGCCTGCCCGACGGCCGGGCCGGCGGGCCGGCCCTCGATCCGCCACCGGTCCGGCTCCCGCTCGACCGCGTAGCCCAGCTTCGTCAGCCCCTCGGCGAATCCGTCCGTGTCGTCGGAGAGCAGTGGCCGGCGAAGAGTGGTGGTGCCCTCGGCGGCGGCTGCCAGGAACAGCGCTCTGGCGGTGACCGACTTCGAACCCGGCACGGCGACAACGGACACTTCTGGGCCTCCCGATACGGCTCGGACGCGCGTCAGCGGCGCTGCTGATGCCTTGATCGGGACCGATTCTAGGTCCGCGCCCGCCGCGTGGCGGACCGGTGTCCACCAGGCGGCGGCTCGCCGCGGCTAGGCCCTAGTAGCGGACCGGCAGCCGGTGGACGCCGCGGATCAGCATGCCGCGGCGCCAGGTCAGGGTGGCGGGGTCCGCGTCGAGCGCGAGGTCCGGGCAGCGTTCCAGCAGGGTGCGGATCGCGGTCCGGCCCTCGATACGGGCCAGCGGGGCGCCGAGGCAGTAGTGGATGCCGTGCCCGAACGCCAGATGGCCCTGGGCGGAGCGGTGGATGTCGAAGGTGTCGGGCTCCTCGAAGCGTTCCGGGTCGCGGTCCGCGGAGGCCAGCGCCACCAGGACCGGCTCACCGCTCGGGATGACCGTGCCGCCGATGTCGACGGGCTGGGTGGTGAACCGCCAGGTGGAGGTCTCGACGGGCCCGTCGTAGCGCAGCATCTCCTCGATGGCGCCGTCCAGCAGCGAGGGGTCGGCGCGCAGCTCGGCGAGCTGGCCGGGGTGCCGGAGCAGCGCCAGCACCCCGTTGGAGATCAGGTTGACGGTCGTCTCGTGTCCGGCGACCAGGAGCAGGAAGGCCATTCCGACGAGTTCCTCGGCCGACAGCTGGTCGCCGTCCTCGTGCCGGGTGCGGATCAGGGCGCTCATCAGGTCGTCGGCGGGGGCGCTGCACCGTTTGTCCTCGATGAGCTCCACCAGGTAGGCGCCCATGGCCTCCACCGCGGCGTTCTCCGCCTCGGCGCCGGCCTGCCCGACGATCACGTTGGACCAGTGCCGGAACGCTTCGCGGTCCAGCGACGGGACGCCGAGCAGTTCGCAGATGACGGTCATCGGGAGCGGGAAGGCGAGCGCGTCCACGAGGTCGGCGCGGCCCAGCGGCAGCATCTCGTCCAGCAGTTCATCGGTGATCTGCTGGACCCGGGGCCGCAGTGACTCGACGCGGCGGGCGGTGAACTCCTTGGCCACGAGCTTGCGGAGCCGGGTGTGCTGCGGTGCGTCCGCCTCCAGCATGTTGGCGCTGATGGCGCCCGGTTCGGCGAGCGGGTCCAGGCTGCGCCAGCTCTTGCTGAAGCGGGAGTCGGCGAGCGCCGAGCGCACCGCCTCATGGCCGACGACGAGCCACAGGTCGCCGTTGTCGACGGTGCGGACCCGGTGGACCGGGCCCTGTTCCCGCAGCTTGGCGTAGATCGGGTACGGGTCGGCGGTGAACTCCTCGCCGTAGACGGTCAGATCGACGATCTCGGACATGCCCGGAACCTCCCCCTGGTCAGGCCGGTTTGCCTTGCTCCGCACGGTAACCGGCCGTCGGCGGAGCGCGCCTCCCCCTCACGGAGGAGTAGGCGGGCAGGAGGTCAGGGACGAGGGGGCCGGGGGGCAGCGGGCCGGGGGTCAGCGGGCGTCCGCCAGGCGGGCCAGCAGCTCCGTCAGCCGCTTGGCGACGGTGTCGCGGTCTCCTTCGGTGAGCTCAGGTCCCATCCCGCAGGCGACGGCGCCCGCGGCGATCCAGTCCGGCGCGGTGTCGACCGTGATGCCGCCGGCGGGCAGCAGGGCGGCCTGCGGCAGCGCGGCGCGCACGTCCTTGATCCAGCCGGGGGCGTAGCCGGACGCGGGGAAGAGCTTGAGCGCGTCCGCGCCGAGTTCCATGGCGCGGACCATCTCGGTGGGCGTCGCCACGCCGGGGAAGACCGGCACGCCGTAGCGGTGACCGGTCCGGATGACGCCCTCGTCCAGACTCGGCGACACCAGGAAGCGGGCTCCGGCGTCGACGGCCATCCGGGCGGAGGTGGCGTCCAGTACGGTGCCCGCGCCGATGATCGCGTCATCGCCGACCTCACGGACGAGGGTGGTCACCGCCTCGAGCGCGAAGGGCGTGGTGAGCGAGATCTCCAGTGTGGTCAGCCCGGCCGAGAGCAACGTGTCGGCCACCGCGGCGGCCTGGTCGTAGCTCTCGCTGCGGACGATGGCGAAAACCCGCTGGGCCAGCGCGGCCCGGGTGATCTCCCAGCGATACACGGCGGATCGCCGTCCTTCCTCGGTGCTGTGGAACGGGGGCGGATCATCGTCTCCCTGGAACGCTATCGGGTGCCTCTGACACCGGGGCCCGCGGTTCGCGGGGATGTGTCCGGTCCGTAACACGCGAAAGCGCGGGGCGGGCGCCGGAGGAGAGTCCGGCGCACGCCCCGCGCACTGGGGTCGGAAGGCGGTGGGCAGGGGGCTCGGCGGCTGCTCAGCAGGCGCTGGGACCGGTGCCCGGAAAGGTGCTCGGAAAGGTGCTCGGACGGGTGCTCAGCAGCTGAAGTTGACCAGCTTGAACGACGCGTAGTGGTCGGCGGTGTAGTAGTCCTCGTCGACCGCCTGGCCGGTGATGATCCGGCGGGCACCACGGGTCGGCGACCCGGGGGTGACGACGGTGTACTCGTGGTAGTAGCCGCTGGTGTGACTGGGCAGCAGCTGTTCCTGGTTCCGGAACACGACGCCGTCCTGCGAGTACGGGAACGGCCCGCCCGCGTCGATGAGGTCGAGGGTGTGGTGGGCCTGCGACGGCAGCGCCGAGTAGCAGATGCTGCCCACCGCGTTGACCGTCACCGTGGCGGACGAGCCGACGGCGACGGAGGTGGGGGCGAGGGCGGCGGGCGAGGCGGCGACCGCCGGGCCGCCGACGAGGAGGGCGCCCGCGAGGACGGCGAGCGCGCCGATACGAGTGAGACGTGGGGTTCTCATGGCACCACCATGACGCGCGTAGACCTGGCCCCGTCAATCCCAATGACACACTGTTTTCCAGGAGTTAACCGGTCGCGGCGGAGTTGTGAACACACCGGCGCCGGCCCCGGCGCGGTCGGCCCGGGCGGCAAGGCCCGTCAGCCCGAGTGGCAGGGCCCGTCAGCCCTGGTGGCCCGCCCGTCAGCCCGAGTGACCGGCCGCTCAGCCCTGGTGGGTGGAGAACAGCCCGCCCGTCGGACCCTGTTTGTCGCCGCCCTGGGCCTTCTTCAGCGCGTTGGCCAGACCCTCGATCGTCATCGACTGCAGGATGACGCGGCCGTCGCCCTCCAGGGTGGCCAGCGACAGCCCCTCACCGCCGAAGACCGCGTTCATCAGCCCCTGCCGGTCGAGGCCGCCGATCCGCTGCACCCCGTACTCGATGCCCTCCTCGAAGGCCACGATGCAGCCGGTGTCGACCTCGATCCGGCCGCCGAAGTCAGCCGGGTTCAGGTCGATGAAGTTCCCTGCGCCCGCGATGATCACCGTGCCGTGCCCGGTGAACTTCTCCAGGATGAAGCCCTCGCCGCCGCTGCGGCCGGTCCGTCCGCCCTGGAAGGCGATACCGAAGTGGACGGTCGACTCGGCGGCCACGAAGGCGTCCTTCTCGGCGAACCAGGCCCGCGACCCGTCCAGCTCCAGGGCCCGCATCTCGCCGGGCAGCACACCGGCGAAGCCGACGGTGCCCTCGCCGCCGGACGCGGAGAAGTACTGGAAGGCGAGGCTCTCGCCCGCGAGCGCCCGCTGCCCCGCCTGCATGGCGGTGCCCATCGCCTGGCGCAGCATGCCGCTCATGCCGCCGGCCGCGCCGCCACCCGGCTGAGGGGCCCCCGGCAGGCCGCCCGGCTGGACGCCGCCGGGGCCCGACAGCCGGGTCTCCATGGTGACGTTCGACGTCTTGAACAGGAACTTCCCCGCCTCGCAGTACACCGTCTGACCTGGCTGAAGGGTGCATACGGTCATCTGCATGGCGGTGCCGACGATCTGCTGCTGCAGGGTCACAGCGGGGCTCCTTGGCGGGATGAGGTGCGACGAGGCGGGAGCGTCCGATTGCTCCCGCTTCGTCAACGTACCTCCAGGCGAGCCTCCCGGACGGTTGGGTTCCGGTTCCAGGGCGCGCCGCCGGAGTCGAGCAGTCTGGCGAGCGGCAGGGTGGCCGCGCCGACCGTGACCGCGTCGGGTCCGAGCCGTCCCATCTCGATGGAGGTCTGGGCGCACGGATGGTGCAGCGCGTAGGCCACCGCCGCCTCGCGGACGGCCGGCAGCAGCCGGGGGCCGATCATGAGCCCGGCCCAGCCGCCGATCACGATGCGCTCGGGGTTGAAGAGGTTGATCAGGTCGGCGATGCCCGCGCCCAGGTACTCGGCGGTCTCCGCCAGCAGCGCGGCCGCGGACGGGTCCTCGTCGGCGGCGGCCAGCAGGGCCGTGAGGCCCGCCTCCTCGCTCTGCCCCTCCGGGGCCCTGCCCCAGCGCTCCAGCAGCGCCTCGGCACCGACGTAGGCCTCCAGGCAGCCGCGGGCGCCGCAGCGGCAGAGCCGGCCGCCCACCTGGAGCGTGGTGTGCCCCCACTCCCCCGCGCTGCTGGTGGCCCCCCGGTACGGCTTGCCGTCGGCGACCACGCAGGCGCCGACGCCCGAGCCGAGCAGCGCGATGACGGCGCTGCTCGCGCCGCGTCCTGCGCCGAACCACATCTCGGCCTGGCCGAGCGTCTTCGCGCCGTTGTCGATGTAGAGCGGCAGGTCGGTGCCGGCCCGCAGCAGACGGCCGAACGGGACCGCGTTCCAGCCGATGGTCTGGCCGTGCACGACGATGCCCTCACCACCGCCGAGGTCGACCCCCGAGCCGCCCGAACCGCCGCCGGAGCCGCCCGAACCGCCGGATCCGCCCGGCCCGTTGGCGCCGTCACCCTGCTCGACGATGCCGGGGACCCCGACGCCCACCCCGAGCACATCGCTCTCGGAGATGCCCGCGTCGCGGACGACGGCCGACAGACCGTCGAGAATCAGCCGTACGACGTGGTCGACGTCATGGCCGCTGTCCGACAGCGGCAGGTCCGCCGCGGCGAGTTCGGTGAGGGCGAGGTCGAACAGCTCGACCCGGACGCGGGTCTCGCCGACGTCCACCCCCACGACGCAGCCGTAACCGGCGGCGACCCTCAGCAGGATCCGCGGCCGTCCGCCGTCGGAGTCGACGGAACCCGCCTCCTCGACCAGCCCGTCGGCGATCAGATCGCCGACGACGTTGCTGATCGATCCCGCGCTCAGCCCGGAGTCCCGTCCCAACTCCTGGCGACTGAGTGGTCCTTCGAAATACAGGTGGCGCAACAGCGCCGACCGGTTGCCGCGCCGCAGGTCACGCACGGTTCGTTTGCCTCGATCTGCCATCCGGTCCTCCTCCCCTGGCTCCCCGGCTGAAATCTATCGGTGCGCGAAGTCTTGACGCCACCTTTTCTCACAAGTTAAATCACGCCCTGAAATAAGACACGGCGCCTGTTCACTTCTTGAACTGATCCAGACCTGTTCCCGACCTGTTCCTGACGTCTTCCGGACCCGTTCCTGTCAGGTTCCGCACCAGTCCAGACCCGTTCCCGTTCCGTAGCGATCCCACCCCTGAGAGGGGACCGTCATGCGTACCTACCACCGGGCAGTCGCGGCCACCGCCATCGCCGCAGCGATGGCACTCACCGCTTCCGCCTGCGGCGGCGGCTCCAGCAGCAACGACAGCGGCGGCAACAGCAGCCCCAAGACACTGACGTACTGGGCGAGCAACCAGGGCACCAGCCTGGAGAACGACAAGCAGGTACTGGAGCCGGAGCTCAAGAAGTTCGAGCAGCAGACCGGGATCAAGGTCAAGCTGGAGGTCGTCCCCTGGTCCGACCTGCTCAACAGAATCCTGGCCGCGGCCACGTCGGGCCAGGGGCCCGACGTGCTGAACATCGGCAACACCTGGTCGGCGTCCCTCCAGGCCACCGGCGCGCTGCTCCCGTTCGACGCCGCCACCTTCTCCAAGATCGGCGGCAAGGACCGCTTCGTCAGCGCCGCGCTCGCCGCCGCCGGCGCGCAGGGCAAGGACCCGGCCGCCGTGCCGCTGTACTCGCTGGCCTACGGGCTCTACTACAACAAGAAGATGTTCGCCGACGCGGGCATAGCCGCCCCGCCGACGACCTGGGACGAACTGGTCGCCGACGGCAAGAAGCTCACCAAGGGCGGCAAGTACGGCCTCGCCGTCGAGGGCGGCAACGGCTCGGAGAACATCCACCACGCCTTCGTCCTCGCCAAGCAGCACGGCTCGGACTTCTTCGACGCCTCCGGCAAGGCCACCTTCGACACCCCGGAGAACGTCGCCGCCGTCAAGCAGTACATCGACTTCATCGGCAAGGACAAGATCGCGGCCCCCGGCAACGCCGAGTACTCCGCCAACCAGTCCCTCGCCGACTTCGCGACCGGCAAGGCCGGCATGCTGATGTGGCAGGCCGCCGCCTCCTCGCTGAAGTCCCACGGCATGAAGCCCGAAGACTACGGCGTGGCGCCGGTTCCGTTCCAGACCGCGGGCGCCACGGGTGCGACCGCCATCAACTCGATGGTCGCCGGCATCAACCTCGCCGTCTTCAAGAACACCAAGAACCTCGACGGCTCCCTGAAGTTCGTCAACTTCATGACCAGCCCCGCCGAGCAGAAGACCCTCAACGCCACCTACGGCTCGCTGCCGCCGGTCAAGGACGCGCAGAGCGACCCGGCCTTCTCCACACCCGACTTGAAGACGCTCGCCGAGGTGCTCGCCAAGAGCGCCGCCCCGCTGCCGCAGGTCCCCAACGAGAGCCAGTTCGAGACGCTCGTCGGCACCGCGATGAAGGAGCTCTTCGCGCAGGCCGCCTCAGGCAAGGACGTCACCACCGATTCCGTGAAGAACGCCCTCACCAAGGCCCAGCAGCAGATGCCGGCCTCGTGATCGCGCGACTGCGCCGGATCGGCCTGCCCTACCTGCTCCTGCTTCCCGCGCTGCTGCTCGAACTGCTGATCCACCTCATCCCGATGATCGTCGGCATCGTGATGAGCTTCAAACAGCTCACCCAGTTCTTCATCCGCGACTGGGGCGCCGCGCCCTGGGCCGGCCTGGACAACTACCGCGTGGCGGTGGACTTCGACGCCCCGGTCGGCCAGGCGCTGCTGCACTCGTTCTGGGTCACCCTCTGCTTCACCGTCCTCGCCGTTGGGCTCTCCTGGCTCCTCGGCACCGCGGCGGCGATCCTCATGCAGGACGCCTTCCGCGGCCGGGGATTCCTGCGGGCGATCTTCCTGGTCCCGTACGCGCTGCCGGTCTACGCGGCCGTCATCACCTGGTCGTTCATGTTCCAGCGCGACACGGGCCTGATCAACCACGTGATCCACGACCAGCTGCACCTCACCTCCGAGCGGTCGTTCTGGCTGATCGGCGACAACAGCTTCACCGCCCTCGTCACCGTCTCCGTATGGCGCTCGTGGCCGTTCGCCTTCCTGTGCCTGATGGCAGGGCTGCAGAACATCCCGCGTGAGCTGTACGAAGCGGCGTCGATGGACGGCGCGGGCGTCTGGCAGCAGATCCGCCGGATCACACTGCCGTCGCTGCGGCCGGTCAACCAGGTGCTGGTGCTGGTGCTCTTCCTGTGGACGTTCAACGACTTCAACACGCCCTACGTGCTGTTCGGCAGGTCGGCGCCGGAAGCCGCCGACCTGATCTCCATCCACATCTACCAGTCGTCCTTCATCACCTGGAACTTCGGCTCCGGCTCGGCCATGTCCGTCCTCCTGCTGCTGTTCCTGCTGGTCATCACGGCCGTCTATCTCCTGGTCACATCACGCAGGAGGGATGCGGCCGATGCGTAAACCCCCTCCCCCGTCACCGATGGCGCAGCCGAAGTCGTTCATCTGGACCCGGCGGATCTTCCTCACCCTGCTCACGGTCTTCACGCTCGCCCCGGTGTACGTGATGCTCAGCTCCTCGCTGAAACCGCTGCAGGACGTGCAGGGCTCCTTCCGGTGGATCCCGAGCGGCTTCACGTTCCGGCCGTACATCGACATCTGGCACACGGTCCCGCTCGCCAAGTACTTCGTGAACTCGGTGATCGTCTCGGTCAGCGCGACCGTGGCCTCGGTGGCCGTGGCGATCTTCGCCGCCTACGCCGTCAGCCGCTACCGCTTCAAGGGCCGCAAGCTCTTCACGGTAACGGTGCTGTCCACCCAGATGTTCCCGGGCATCCTCTTCCTCCTCCCGCTCTTCCTGATCTTCGTCAACATCGGGAACTCGACGGGGATCGCCCTCTACGGCAGCCGCGGCGGCCTCATCCTCACCTATCTGACGTTCTCGCTCCCCTTCTCCATCTGGATGCTCGTCGGCTACTTCGACTCCATCCCGCGCGATCTCGACGAGGCCGCGATGGTGGACGGCTGCGGCCCGCTCGGCGCGCTCTTCCGCGTCGTCGTCCCGGCCGCCGTCCCCGGCATCGTCGCGGTGTCGGTGTACGCCTTCATGACGGCCTGGGGCGAGGTGCTCTTCGCGTCGGTGATGACGAACGACACCACCCGCACCCTCGCCGTCGGCCTGCAGGGATACGCCACCCAGACCGACGTGTACTGGAACCAGGTCATGGCCGCCTCACTCGTCGTGAGCGTGCCCGTGGTCGCCGGATTCCTGTTGCTCCAGCGCTACTTGGTCGTCGGACTCACCGCCGGCGCCGTCAAGTGACCACCACCGAAAGGCTGCTCGTGAACGACCTCAGCGCTCTCCCCGCCGACTTCATCTGGGGCGCGGCCACCGCCGCCTACCAGATAGAAGGAGCGGTGGACGAGGACGGCCGGTCCCCCTCGATCTGGGACACCTTCTCCCACACCCCGGGCAAGGTGGCGGACGGTGACACCGGCGACGTGGCCTGCGACCACTACCACCGGGTACCCGAGGACATCTCCCTGATGGGCGATCTCGGCCTGGACGCCTACCGGTTCTCCATCGCCTGGCCCCGTGTCATGCCGCAGGGCGGCGGGCCGGTCAACCCGGCCGGACTCGCCTTCTACGACCGGCTCACCGACTCACTCCTCGAAGCGGGCATCACCCCCTTCCCGACCCTCTACCACTGGGACCTGCCCCAGGCCCAGCAGGACCGGGGCGGCTGGCCGGAGCGCGAGACCGCGGAGCGGTTCGGCGAGTACGCGTCGGTGGTCGCCGAAGCCCTCGGCGACCGCGTCCACGACTGGGCGACGCTCAACGAGCCGCTCTGCTCGTCCTGGATCGGCCACCTCGAAGGCAAGATGGCCCCCGGACTCACCGACATCACGGCCGCGGTCCGCGCCTCGTACCACCTGCACCTGGGGCACGGCCTCGCCGTCCAGGCGATCCGCGCGGCCAACCCGAACGCCCGCATCGGCATCGTCAACAACCTCAGCCCCTGCGAGCCCGCCACCGACCGCGAGGCCGACCAGGCCGCCGCGATCCGCGCCGACGGCCACACCAACCGCTGGTGGCTCGACCCGATCCACGGCCGCGGCTACCCGCAGGACATGGTCGACCTGTACGGCGTCGACCTCCCGATCCGGACCGGCGACCTCGACACCATCGCGGCCCCGCTCGACTGGCTCGGCGTCAACTACTACTTCCGCAACGTCATCGCCGACGACCCCACCGGGCTGCCGCCACGTGCCAAGCAGGTCTACCTGCCGGGCGTCCGGCGCACGGCGATGGACTGGGAGGTCTACGGCGACGGCCTGGAGCAGCTGCTCGTCCGGGTCGCCGAGGAGTACGGGGCCCAGCGGATCTTCGTCACCGAGAACGGCTCCGCCTACCCCGACACCGTCGGCCCCGACGGCCAGGTCGACGACCCGGAGCGGCAGGCCTACCTGGAGGAGCACCTCGCGGCCTGCGCCAGGGCGGTGCGCCGCGGCGCACCGCTGGCCGGCTACTTCGCGTGGTCGCTGCTCGACAACTTCGAGTGGGCCTACGGCTACGACAAGCGCTTCGGCCTGATCCACGTCGACTACCCGACGCAGAAGCGCACCATCAAGGGCAGCGGCCGCCGCTACGCCGACATCATCACCGCCCACCACCGCCGCGCCCGCCGCGCGGCCTGACGGTTCGCTCGCAGCTGTGCCCGGCATCCGTCCCGCACGGGGAGGACGGATGCCGGGCCTTCAATCGAGCGCGTGCGGTCGGGCGGATGCCGCGCCCTCATCCCACCGCGGGTCCCAGCCGGCAGCGGACCTGCTTCCCGACGGGTGACCGCGCCACCCGCCACCCCGACGTGAGCAGATCCACGAGCGCCAGCCCCCGCCCGGACTCGGCGTCGGCGTCATCCATCGCCACCGCCCGCCGACGCGGCACCCCGGCCGGATCCGGATCGTGCACCCCGAGCAGCACCGCTCCCCGCGCGACCGACACCTCCACGACGAGCGGCACCCACTCCCCACACGCCCGAACCGAGTTCCCGACCAGCTCGGACACGACGAGCTGCGCACTCTCCGCCGTCCCGGCATCGACCCCGGCCGAGGCCAGGGTCTTCCCGGTCAACTCCCTGACCGTGCGCAGGTTGTCGCCGGAGGCGACGAGATGGACGACGAAGCCGTGGGGTCTGGTGCGGAGGTAGAAGCCGGGGGTTGGGAGTCCGTTCGCTTCCGCCATGTTGCACATGGCACCTCCACAGGCAGTGTCGGACGAGGTCGCGCCGAGCGCCGGGTCACTGACCCTGCGTGACGGCATTTCGATGGTGGCTCTTTTCCGATTCAATCGCAAGTTTTCTACCCAAGATGAGTGATGGTTCCTCACTTCCCGTTCCCTGCAACCTGGTTGCGGGTGTAGGACTGCGGATATGCCCAACTCTCCGCTGATCCCGACCGTCCGGCGCCGTCGCCTCGGCGCAACTCTGCGGCGGCTGCGCAACGACGCCGGACTGACGCTCGACGAAGCCGCTTCCGCCATGGGATGGAAGGGCCCGAAGATGTCGAAGATCGAGAACGCCGCACAGGCCATCCGACCGGCGGAGGTCGGTTCGCTCCTTCAGATCTACGGCGTCGGCGATCACGAAGTGCGGGCAGCACTAGAGAACTTGGCGAAGGACGCGAGCAAGAAGGGCTGGTGGCAGACGTACAGCGGCATCGTCGCGCCCGCTTACGCCGACTACATCTCGCTGGAGTCCGACGCCGAGCAGATCTGCGAGTGGGCGCCCCTCGTGGTCCCGGGACTGTTGCAGACGGCGGCCTACGCGCGCGAGAACATCGCGGGCATCACGACATCGCGAACCCCCGACGACATCGCAGCACTGGCCGAGGTCCGACTGGCACGCCAGTCGGTACTCACGCGGCCGGGAAGTCCGCTGGAGTTGTGGGTGATCATCCACGAGGCGGCCCTGCATCAGCGGTTCGTGGTGCGCCCAGCGACCATGCGCGAGCAACTGCGCCGCCTCCTCGACACAGCCGAGATGCCGAACGTGACGATCCAGTTGATGCCGTTGGACTGCACCACCCATCCGGGCGTCGTGGGTGGATTCTCCATCGTCTCGTTCCCTGGCCCCATTCCTGATGTGGTCCTGCTGGAAAACCTGAGCGGAGCGGCATACGTTGAGGGCGATGAAGCTGTGCCCTTCACCAAAGCGTTCGAGCGGATCCGCGCGACAGCGCTGCCGGTGGAAGACTCACTCGCCCGTATCGCGCAGATGGAAGAAGGCCACAGACAGTGAACGGACCCAAGGCGGAGCTGTACGCGCACGACCTCTCCGTCGCCGCCTGGCGTAAGTCCTCCGCCAGCGGAGCCGAGAACAACTGCGTGGAGATCGCCGATCTCCCCAACGGCGCCGTCGCCGTCCGCGACTCCAAGAACCCCGGGCGGGAGCCCCTCCGCTTCGACGCGGCCGAATGGGCCGCCTTCCGGGAAGGCGTCATCGCCGGGGAGCTCTGACCGGCCTGCTGTGTGGCTGGGGTTCCGACAGTGCGAAGGGGTGCGTCTGCGGGCGGAGGGGAGGCCCCGGCGCTGCGCGCCTGCCAGTGAAGCGGTCCGCTGCGCAACCCGAGCCAAGCGATCCGGTCGCTGCGCTCCCCGGGCGGGGGTGGGCGGTGGCATATGGCCGGTGGGGCGGCGGCTTGTCGGGAGGCCCGGAAGGCGCGCCGCGCCTGCTTCGGATCGGCTTGCGTGGCCGGACTGCCGCTATAGCGGCGTTTGGCCGCCCTTAGCTTGTCTTTTAACCTCCGGCCTGATCCCGTTCGGCGATCGATTCCGGTCGTCGGACGACTTTGCCCACGTCGTAGCGGGTGCGACCGAGACTTTTACTTGGCGGACGAGTGCAGTAGTTGGCGGATCTTGCTTCCTTAACGCTGTTTTGTGGTCCGTTCCGAAGATTGGCCCCTGTCGCCACGCGGCCGATTGCGGATCAAGCCACTGACCCCCTACCAAGACCTCAAAGACCGAGACCTACCGCACCCCGACGTGTGACTGAGCAGCTCAGGTGGCACCGTGCGCCAAGTACGTGCGCAGTCCGCTCCCGCGCTGTCGACCGAGCGCCAGGCGGGATCATCCGCCGAGCGTGGTAGGGCCGAGTCTGGACGGCAGTTGACGCGCTGCCACGGCCACGGCCTCCTGCGCTGTGGCGAATTGGCCAAGGTCCTGGCTGATGAAGCCCCTACCCACTCCGTACGTGCCGTCGCTGTTGGCGCTCAGGCACGGTCCGACGACGGTCAGGTCCGGGCGGGTAGTGGTCGAGAAGCGCAGTGCCCAGTGGCTCGTGAATGGGTAAAGGGCACGTAGCGCCGGCTCGGCGTGCGCCGCCTCGATCAGGTTGTTGTACGTCTCCTGCCAGGCGTATTCCAGTTCGGCCGCCTCCTGGCGCATGCCCTGCCATTCCGATTCCGTCAAGCGCGCGGGATCGTTGTCGGGCACCTCGAACCGGCCGGTCAGGTGCACGAAGGGTGCCGCTCGTCGGATGTCGTCCAGAGTCGCCCCGTCGTGCCAAGCTCGGGCGGCCCTGGCGACCTCCGCCAGGTCGTCCGTCCTGCCGTCGATGAGGGGCATGCTCTGGAACGGTTCCTCGCCGCGGATCGACCATCGGCGTTCGTGCGACCAAGCGCTGATCGCCAGCGGCTCGCGGTGCTGCAGGCTACTTGAGACGGCCGCGTGGCGCAGCAGAGCGAAGTCCGGGGACGTAACGGGGACGGCACCGAGGCAGCCGTCCGCCTCGGCCCGGAGCGCTGTGGCGAGGCTGCCGCAGGCCGCAACGTCGGGGTACAGGACGGAGGGATCAGGAGGTGTAGTCACGGCTCCTGATTGTGCCCGAGCCGCCGATTCCCAGGGCAGGCGGATGGCGCGCGAGAGGCCCGGGCGGCTCCATCAAGGTGCTGATAGCACCCGGTCAGGCTGTGCAGGACGTAGGACCGCCTCACCAGACAGTCACGCACAGTGAACGTCCACAATCATGATCCGCCAACTATTTTCTCGACCACAGCGGGTGGCGGGTCGCCTGGATCGCACCCCACTCAGGGCGACGGCTGGCTACCGAGCAGCTCGTCGACTGTCATCGAGCCGGACATAGTCGCGCCCAGCCAGTCCGCCAAGGTCATGCCTTGCCGCCATTGCTCGCCCTCGTGGTTGCACCACATCGGCCCGGCAGGATCGCGGAAGTCCGCCAGAGACCAGACGGTGCAGCCCCAGTCGTAGACCGGGACCACACCTGCAGGAATCCGGCCCGAAGGGTCCGGCCCATCGCGATAGATCTCCGCCAACTCGCTCCAGTCGCCCTGGGAAGCCCCGCCCCGAACGCCCAGGATGCCCTCACCAGGGCCGAAGCCACCATTGGCCACCTCCAGATAGAGGCGCCTCAGCAGCGGCGGGAGAGGAAAGCCGATGACCGACTCCGCCTCCTCGACCGCCACCGGCGTAGCAGGCAAAGGCAAGCCACGAGCACCAGCGAAGCCACGCACAACAGCGACAACCTCATCATCCGTCACACGGGCATCATCCCAGTTCCGATCTCGGCAATCACCTCACGTATCGCGAGACCCACAACTCAAGGCGCCACCCAACGACTGCGCGGTTAGAACTCAAGCTGAGTGATCCGGGGCAGCCAAAGCAGCGCCTCATGGGACCCGCAGGACATCCCCCGTCACACCAGCACCACGTCCGGCGGAGGACAGTGGGCCGAAAGCACTCCCCACCGCTCCAACCTCAGCCACCCCACCACCCGCACCCCGGCGCCAAGGAATTACGCCGCAGCCGCCGCGTCTCGGTAGAGCATCGTGCGGAAGATTCCGGAGACCGTGGCGCCTACCAGGAGTGTGCAGATCAGCAGCAGGGTGGCGAACAGTCCGGCCGCGATGGCAGCCCCCATGCTGTTGGACTCCGCCGCGAGCATGAAGGCCGCGAATCCGATGATCACCGAGAGGATCATGGGCAGCGCGATCCACAGCGAGCCGAACACCTGCCGGGAGAAGGTCTCGCGCAGCATCCGCGCTGACCGGCGGGTGCTCTCGACGACCCCGAGGCCGTCGATCATCATGGCCGGCAGCGCCAGGTAGGTGGCGACGGCCCATCCGACACTGAAGAGTTCGCCCAGGATCAAGCCGACGACCGGGATCCGCTCCAGCTGTCGGATGAGCAGCAGAACCGTCGCGCTGAGCAGACTCCACGCCAGCAGTCGTCGCCAGTTCCGCACGGCTCGCCGGTAGTTCGCGCCGATCCGGACCGGCTCTCCGCGCAGCACGTCATCGACCGCGCAGATCATCGCGGCGCTGCACAGCGTGAGCACGAATCCCAGCAGGAGATAGCCGACGCCCACGTAGAGGACGTCGAAGGTGGACGGCGACGAATCGGCTCCCTCCAGAAGGGACGTCGCCACCGCCACACAGCCGGCTATCAGTACCAGCGAGGCGCCGCTGAACAGCGGAAACATCAGCAGGCGGCGGTTTCTTCGCAGTACCCCGAAGCACAGGCGAACAGGCTTGACGGTACTCACGAAAGGTCCCCCCACGGGTGGTCGTACTTCGTCGACGCGCCACAGGGTATGTCAGTCGCCTGCGCCGCTCGCCACCGACCGAATTGCCCGATACGCGGAACCGTCGACCGCCCCCGGCCGATGGTCGGCAGGGGGCGGTCAACGTACGGACGAACGACCAGCCGTCAGCTGATTTCTTCGGTGCGGGTGGTGAGTTGTTCGGCGCCCCGCGCGGTGAGGGAGCCGTGCAGGCGCAGGCGGGAGATGCCACCGTCGGGGAAGATGTCGATCCGCACCCTCGTGGCCGGGACCGGGTTGACCAGGAAACGGTGCACCGTGTCGGGCTGGAGCTTGGTCCGCGGCAGCAGCTGCGTCCACTCGTCCGACCCGTCGTCCTGCACGAACAACGCCGCCCAGCCCGCCGAGTTCCCCTTCAGATACGCGGTATCGATCTCCACCGCCCGCACCACACCCTGCGCCACCAGGCGGTACTGCACCCAGTCATTGCCCTTGTCCCGGCGACGACGCGTCTCCCACCCGTCATCCATCTTCCGCGACCGCCCCGGAAGGATCGTGTTGACCGGCGAGGAGTAGAAGCGATCCGACGCGTCCTCCACCGTCCCACCGTTCTCCAACGCCACCAGGTCGAACGTGCCCAGCTCCGCCAGCCACCCCGGATCCGGCGCCACCTCCCCATACACCCGCAACCGGGCCACACCACCATCCGGGTGCTGGTTCAACCGCAGATGCGTGAACCGACGATCCACCTCCACCACGAAGCCGTTCGCCGCATGACCACCCACCGCAGTACGCGGCACGATCGTCGTCCACTCCACACCCTCGGCCAGCAGATCCTCCGGCGACGCCGACAACGAGTGCGCCGTCGCCTCGATCGACACGGACTGCGGGTAGTTGCCCCGGAAATGCGCGGTGTCCACCACGATCCCCCGGATCACACCCGGCGCACCCAACCGGATCAGCGCCCAGTCATGATCCGCATCCACCGGATGCGGGGCATCCGTGCCGGTGCCCCGGCGGCGGCGGGTCTCCCAACCGTCCATGATCTTGCCCTTGTGCCCGAAGTGCTCCGGATCGAAATGCGCCGGCTCCGGGATCAGCAGATTCTCCCGCTCCGCGAAGAACTCATCATTCGCCGCGATCACCCCCGCACCCAACCGCCGGTCCGCCAAATCCACCAGATCCGTGAACGGCAACTCCGCACGACGGTAATCCCCATACGGATCACCCCCACCGAACGGCCGCGCATCACCGGTGAAAGAAGTCGAGGTCATGCGTTCTCCCGGGTGATCAGACGGCCGGTGGGCTCGTTCGTGACGCCGTTCTCGGCGATCAGTTCGCCGCGCAGCCAGGTGCTGCGGACGACGCCGTGCAGGGTTTTGCCGGCGTAGGCGGTGATGCGGTTGCGGTGGTAGAGCTCGGCGGGGTCGACCGTGAAGGTCTCGTCCGGGGCGAGGACCGCGAAGTCGGCGTCGTAGCCGGCGGCGATGGCGCCCTTGGTGGAGAGTCCGACGAGGGCGGCGGGCGCCTGGGACATCCAGCGGGCGACGTCGGCGACGCTGTGGCCGCGGCGGCGGGCCTCGGTCCAAATGGCGGGCAGGCCGAGCTGGAGGGAGGAGATGCCGCCCCAGGCGGCGGCGAAGTCGCCGGTCTCCTTGACCTTGAGCTCGATCGTGGACGGCGAGTGGTCGGAGACGATGCAGTCGATCGTGCCGTCGGCCAGGCCCTCCCAGAGGGCGTCCTGGTTGGCGGCCTCACGGATCGGCGGGCAGCACTTGAACTCGGTGGCGCCGTCCGGGACTTCCTCGGCCGTGAGGGTGAGGAAGTGCGGGCAGGTCTCGACGGTGAGCTTGACGCCCTCCCGCTTCGCCGCGGCGATGAGCGGCAGCGCGTCGCTGGACGACAGGTGCAGGACGTGCACCCGCGCGTTCAGCCGTTTGGCGAGGGCGATGAGCCCCTCGATGGCGGCGTTCTCGGCGGCGCGCGGCCGGGAGGCGAGGAAGTCCGCGTAGTGCGGGCCGCCGCGCTGCGGGGCGCCGTCGATGAGCTGGGGGTCCTCGGCGTGGACGATCAGCAGCCCGTCGAAGCGGGAGAGCTCCGTCAGCGCGTCCGCCAGTTCCTCAGGGGAGAGCTGCGGGAACTCGTCGACGCCGGAGTGCAGCAGGAAGCACTTGAAGCCGAAGACGCCGGCGTCGTGCAGCGGCTGGAGGTCCTTGATGTTGCCGGGGACGGCGCCGCCCCAAAAACCGACGTCGGTGTGCACCTTGCCGCGCGCGGTGTCCTGCTTGACGGCGAGGTTCTCGACGGTCGTGGTCGGCGGGATGCTGTTGAGCGGCATGTCGACGAGCGTCGTGATGCCGCCGGCCGCGGCGGCGCGGGTGGCGGAGGCGAAGCCCTCCCACTCGGTGCGTCCGGGGTCGTTGATGTGCACATGGGTGTCGACCAGGCCAGGGAGCAGCGCGTCGTCACCGAGGTCGACGAGCCGGGCCCCTTCCGGGACGTCGGCGTCGTACGCCCACACGGCGGCGATCGTGCCGCCGCTGACCGCGACCGCGGCCGGGCGCTCCCCTTCGGGTGTGACGACCCGGGTCGAGCGCAGGACCATTTCCACCACGTGCGGCCTCCAAATTTCAACGTTCTGTTGAACGAATGTGCAGGACAGGGCGGTGAACCGTCAAGGGCATGTAAGATTCCACAAAGCGGAATTCACATTTCACCACAGCCTCCGTAGCTAGCTACAGGAGAAGGCCCGCAAGAGATCAATTGGCCGAGGTCGGCCGGTAGGCTTCGCCAATCATCTACCGCTCGCCCAACCGCTCAGAGGAGATCGCACGTGTCGTCAGACCGCGCAGGAGGCGTTCAGTCGCTCGAACGTGCCTTCGACCTGCTGGAGCGGATGGCCGACGCGGGCGGCGAGGTCGGTCTGAGCGAGCTCTCCGCCAGCAGCGGGCTCCCGCTGCCCACCATCCACCGGCTGATGCGCACCCTGGTCGACTGCGGCTACGTACGGCAGCAGCCGAACCGCCGGTACGCGCTCGGCCCGCGGCTGATCCGGCTCGGTGAGAGCTCCGCCAAGCTGCTCGGCACTTGGGCCCGCCCCTTCCTCGCCGAGCTCGTGGAGACGACCGGCGAGACGGCGAACATGGCACTGCTCGACGGGGACGAGATCGTCTACGTCGCCCAAGTGCCGTCCCGCCACTCCATGCGGATGTTCACCGAGGTCGGACGCCGGGTGCTGCCGCACTCCACCGGCGTGGGCAAGGCACTGCTGGCGCATGTGCCGCCGGACGAGGTCCGCGCGCTGCTGGCTCGTACCGGGATGCCCGCCGCGACCGAGAAGACGATCACCAACGCGGACGATTTCATAAGCGAGCTGGAGAAGATCCGCGAGGCCGGCTACGCGGTGGACGACAACGAGCAGGAGATCGGGGTCCGCTGCCTGGCGGTCACCGTCCCCGACTCCCCCACCGCCGCTGCCATCTCGATCTCCGGGCCGGCGGGCCGGGTCACCGAGGTCGCCACGGAGAAGATCATCCCCATCCTGCAGGACATCGCCCTGCAGCTGTCACACGCCCTCGCCAGCGCCGGGGCCGGCACCAGCGCCTGATCCGAAGAGGTCGACGGCCCTGCGCAACTCGGCCAGGGCCACGGCCAGCGCACTCACCGAACCCAGCGCCGCGGCGACCAGCAGCAGCGAGTGCCGCATCCGGTCGATCTCCAGGATCCCGGCGTCCGCGGCATTGGCCAGCGCGCCCAGTTCGTCCTCGGCTATCACTCGGTCCGGTAACTCCGACCGCAGGCCGGCCAGCTCCCGGCGCACCCGGGCGACGGACAGGCGCAGCGCCGTCACCCGGGGATCGTCCGCGCCGGACGCGGCCGCCGCCCTGACCTCCGCAGCCGTACGTGCGGCCGCACCACAGCTCTCATCGTTCACAGACCCCACCCCCCACCTCCCACACCTCGGCGAGCGCGCCCCCCAGCGCCCCCGCGCGCGCCCCGGAGCGGGTCCGGGGCGCGCTCAGTTAACGCGAACCGATGCGCGGGACGCCATACGGACGACGAAATCCGCGCCAACTTCCTTGTGCGGCAACCGACTTGGCGACAATTCCGGGTCGGTCAGCCCTACGGCGTGACCGCGTTCCGCCAGACGGTGAGGTCCACGCTGATGAACTCGCTCGTCGACCCCTTCGACGAGAAGGCGCGCACGGTGACCAGCCCCATGTGCCCCGCCCCCGTCTTCACGCAGATCTGCGACCCCTTGACGAGCTTCTCCTCCAGGATGGACGTGGTGTACCGCGTGTTGGCGCGGCAGCCGGCCAGGGTGGCGGGCTCGCCGGACTGCAGCAGGGCCAGGGTGTTCTTGCCCTGGCTGGTGGCAACGGCGGTGCCGTTGACGATGTCGCCCGCGAGGCCGAAGTCCCCCTCGTAGAACACGTCCTTCTTCGCCGGGCTCGGCGGCTCGTCGGCGAAGGTGACCGAGTAGCCGACCGGGATGTTGAGGCCTGGGTACGAGGCGGGCTCGGGATCCACCGGGACCGAACTCTGCCCGGTCTGGTTCCCGGTCGTGCCGCCGCTGGCGGACGGCGTCCTGGTGCTCTGGTCGCTCGAGGACTTCTTGTCGTCCCCCTTGTTGACGGCCGAGTACACGGCGGAGCCGACCACGAGCGCGACGACGACCCCCGCGATGACCAGGCCCGTCTTCTTCTTTTTCGGCGGCAGCGGCAGAAAGCCGCCCGGCCTGCCGGGGCCGTGGGTGGGCGGGTACGCGTAGCCGCCCACCGGCGGCCGGGGCTGCTGCGGGTGCTGCATCGGCTGCGCCTGCTGCGGGAACTGCTGCTGGTGGGCCTGCTGCGGGAGGCCGGGCTGCGGCTGGACCTGCTGCGGGAGGCCGGGCTGCGGCTGGACCTGCTGCGGGTGGCCGGGCTGCGGGTGGACCGGCTGGTGATGCACCGGCTGGGTCGGCGGGTGGAGCGGGGGCGCGGTCGGCGGCACCGCCTGGGTGGGCTGATAACCCGGCTGCGGGGTCGACGGCGGTGCCTGCGGCGGGGCCGCGGGCTGGACCGGCTGCGGCGTAGGGGCGGCCGCCTGCGTCAGGTCGGCGGCGTAGGACTGCGGCAGCCAGCCGTCCGGGCGGCGCAGCGCCGGGTCCTTGGACGCCTGGCCGCACATCGCGATGATCTGGGCGGTGGACGGCCGGAGGGTCGGGTCCTTGATGAGGCAGCGGGTGACGATCTCGCGCAGTTCGCCCGGCAGCTCGGACAAGTCCGGCTCCTCGTGCACGATCCGGTAGAGGACGGCGTGCGAGGGCCCGTCGCCGAAGGCGGCGCCGCCCATCGCCGCGAAGGCCGCGATCTGGCCCAGCGCGAAGATGTCGGTGGCCGGCGTGCAGCTCGTGCCGGCCGCCTGCTCCGGGGCCATGAACGACGGGGTGCCGACGCTGACGCCGGTGCCGGTGAGCGCGGTGGTGTCGGCGGCCCGCGCGATGCCGAAGTCGATGACCCGCGGTCCGTCGACGGCGAGCAGCACGTTGGACGGCTTGAGGTCCCGGTGCACGATGCCCGCGTGGTGGATCACCTGGAGCGCTTCGGCGATCCCGGCGATGAGCAGCAGAACGGTCGGTACCGGCATCGCGCCGTGATCGGCGACCGCCGCGTGCAGCGAGGGGCCCGCCACATAGGCGGTGGCCAGCCACGGGTGCGGGCCCTCGGTGTCGCTGTCGATCACCGGTGCGGTGTAGAGGCCCTGCACGCGCTGCGCGGCCAGCACCTCCTGGCGGAACCGGCGGCGGAATTCGGGGTCCTCGGCGAACTCGGGACGGATCACCTTGATCGCCACCGGCCGGCCGCCGGGCGTGTAGGAGAGGTAGACCTTGCCCATCCCGCCGGCGCCGAGGCGGGCGCTGAGCAGGTATCCGGCGACGGTCTTCGGGTCCTCGTCCGTGAGCGGCTGGAAAACCTCAGGATCCGGGGCCGAGGTGTCCGCCACGGTGGCGGGCACCGGGCCCTGCTGATGATTCGTCACGTCTGCCCCTTGGCCTGCGAATACCCGTCCCTTACGGCGCCGAGCCTATCGAAGGCCGTCCTCCGCCCGCCGCCGTGAGGCCAAACGCCCGATGTGCCCCCTTCGCCTCCGGCCGCCGCGTCCTGTAGGGAGGAGGCATGAAACCCATCGCACCGAGCGATTCCGCCCGCCTTCCCTCCATCGCCGGCCTGCTGCTCGCGGCCGGCGGCGGGCGGCGCCTGGGCGGCCGCCCGAAGGCGCTGCTGGAGTACGCCGGCCGCCCGCTGGTCGAGCACGCGCTGCGCGGGCTGCGCGAGGCGGGCTGCGGGCCGGTGCACATCGTGCTCGGTGCGGCGGCCGACGAGGTCCGTGAGCGGGCCGAGCTGGCGGGCTGCGTCCTGGTCGACAACCCGGACTGGGCCGGCGGGATGGGCTCGTCGCTGCGCGCGGGCCTGCGGTCGCTGGCGGACACGGCGGAACAGCGGGCGGGCACCGGGGCGCAGGCGGTCGTCGTGGCGCTGGTGGACCAGCCGGGGATCGGCGCGGGGGCGGTCGCCCGGGTGATCAACGCGTACCGGGGCCCGTCGAGCCTGGCGGCGGCCTCGTACGGGGGGCGGCGCGGCCATCCGGTGCTGTTCGGCGCGGACCGCTGGTCGGACATCGCGGAGCGGGCGAGCGGCGATCAGGGCGCCCGCGACTACTTGAAACTGCACCAGGCGGCGATCACCCTCGTCGAGTGCGGTGACATCGCCGACCCCGCCGATGTCGACACCCCTGATGACCTGCACCTTCTGAAACCTGTGAGCGAGCCCGCTGCACGGCGTGCCACAAAACGTTGATCTTCCGCAATGCGGATACTATGCTCCACCTCGCAGAAGCGCCCGTATTCCGGTACGGCCCGGCACTCCGTGCCAGGCCACGATCCGGCGGCCGCCCGGCACCCTTTGTCCCCTAGAGGAGTCAGCCATGTCCGCAGCAGTGCCGTCCTCGGCGGCCGTCGTCGCAGACGACGCACCCCCCGTCCCCCGCGCGGAGGAGGTGCTGACGCAGCAGGCCCTGACCTTCATCGCCGAGCTGCACCGCCGCTTCGCCCCGCGCCGAGCCGAGCTGCTCGCGCTCCGCAAGGAGCGCCGCACCGAGATCGCCCGTACCGGCACCCTGGACTTCCTCGCGGACACCGCACATGTCCGCGCGGGAGACTGGCAGGTGGCCCCGGCCCCGGCCGCGCTCAACGACCGCCGCGTCGAGATCACCGGTCCCACCGACCGCAAGATGACGATCAACGCGCTGAACTCCGGCGCGAAGGTCTGGCTCGCCGACTTCGAGGACGCCTCGGCTCCCACCTGGGAGAACGTCGTCAGCGGCCAGGTCAACCTGATCGACGCCTATGAGCGCCGGATCGACTTCTCCACCGAGCAGGGCAAGTCGTACGCGCTGAAGGACGAGGCCGAGCTGGCCACCGTCGTCATGCGCCCGCGCGGCTGGCACCTGGCGGAGCGGCACCTGACCGTCGACGGCGAGGCCGTCCCCGGCGCCTTCGTCGACTTCGGGCTGTACTTCTTCCACAACGCGACGCGGCTGATCGCCAAGGGCAAGGGTCCGTACTTCTACCTGCCCAAGACCGAGTCGCACCTCGAAGCGCGGCTGTGGAACGAGATCTTCGTCTTCTCGCAGGACTACGTGGGCATCCCGCAGGGCACCGTCCGCGCGACCGTCCTCATCGAGACGATCACCGCCGCGTTCGAGATGGAGGAGATCCTCTACGAGCTGCGCGACCACGCCGCGGGCCTGAACGCCGGCCGCTGGGACTACCTCTTCTCCATCGTGAAGAACTTCCGCGACGGCGGCGAGAAGTTCGTCCTGCCGGACCGCAACGCGGTGACCATGACCGCGCCCTTCATGCGCGCGTACACCGAGCTGCTGGTGCGCACCTGCCACAAGCGCGGCGCGCACGCGATCGGCGGCATGGCCGCGTTCATCCCCTCGCGCCGCGACGCCGAGGTCAACAAGGTCGCCTTCGAGAAGGTCAAGGCCGACAAGGACCGCGAGGCCGGCGACGGCTTCGACGGCTCCTGGGTCGCCCACCCGGACCTGGTGCCGATCGCCCGCGCCTCCTTCGACGCGGTCCTCGGCGACCGGCCGAACCAGAAGGAGCGGCTGCGCGAGGACGTCCACGTCACCGCCGACCAGCTGCTGGCCATCGACTCGCTGGACGCGAAGCCGACGTATGACGGCCTGGTGAGCGCGGTCCAGGTCGGCACCCGCTACATCGAGGCGTGGCTGCGCGGCCTGGGCGCCGTCGCCATCTTCAACCTGATGGAGGACGCCGCCACCGCGGAGATCTCCCGCTCGCAGATCTGGCAGTGGATCAACGCGGGCGTCGTGTTCGAGAACGGCGAGAAGGCCACCCACGACCTGGTCCAGCGCGTCGCCGCGCAGGAGCTGGCCGCGATCCGTGCCGAGGTCGGCGACGAGGCCTTCGCCGCGGGCAAGTGGACCGAGGCGCACGACCTGCTGCTGCGGACCGCGCTCGACGAGGAGTACGTCGACTTCCTCACCCTCCCGGCCTACGAACTGCTGGGCTGACGCCCGTCCCGCACCTGCTCAGATGCCCGGGCGGGCCCCGGTCCACAGGGCCGGGGCCCGCTTCGTTATCCGGGGGAGCTGTGCCATCGTGCCGGTATGTGACAACGTGGGAGTACCTGTTACGTCCCTTCTGCCCTTGCTGAGGCATGATGATCCGCTGCACCATCGCTGGAGTCTCCTTCTATCTGCAGGCAAGCGAGGTGGAGCAGAAGATGAGCGGGATCAAGCCCGAACCCATCACCGGCGAGTCTGTGAAGATCGGAAATCGCACCTACCCCGTCAAGCAGGTGGGGGCGATTATCACCCGGCAGGACCCGCGTGATTTCAGTGCCGCCCAGATGGTCCGCGCCCTGGAGAAGCTCGAGTTCAAGTGCTTCCCGAAGCCCGCTCCCGCTCCGCCCGCGGAGGTTCCGGACGTCCTGCCGCAATCCCCTCCGTACTGGACCTGACGTCACGGCGTGAGTTCTGCGGGACGTCCTTCCCCGGACATCCGGAGTTCTTGACGCGTGTGCCGCGGGCCGACTGAATAGCTCAAGTTGTTCAGCCAACTTGTGCAGCCCGGTCGGCCCGTGAGGCTGGCGTGCCCCCGGGCGGAGAGGAACCTCCCCCGTGCCACCCAGTACTCTCGCCCTCACTTCCCCCGCCGCCCCCTTCGAGGGCGACCGCCTCACCTTCCACTGGGCCACCGACACGCCGGACGCCAAGAACTGGGTCGGCGTCTACGACGGCGCCCGTCAGCCCGGCACCGGCTCCTCGATCGTGTGGAAGTACACACCCGATGCGTCCGGTGATGTCGTGCTCGACACCTCGACCCTGACCGGCGGCCCCTACACCGCGTATCTGCTGGCCAAGGACGGCTACGGCATCCTTGCGCAGACCCCCGCCTTCTCCTTCCGCCCCAAGCCGGCCGCCCCGCGCCCGCACGCCGTCGTCGACGGGCTCACCACCGGGCCGGTCACCGCGGGCGGCGCCGTCTCCGTCCAGCTCGCCGGACTGTGGACACGGCCGGCGGGCACCCCCGCCGGCAGTGCCGCCTTCAGCCGGACGGGCGGGGACTCCTGGCTGTCCGTCAGCGCCGCCGGTGTCGTCACCGGCACCGCGCCGGCCACCGCGCCCGCGCGGCCCGGCGTGCTGACCGTCGCCGTCAAGGACAGCGCGGGCGGCTCCGACACCCTCACCGTGCAGGTCCCGGTGCGCGCCGCCGCGGCCGCCCAGCGGCTGAAGGTGGCGTCCTGGAACCTGTGGGACGCGGGCACGCACATCGACGGAGCGCTGGAGAAGCAGCTGCGCACCGTTCTCACGCAGGGCCTGGACGTCGTGGCCCTGCAGGAGACCGGCGGCACCGCCGCCAAGGCGCTCGCGGACGCGCTGGGCTGGTTTTGGTACCAGTCCCCCGGCAGCCTCGGCGTCGTCAGCCGCTACCCGCTGGGCACGGTGACGGCTCCCACCACCGCCCTCCCGGCCGCCGGCATGTCCATACAACTCGCCGCGGGCCGCACCGTACGGCTGTGGGCCGCGCAGCTCGACGAGAACGGCTACGGCCCCTACGCGGCGCAGGACGGCAGGACCGCCGCGCAGATCGAAGCCGCGGAACAGGCGAGTCCCCGTTTCCAGCAGGCGCAGGCGCTGGCCGCGGCGATGAAGGCCGATCTGGCCTCCGGAACCCCGGTGGTGCTGGCGGCGGGGCTCGCCTCGCCCTCGCACCTGGACTGGACGGCCGCCACCCGCGCGGCGCACAGCGGAGTGGGGCCGGTCAACTGGCCGGTCACCGTGGCCCTCAAGAAGGCCGGCCTCACCGACGCCTACCGCTCCGCGCACCCCGATCCGCTGGCGTCGCCCGGCAACACGTGGTCGCCGGTGCGCAAGGTGCGCGGCAGCGGCCAGGAGCCGCAGGACCGTATCGACCAGGTCCAGTTCGCCGGCCCGCTGACCCTCGTCGAGGCACACACCCTGGTCACCGGCTGGCCGCAGCCCGCACCCGGCACCGCCGCCAACGGCTGGCCGTCCGACTGCGCCGCCGCCGTCGCCACCTTCACCCTGGCCACCCCGACCCCGGGAGCACACCGATGACCCCGCTGAGCCGCCGCTCCTTCGTCGGAGCCACCGCCGCCGCGGGCGCTGCCGCCGCCACCGTCGGGCTGCCCGGCGCCACCGGGACGGCCGCCGCCGCGGCGCCCGTGACCGGTACCGCCGGAGCCGCGGCCACCGGCACTCCGGCCGATGTGAAGCACGTGGTGATCCTCATGCAGGAGAACCGCAGCTTCGACCACTACTTCGGCGCGATGAAGGGGGTGCGCGGCTTCGACGACAAGCAGGGTCTGCTCTTCCCGGGCGGCGACTCCGTCTTCCGCCAGCCCGACCCGGGCCGCACCGACGGCAACGCGATGCTGCCCTTCCGGATGGACAGCACCAAGTACAACGCCCAGAACGCGGGCGGTCTCGCGCACGACTGGAGCACCAGCCACCAGGCCATCAACGGCGGCGCCATGAACAAGTGGGTCGCCGCCAAGGGCGAGCGCTCGATGGGGTACTTCACCCGCCAGGACCTCCCCTACCAGTACGCGCTCGCCGACGCGTTCACCCTCTGCGACGCGTACTTCTGTTCCATGGCCGGGCCCACCGACCCCAACCGCCTCTACCTGTGGTCGGGTACGGCGGGCCCGGGCAAGGACGGCACCACCGGCCCGTGGATCGACAACACCCCGCTGCCCGAGAACCCGGTCGCGGACTGGACGACGTACGCCGAGCGGCTCTCCGCGCACGCGGTGAGCTGGCGCGTCTACCACAACCCGAGCCTCGACGAGCGGTACGGCGACTACGACGACAACGCGCTCGCCTACTTCTCGCAGTTCCACAAGTTCGCGGCGGACGACCCCCGTTACATCAACGCGATGACCAAGTGGGACCTGACCGCCTTCGACCAGCACTGCAAGGACGGCTCCCTGCCGACCGTCTCCTGGCTCGTCGCGCCCTATCTGTTCTGTGAACACCCGGACGCCAGCCCCGACTACGGCGCGCACTACGTCAACACGGCGCTGCAGTCGCTGATGTCGAATCCCGCGGTGTGGAAGAACACCGTCTTCCTCGTGATGTACGACGAGAACGACGGCTACTTCGACCACGTCATCCCGCCGACCCCGGAGCCCGGCACGGCCGAGGAGTTCGCCCAGGGGCGCCCGATCGGCCTCGGCAACCGGGTGCCGCTGTGGGCGGCCTCGCCCTGGTCGCGCGGCGGTTACGTCAACTCGCAGGTCTTCGACCACACGTCCGTGCTGCGGTTCCTCGAGGTCGTCACCGGCGTCCAGGAGCCGAACATCTCCGCCTGGCGGCGCTCGGTCTGCGGCGATCTGACGAGCTGCTTCGACTTCGCCCACCCGGACTACTCGATACCGGCGCTGCCGGACACCGTCGCGCTGATGGCCAAGGCGGACGCCAACAAGTCGCTGCCCGCGGTGAAACTGCCGGCCACCGGCGCGCAGAGCATGCCGTCCCAGGAACCGGGCACCCGCCCGCACCGGCCGCTGCCCTACCGCCCCTGGGCGGACGCCACGGTCGACCGCGCCGCCGGTAAGGTCGTCTGCACGCTGTCCAACACCGGCACCACGGGCTTCCATTACACGGTCTACCCCAACATCGAGCTGGCGTTCTCCGGCACCCCGTTCACCGTCGCGCCCGGTGCCACCGCCACGTACACCTGGGACGCGTCGCAGACCGACGGCCGCTACGACTTCACCGTGCACGGCGCCGACGGGTTCGTCCGCCGTTTCGCGGGCACCGTCGTCCCGGCCGGCCAGGACGACGTGGCGGTCCCGGCCGTACGCGCCACGCTGCGCGGGACCTCCGTCGCACTGAAACTCTCCAACGCCGGCAAGGCGCCCGTCCTGTTCACCGTCGCCCCGAACGACTTCGGCGGCGCCGCCAGGACCTCCTGGGTGGACCCGGGCCACTGCGGTGAGATCCTCTGGCCCACCAGCGGCGGCCGCTACGACATCACCGCCACGGCAGGCACCGGCACCCGCTTCGCCCAGCGTTACGCGGGGACGGTGCACCCCGTCTGACCTCGGAAGCGACAGCCGGGGCGACATCAGGAGGGGACGACGGGGCGGCTGAAACCAGTGGCGTTTCGGCCGCCTCCCGTCGCATGATGTCCGTCATGCTCATCCGAGATGTGACTCCTGACGACTGGCCCGCGATCTGGCCGTTCCTGCAGACCATCGTGGCCAGGGGGGACACCTTCACCTATCCCCGCGATCTGGACGAGGCCACCGCGCGCGACATGTGGCTGCTCCAGCCACCCTCGCGCACGGTGGTCGCCGTCAGCGAGGACGGGACGGTGCTCGGGACGGCGAAGATGAACCGCAACCACATGGGCGGCTCCGCCCACATCTCCAGCGCGAGCTTCATGGTCGCCCCCGAACACACCGGGCACGGCACCGGCCGGGCGCTGGCCGAGGAGGCGCTGTGCTGGGCGCGCGCCGAGGGGTACCGCGGGATGCAGTTCAACGCGGTCGTCGCGTCGAACGTCCGGGCCGTGGGGCTGTACGAGTCGCTCGGCTTCGAGGTGCTGGGCACCGTCCCGGAGGGCTTCCTGCATCCGGACGAGGGCTATGTCGGACTCCACATCATGTACCGGGGGTTGTGACCATGACGATCGACGAACGCGCCGTCGCGTACCGCGACACCTACAACGAGCAGCTCCGGGCGCGCGGAGTGACGCGCGAGGCGGCGGAACGGTCCGGCCCGGTGGTCCGGCAGCTCCTGGCGGGGCACGGCGGGCTCATCACCTACCGTGACCTCGGCGGGCTGGAGGGCGGCGAGCTCGACACGTTCATCGCCGCGCAGCGCGACCACTTCGCGGCGCTGGGCGAGGAAGTGGAGTGGAAGTACCACGGCCACGACCTGCCCGCCGATCTCCCGGAGCGCCTGACGGCGGCCGGGTTCACCGCCGGGGAACGGGAGACGGTGCTGGTGGGCGAGGCCGCCCGGCTGGCCGCAGAACCGGTGCCGCCGCAGGGCGTGACGCTGCGCGAGATCACCTCCCGCGCGGATCTGGAGCGGATGCGGGTCATGGAGGAAGCGGTCTGGGGCTACGACCACAGCTGGCTGCCGGACGTCCTGGAGCGGGAGTTGAACGGCGAGGGCGACCCGTGTGTCGTGGTGGTCGCCGAGGCGGCGGACGAGATCGTCTCCGCCGCCTGGATGCGGCTGCACCCCGGTACGGAGTTCGCGTCGCTGTGGGGCGGCTCCACCCTCGCCGCCTGGCGCGGCCGGGGCATCTACCGCGCCCTCGTCGCCCACCGCGCCCGACTCGCCGTGGCCCGGGGTGTGCGCTACCTCCAGGTCGACGCGACCGACGACAGCCGCCCGATCCTGGCCCGGCTGGGCCTGCTGCCGGTCACCACCACGACGCCGTACGTCTGGAAGCCCGCCGCCGACCAGCGGGAGCGTCCCGCCGGCTGAATCCCGGACGGCAGAAACGTTCTTGAGCCGTCCCCGATCGCGCCCTGGCAACCTCACCGGACACACTGGCCGCGCCCCCGCCCGGCCCTGCCCCGGAGGAGGTCCCATGGCGGCTCCCACCACGACGGCCACTGCGGGAGAGGAGACCGCCGGGCCCCTCGGCGGCACTTTCCTGGGCCGACCCCGCTGGTTCACCACGCTCTTCGGCCTGGACATGTGGGAGCGCTTCAGCTTCTACGGGATGGCCGCGATCCTCTTCCTCTACGCCTCGGCCACCAAGGCCGAAGGCGGTCTCGGCCTGTCCGAGGACACCGCCACCGCGCTGTTCGGCGTCTATCTGGCGTCGGTCTTCCTCGCCTCGGTCCCCGGCGGCTGGCTCGGCGACCGGATCCTCGGCGCGCGCCGGGCCACGCTCTACGGCGGCGTCCTCATCGCCCTCGGCCACTGCTCGATGGCGCTGCCGGCCGTGCCGTCCGTCTACGTCGGCCTCGCTCTCATCGCCGCCGGCACCGGGCTGCTCAAGCCGAACCTGGCGACGGTGCTGGCCGCCTGCTACGCCCGGGACTCACGGGCCGAACGGGATGCCGGATTCGCGATCTTCTACATGAGCATCCAGGTCAGCGCGGTCGCCGCGCCCATCGTGTGCGGCGCCCTCGGTGAGTCCGTCGACTGGCACCTGGGCTTCGGCGCCGCCGCCGTCGGGATGATCCTCGGACTGGCCCAGTTCCTGCGCGGCACCAAGTACTTCGGGGAGCTCGGGCAGCGACCGGAAAGGCCCGCGAGTGCGGAGGAGTGGCGCCGGGTGAAGCGGCGCACCGCCGCCGCCGTGACGGTGCTGACCGTGCTGTACGGCGCGGACGCCGCCGCCGGCACCTTCGATCTGCGCCATGTGCTGGCGCTGGGCGGCCTGTTGTCCATCGTCCTGCCGGTGGTCTGCTTCCGCCGGCTGCTGCGCGATCCGGTGGTGACCGCGGCCGAGCGGGAGCGGATCCGGTCCTACATCTGGCTGTTCCTGTCGGCCGCGTTCTTCTGGATGCTCTACATCCAGGGCGGCACCGTGCTCAGCCTGTTCGCAAAGGTCGGCACGGACCGGACGATCGGCGGCTTCACCGTGCCGGCCAGCTGGTTCCAGGCGGTGGTGCCGCTGTTCATCCTCGCCGCCGCACCGGTCTCCGCCTGGCTGTGGGTCCGGCTGGGCGACCGGCTCGGCGCGCCCGCCAAGTTCGGCATCGGACTGGGGCTGATGGGCCTGAGCCTGCTGCTGATGGCGCTGGCGACGGTGGTCGGCTCCGACGGCCATCTGGTCTCGCCGCTGTGGCTGATCGCGGCGTACGCCCTCCAGGCGTGCGGCGAGGTGGCGCTCGCCCCGGTGGGCATGAGCGTCACCACCGAAGTGGCGCCCAGGACCTTCGTCAGCCAGATGATCGGCCTCTTCTGGCTCGCGGCGGCCCTCGGCGCGGGCGTCGGCGGGCACGCCGTGCAGCTGTCCAAGACCAGTACTCCGGGCGCCGGTTACTACCTGGCGCTGGGCATCCCGGCGCTGCTCGCCGGCGCCGCGCTCATCCTCGGCAGCCGCCGGCTCCGCGCCCGCCTCGGGGTGTGACGGCCGGCCGGGGCCGGCTCACCCGCCGGTCCCGGCCGGAGCCGGCGGCCGCTCGCGGGTCGGCACCGGCACCTGGTTGAAGGCGTAGTAGACGGCCAGCAGCCCGTGCACGGCCAGGGTGAGCGGGGCCGAGACGAAGGCCAGCCCGACGGCGATCGGGTAGACGACAGAACCGACCGCGAACCGCATCCTGGTGGCGCGGGCGGCCGCCACGTCGACCCGCTCGTCGAAGAGGTGGCCGCGCTTGGTCAGATACCACCACATCGCCTGGAAGGTGAGGGCGTACGCGACCATGAAGCCGCTGTAGACGACAGCGGCGGCATGGGACGCGGCGTCGCCGCCCCGCAGGTACTCGGCCATCAGGGCGGCGGGCCAGGGCAGCGCCGCGACGCACATCAGCATCAGCAGGTTGAGGAAGAGCAGCACCCGGTCCACCCGGGCGATGAAGCCGAAGACGGTGTGGTGGTTGACCCACATGATGCCGATGACCAGGAACGTCACCGCGTAGGCGGCGTACGACGGCCACATCTCGCCGAGTGCGGACCACAGGTGGTCCCCCGCGTGCGGCGGAACCTTGATCTCCAGGACCAGCAGCGTGATCGCGATGGCGAACACACCGTCGCTGAACGCCTCGACGCGACCCGACTCATTCATGCCCGTCCCCCTCCGAGTGCCGTGACCGGCACATCCTGACACGCGGAGGGGCGGCCCGGGATCATGCTGCCCCTCCGTTCGCGCAGAGCGTCAGTGAACGGGCAACGCCCTTGCTGCGGCGGCCTGTTGATCTCCGGGGACCGAGTCGGCGCCGTCGCCGCCTGCCTCGCCCGGGGCCTCCGCTCCGGGCTTGCGGCCCAGGTGGTTGAAGGCGAGGTTGAGGACGACCGCGACCAGGCATCCGGTGCTGATGCCGGAGTCGAGGATGATCTTCAGGTGGTCGTTGAAGTGCTCGTAGAAGGTGTTCGAGACGACCGGGATGACGCCGACGCCGACCGAGGTGGCGACGATGAGCAGGTTGTTGCCGTCGGAGAGGTCGGCCTCGGTGAGGGTCTTGATGCCGCTGGCCGCGACCGAGCCGAACAGCACGATGCCGGCGCCGCCGAGCACCGGCTGCGGTACGAGGGCGATCACGGAGGCCAGTGCGGGACACAGGCCGAGCAGGATGAGGATGCCGCCCGCCGCCGCGACCACGAAGCGGCTGCGGACCTTGGTGATCGCGACGAGGCCGATGTTCTGCGCGAAGGCGCTGGCCATGAAGCCGTTGAAGACCGGGCTGAGGGCGGAGCCGAGGGCGTCGGCGCGGATGCCGGCGGCCAGCATCTTCTCGTCGGCCGGCTTGTCCACGATCTTGCCGAGCGCCAGGATGTCGGCGGTCGACTCCGTCATGCAGACCAGCATGACCACGCACATCGAGATGATGGCCGCGATCTGGAACTCGGGCGCTCCGAAGTGGAACGGGTCGGGGAAGCCGATCAGGCCCGCGTCCTTGATGGGGCTGAAGTCCGACTTGCCCAGCGGGATGGCGAGCAGGGTGCCCAGCACCAGGCCGATGAGGATGACGATCTGCTGCAGGAAGCCGGTGAGCACCCGGCGCAGCACCAGGACGATCGCGAGCGTCGCGCCGGCCAGCGCGATGTTGGACACCGACGCGTAGCCGGGTGCGCCGGGCACGCCGCCCTGCGACCAGTTGATGGCGACCGGCAGCAGGGAGAGCCCGATGAGTGTGATCACCGAGCCGGTGACGACCGGCGGGAAGAAGCGGACGAGTTTGCAGAAGTAGGGGGCGAGGACGAACCCCAGCACCCCGGCGACGATCACCGCGCCGTAGATGACGGGCAGCGCGTGACCGGGCGCCGCCGACTTGCCGATGGCGAGCATCGGGGCCACTCCGGCGAACGAGACGCCGTTGACGAAGGGCAGCCGGGCGCCGATCTTCCAGATGCCGAGGGTCTGCAGCAGGGTGGCGAGGCCCGCGGTGAAGAGGCTGGCCCCCATGAGGAAGGTGATGTCCGCGGTGGACAGTCCTATCCCCGCTCCGACGACAAGGGGCGGCGCCACCACCCCCGCGTACATCGCGGCCACGTGCTGCAGGCCACTGGTGATGAGCTTGCCCGGGGGCAAGGTCTGGTCCACGGGATGTACCGAATCCGATGCCACGGATTGAGCGACCACGGTTCCTCCTGTCGGTTACGCGAAGCGCACTGCGGATTTCAGGGAGGTGCATGTACGGGTGCCATCAAGCGGAGGGGTATGAACAGCGGTTCTTCGTCATGTGCGGGTACACGAAACGCCGCCCCCGGGGATCCGGGACCGACCGTGGTCACGGGCCGGGGGCGGCGCTGCCGGATCCGCGCGAACGCGGGACCGGCGGCCGGTCAGGGGCCGTCCCTCCCTGACCGGTTGCTCTGGGTGGGGTCTAGACGAGGCCGGCGATCTTGGCCAGGCGCTGGGCCTGGACGCGGGTGAGACGCGCGATGGCGTCCTCGTCGACCGTGGTGAGGTGGTTGTTCTCCACCACCGGCTTGCCGTTGATGAGCGACAGGGTGACCGGGGCGGCCGCTCCCATCACCAGTGCGGCGACCGGGTCGGCGATGGACGAGTGGCCGATGCCGTCGAGCTTCCACAGCACGAGGTCGGCGAGCTTGCCGGCCTCGATGGAGCCGATCTGGTCGGCGCGGCCGAGGACCTGCGCACCGCCGTAGGTGCCCAGGCGCAGCGCCTGGCGGGCGTTGAGCGCCTTCTCGCCGCCGCCGAGGCGGTTGATGAGGAGCGCGTTGCGCAGTTCGGTGTGCAGCTCGCCGGACTCGTTGGAGGCGGTGCCGTCCACGCCGAGGCCGACCGGCACGCCCGAGGCGAGCATGTCCGGGACGCGGGCGATACCGGCCGCGAGGCGGGCGTTGGAGGAGGGGCAGTGTGCGACGCCGGTCTTCGTGCGGGCGAACGCGGCGATGTCGGAGTCGTTCATGTGGACGCAGTGCGCCATCCACACGTCGTCGCCGAGCCAGCCGGTGGACTCGAAGTAGTCCGTCGGGCCCATGCCGAAGAGTTCGTGGCAGAACTTCTCCTCCTCGACGGTCTCCGAGCCGTGCGTGTGCAGGCGGACGCCCTTGCGGCGGGCCAGCAGCGCGCCCTCGCGCATCAGGTCGGTGGAGACGGAGAAGGGGGAGCACGGTGCGACGGCGATGTGCAGCATCGAGTCGAACGAGGCGTCGTGGTGGGTGTCGATGGCCTCTTCGGTCGCGGCCAGCGCGCCTTCGAGGGTCTCGACCGCGAAGTCCGGCGGCAGGCCGCCGTCCTTCTTGCCGCGGTCCATGGAGCCGCGGGCGGCGGTGAAGCGGACGCCCATCTCCTTGGCGGCACGGATCTCGGCGCCCAGCAGGTCGCCCGAGCCCTGCGGGAAGACGTAGTGGTGGTCCATCGCGGTGGTCACACCGCCGCGGGCCATCATCGCCAGGGAGCCCTGGGCGGCCGCGTAGACCATCTCCTCGTCGATCCGCGCCCAGGTCGGGTACAGCTCGACGAGCCAGTTGAAGAGGTTGCTGTCCTGGGCGAGACCCCGGGTGAGCCACTGGTAGAAGTGGTGGTGGGTGTTGACCAGGCCCGGGGTGACCAGATGGCCGGTGCCGTCGACACGGCGGACGACGTTCTCCAGTCCCTGGGGGGCAGCGCCGGCGCCTACCGACTCGATGCGGTTGCCCGCGATGACGACGTAACCCGAGGCGTACTCGGTGTCGTTCGCGTCCACGGTGGCGATAGCGCAGTTCTCGATGACGATGCGCGGTGCTGCCATGGCAGTTCCTCGTGCTTCCTTCTCGATGGACGAACCCGGGGGTCGAGCGGGGTGACGACCGGGTCCGCAGTGCTTCCTTGCGCAGATGCCCCCGCTCTCCCCCTGGTACCCGCACCGGAGTGCGGGGACCGTGACGCCGGCGCGCGCGTCGGAGGACAAGGCAGAAGTACTACAGGTTGGTGAGATCCACCGGGATGCGGGCCTCGACACCGTCGCGGAGGACGGTGCCCTCGATCAGCCCGTAGGGCCGGTCGGCGGCGAAGTACACCTCGTTGTCGTTCTTCAGGCCGAACGGTTCGAGGTCCACCAGGAAGTGGTGGCTGTTCGGGAGCGAGAAGCGGATCTCGTCGATCTCCGAACGGCTGTTGATGATGCGCGCGCCCATCTGGTAGAGCGTCTGCTGCAGCGAGAGGCTGTAGGTCTCGGCGAACGCCTGGAGCATGTGCTTGCGCGCCTGCTCGTAGGACTTCTCCCAGTTGGGCATGCGCTCGTCGTCGCTGGTCCAGTTGTAGCGCCACTTCGCCGACACCTCGGTGCACAGGATGCGGTCGTACGCTTCCTTGAGGGTCGTGTACTTGTCCTTGACGAACCCCCAGAACTCCGAGTTGGTGGAGTTCATGACCTTGAGGTCCTTCAGGCCGGAGATGACCTCCCACTTCTCACCGTCGTAGGTGATCTGGGTGGTGCGGAGCTCCTGGTTGGTGCGCGCGAAGGAGTGGTTGACCTCGTCGGCACCGATGAAGCGGGAGTTGCCGTCGGAGGACGCGATGCGCTCCCAGCTGTACTCCTCGATCCGGATCCGGGCGATCTGGATCGGCTCCTGGCTGGTCACGAAGTGCCGGGCCAGGTGGATGCCGAACTGCTCGGCCGACTCGATCCCGTACTCCTTCGCGAAGGCGTACACGGTGTTCTTGGTCGTGTCGGTCGGCAGCACGTTGGCGTTGCTGCCGGAGTAGTGCACGTCGTCCATGTCGCCGGAGAGGGCGACCGAGACGTTGAGGTCCTTGATGTGGTGGGTGTCGCCGTCCCGCGTGATCTTGACGACGCGGTTTTCCGCTTTGCCGTACTGGTTCTGGCCGAGAATCGTGGGCATGACGGTGCTAGCTCCCTCGGTATACGGAGTAGCCGAACGGGTTGAGCAGCAGCGGTACGTGGTAGTGCTCACCCGGCTGGACGGCGAAAGTGATCGCCACCTCCGGGAAGAAAGCGCCGCTGTCCCTTACGCGGGGGGCGTCCTGCTGTGCCTCGGCTGAGATTTTTTGGGTGGTGAAGTACTGCTCGACCGCGAAGTCGAGCCGTACGTGTGTGGTGCCTTCCGGCAGGGCCGGCAGATCCTTGCAGCGGCCGTCGGCGTCCGTCTTGGACACGCCGTGCGGCGCCCAGAGGGCGTCGATGCCGTTGCGCACCGACAGTTCCACGGGGACGGCCTCGGCGGGGCGGCCGATGCTGGTGTCCAGGATGTGCGTGGACACGGAGGTCTCCGTCATGACGGGTCTCCTTCTGCTGCGAGTCGGGTCAGCCGGATACGGTTGATCTTTCCCAGTTCGGCGCGGACGATCTCACGTTCGGTGTCCGTGTCGTTGCCGATCCGCTCCTTGAGGGCGGCCAGCATCTGGTCGCCGGTGCGTCCGGTGGCGCAGATCAGGAAGACATGTCCGTGGGCGTCCTGGTACGCGAGGTTCAGCTCCAGGAGCTCTTCGCGCACCGATTCCTGGACGCCGGCCTGCTCCCGCTCGGAGGTCGGGTCGCCCGGCTTGGGGCGGCCGATCGGCGGGTGTCCGGCCATCGCCTCAGCGAGGTCGTCGGCGGTCAGTCCGGCCATGGCCGCGTCGCTCGCCACGAAGAGTGCGTCGAGGTCCTGGTACGGCCGGCCGGCGATCACCGCCGCGCCCCACGACCGGCTGGCGCACACCTCGTGCAGCAGTCCGGCCGCGTCGGACGCGGTGGCTGAGTTGAGCCGGGCGAGGCCCGGCGAAGCGCTGGAAGTCACAGCCGCAAGCTACGAGCCGGGATCCGGCCACGTCAACACTTTGTTGAAAACTTCCCGTAACAAAGGTGGCCGGGAAGTTACGGCAGCGGTCGCTCAGCGATCACTCGGCGGCCTTCGCCGCGTTCTCCCTGTTCAGGTAGTTGTAGACGGTGAAGCGGCTCACGCCCAGCGCGGAAGCGACCGTTTCGACCCCGTGCCGCACGGAAAACGCGCCGCGCTCCTCCAGGATCCGGACGACGCCCTGCTTGTCCTTCCGGTCCAGCTCGGACAGCGTTCCGTGCCGGCGCTGGAGGTCGGCCAGGATGTGATCGAGCGAATCGGCCAGATGGGGCAACCGGACGGCGAGCACCTCCTCGCCCTCCCAGCTGAGCACCACATCGTCGCCTCGCGCCTGATCCGGCGCGACCATCTCGGCCCCCATCGCGTCCACCAGCGGCTTGACCGCCTCGGCGAACGGGTGCCCCCCGGTCCCGGTCACTGATCGCCCTCCCCGATGACGTTCACCTGAAGCGAGACCCGGGTGGCGCCCGCGGCGAGGGTGCGCCGGAGCAGCTCGGCCACCGCGGCCACCACCGCCTCGGGAGAGCCCTCGGCGGTGTTGCCGAACGGTCCGACGTCCACCGCGTCCAGGTCCGCCGTCTCGACGACCTCGCGGGCGACCAGCGCATGGCCGGGAGCCTCGTCCAGGTCGAACGGTTCCGTCGTGAATTCCAGCCTCAGTTTCACGGGCCCAACCTAACCGGTCGGCCTCATGTGGCGACATCCGCACTTGACAGCCGGCGTCCGGTTCGTTCAGTCTTCCGTTAAGCAGAAACTAACTTCCGCAATACGGAAGGAGCGCAACGCTAGTGAGCCTCTCCGAAGCGCGCTTCGATGTGAACCTCTCGATCCTCTTCACGGAACTCCCGCTCCTGGAGCGTCCCGCGGCAGCCGCCGCGGCCGGCTTCTCGGCGGTCGAGCTGTGGTGGCCCTGGATCGAAACACCCACCCCCGCCAAGGCCGAACTCGACGCACTGCGCGACGCGCTGAACGACGCCGGCACCCAGCTGGTGGGCCTGAACTTCTACGCCGGGCAGCTGCCGGGCCCCGACCGGGGCGCGCTGTCGATCCCCGGCGAGGAGTCGGACCGCTTCCGCGCGAACATCGAGGTCGCCGCGGAATTCGCCCGGTCGCTCGGGTGCAAGGCGCTCAATGCGCTCTACGGTAACCGGGTCGAGGGCGTCGACCCCGAGGTCCAGGACGCCCTGGCCCTGGAGAACCTGGTGCTCGCGGCCCGTGCCGCCGACCGGGTCGGTGCGATCCTCCTCGTGGAGGCGCTCAACAAGCCCGAGTCGCCGCTGTGCCCGATCGTCAGCGCACCGCGGGCGATCGAGGTCGTCGACCAGGTCAACGCCGCCACCGGACTGGGCAATGCCAAGTTCCTGATGGACCTGTACCACCTGTCGATGAACGGCGAGGACCTCAACGAGGTCATCGACCGCTACGCCGACAGGACCGGCCATGTGCAGATCGCCGACAACCCGGGCCGCGGCGCGCCGGGCACCGGCACCCTGCCGCTGGACGACCTCGTGGGCCGCCTCCAGAAGGCCGGCTACGACGGCTGGGTCGGCCTCGAGTACAAGCCCACCGGCCCGAGCGCCGACAACTTCCAGTGGCTCTCCGCCCACTGATCCGAAAGGTCACTCATGAGCACCCTTCCCAAGATCGCATGGATCGGCCTCGGCATCATGGGCTCCCCCATGGCCGAGAACCTGGTCAAGGCGGGCTACTCCGTCACCGGCTACACGCTTGAGCAGGACAAGCTGGACCGCCTGGCGGCCAACGGCGGCACCGCCGCGGGCTCCATCGCCGAGGCCGTCAGGGACGCCGACGTCATCATCACGATGGTGCCCGCCTCCCCGCAGGTCGAGGCCATCGCCTACGGCGAGAACGGCATCCTGGAGAACGCGAAGTCCGGCGCGCTCCTGATCGACACCTCCTCGATCACCCCGCAGACCTCCGTGGACCTGGCGAAGGCCGCGGCCGCCAAGGGCATCCGCGTACTGGACGCCCCGGTCTCCGGCGGCGAGGCCGGTGCCATCGAGGCCGTACTGTCGATCATGGTCGGTGGCGAGAAGGCCGACTTCGACGTCGCCAAGCCGGTCCTCGACACGCTCGGCAAGACGATCGTCCTGTGCGGCCCGCACGGCTCCGGCCAGACGGTCAAGGCCGCGAACCAGCTCATCGTCGCGGTCAACATCCAGGTCTGCGCCGAAGCCGTGGTCTTCCTGGAGAAGTCCGGCGTGGACCTGGAAGCCGCTCTGGAGGTCCTCAACGGCGGTCTGGCCGGTTCCACCGTGCTGACCCGCAAGAAGGACAACTTCCTCAAGCGCGACTTCGCCCCGGGCTTCCGGATCGACCTGCACCACAAGGACATGGGCATCGTCACCGACGCCGCCCGCAACGTCGGTGCGGCCCTGCCCGTCGGCTCCGTCGTGGCCAACCTGGTCGCCTCGCTGCGCGCCCAGGGTGACGGCGGCCTGGACCACTCGGCGCTGCTGCGCGGTGTCGAGCGGCTGTCCGGCCTGCCCGTCAACAGCTGACGACCCGGCTCCGGCCACCCCGCGAGGCTCCGCCTCGTCCCCGATCCCGCCCGGCGGTGCGTGACCTGTCCTGTCGCGCCCAAACGCACCGCCGGGTGGCACCAAACCTCGCACCACCAGGAACTTCAACAAACTGTTGACATTCCTCGGGACCGGTCCTTACTGTCCGGTCTACCGACCCACACGCTTTCGCTTCCCTTGGTAGTTACGGAAGGCCGCCATGCCCAAGCACACGCTGACAACTGAGTCCGGCGCACCAGTCGCCGACAACCAGAACTCCGCCTCCGCCGGCCTCGGCGGCCCTCTGCTGATCCAGGACCAGCAGCTCATCGAGAAGCTGGCCCGCTTCAACCGTGAGCGCATCCCGGAGCGCGTGGTGCACGCCCGCGGCTCCGGCGCGTACGGCTACTTCGAGGTCACCGACGACGTCACCGGCTTCACCCGCGCCGACTTCCTCAACACGGTCGGCAAGCGCACCGAGACGTTCATCCGCTTCTCGACCGTCGCGGACAGCCTCGGCGGCGCCGACGCGGTACGCGACCCGCGCGGCTTCGCGCTGAAGTTCTACACCGAAGAGGGCAACTACGACCTCGTCGGCAACAACACCCCGGTGTTCTTCATCAAGGACCCGATCAAGTTCCCGGACTTCATCCACTCGCAGAAGCGCGACCCGTTCACGGGCATCCAGGAAGCCGACAACGTCTGGGACTTCTGGTCGCACTCCCCCGAGGCGACCCACCAGGTCACCTGGCTCTTCGGTGACCGCGGCATCCCAGCCTCGTACCGGCACATGAACGGCTACGGCTCGCACACCTACCAGTGGACGAACGCGCAGGGCGAGGCGTTCTTCGTCAAGTACCACTTCAAGACGAACCAGGGCGTGCGCTCGCTCTCCTCGGAGCAGGCCGCCGAGCAGGTCGGCGCGGACGCCAACAGCCACCAGCGCGACCTCGTGCAGGCCATCGAGCGCGGGGTGAACCCGTCCTGGACGCTGCACGTGCAGATCATGCCGGCGGCCGAGGCGGCGGACTACCGCTTCAACCCGTTCGACGTCACCAAGGTGTGGCCGCACTCGGACTACCCGCTGCAGCGCGTGGGCCGGCTGGTACTGGACCGGAACCCGGACAACGTGTTCCAGGAGGTCGAGCAGGCCGCGTTCTCCCCGAACAACTTCGTGCCCGGCATCGGCGCGTCCCCGGACAAGATGCTCCAGGGCCGGCTCTTCGCCTACGCCGACGCGCAGCGCTACCGCCTGGGTGTCAACCACACCCTGCTGGCGGTCAACGCGCCGAAGGCGACCGAGGCCGTCAACTACGGCCGGGACGGCCTGGCGGCCACCCGCAACGGCAAGCGCGGTCTGAAGAACTACGAGCCCAACTCGTACGAGGGCCCGTCGCAGACCGACCTGGCGCTGTCCGCCCCGCAGGCGGTGTCCGGCTACACCGGCACCCACGAGGCGCCGCTGCACGTCAAGGACGACCACTTCTTCCAGGCCGGCGAGCTGTACCGGCTCATGTCGGAGGACGAGAAGTCCCGTCTGATCGCCAACATCGCCGGGTTCCTCTCGCAGGTCACCCGCGATGACGTGATCGAACGCAATCTGGCCCACTTCCACGCCGCGGACACCGAGTACGGTGCGCGCCTGGAAGAGTCGGTCCGCGCACTGCGCGAGGGCTGACCCAAGAGCTGGCCCGCGCCGCCGTGAACTTCTGAGGGGTAGGTCACGGCAGCGCGGGCTACAGGTTCCGCCCGGCGGCGCGACGACTGTCCTGTCGCGCCAACTGCGTCGCCGGGCGGGTCCAATCTCCTGCAAGATGGGGTAACGCCCATTGCCGGAGCCCGCCTTGGAGAACGAACCATGGCAGAGAGTGTGCCCGTGCGCTGCCCGGCCTGCCGCCGCGAGCACGCGTTCAGCACCACCACTTACCCCTGCGCCTGCGGCACCCCGCTGACGCTTCCGCTGCTGCGCGGCGGAGTCCCGGTCGAGATACGGCACCGTTCGTGGGACGACTCCTGGGTGAGCATGCGCTGCCCCGACTGCGGCCGGCAGGACCAGTGGCCGCAGCCCGAGTTCGGCTGCGACTGCGGTTCGGTGATCCGACTGCCGGTCGACACCACGGCGCTCACCCCTCCCGGCCCGGCCACCACCGCCCTGCGGCCGCTGTCCGCCGCCCCTTCACCGCCCGCGGTCCCCGGCCCGCCGCCCGCGCCGCGGCCGCCGTTCCGCCCGGTCACCATCCGCACCGCCCGTGACGCGCTCACCGCCGCCGCCCAGTACCTGAAGTGGCTCGGCTTCGCCGGCGTACGGGTGGCGGGCGACCACGCCGCCAACGGCATCGATCTGCGCGGCGACGACCTCGTGGCCCAGATCGACCCCACCACCCAGCCCACCGCGCTGCGCGACATCGAGTGCCTGTGGCTCAACTGCCTGAACGAGGACGCCGTCGGCGCCTTCTTCTCCCTGGCGGGCTACGCGCACGACGCGCGGCTGCGCGCCGACCAGTTGGGCGTCCCGCTCTTCGTGATGGATCTGACAGGCACTCCGCAGCCGGTCAACGACGCGGCCGACACGCTCATGCGGACGGGGCCCGTCATCCCCTGACCTCCCGAGATTTCGCGCGTACCGAGAGCGGGCTGCCGGTCGGCAGCCCGCTCTTTCGCGTCCTGAACGGGTCCGGAGCGAGACCGGAGCAGGTACCGCCTTGACGGGCGGAAAGCCTCGTTCTAGATTACTTCCATATAGCAGAACTAGACTTCCGCATTACGGAAACTAGCACTACGGAAAACCGGGCGCCCTGGCCTCGCAGCAAGAGCCCACCCCGACAGTCCGACCCAGGAGTACTCGATGCCTCGTATGACTGCCGCCCGTGCGGCCGTGGAGATCCTCAAGCTCGAGGGCGTCACCGACGCGTTCGGTGTGCCGGGCGCCGCGATCAACCCCTTCTACGCCGCGCTCAAGGCCGGCGGGGGCATCGACCACACGCTCGCCCGCCACGTCGAGGGCGCGTCCCACATGGCCGAGGGCTACACCCGTGCCAACCCGGGCAACATCGGCGTCTGCATCGGTACGTCCGGCCCCGCCGGTACCGACATGATCACCGGGCTCTACTCGGCCATCGCGGACTCGATCCCGATCCTGTGCATCACCGGCCAGGCCCCGGTCGCGGTCCTCCACAAGGAGGACTTCCAGGCCGTCGACATCGCCTCGATCGCCAAGCCGGTCACCAAGGCCGCCACCACGGTCCTGGAGGCCGCGCAGGTCCCCGGCGTCTTCCAGCAGGCGTTCCATCTGATGCGCTCGGGACGGCCCGGCCCGGTCCTCATCGACCTGCCGATCGACGTCCAGCTGACCGAGATCGAGTTCGACCCCGAGACGTACCAGCCGCTGCCGGTCTACAAGCCGACCGCGTCGCGCGCCCAGGTCGAGAAGGCGATCTCGCTGCTGCTGGAGTCCGAGCGCCCGCTGATCGTCGCCGGTGGCGGCATCATCAACGCCGACGCCTCCGAGCTGCTGGTCGAGTTCGCCGAGCTGACCGGCACCCCGGTCATCCCCACCCTGATGGGCTGGGGCATCATCGCCGACGACCACCCGCTGAACGCCGGCATGGTCGGCCTGCAGACCTCGCACCGCTACGGCAACGCGACGATGCTCGAGTCGGACTTCGTCCTGGGCATCGGCAACCGCTGGGCCAACCGCCACACCGGCAAGCTGGACGTCTACACCAAAGGCCGCAAGTTCGTCCACGTCGACATCGAGCCCACCCAGATCGGCAAGATCTTCGCGCCGGACTACGGGATCGCGTCGGACGCCAAGGCCGCGCTGGAACTCTTCGTCGAGGTCGCCAAGGAGCTCAAGGCCGCGGGCAAGCTGCCCGACCGCGCCGAGTGGGCCGCGTCCGCCCAGCACCGCAAGGCCACCCTGCAGCGCCGTACGCACTTCGACAACGTGCCGATCAAGCCGCAGCGCGTCTACGAGGAGATGAACCGCGCCTTCGGCCCGGAGACCCGGTACGTCACCACCATCGGCCTCTCCCAGATCGCCGGCGCGCAGATGCTGCACGTCTACAAGCCGCGGCACTGGATCAACTGCGGCCAGGCCGGCCCGCTCGGCTGGACCATCCCGGCCGCGCTGGGTGTCGCCAAGGCCGACCCCGAAGGCTCGGTCGTCGCGCTCTCCGGCGACTACGACTTCCAGTTCATGCTCGAAGAGCTGGCGGTCGGCGCGCAGCACAAGATCCCGTACGTCCACGTCCTGGTGAACAACGCGTACCTGGGCCTGATCCGTCAGGCGCAGCGCAACCTCGACATCAACTTCCAGGTCAACCTGGAGTTCGAGAACATCAACTCCCCGGAGCTGGGCGTCTACGGCGTCGACCACGTCAAGGTCGTCGAGGGTCTGGGCTGCAAGGCGATCCGGGTCACCGAGCCGGACGAGCTGCTGCCCGCCTTCGAGCTGGCCAAGAAGCTCGCCGCCGAGTACCGCGTCCCGGTGGTCGTCGAGGCGATCCTGGAGCGCATCACCAACATCTCGATGAGCGGCAGCGACATCGCCAGCGTCAACGAGTGGGAAGACATCGCGACCGAGCCGGGCCACGCCCCGACCTCGATCCTGCCGCTCGTCTGATCCCGCTCCCCTTACGGCACGACCGCACCCCCGGAGGACGGCCAGGGGTGCGGTCGTGTTCCTTTTAGCCCTGACCGCCCAGCGCGCCGAGGTAGTCGTGCACCGCACCGGCGTCACCGGCCGGGGCGGTGAGCGCGATGTGGCCGTCCGGGCGGACCAGCACCAGGGCGTCGCCGGTGACGCCGTACTCGCGGGCCGCGTGCCCCGCGAAGTCGTCCAGGCCGCCGGGGCCCGCACCGATCGCGTACGTCCACACCGAGTCACCGTGCCGGTCGGCGCTCTCCCGGAGCGCCGCCGCACTGCCGGCGCCGAAGCCGAGCAGCGTGAAGTGCGTGCCGCTGAAGATCTCGAAGAGCCGGACGGCGGCGCCGTCGGCGTCCCGCAGCGGGGCGTCGGGCGCGCGGTCGCCGGCGCGCAGCGGAGCGTCGTCGGCGCGGGCGTCGTGCTCGACGGCCAGCGAGCTCCAGCGGTAGCCCAGCCCCAGGCCGAGGATGTCGGGCGTGACCACGCCCTCCGTCCCGCTGCCCGCGGTCCTGATCGACCGCGAGACCTGGCGCCACAGCTCACCGCTGGTGTCGATGGTCCAGGCGGCGATCGGCAGCCGCTCCTCCTGGTAGGTGTCGAGCAGCCCGTCACCGGCCCGGCCGGCGGCCACCAGCGCGAGTTTCCAGCCGAGGTTGTAGGCGTCCTGGATGCCGGTGTTCATCCCGAGGCCGCCCGCGATGGAGTGCACATGGGCGGCGTCCCCGGCGAGCAGGACCCGGCCGACGCGGAAACGGTCGGCCATCCGCTCGTTGACGCGGTAGGTGGAGATCCAGGCGGGGTCGGTGAGCTTGATGCCGGGGATCCGCGCGTGCCGGTCGAAGATCCGCTGGAAGCTCTCCAGCGACGCCTCCACCGGGAGTCCCGCCGCGTCCCGCTCGGGGGCCGCCTGGAGCTGGAACACCGAGGTGGCGGGGAGCGGGCAGAGCATGATGCCGCCGTCCTCGTCGATCCACTGGTGCCACAGCTCCTGGCTCAGACCCTCGGCCTCGACATCGCCGATGACCATCAGCTGCTCCGGCAGCGTCCGGCCCTCGAAGGTGACCGGCAGCGCTTTGCGGATCCCGCTGCGGCCGCCGTCACAGCCCACCAGGTAGGACACCTCGAGCCGCTCGCCGCCCGCGAGCGTGGCGGTCACCGTGTCGCCGGTCTGCTCGAACCCCGTCAGTTCGGTGCCGAACTCGACGCGTACGCCCCATTCGGCGAGCCGGTCCCGCAGCACCCGCTCGACGTTCCACTGCGCGACGAGCAGCCCGCGTACGTACGGAGTGCCGGGCGACGGGGAGAAGGTCGCGAAGGGATCGGTGTCGGAGACCACCTCGCCGCCCCGGTACTTGCGGAAGTGCAGGTCGTCGCGCCCGATCGCCCGCATGCGGTCGAGAATCCCCATGCCCTCGAAGACCTCCAGGCTGCGCGCGTTGAGCCCCTTGCCCCGGGAACCCGGCTGCGGTCCCGGGGACCTCTCCACGATCCGGACGGCGGTGCCGCGCCGGGCCAGTTCACAGGCCAGTGTCAGCCCGGTCGGTCCCGCTCCCACGATCAGCACGCTGGTCATCCGCTGTCCCCTCATCGAACTCATCGAGCCGCTCATCGGCGTTCGCCTGACAGCGATGCAACCATGACCGAGTTTCACATACAACCGAGTAACGTTTTTGACTTGATTGCACTTCGGCTAGGATGAGCGCCATGGAGAACCGGCCAGGACCAACGGGCGGACTGCGGGAACTGAAGAAGGCCAGGACCCGGCAGGCCATCTCGGACGCGGCCATCACGCTGTTCCTCCGGCACGGCTTCGACCAGGTGCCGGTCGCCGAGATCGCCGCCGCGGCCGAGGTGTCCAAGCCGACGCTCTTCCGGTACTTCCCCACCAAGGAGGACCTGGCGCTGCACCGGTTCGCCGACCACGAGGGCGAGTTCGCCCGGGTGGTGCGCGACCGCCCCGCGGACCAGGCGCCGCTCACCGCGCTGCACCGGCACTGTGCGGCGGGCCTCGACGCCCGCGATCCGGTCACCGGGCTCAACGACACCCCCGAGGTGCTGGCGTATCTCGCGCTGCTCTACTCGGCGCCCGGCCTGGTGGCACGGCTGGCCGAGTACACCGTCCGCGACCAGGAGGCGCTGACCGGGGCGCTGCGGGAGGCTTCAGCGGCCGCGCCCGGCGACCTGCTGCCACGCCTCGCGGCGGCGCAGATCATCTCCGTGCGCCAGGTCGTCGCGCTGGCCAACTGGCGGAAGCTGTCGGACGGGCGCAGCGCCGACGACGTGTATCCCGAGGCGGTCGCGGAACTCGACCAGGCCTTCGGACTACTGGGGCGGGGTCTCGCCGTCCACTACGGATGACATCTCCCGGATCGCGTCCTCCCGCAGTTCGATCTTGCGGATCTTGCCGCTGACCGTCATCGGGAAGGCGTCCACCAGGCGCAGCCGGCGCGGGATCTTGTAGTGGGCGAGCTGTCCGCGGCAGAAGGCGCCGAGCTCCTCCAGGGTGAGCGGGTCCGCGGGGTCGCGGAGGATGACGCAGGCCAGGATCTCCTCGCCGTACCGCTCGTCCGGCACCCCGACGACCTGCACATCGGCGATCTTCGGATGGGTGTACAGGAACTCCTCGACCTCCCGCGGATAGACGTTCTCCCCACCGCGGATGATCATGTCCTTGATCCGGCCGACGATGGACAGATAGCCGTCGGGGCGCATCACGGCGAGGTCGCCGGTGTGCATCCAGCGCGCGGCGTCGATCGCCTCGGCGGTCCGCTCCGGTTCCTCCCAGTAGCCCAGCATCACCGAATAGCCGCGGGTGCACAGCTCGCCCGCCGTACCGCGCGGCACCGTCGCACCGGTCGCCGGATCGGCGACCTTCACCTCGAGGTGCGGCATGACGCGGCCGACGGTGGCGGTGCGGCGCTCCAGGTCGTCGTCGCGCCGGGTCTGGGTGGAGACGGGCGAGGTCTCCGTCATGCCGTAGGCGATGGACACCTCCGCCATGTGCATCTCGGCGACGACGCGCTTCATCACCTCGACCGGGCACGGTGAACCGGCCATGATCCCGGTGCGCAGCGAGGACAGGTCGAAGGTCGCGAAGTCCGGCAGGTCCAGTTCGGCGATGAACATCGTCGGCACGCCGTAGAGCGAGGTGCAGCGCTCCCGTTCGACCGCGTGCAGGGTGGCGACCGGGTCGAAGGCCGGGGCCGGGATGACGATGCAGGCGCCGTGGCTGGTGGCGCCGAGATTGCCCATCACCATGCCGAAGCAGTGGTAGAAGGGAACGGGCAGGCAGATCCGGTCGTGCTGGGTGTAGCCGATCATCTCGCCGACGAAGTACCCGTTGTTGAGGATGTTGTGGTGCGAGAGCGTGGCGCCCTTGGGGAAGCCGGTGGTGCCCGAGGTGTACTGGATGTTGACCGGGTCGTCGCAGCTGTTCGCCGCCTCGCACGCGGCCAGGTGCCCGGCCGGCATCCGGGCCCCGCCCGCCACCAGCTCGTCCCAGCCCGGGTCGCCGATGTACACGACCTCGCGCAGCAGCGGACAGCCACCGCGTACCTGCTCCGTCATCGCCCGGTAGTCGCTGGCCTTGTACGCGGTCGAGGCGATCAGCACCCCGATGCCGCCCTGCCGGAGGACGAACTCCAGCTCGTGCACCCGGTAGGCCGGGTTGATGTTGACCATGACGGCGCCGAGCCGCGCGGTCGCGTACTGGACGAGCACCCACTCCGGGCAGTTGACCGCCCAGATGCCGACCCGGTCGCCCCGGGCCACGCCCTTGGCGGCCAGCCCCAGCGCCACCTCGTCGACGGCCCGGCCGAACTCGGTGTAGGTCCAGCGGCGGCCGGTCGGCACGTCCACCAGCGCCTCGCGCCCGGGGTACGCCGCGACGGCCCGGTCCAGGTTGCGGCCGATGGTGTCGCCGAGCAGCGGGGTGCCGCCGGTGCCGCTCGCGTAGGACGGTGCGGCCGGGGAGGGTTCGGCCGGCTCAATCGGGGCCGACGGTTCGGCCGGTCCGGTCCCGGTCATCGGTGGTCCTCCTCGCGGTATTCGGCGCTGCCGTCCCGGGCCGTGGCCTCGCGCAGCTCGATACGGCGGATCTTGCCGGAGACGGTCTTGGGCAGCTCCGCGAACTCCAGGCGGCGGACGCGCTTGTACGGAGCCAGCGCCGCGCGGGAGTGCGCGAAGATCGCCTTCGCGGTCTCCGCACCCGGCTCCCAGCCCGCGGCGAGCACGATGTACGCCTTCGGCACGGCGAGCCGCAGCGGGTCGGGCGCCGGCACGACGGCGGCCTCGGCGACCGCCTCGTGCTCCAGCAGCACGCTCTCCAGCTCGAACGGGGAGATCTTGTAGTCGGAGGCCTTGAACACGTCGTCGGAGCGGCCGACGTAGGTGATGTAGCCGTCGGCGTCCCGCGAACCGATGTCGCCCGTGCGGTAGTAGCCGCCCGCCATCGCCTCCGCGGTGCGCTCCGGGTCTCCCGCGTAGCCGGTCATCAGCCCCACGGGGCGGTGCGCGAGGTCCAGGCAGATCTCGCCCTCGTCACCCTCCTTGCCGGTGACCGGGTCGACGAGCACGACCACGTAGCCGGGGCACGGGCGGCCCATCGAGCCGGTCTTGAGCGGCTGGCCGGGGCTGTTGGCGACCTGCACCGCCGTCTCGGTCTGGCCGAAGCCGTCCCGGATGGTGACGCCCCAGGACCGGCGGACGTGCTCGATGACCTCGGGGTTCAGCGGCTCGCCCGCCGCGACCACCTCGCGCGGCGGGGTGCGCAGCGCGCTCAGGTCCGCCTGGATCAGCATCCGCCACACGGTCGGCGGGGCGCAGAAGCTGGTGACCTCGCAGCGGTCCATCTCCGCCATCAGCCGGGCCGCGTCGAAGCGCGTGTAGTTGTGGATGAAGACCGTCGCCTCCGCGTTCCACGGCGCGAAGAGATTGCTCCAGGCGTGCTTGGCCCAGCCCGGCGAGGAGATGTTGAGGTGGACGTCCCCGGGCCGCAGGCCGATCCAGTACATGGTGGCCAGATGCCCGACGGGGTACGAGAGGTGGGTCTGCTCGACGAGCTTGGGCCGGGCGGTGGTGCCGGAGGTGAAGTAGAGCATCAGCGGGTCGGCGCCCCGGGTGGGGCCGTCCGGTTCGAAGGAGGCCGGGCTCGCGTACGCCTCCTCGTACGGGTGCCAGTCCAGGGCCTCGCCGCCGACGACGATGCGGGTGTAGTCCCCCGGCACCCCGTCGAACTTGGCGGTGTCCCCGGCCCGCACCACGACGTGCTTGGCGCCGCCGCGCTCGATGCGGTCCGCCAGGTCGGCCGGCCCGAGCAGCGGGGTGGCGGGGATGACGACGGCGCGCAGCTTCATGGCGGCGAGTGCGGTCTCCCACAGCTCGACCTGGTTGCCGAGCATCACGACGATGCGGTCGCCCGCCCGCACTCCGAGGCCCCTGAGGTGGTTGGCGACACGGTTCGACCGGTCGGCCAGCTCCGCGAAGGAGAAGACTCCCTCGGAGCCGTCCTCCTCCACGATCCACAGGGCGGTGCGGTCGTTGTCCTCGGCGATCCGGTCGAACCAGTCCAGCGCCCAGTTGAAGTACTCGGGCTCGGGCCAGCGGAATCCCGCGTAGGCCGCCGCGTACTCCTCGCGATGCCGCAGCAGGAAGTCGCGGGCGGCCCGGAACTCCCCGGTCGGCCCCTCGGTCGCTCCGGTCGTCCCACCGGTCACCGCCATGTGTCCTCCTCAGTGCCTGACCGCTGAGTAGCATCGTCCATCCAGTGACCCGGGTCTCACCACCCCCGGACGGGGGTGTCGGGCTGAAGGAGTGACCGTGACCGAATCCGGCGAAGCCGTCGACGTACGGGCGGCCCTGCTGCGCATGCGGCGGTCCGGCGGACTGCCGGTCGCCTTCGGCGGGCTGCTGTCGGGCGGCCGGCAGCTGCGGATCTCGGAGCTTTCCGGCACGGAGACCTCCGCCCTGCGCACCCTGGCGATCACCCCGGGCAACGGCCTGGGCGGCAAGACCATCGCCATGGCCCGGCCGTTCGCCGTCACCGACTACCACGCGTCGCGGGTCATCAGCCATGAGTACGACCAGGCCGTCGCCGCCGAGGGTCTGCGGTCGGTCCTGGCGGTGCCGGTGGTCGTCCGCAGCAGGGTCCGCGGGGTGCTGTACGGCGCGCTGCGCCAGCCCATGACGCTCGGCGACCGGCCGCTGACGGCAGCCGTGGACGCGGCGCGGGAGCTGGAGCAGTCCCTCGCGGTCCGCGACGAGGCCCACCGGCTGCTGGCCGTCTTCCACCAGCCGGTCTCCGTCGACCCCCGGGCCTGGGAGGAGGTCCGCGAGGCGCACGGCGAGCTGCGCGCCCTCGCCCCACGGATCACCGATCCCCGGCTGCGGCAGGCGCTGCTGACCGCCTGCGGGCGGATCGCGGCCGCGTCGGGGGCGGCGGGGCGGGACGGCGCGGTCCTCGATCCAGTGCCGCAGCCGGCGGTGCCGGTCCCGCCGCTGGCGCCGCGCGAGATCGATGTGCTGGCCGCGGTGGCCTCGGGTGCGACGAACGCGGCCGCCGCGCGGCGGCTGGGGCTGCGGCCGGAGACCGTCAAGAGCTATCTGCGTTCCGCGATGCGAAAACTGGGTGCTCACACCCGGCTGGAGGCGGTAGTGTCCGCGCGCCGGGCAGGGCTGCTGCCCTGACGGCCACGGAGGTGATGGTGATGGTCTCGACCGACCGCCTGCTGGCGTTCGCCGCGATGTCCCTGCTGCTGGTCCTGATACCGGGCCCCAGCGTGCTGTTCGTGCTCGGCCGGGCCCTCGCCCACGGCCGCCGCACCGCCCTGGAGAGCGTGCTGGGCAACACGGTGGGCTCCTATGTCCTGGTCATGGCGGTGTCGCTCGGGCTCGGCTCGCTGGTGGCGGGCTCCGCCGCGGTGTTCCTGGCGCTGAAGCTGGGCGGCGCCGCGTATCTGGTGTTCCTCGGGGTGAAGGCGCTGCGGCACCGCGGCGACCTGACGATGGAGCAGAACGTCCCCGGCACCGCCGCCCACGGCGGGCTGCGGACCCTCTGGGAGGGGTTCGTGGTCGGTGTGACGAACCCCAAGACGATGGTCTTCTTCGCTGCCGTGCTCCCGCAGTTCGTGGACCGGTCCGCGGGCCGGGTCCATCTGCAGCTGCTGATCCTGGGCATGGTCTTCAGCCTGACCGCGCTGGTCTTCGACAGCCTCTGGGCCCTCACCGCCTCCGCCGCCCGCACCTGGTTCGCCCGCTCCCCGCGCCGCCTGGCGGCGATCGGCGGCACGGGCGGTCTGGCGATGATCGGCCTGGGCGTCACGGTCGCGGTCACCGGCCGGACCGACTGACCCCCCGGCGATCGGGCCACCCGGTCGCCGTCCGCCCGGGATACCGGTAGACGTACGGAGCCGGGCCGTCGGCGCCGCCCTCCCGGGCGAACGCGCGGACCAGGCCGTGGTCCGGGGAGAGACCACAGGCCGGGTCGGTGCGGGCGGCGTCGCCCGTCAGGGCGAAGGCCTGGCACCGGCACCCGCCGAAGTCCTCGTCCCGGCGGGAGCAGGACCGGCAGGTGTCGCTCATCCAAGCGGTGCCCCGATAGCGGTTGAAGGCCGGGGACCGGTCCCAGATCCACTCCAGGGTGTGGTCCCGGATGTTCGGCGCGTCCAGACCGGGCAGCGTGGCGGCGGCCGGGCACGGCAGGACGGTGCCGTCCGGAGAGACCGTCAGCGAGACCGCGCCCCAGCCGCCCATGCACGGTTTGGCGACGCCGTCGAAGTAGTCGGGCACCACCCACACCAGGTCGGGGTGGCCGCCGAGCCGGGTACGCCACCGGTCGACCGCGTCCCGTGCCACGGCCAGCTGTTCGTGGGAGGGCAGCAGCGCGGCACGATTCAGCAGGCCCCACCCGTAGAACTGGGCGTTGGCCAGTTCGATCCGGTCGGCGCCCCAGGCCAGGCCCAGTTCGACGAGGGCGTCCAGGGCGTCCAGGTTGTCGCGGTGCAGGACGACGTTCAGGCCGAGCGGCAGTCCGGCGGCGCGCACCAGCGCGGCCGCCCGTTCCTTCGCCGCGAAGGAGCGGCTGCCGGCGATCCGGTCCGAGGCCGCCGGGTCCGCGTGCTGCACGGACAGCTGGACGCTGCGCAGCCCGGCCGCGGTGAGCGCGCCGAGCCGGGCCTCGTCGAGCCCGGTGCCGCTGGTGACCAACTGGGTGTAGATCCCGGCGGATTCGGCGGCGGTGACGATCTCCTCCAGATCCGGCCGCAACAGTGGCTCGCCGCCCGACAGATGGGTGTGCACGACGCCGAACTCCCCGGCCTGGCGCATCAGGTCCTGCCAGTCCCCGGTCGCCAGCTCCTGCGAACGGGCCTTCAGCTCCAGGGGGTTGGAGCAGTACGGGCAGTGCAGCGGACAGGCGTGGGTGAGTTCGGCGAGCAGCGCCCAGGGGCGCGGCACCGCGGGTTCTGACGTCGCGGATCCAGACGTCTCGGATCCGGCGGGGGCGGCGGAGGCGGTGGATCCGGTGGGGGTGGCGGGGGTGGTCATCGCAGCCAGCCCTCCGCCCGCAGCCGGTCGAGGAAGACGGGTACGTCCGTGGCCACGGGTGCGCCGGGGAAGCGTCCGGAGAGTTCGCCGACGATCTCCGGAACGCTGTGGCCGCCGTCGCAGAGCCGGACGATGGCGCCCGCCCGGCCGCTCAGCACGACGACCCGCTCGGGCAGCACCAGCAGGTCCGTCGAACGGACCCGGTCGCGGCGCAGCAGGATGGCGGGGGCGAGCGCGGGCCGCCAGTCGTCGCTCATCGCGGTCGTCACGCGTGGTCCACGGCGTCGAGCAGCGCCCACAGCACATCGCACTTGAAGCGGAGCGCGGCCACCGCGCGCTCCTGGTCGTCCCGGGTACGGGCCCAGCGCATGACCAGATCGAGCGCCTCCCCGCTGTCCCGGCGGCCCTGCGTGACGCGGGTACGGAAGTAGTGCAGCCCGTCCGGTTCGATCCAGCGGTAGTGCCGTTCGAAGGCGTCGATGCGGGTGCACATCAGGTCGGGGGCGGACAGTTCGGTGAGTGAGGCCGCGACGGCCTCGAGCGCGGGGCGCAGCCGGCAGAAGTTGACGTAACCGTCGACCGCGAGACGTACCCCGGGCAGCACGGTGGCGCCGGAGAGCAGTTCCGCACGGTCGAGCCCCGCTGCCTCGCCGAGGCGGAGCCAGCGTTCGATGCCGCCCTCGCCGTCCCGCGAGCCGTCGTGGTCCTGGATGCGGCGCAGCCACATCCGCCGCAGTGCGGGGGTGTCGAACTTCGCGGTGATCAGGGCGTCCTTGACGGGGATGTGCCGCTGGTAGTGGAAGCGGTTGGCGATCCAGCGGCGCAACTCGTCCTGGCTGAGCGTCCCTTCGTGCATCCGCAGATTGAAGGGGTGGCGGTCGTGGTACCGCTCCTCCCCCACCGCGCGCAGCCGTGCCTCGAACACGGCGGGGCTCCAGGGCCCGATGCCGATGGCGGAGTCCGTGGGCGTTGCGGGCGGCCCCGCTGCTGTCGTGGGCGCTGCCGTCATAGCTCGATCACCATCCCGTCGGAGGCCACCTCGATGCCCAGCCCGGCCAGCAGCTCGTGCTGCGGCGCGGCCGGGTCCACGAGGGGGTTGGTGTTGTTGAGGTGGGTGTACAGGCGGCGCCCCGGCAGGCCGGTGAGGCGTTCCGCGGTGCCGTGCGGTCCGTCGATCGGCAGATGTCCCATGCCGGTGGCGGTGCGCTCCGAAATGCCGGTGCGGCGGGGCTCCTCGTCGTCCCAGAAGGTGCCGTCGACGATGACGCAGTCGGCTCCTTCGGCGGCTCGCTGGAGGGGGTCGGGCCAGTCGGCCAGGGCGGGGGCGTAGACGGCGGAGGCGCCGGTGGTGCGGTCGCGCAGCCGGAGCGCGACGACCCAGGAGGCGTCGGGAGCGCTGTCGGCGGCGTAGCGCGGCCGCTTTCCGGACACCGGGATGGCGTCGATCTCCACGTCCGAGCCGGCGGCCAGCGGCTCCGCTACGGTCCCCAACTCCCGCCATTCCAGAACGGTGTACGGCGTAAGGACATCACCCAGGCGCAGCTTCGTCAGAAGGGCGTGTCGTACGGGCGCGGTCGACACCACCTGCAGTCCGCCGGCCTCACGGAGCCGGGCGAGGCCGAGGGTGTGGTCGAGTTCGGCGTCGGTGAGGACGAGTCCGGCCACCGGCGACTGCCGCGCGCCGGGTCCGGGGCGCAGCTCCGGGCAGTCCTCGATCTGATCGCCGATGTCAGGGGTCGCGTTGACGATGTACCAGCGGCCGGTGGCCGCGCGGACCGCGAGCGACGCGTGGCGGCGGCGCCACCCCGGGTGGCGGCGTGCCCCGGAGCACCCGGGGCACGCGCAGTTCCACTGGGGGACGCCGCCGCCCGCCGCGGTACCGAGTACCCGCAGCAGCACGGCGGCGGGCTCAGCGAGTGGCGAGCGAGTAGGCGGTCACTTCGAGCGCGGTCTCGACGACCGTGTACTCGGGCGTACTCCAGACCGCCGGGCTCTCCGGTCGCTCCCCCTGAGCCGGGGTCTGTTCCGTCGTGTCGGCCATGGCTGTGCACCGTCCTTCCTGTCGTGATGTCCTCGCGTGGATAGATCCGATCAGTTGGTGCGCGTGTGACAGCAGAACTGCCACAGCAGGCAGCAGCGCCATCAATCGGAGCGTATTCATCCGATCTGCTATCTGTAAAGGTTCTTGACGATTACTCGGCGGGCTCCTACCTTTCCGGTGCCGACCCGAGGAGGATGCCGTGAGACCGCACCGCCTGCTCTGCTCCGTACTGGCCACCGCGACCATCGCCGCCGCCGGAACCTTCGTAGCCCTGGCCCCCGCTGCCCCCGCCCACGCCCTGGAGAACGGCCTGGCCCGCACCCCACCGATGGGCTTCAACAACTGGAACACCACGCAGTGCAGCGCCACCTTCAACGAGGCGATGGTCAAGGGCGTCGCCGACAGCTTCGTGTCGCTCGGCCTCAAGGACGTGGGCTACCAGTACGTCAACATCGACGACTGCTGGGCCGAGAAGACCCGCGACGCGAGCGGCAACCTGGTGCCGGAGCACACCCGCTTCCCGCACGGCATCAAGTCCGTCGCCGACTACGTGCACGCCAAGGGCCTCAAGTTCGGCCTCTACACCAGCGCGGGCACCAAGACCTGCAACGGCACCGGCGGCTTCCCCGGCGGGCTCGGCCACGAGCAGCAGGACGCCGACCTGTTCGCGTCCTGGGGCGTGGACTACCTCAAGTACGACAACTGCAACAACCAGGGCGTCGACGCGCAGCAGCGCTACAAGGAGATGCGCGACGCGCTCAAGAAGTCCGGCCGCCCGATCGTCTACAGTATCTGCGAGTGGGGCCGCACCGACCCCAAGGTGTGGACCTGGGGCGCCGACGTCGGCAACCTCTGGCGCACCACCGGTGACATCAGCGACAACTGGTCGAGCATGATCAGCAGGGTGCACACCAATGACGATCTCGCCGCGTACGCGGGGCCGGGCCACTGGAACGACCCCGACATGCTCGAGGTCGGCAACGGCGGCATGACCGCCACCGAGTACCGCACCCACTTCAGCCTGTGGGCCATGATGTCGGCGCCGCTGTTGATCGGCAGCGATGTCCGCTCGGCGTCCGCCGCCACCCAGGCGATCCTGAAGAACACCGACGTCATCGCCCTGGACCAGGACCCGTTGGGCAAGCAGGCCACCATCGTCTCGGCCACCAGCGGCCTCGCCGTCTACAGCAAGCAACTCGCCGACGGCGACCGGGCGGTGGCGCTGCTCAACGAGACCGGCGCGACGGCGACGGTCTCCACCACCGCCTCGGCGATCGGCCTCGGCGGCTCGCCCTCGTACACGCTCAAGGACCTCTGGTCCAAGGCCACCCGCTCCACGACCGGCGCGATCAGCGCGGCCGTGCCGTCGCACGCCACCGTCGTCTACCGGGTCTCCCGTGCCGGAGCGCAGCCGGACGGCTGGTACCAGGCCGAGGACGCCACCGTCGCGCAGGGCGCGGTGGAGTCCGACCACACCGGCTACACCGGCAGCGGTTTCGTCAACTACGACAACGTGAGCGGAAGTTACGTCCAGTGGTCGGTGACCGCCGCGCAGGCGGGGCCCGCCACGCTCACGCTCCGCTACGCGAACGGGACCACGACCGGCCGGCCGATGGACCTCGCCGTCAACGGCACGGCGGTCTCCACCGGGCATCCGTTCGCCGGGACGGGCGACTGGAACACCTGGCAGAGCGCGTCCCTGACGGTCACCCTCAAGGCCGGCGCGAACACCGTCCGCGCGACCGCGACCACCGCGAACGGCGGACCGAACGTGGACCGGCTGGAACTCACCCTGCCATAACGGTCCCGGGACGCTCCGCCGGACCGGACCATGGCGCCCGCCACTGCCTTCCCGCGCGGTGGGCGCCATGGTCGCGGCGCCCGCCGTGCGCTACGCTCGCGCGCATGTTCCTCACCTCTCGTGCCTAGGCCGCAGCCCGCCCTTCGCGCCGGCCTGCCCGCCTCTGCCTGAGGAACAACAACCATGTCTTCGCCACGCCCGGCGGCGTCCTACGCCGCCGTCCTGCGGGTCCCCCATGCCCGCCGCACCTTCGCCGCCGCCCTGTTGGGCCGGCTCTCCTACGGGATCGTCTCCCTCTCCCTGCTGCTCTCGCTCGCCGCGGCGACCGGCTCGTACGCCGCCGCCGGCATGATCACCACGGTCTTCGCCGCGACCAGCGTCGTCCTCGGCCCGGCCCGTGCCGGGCTCATCGACCGCTGGGGCGCACGGCGCGCCCTGCCCGCCCTCGCCACCCCGTACGCGGTGGCGCTGACCGCGCTCTGTCTGGCCACCTGGCGGCCGGGTGCCCCGCTCTGGCTGCTCACCCTCCTGTCGGCGGCCGCGGGCACCCTCACCCCGCCGCTCGGCCCGACCATGCGGGCGCTGTGGAGCGCCCTCGTTCCCGACAAGCGCCTGCTGCAGCGGGCGTTCAGCCTGGACACGGTGGCGGAGGAGGGCCTGTTCATGACCGGACCGCTGATCGCCGTCGCCGTCCGCCCCGCGCTCGGCCTCGCCCTGTCCGCCACCCTGGTCCTCATCGGTACTCTCGCCCTGACGGCGTCCCCGGCCGCGAAGCTGCTCACCGCGCGCGAGCCCTCGGTCCCGGCCGCGCGGCTGCGGTCGGCGGGGGTCCGCAAGGCGGCGTTCGCGGCGGCCGGGCTCGGCTGCTGCCTGGGCGCCATGGAGCTGTACGTCGTCGCCTTCACCGACCACCACGACCGTGCCTCCGCCGCCGGCTGGATCCTCGCGGCGCACGCGGCGGGCAGCGCGATCGGCGGGCTCCTCTACGGCCGGATCGCCTGGCGGCGCCCGGCGGCCGGCCGGCTGCCGTATCTGCTCGCCGCCCTCGCCCTGCTCTTCGCCCTCACCGGCGCCGCCCCGACCGTCGTCCTCTTCGCCCTCGGCATCGCCGCCGCCGGCACCGTCGTCTCCCCCACCATGGCGACCGCGTACCTCGCGGCTGACGAACTCGCCCCGCCGGGGACCGCCACCCGCGCCACCGCCTGGGTCAACACGGGGGTCAACGCGGGCTCCTCGCTGGGCTCCGGCACCGCCGGGCTGCTCGTCGACCGGCTGCCGCTGCCGCTGTGCTTCCTGCTGGCGGCCGCGCCTCCGCTGCTGCTCGCGCTCCGCGCGTATCCCCGGTCCGGGCGGGACGCTCAGGACCGTGCCGCCGGGCTCCTCGCGGAGGCTTCCGAGGGCCGGGCATAGCGGCTCTCCGGCCGATACCTCGCGTGTCCGCCCATACCTCGCCCGCCGCGTACTTCAATCGTCAACTTCCCTATGCCACAGGCATGTTGGCGCTTACTGTGGCCCGCAGCACCAGACGTCAAGGAGCCGCGGTGGGCAAGCGCCAATTAGGACAATATCCCCAGTCCCGGTACACACACCTGCTCTCGTCCGAACGTAACAGCAACTACACACAGCACCGGCCGGCGACCTTCGAGATCCCCGTCGAACGGCCCCCGAAGGGCTGCCAGTCGTGCACCCTCGCCTGCGAGACCTGCCGTACGTCGCTCACCTACACGGTCTTCAGCATCCCGGCGACCAGAGCCCGGCGCTGGGCGTGGCTGCTCACCACCCTGGCGGGCATCGCCTCGATGCTCGTCTCGGTCCTGGCCATCCACCACCTCGGCGGCGAGCAGCCCGGCGAGCCCGGCGAAGGCGTCAGCGGGCTCCTCACCCTCGGCTCGGTCGGCGGCTTCATCGTCGCCGCCATCGGCCTGAGCTTCTGGTGGTACGAGGACGGCGTCCGGGGCCCCGGCCGCCTGATGGGCATCGGCGGCCACACCATCAAACGCTGACGGCGCGCCACGGCCTCGTAGCCGTGGCGCGCCGCAGTGGCGTGCGCTGTTCCGCGTGCGTCGTTCCGGGTGGGCGAAGGAGGATTTGAACCTCCACAGCCGAAGCGGGGGCTTTACAGGCCCTTGGGATCACCGATTCCCAGTTCGCCCGGGACAAAGAAAGCCGCCCTGGCGGGGATTCCCGCGGGCGGCTCGGCGACATCCGTCACCGGTGGCTACGTGGCCTGCCCGGGGCTCCCCTGCTGGGAACGGGTACTGGAAGAGCGCTGATACGCCTGCGACAGACCGGCCTGGACGTTCATCGTGCGCTCCCCTCTCGCCTCGTTGGTGGTGTCACCACTGTGCGGGGCGCCGCCCGCCAGAGCAACGGATTATCCGCCGGGTTCAGCCGATCCCACCGAACCGGCCGGGCTGAACCACCGCTGACCGGTGGCCGGACGGCGAGTGGCGGCCCGGTGTCCATTCCCCCGGTTCAGTGCCAACCGGGCATGGACGACCGGTTATCGAGGTGAGTGGGGACGGTTGTGGCGATAACGTCGGGAACGTCGGGGCGGCATCCGCACCGATGCCGCCGCCCCGCACCGCCACCTCGACACCGGAACAACCCGTCCGCTCCCCCCGGAGGACCGCAATGCCGCGCAGCCGCGCAGAAGAGCCCGGGAACGATGTCCCGGCGGGCCCGCTGTACGTACCCGTACGGCGCGGTCCCGCCGGTTACGCGCTGCGGCTGTGCCGTACGCCGCTCGGATCGAGGACCGCCGTCGCCTTCACCAGCGAGCGGCGGCTGCGGTCGGTCATGGGCGCCGGGCAGGAGTGGATCCGGCTCTCCGAGCCGGCGGTCCGGGCGCTGTCGGCGCCGCTGGGCGCCACCACGGTGACCGTCGACCCGCTGCTCACCGCCCGCCGGGTGCGGGACCCGGAGGCCGTCGCCGTCGCCCTGTGCTGATGACGGCCACGTCCACTATCCCCGCTCACACCGCGGGCTGTACGTCGCCCACCATCGAGGAGGGGACGTCGCCGCGGCCCGCCAGATCGCCCGGCGGGATGCCGGGGTGGTGCCGGGCGGCCGCGTCCGGGCCCGGAGCCCCGGCCTCGCCGAGGGCGAGCCGGGAGACGATCCGGTAGCGGTCGCCGCGGTAGAGCGAGTGGACGTACTCGACCGGGCGGCCGGTCTCGTCCCTGGTGAGGCGTTCGAAGAGCAGGGCCGGGGAGAGCAGCGGCACGCCCAGCAGCCGGGCCTCGACCTCGTTGGTGACGGTCGGCTCGATGGACTGGACCGCCTCGTGGACCCGCACCCGGTGCTCGTCGCGCAGGAACCGGTAGAAGTCCCCGGACTCCATGTCCGACGGCCGCAGACCCGGCACGAGCAGGGCGGGCACGTGCAGGTATTCGATGGCCATCGGCTCGCCGTCGACGAGCCGGAGCCGGGCGATGTAGGTGATCTCGGCCGCGGGTGAGATGTGCAGTTTGCGGCCCACCCTGGCACCGGCCTGGACGGTGGTCAGCTCCAGGACCTTGCTGGACCAGGTGCCGTCGGCCTTCGGCAGCGAGAACGAGTGCTCGTCCGCCACCAGTTCCTGGGTGATCTTGGCGGGAGCGACGAACATCCCGCGCCCGTGCTCGCGGACGATCAGTCCGGTGTTGACCAGTTCGTCGACCGCGGAGCGCAGCGTCGGGCGGGAGACCGACAACTGCTCGCACAGGGTCCGCTCGGAGGGGATCGGATCGCCGGGCACATGGGATTCGACGAGCTCCAACAGGTAGTCACGCACCCGTTCGCGCTTGAGCGCCGACCGCGGCGACTCGCTTCCCATACCTGACTCCTTCGTGCCGTCCGGGGTCCGCCCCGGCGCGTCCGGGCTGTGTGCCGTCTGCGTCCTGTCCAGTCCCGCCCCTGAAGGCTATCCAGATCCTGACCAGTACGCCAGGCCGGTCCGTCCCGAGTCGGCGGACGGGTTGCGACCGGAACCGAAGATCCGGGGGAATCAGGGGGTCAGGCCTTTGCCTGCACGACCTCTTGACGGCATCACTGGTCTATGCCACCTTCTCCAACCAGCACCAGACCAGTTGTGAAGTGGTAAGTTCCGCCGCTCCTATTCGAGGTGACAGACCCCGTGAGAACCAGACTCCTTGCAGGCACCGCGGCGCTCGCGATCGCCGTAGCCGGCCTGAGCGCCTGCAGTTCCTCCTCCGACTCGTCGAACACCGCAGGCGACGGCAAGAGCCCCGCCGAGCTCACCGTGTGGATCATGAAGGGCAGCGTCTCCGATCCGTTCCTCCAGCGGTTCAGGACGGACTTCGAGACGACCCACTCCGGAACCACCCTGAAGATCCAGATCCAGGAGTGGGACGGTATCGGCGCGAAGATCACCAGTGCTCTGGCGAGCAAGGACGCGCCGGACGTCATCGAGGTCGGCAACACCCAGGTCGCGCAGTACGCCGCCAGCGGCGGGGTCAGGGATCTGACCGGGAAGGTCGCCGACCTCAAGGGCGCGGACTGGATACCGGGCCTGGCCGAGCCCGGAAAGATCGACGGCAAGCAGTTCGGCATCCCCTGGTACGCCGCCAACCGCGTGGTGGTCTACAACAAGGACCTCTTCACCCAGGCCGGCATCACCACCCCGCCCAAGACCCGCGACGAGTGGATCGCCGACACCACCAAGCTCAACACCGGTGGCAACGACGGCATCTATCTGACCGGACAGACCTGGTACGCGCTGGCCGGCTTCGTCTGGGACGAGGGCGGTGAGTTCGCCGTCAAGGACGGCGACCAGTGGAAGGGCACCCTCGACACGCCCCAGGCGCAGGCCGGGATGGCGTTCTACAAGAAGCTCCAGGCCCTGGGCAAGGGCCCGAAGGACTCCGACGAGGCGAAGCCGCTCCAGGCAGAGGTCTTCGCGAAGGGCAAGAGCGCGCAGATCATCTCGGTCCCCGGTGGCGCGGCCGCGATCATCAAGGCCAACCCGGCGATGAAGGACAAGATCGGTTTCTTCCCGATCCCCGGCAAGACGGCCGACAAGCCCGGCGCGGTCTTCACCGGCGGCTCCGACCTCATCATCCCGGAGGCGTCGCAGCACCAGGACGCCGCCTACGAGGTCGTCAAGGCGCTGGCCGGCGAGAAGTGGCAGACGGACATGGCCAAGGAGATGAGCTACGTCCCCAACAGGACGTCGCTGGCCGGTGTGCTGGCGGGCAACGAGGGCGGCGCGGTGATGGCGGTCGGCGCGGCCAACGGCCACGGCACCCCCAACTCCCCCAACTGGGCGGCCGTCGAGGCGAACAACCCGATCAAGCAGTACATGACGCAGTACCTGACCGGAGCGGACCCGGCCGCGGCCGCCCGTACCGCGTCCGAGGCCATCACCAAAGCCCTGAACACCGCTTCCTGAACGGGGACCGGTCCGTGCGGGCCCGTGCGGCCGCCCCCGCCTGACGAGACAGCCCCCACCAGGACACCAGGAGAAGTGCCGTGCCCGCTGCACCCCCCGCCGCCCGCCGGCGGCCCCCTCAACAGACCTCCGTGGATCCGCCCCCGGCACCCCGCCGCCGCCGGCGCCCCGTGCTCGGCGCCGTCTGGCCGTATCTGTTGATCGCTCCCACCGTGGTGGGCACGGCCTTCCTCCTGCTCTACCCGCTGATCCGCAACACGGTGATGTCCTTCCAGCACTTCCGGCTGGGCGAACTGATCCGCGGCGGCGCCACCTTCGTCGGGTTCGACAACTACTCGGAGGTGCTGAACGACCCCGAGTTCTGGACGGTGGTACGCCGCACCCTGTGGTGGACCGCGATCGACGTCGTTCTCATCATGGTGATCGGCACCCTGGTCGCGCTCATGCTGGCGCGGCTCGGCAAGCGGATGCGGCTGGCCGTGATGAGCGCCCTCGTCCTGACCTGGGCGACGCCGGTGATCGCCGCCACCACCATCTTCCAGTGGCTCTTCCAGTCCCGCTTCGGAGTGGTCAACTGGGTGCTGGTGGAGCTCGGGTTCGACTCCTACCGCGACTACTCCTGGTTCGCCGACGGGAACTCGACCTTCTTCATCCTGGTCACCCTGGTCGTCTGGCAGTCGGTGCCGTTCGCCGCGCTGACCCTCTACGGCGGGCTCACCACGATCCCCGTCGAGCTGTACGAGTCGGCCCGGCTGGACGGCGCCGGCGGCTTCCAGGTCTTCCGGCACGTCACCTTCCCCATGCTGCGGCAGCTGTTCGCCCTGATCACCTCGCTCGAAGTGATCTGGTGCTTCAAGTGCTTCGCCCAGATCTGGGTGATCAGCGAAGGCGGCCCGAACGGGGCGACCACCACCCTGCCCGTCTACGCCTTCCAGATCGCGCAGTCGCTCCACAAGTACGACGTCGGCTCGGCGGTCTCCACGCTCACCGTGCTGATCCTGCTCGTGGCGCTCGTCTTCAATCTGCGCCGGATGTTCCGGCAGGAAGGAGAGGCGCTGTGACCCGGTCGCTGCGCAAGGTCCCGCTCAACCTCGCCGCGCTGTTCGTGGTGGCGGTGTCGGTCTTCCCCGTCTACTGGATGGTGCTGACCGCCTTCAAGCCGACCGTGGACATCCAGGCCGACACCCCGTCGTTCTGGCCCCGGCACCTCACCCTCGACCACTTCTCCACCGCCGTGCACGCCGACGGCTTCGGCACCTTCTGGCGCAACAGCCTCACCGTCACCCTCGGCGCGGTGCTGCTCTCGCTGGCCGTCGCGCTGCTGGCCGCCTTCGCGGTCGGCCGGATGCGCTGGCGCGGCAGGCGGGCGTTCATCCTGATGGTGTTCACCGCGCAGATGGCGCCCTGGGAGGCGCTGCTGATCCCGATGTACGTCATCGCCCGGGACACCGACATGCTCGACAAGCTGTCGATGCTCACCCTGGTCTACTTCATGACCACGCTGCCGTTCACCATCGTGACGCTGCGCGGGTTCCTCGCCGCGATACCGGTGGAGCTGGAGGAGGCGGCCCAGGTGGACGGCTGCACCCGGCCGCAGGCGTTCCGCCGGGTGACGTTCCCGCTGCTGGCCCCCGGGCTGCTGTCCACCTCGCTGTTCGGGTTCATCACGGCCTGGAACGAGTTCGCGTTCGCCAACACGCTGATCATCAAGAACCAGGACGCCAGGACGCTGCCGGTGTGGCTCTCCTCGTTCAGCAATGTCTTCGGCACCGACTGGGGCGCCACCATGGCCGCCTCCTCGCTCTTCATGCTCCCCGTCCTCGTGGTCTTCCTCGCCCTGCAGAACCGGGTCACCTCCGGGATGACCGCCGGTGCGGTCAAGGGCTGATACGCGTGCTGAGCGGGCTGACCCGATTCCGTCCGGGCCTGGAGGCCGAGCTGTGATCATTCCCCACCCCAGTCATCTGGTCCGTATCCCGGGCCACTTCACCTTCACCACCGACACGACCGTCCGGGTCACCGAGGGCGCGGAGGGCGCCGCCCGGCTGCTGCGCACCCTGCTGGGCCCCGCCACCGGGCTCCCGCTCCGCTCCTCCCCCGACGGCAACGTCATCCTCGCCCTGGACCCGCAGCTCGGCGGGCTGGGCGCGGAGGGCTACGGGCTGACCGTCGGCCCGGACGCGATCCTGCTGCGGGCGGCGCAGCCGGCCGGGCTGCTGAACGGCGTTCAGACGATCCGCCAACTGCTGCCCCCCGAGGCGCTGTCGGCGGTGCCGGTCACCGGGGTGCCGTGGCGGCTGCCGTGCGTCCAGGCCACCGATGTGCCGCGGTACCACTGGCGCGGGGCGATGCTCGACGTCGCCCGGCACTTCCAGCCGGTGTCGTTCCTGCGGCGCTTCGTGGACCTGCTCGCCTTCCACAAGCTCAACGTGCTGCATCTGCACCTCACCGACGACCAGGGCTGGCGGATGCCGGTGCCCGGGTACCCGCTGCTGACGGAGACCGGCGGCCACCGGCCCCGCAGCATGACCGGCCGGGCCGGCAGCGCCAGTTACGACGACACCCCGCACGGCGGTGTCTACACCGCCGCCCAGCTGCGGGCGCTCGTCGGCTACGCGGCCGAGCGCGGTGTGACCGTGGTCCCCGAGATCGAGATGCCGGGCCATGCGCGGGCGGCGCTCGCCGCCTATCCACAGCTGGGGAACGTCCCCGGCCGGCAGCTGGACGTGTGGACCGAGTGGGGGGTGTGCGAGAACGTCCTGGGCGTGCACGACGAGGTGCTGGAGTTCTGCCGCACGGTGCTCGGCGAGGTCCTGGACGTCTTCCCGTCCCCGTACATCCACATCGGCGGCGACGAGTGCCCCACCGTCGAGTGGGAGAACAGCCCGCGGGCACGGCAGCGGGCGGTGGCCGAGCGGCTGGCGGGGCCGAAGGCACTGCACGGCTGGTTCCTCGGGCGGATCGGCGACTTCCTGCTGCGGGAGGGCCGCAAGCCGGTGTGCTGGGCGGAGGACGGCGGGGTCCTGCCGCCGGAGTTCACCGTCATGCCGTGGCGGGACTCGGGCCACGGGCTGGCCGCCGCCCGCCGGGGCCATGACGTCGTGATGGCGCCGTACCGCTCCACCTATCTCGACTATCCGCAGACCGACCGGCCGGGCGAGCCCTTCGGGCAGTCCGGTGCCGTCGTCGATCTGCGGGCCGTGCACGGCAACGACCCCGCGCCGCCGGACTGGGAGCCGGCGGCCGCGGCCCGGGTGCTGGGCACGCAGGGGCAGTTGTGGACCGAGTTCGCCGCCACGCCCGCCCAGGTCGAGTACCTCGCCTTCCCCCGGCTGTCGGCGCTCGCCGACAGCGCGTGGAACCCGCGCAGCGACTGGACCACCGACTTCCTCCCCGCCATGCGCCACCACGAGGCCCGGCTCGCGGCGCTCGGCACCCACCGCTGACAGCCGTCCCGGCACCGCCGGGCGCGTCCCCCACAGATGTTCCACCGCGCACCACCCGCAAGCGCACCACCCGCAGTCGCACCAGCAGTAGTTCCTTCCAGCACCTCCCCCTGCGACACCCCCACCTGGAAAGGGATTCACCGTGTCCGCAAGATCACGTATACCCGTCCGCGTGCGTACGGCGATGGCCCTGTGCACCTCCGCGGGGCTGGCCTGTGCCGCGCTGACGGCCATGCCCGCCTCGGCCGCCCAGGACTCGCTCAGCGCGCAGTACCGCACCAGCGCGACCGGGGCCACCGCCGACCAGTCGGAACCGTGGCTGAAGGTCACCAACACCGGCAGCACGACCGTGCCGCTCAGCGGTGTGACGGCGCGCTACTACTTCAAGGCCGACACCGCCGACTCCTCGTACCGCTTCGCCTGTTCCTGGGCGGTGCGCGGCTGTGCCAACATCACCGGCACGTTCGGCACCCTGGCGCACCCCACCGCCACCGCCGACCGCTATCTGGAGATCGGCTTCACCGCGGGCGCCGGCTCGCTCACACCCGGCGCCGACACCAGCGACATGCAGCTGCGGTTCTACCGGTCCACCTGGGCGACGCTCCGGCAGAGCGACGACTACTCGTTCAACGGCGCCCAGACGTCGTACGCCAACTGGTCGAAGGTCACCGTGCAGCGCGGCGGGACGGTCCTGTGGGGCACCGCACCGGCCGGGAACGACCCGACACAGCCGCCGACCGACCCGCCGACGACGCCCCCCACCACGCCGCCGAACCAGAACGGCCCCGCGCTCTTCGACGACTTCAACTACACCAGCAGCAGCGACCCGCTGGTGCAGCAGCACGGCTGGACGGTGAAGTCCGGGCAGGGCGGGCCCGGTGTCCCGGGCGCCACCTGGTCGCCGCAGGACGTCACCTTCGCGCCGGAGAACGGCAACAGCATCATGAACCTCCGGCTCACCACCGACGGAACGGCCGCCGGCACCAAGGAGACCGAGATCCAGACCACCGCGCGCAAGTTCCGCAACGGGACGTACGCCGCCCGCGTGAAGTTCAACGACACCCCCGCCACCGGCCCGGACGGGGACCACGTCAACCAGACGTTCTTCGCCTTCACGCCGCTCGCCCACGACATGGACCCCGACTACGGGGAGCTGGACTTCGAGTACCTGCCCAACGGCGGCTGGGGCGAGACCGGCGACATCATGTACACCACGTCCTGGGAGACCTACCAGAACGACCCCTGGAACGCGGTCAACACCCACACCGAGAGCCGGCAGAGCTACGACGGCTGGCACGACCTGATCGTCACCGTCGACAACACGAACATCAAGTACTACATCGACGGGCAGCTGTTCGGGACGCACGGCGAGCCGTACCTGCCGGAGACGCCGATGTTCATCGACTTCAACCACTGGCTCATCGACCTCGCGGGACAGACCGGCAGCACGCCCCGCTCGTACGACCAGAAGGTCGACTACGTGTACTTCGCCAAGGACCAGGTGCTGAGCCCGGCCCAGGTGCAGACCCAGGTGGCCGCCTACCGGGCGGCCCATGTCACCCAGGTGGACACCGTCCCGGCGAGCTGAACCCGCCGGAGCGGCGGCACCGTCAGCCCGCGGGTTCGATCCGGACCTCGTGGGTCCCCGCCGCCGGGTCGCTGACGGCCAGCAGCCGCGCGCCCTCCGCCATGAGGGCGTCGCGGTCGCCGGCCGTCAGCCGTACGAAGGGCGTGACGCTCACCGCGGCGCCGGCCTTCGTACGATCGAACCGCCAGGTGCCGCCGACGAAGCCGTCGACCAGGATCGTGCCGCGGACGATGCCGTTGACCGTCATCACCCGCTTCCGGTGCTCGTCGGCGAGGATCCGGGTCCGGTCGGCGTGCGACAGCAGCAGGTTGTCGAAGTCGGCGACGAAGCGGGCCGGGACGGGGACGTCCCGGTCGGGGAGCGCCGCGCCGGGCAGATCGTGGAGCTCCCGGCCCTCCTCGTCACGGTATGGACGAAGGTCCAAGCCCGCCACGACCGAGCGCAGCCCGGTCAGTCCCGACCACTTCTGGAGGTCGGCGACGGTCGCGGGGCCGAACGCCGCGAGGTAGCGCTCGACGACGGGGCCGGGGTCGGGGTCGGCGAGCGGCGCGCCGAGGTACTCCTCGACGGTGGCGTAGGTGGGCTGCCCGCTCTCCCCCCACAGCCCGCGCGGCGGCAGCTGCACCAGCGGCGCCCAGGTGCGCAGCGCCTTCTCCAGCGAGTCCGGTGCGGTGTCCGGCCAGCGGAGGGCGAGCAGCTCGCGCAGTTCACCGGGATTGCGCGGGCGCTCGGCGAGCAGTTCGCGGCCGGCGGCCACCAGCTCGGCGCGGTCCACGCCGGCCAGCGCCGCCCCGCCCCACGTCGCGCTCCCGACCACCCGGTCGAGCATCGGCTGCAGCACCGGCCGCAGCAGCAGCGCGTCGGCCGCGCTCACCAGGTGCACGGTGCCGCGCATCAGCGTCAGCCGCACCGCGCCGCGGTCCTTCATCAGCCGCGCCAGCTCGTCGAAGGAGAAGTCCCGCAGCCGGGTCCACAGGCCGATGTACGGGGCGCCGGACGCCTGGGACTGCATGCCGAGCAGCCGCTCGATCATGTCGATCGCGGGCATCTCCGCCCGCTCCAGGAGGAGTTGGCGCTCCAGCAGAGCACGGTTGAGCGTACGGCGGTCCAGTGTCGTCGTCGGCATGGCGCCCACGCTACGACGCCTTGCGGACGGTTCCGGTCCGCAACGACGACGCGAGCAGGCGCTATGCCGCGGAGGAGCCGACCCGCCGGGCTATCGGGGGTTCGGCCTCGTGATGGATCGGGGTGTGCGCTCCGGTCAGCGGGACGCCGCTGCCGCCGCGCCGGTGGGCGACGATCTCCGCGGCGATGGACAGCGCGGTCTCCTCGGGCGTCCGGGCACCGAGGTCGAGGCCGATCGGCGAGCGCAGCCTGGCCAGTTCGAGCTCGGTGACGCCGACCTCCCGCAGCCGCTCCAGGCGGTCCAGGTGGGTGCGGCGTGAGCCCATGGCGCCGACGAAGGCGATGGGAAGCTTCAGGGCCCGCTCCAGCAGCGGTACGTCGAACTTGGCGTCGTGGGTCAGTACGCAGATGACCGTACGGCCGTCGACGCGTCCCGCGGCGGTGGTCTCGTCCAGGTAGCGGTGCGGCCAGTCGACGATGACCTCGTCGGCCTCCGGGAAGCGCGCGCGGGTAGCGAAGACGGGGCGTGCGTCGCAGAGCGTCACCTCGTAGCCGAGGAACTTGCCGACCTTGACGACGGCGCCGGCGAAGTCGATCGCACCGAAGACGATCATGCGGGGCGCCGGCACGCTGGACTCGACAAGCAGGGTGAGGGGTTCGCCGCAGCGGCTGCCGTCCGCGCCGATCCCGATGGTGCCGGTCCGGCCCGCCTCCAGCAGGGCGTGGGCCTCGGCCGCCGCCGTGCGGTCCCGCTCGGGGTCGCCGAGGCTGCCCGCGTACCGTCCGTCGGCCCGCAGGGCCAGGGCCCGGCCGAGCAGTTCGGCCGGTCCCTCGACGATCCTGGCCACCGCGGCCGTCTCTCCCGCTGCGGCGGCGGCCAGGGCCGCCGTGAACTCCGGCCGCACGCCGGGGTCCACTCGCTGGACGAAGATGTCTATGACGCCGCCGCAGGTGAGTCCCACGGCGAACGCATCGTCGTCCGAGTATCCGAAGCGCTGGAGCACGGGCTCCGCCGAGTCCCCTGACTCCAGCGCTTCCTTGCAGAGCTCGTAGACAGCTCCTTCGACACACCCTCCGGACACGCTGCCGATCGCGGTGCCGTCGGAATCGACGGCGAGCGCGGCACCGGGCTGCCGGGGAGCGCTTCCGCCCACCGCGACCACGGTCGCGACGGCGAACGGACGCCCCTGGCGGCACCAGCGGTGCAGCTCGTCAGCGATGTCCAGCATGGTGAACAGCTCCTCTACTTGACGCCGAGCCAGCTCTCGATGGGGTGGAGAGCGAAGAAGACGAAGAACACCGCCGTGAGCACCCACATGAAGAGGCCGGGCTCACGCCACTTGCCCTGCGCCGCCTTGATGGCGGTGTAGGAGATGACGCCCGCGGCGACACCTGCGGTGATGGAGTACGTGAAGGGCATGAGGGCCACGGTCAGGAAGACCGGGACCGAGACCGAGCGGTCCGACCAGTCCACGTGCCGGGCGTTGCTCATCATCATCGCGCCGATGACGACCAGCGCCGCGGCCGCGACCTGGCCCGGGACGATCTGGGCCAGCGGGGTGAAGAACAGGCCGGCCGCGAAGAGCAGACCGGTGACGACGCTGGACAGACCCGTGCGGGCGCCCTCGCCGACTCCGGTGGCCGACTCGATGAAGACCGTCTGGCCGGAGGCGCCGGCGACGCCGCCGATCGCACCGCCCGCACCGTCGATGAACAGTGCCTTGCTGAGGCCGGGCATCCGGCCCTGCTCGTCGGCGAGCTTGGCCTCGGTGCCGACGCCGATGATGGTGGCCATCGCGTCGAAGAAGCCGGCCAGCACCAGGGTGAAGACGATGACGCCGACGGTCATGCCGCCGATGGAGCCCCAGCCGCCGAACTCGACGTGTCCGAAGAGTCCGAAGTCGGGCATGGAGACCGCGCTGCCGTGCAGCTTCGGGGCCGCACCGCCCCAGTCCTGGTCGGTCAGGCCGCCGACGGAGTTGACCACGACCGAGAGGATCGTGCCGACGACGATGCCGATCAGGATCGCGCCGGGGATGTTGCGGGCCTGCAGCATGAAGATCAGGAGCAGCGTGACGCAGAAGAGCAGGACCGGCCAGCCGGAGAGCTGTCCGCCGATGCCGAGGGTGACCGGGGCGGTGCCCTTCACGTCACCCTTGCCGACGAAGCCGGCGTTCACCAGGCCGATGAGGGCGATGAACATGCCGATGCCGATGGTGATGCCGTGCTTCAGGGCCAGCGGTATCGCGTTCATGACGATCTCGCGGAGCCCGGTCACCACCAGCAGCACGATGATGACGCCGTAGATCACGCACATGCCCATGGCCTGCGGCCACGTCATGTTGGGGGCCACCTGGGTGGCCAGTACACCGGAGACGCTCAGTCCCGCGGCGAGGGCGAGCGGAACCTTGCCGAGGAAGCCCATCAGCAGGGTGGAGACCGCCGCGGCGAGGGCCGTCGCGGTGATCAGTCCCGCATGGCTGAGCTTGTGCCCGCTGGCGTCCGGGCCGGAGAGCAGAAGGGGGTTGAGGAGCAGGATGTAGCACATCGCCATGAAGGTCGTGATGCCGCCGCGGACCTCGCGGGGGATCGTCGACTCTCTTTCGGAGATGTGGAAGTACCGGTCGAGCCAGGATCGGCCGGCCGGTGGGCGCGAGCCCGCGCCCGCGTCCTCCGCCGTGGTCTTCAGCTCTACAGGGGTTTGGGTCATGGTGCCGACTCCCAAGGTTCAATGGGACACCCGCACATGGTGTGCGGATTTTGGGATGCTGCTATGGCTGCACGACCCGGGGGACGGCCCGAGGCGAACGGGGTGGAGCGGGGTGGCCGGTGCGCGCGGCGGGAGCCGGGCACGGGCCGGAACGGCGTCCGGCCGGCGGCCGCGGGTGCGGCCGGTCCGGTCGGGGTGCCGTTGCCACGGAGGCCGGTTGGTGGCGCCTCGGTGGCCCCGGACGGGGCGGGGTTCGTCATTCCCCCACCCCGTCCGGAGGTCGTCACGTGCCGGTGAGGTGTTCGGGCCTGACCGGTACGCGCTTGAGTGCCAGACCGGTCGCGGCGCGGATGGCGGCGACGACGGCGGGCGTGGAGGAGAGGGTCGGGGCCTCACCGATGCCGCGGAGCCCGTACGGGGCGTGCTCGTCGGCGAGTTCCAGCACGTCGACCGGGATGGTCGGCGTGTCGAGGATGGTGGGGATCAGGTAGTCGGTGAAGGACGGGTTCCGTACCTTCGCGTTCTTGTCGACGATGATCTCTTCCATGACGGCCAGGCCGAGGCCCTGGGTGGTGCCGCCCTGGATCTGGCCGACGACCGACAGCGGGTTGAGCGCCTTGCCGACGTCCTGGGCCGCGGCCAGCTCGATGACCTTGACCAGGCCCAGCTCGGTGTCGACCTCGACGACCGCGCGGTGGGCGCAGAAGGAGTATTGGACGTGACCGTGGCCCTGCCCGGTGACCAGGTCGAACGCCTGGGTCGGACGGTGCCGCCACTCCAGCTCGAGATCGATGGTCTCGCCCTCGATGACGTCCACCAGATCGGCGAGCACCTCGCCGCCGTCGGTGACGACCTTGCCGCCCTCCAGGAGGAGTTCGGCGGTGGCCCACGCGGGGTGGTAGCTGCCGAACCTGGCGCGGCCGAGCTCCAGGACCTTCTCGCGGACGGCCTCGCAGGAGTTCTTCACCGCGCCGCCGGTCACATACGTCTGCCGGGAGGCGGACGTGGAGCCGGCGGAGCCGACCTGGGTGTCGGCGGGGTGGATCGTCACCTGCGCGACGCCGAGTTCGGTGCGGGCGATCTGGGCGTGCACGGTGACGCCGCCCTGGCCGACCTCGGCCATCGCGGTGTGCACCATGGCGACCGGTTCGCCGTTGATGACCTCCAGCCGCACACGGGCGGTGGAGTAGTCGTCGAAGCCCTCGGAGAAGCCGACGTTCTTGATGCCGACCGCGTAGCCGACCCCGCGCACGACACCTTCGCCGTGGGTGGTGTTCGACAGACCGCCGGGCAGCGCGCGGACATCGGTGCTCCGGCCGGCGGAGTCGCCGGCCAGCCACTGCTGCTCGGGCGGCATCGGCAGCGCCTTGACGCGGCGCAGCAGTTCGGCGACCGGGGCCGGGGAGTCGACCGGCTGGCCGGTCGGCATGATCGTGCCCTGGCTCATGGCGTTGAGCTGACGGAACTCGACCGCGTCCATGTCGAGCGCGGCGGCGAGCTTGTCCATCTGCGCCTCGTAGGCGAAGCACGCCTGGACCGCGCCGAAGCCGCGCATCGCGCCGCAGGGCGGGTTGTTGGTGTAGAGCGCGACGGCCTCGATCTCGACGTCGTCGATCACGTACGGGCCGACCGCCAGCGAGGAGGCGTTGCCGACGACGGCCGGGGAGGCCGAGGCGTAGGCGCCGCCGTCCAGCACGATCCGGCACTTCATGTGCGTGATCTTGCCTTCGCTGGTGACACCGTGCTCGTACCAGAGCTTCGCCGGGTGGCGGTGCACATGGCCGAAGAAGGACTCGAAACGGTTGTAGACGATCTTGACCGGCTTGCCGGTGCGGAGCGCCAGCAGGCACGCGTGGGCCTGCATCGACAGGTCCTCACGGCCGCCGAACGCGCCGCCGACGCCGGACAGCGTCATACGGATCTTGTCCTCGGGCAGACCGAGGACCGGGCCGAGCTGGCCGAGGTCCGAGTGCAGCCACTGGGTGGCGATGTACAGATCGACGCCGCCGTCCTCGGCGGGCACGGCCAGGCCGGACTCCGGGCCGAGGAAGGCCTGGTCCTGCATGCCGACCTCGTACTCACCGCTGATGACGATGTCGGCGCGCTGGGCGGCCTCGTTCGCGTCGCCGCGGATGATCGGCTGGCGGTGCACGATGTTCGGGTGCGTGACGTGGCCGGCGTGGTGGTCGTCGCGGTTCGGGTGCAGGATCGGCGCACCGTCCGCGAGCGCCGTCTCCTCGTCGATGACCAGCGGCAGCAGCTCGAACTCGACCTTGATCTTGGCGGCCGCGCGGCGCGCGGTCTCCGGGTGGTCGGCGGCGATGATCGCGATCGGCTCACCGTGGTAGCGCACGACGCCGTCGGCGAGGACCGGGGTGTCCTTGTACTCCAGCCCGTACTTGGTGAAGGCGGGCAGGTCGTCATGGGTCATGATCGCGTAGACGCCGGAGGTGGCGAGCGCCTCGCCGGTGTCGATCGACAGGATCTTCGCGTGGGCGTGCGGGCTGCGGAGCGTGAAGCCCCACAGCATGTCCTCGTGCCACATGTCCGAGGAGTAGGCGAACTCACCGGTGACCTTCAGGGTGCCGTCCGGGCGCAGCGTGGACTCGCCGAGGCCGCCCTTGGTCTTGCTGCCCTGGGTGATGTTCGTGGGATTACGGGTAACGCCCATGGTCAGACGCCCTCTCCGGCGGTGACGGACTCGCCGCGCGCTGCCGCGAGGCGGACCGCGTCGAGGATCTTCTCGTAGCCGGTGCAACGGCACAGGTTGCCCGAGAGCGCCTCGCGGATGTCCTGGTCGGACGGGGACGGGTTGCGCTCCAGCAGTTCGTCGGCGGCGACGAGGAGGCCGGGGGTGCAGAAACCGCACTGCACCGCGCCGGCGTCGATGAACGCCTCCTGGATCGGGGACAGGTCCCCGGACTCGGTGCTCTCACCGGTCTGCCCGTCGGCCGGCTTGGCGGCCCACTTCTGGGCCTCGCCGAGCGGGGTGCCGCAGGCGCCGGTCCCGCAGCGGCCGGCCGCGCGGTCCTTGGCGTAGTCCGCCAGGCCCTCCACGGTCACGACATCGCGGTCCTGGACCTGAGCGGCGGCCACCAGGCACGCACACACCGGCACACCGTCGAGGCGGACCGTGCAGGAGCCGCACTCGCCCTGCTCACAGGCGTTCTTCGAGCCCGGGAGTCCCATGCGCTCGCGGAGGACGTAGAGAAGGCTCTCGCCTTCCCAGACGTCGTCGGCCTCCTGCGGGCGGCCGTTGACATTGAAGGTCACGCGCATGACTGCGTCCTCTCGTTCCCACGGTACTCGTCCCAGGTCCAGCCGAGCGTGCGGCGGGCCATGACGCCCAGCGCGTGACGGCGGTACGAGGCGGTGCCGCGTACGTCGTCGATGGGGTTGGCGGCCCCGGAGACCAGCTCCGCGAACTGCCGTGCCACGGCCGGCGGGATGATCTTGCCGTTCTCCCAGAAACCGCCCTCTTCGAGCGCGGCGGTGAGGAAGTCCTCGGCGACGCGGGCCCGCAGCGGGGTGGGAGCGGCCGAGCCGATGCCGGTCTTGACCGTCCTGGTCTCGGGGTGCAGCGCCAGGCCGAACGCGCAGACCGCGATGACCATCGCGTTGCGGGTGCCGACCTTGGAGAACTGCTGCGGCCCGTCGGCCTTCTTGATGTGCACGGCGCGGATCAGTTCATCGGCGGCGAGCGAGTTCCGCTTCACGCCGGTGTAGAACTCCTCGACCGGGATCAGCCGGGTACCGCGGACGGAGACGGCCTCGACCTCGGCGCCCGCGGCCAGCAGGGCCGGGTGCGAGTCGCCGGCCGGGGAGGCGGCACCGAGGTTGCCGCCGACGCTGCCGCGGTTGCGGATCTGCGGGGAGCCGACGGTGTGGGCGGCGAGCGCCAGACCGGGCAGCTCGGTGCGCAGGTGCTCCATGATCCGGGTGTACGGGACCGAGGCGCCCAGGCGGACGGTCTCCTCGGTCACCTCCCACTCCTGCAGCTCACCGATCCGGTTCAGGTCCAGCATCACGTCGGGCCGGCGGTGGTCGAAATTGATCTCGACCATCACGTCGGTGCCGCCCGCGATGGGCACAGCTGTGGGGTGCTCGGCCTTTGCGGCGAGCGCCTCCTCCCAGCTTGCGGGGCGCAGGAAGTCCATGGGGGTTCTCTTCTCGAATCTCGAGCGGGGCTGTTCACGTGTTGTTAACGCTGCGTGGGGCCCAGTACACGGCCCACCACCCTTCCGGGTGCAGTCACTGAAAACATGAAGGACTTGGCTGGCCAGTACTCATGTCTTGTAGATTCCTATGAAAGGGCGCCGTCCGAAACCTCGCGGCATCGGACCGGCAACACCGATGGAACGAACCAGGCGCCACCCTGGTAGGGCTTTGACCAGGCAAGCGTTCGAGACAAGGCGACAACGATGCGGCTGCGCGCACTGCTGGACACCGATGTTCTAGGCCTGCGCCTGCTCGGTGGTGAGGACGAGCTGGATCGCACGGTCCGTGGCGTGATGACCACGGATCTCCGCGATCCGAGCCGTTATCTCACGGGCGGTGAGCTGGTGCTCACAGGACTCGCCTGGCGGCACGAAGCGGAGGACTCCGAGCGATTCGTACGAATCCTCGCCTCGGCCGGTGTAGCGGGACTCGCGGCGGGCGAGGCCGAGCTGGGCTCCATCCCCGACGATCTGGTGGCGGCCTGCTTCCGGCACCGGCTGCCGCTGTTCGCCGTGGACGAGAACGTCGCCTTCGCCTCGATCACCGAGCACGTGGTCCGGCAGGTCTCCACGGAGCGGGCCGGCGATCTGGCCGCGGTCGTGGACCGGCACCGGCGGCTGATGTCGTCGGGCCCCGCGGGCGGCGGCCCCGACGCCGTGCTGGATCTGCTCGGCACCGACCTGGACCTGCGCGCCTGGGTGCTGTCGGCCACCGGACGGCAGATCGCCGGTTCTGAGCATCCGCTGCCCACCGCGGTGCGCGCCGAGCTCGCCGGCGCCCATCTGGCCGCCATGCGCACCGCCCGGCCCTCCCCGCACCGCACGTCGCTCGCGTCCGGCGGCACCACCAGCACGTACTCGCTCTTCCCGATCCGCACCGGCGGCACCACCCCCGCGGCCGATGTCCGGGCCACCCTGCTCTCGGACTGGTTCCTCGCCGTCGACGCCGACGCCGGGGACTGGCCCGCGGAGCGGCTGGACCTGCTCCAGGGCGTCACCCAGCTGATCGCCGTCGAGCGGGACCGCCACGACGCCGCGCGCACCGTGCGCCGCCGGCTCGCGCACGAGGTGCTGGAACTGGTCCAGGCCGGCTCGCCGCCGGCCGAGATCGCCGCCCGACTGCGGGTCGCCGCGCCCGTCCTGGTCCCCGGGCTGGGCGCCGCGCCGCACTGGCAGGTCGTCGTCGCCCGGGTGGACTGGGCGGGCGGCGACGTGCCCGCGGGACCGGCCGCCCAGATGCTGCTGGAGGAGGCGCTGGTCGACCCGGCCGCCATCGGCCCCGACCCCACCGACCGCATCGCGGTGGCGCACGCGGGCGACGAGGCGATGGCCCTCGTACCGCTGCCGCCCGCCGACCCGTCCGACGGCGGCTTCACCGACGACTGGCGCGCCGACGGCCTGCTCGACACCCTGCGGGGCCCGCTCAGCCGGGGCCTGGCCGACGACGGACGGCTCACCATCGGCGTCAGCGCCACCGTGCACTCCGCCGAGGGACTGCGCGGCGCCCTGGAGGAGGCCCGGCATGCCCGCCGGGTCGCCGCCGCCCGCCCCGGGCGGGTCTGTGTGGCCGGGCACGAGGAGCTCGCCTCGCACGTCCTGCTGCTGCCCTTCGTGCCGGACGACGTCCGCCGCGCCTTCACCGCGCGGCTGCTCGATCCGCTGCGCGCCTACGACCGGCGGCACCGCGCCGAGCTCATCCCGACCCTCGAGGCGTTCCTGGAGTGCGACGGCTCCTGGACCCGCTGCGCAACCCGGCTGCATCTGCACGTGAACACTCTGCGGTACCGTATCGGCCGGATCGAGCAACTGACCGGGCGTGATCTCGCGCGTCTGGAAGACAAGTTGGACTTCTTCCTCGCGCTCCGCATGAGCTGACGCCGTACCGGCGGACCCTCGATCACTCGGATCAGGAGCAATTGATCACCGCCCTCTTGGCGCGGGCCCCTGCGGCATGCTGGACTTCGACCACTTGGCTCGACGATGCGCTTGGGGGGGTAGGTTGTGGCGGATACCGCCATGCCGGAATCTGTGGTGGGCACGCCCGATGTGTGGCGCCTCAGGGCCCGCGGCTGCTGGGCGGAGGCGGCGGCGATACTCGCCCCGTTCTGCGCCGACAGCCCGGACACGGCGCTGCGCCGTGCCGCACTGCTCGTCGAGGGGTGCATGTTCACCCTCGACGGCTGGTCCGAGGCGGAGGACGCGCTGCGCTCCGCCGAGGCGCTGGCCGGCAGTGACGAGGAGCGGGGCGCCGCCGCGTGCGAGCGCGGCCATCTCGCCTACGCCGCCACGCTCTTCTCCGTCCGTGACCGCGCCGACGAGGCCCGGGCCGCGTTCGGCCGCAGCGCGGCGCTGCTGAGCCAGGTGTCGCCGGGAAGGCCGCTGCTCGACTTCCGCCGGGGTCTGTTCGCCGAGAACGTCGCCCAGAACCCCACCGCCGCCCGCGCCGCCTACCGGCGCGCGCACGCGGGCGCCGTCGCCCACGGCGACGCGCTGCTGACCTCGTTCACCTGGCGCCATCTGGCCGGCCTCGCCGCCGCCGACGGTGACCTCGCCGAGGCCCACCGGGGCTTCACCGAGTCCCTCCGCATCCGCGTCGACATCGGCTACCTCGTGGGCACGGCCCCGGCCATGCTCGCCCTCGCCGAGGTGGAACCGGAACCCGCCGCGACGGCCCTGCGCGCCGAGGCCGCCCGCCTGCACGCCCTGCTGGGCGGAATCCCGGTCTGGCTCCCGCACCCGGCGGAGAGCGCCTGATCGGGGCCGGGCGCCCCGTCAGCCCCAGGCGGAGCCGGAGAAGTGCTCACGGACGAGTGATTCGACCGTGACCACGTCTCCGGCCACCAGCGCTTCCAGCAGCACGGCGTGCTCCGTCGCGTCGGCGAGCAGCTCCGCCGGGCGCGACGGAGTGCGGGACGGTCCGGAGACCGGCCACTGGGAGCGCCGGTGCAGCTCGTCCGCGACGGCGACCAGCTGGTGGTTGCCGGAGAGTTCGAGCATCGCGCGGTGGAAGACCCGGTCGGAGTCCGCGTAGGCGGCCCGGTCGCCGCGGGCGGCCGCGGCGACGGTGGCGGCGGCGAGCGGGCGCAGCGCCTCCCACCGCTCGGGGGCGATGGTGCGGGCGAGGCCGAGGACGACGGGGACCTCGATCAGCGCCCGGACCTCCGCCAGTTCCGCGAGGTCGCGCGCACTGCGTTCCGCGACCCGGAATCCGCGGTTGGGCATGGCCTCGACGGCGCCCTCCCGGGCGAGCAGTTGCATGGCCTCGCGGACCGGCGTGGCCGATACGCCGTAGCGCTCGGCGAGCGAGGGCGCCGAGTAGACGGCGCCGGGCCGCAGTTCACCGCTGACCAGCGCGCTGCGCAGCGCGTTCAGCACCTGGTCGCGGACCGAGTAGCGCTCGGGCAGCCGCCGCTCGGCGGGGACGGTGTCACCGGCCGGTGCGGCGAATGCCGCGGCATGCGGGTGAGTTCCGCGGACCTGTCCGGGGCGGCGGGGCGGCGGGACGGACGGGGTTCCCGCAGGGCGCGCGGCGGCGGTGTCGTTCACCGGGTCCTTCCCTCTTGGACGGCACCACTCGTGTGGCGTAGTGCCGTTAGGTTAAACCCCCACCCCATCGGATAAGGTAAGCCTTACCTCCCTTGGAACCCTTTCTGGACGGTCCGCCATGCTCGCCATGCCTGTCACCGCGCCCGCCTACGCCCGCCTCACCGGGGCGTATCCCTCGCTGCGCGTGACCGAGGAAGCGCCCCGCAGCGGGGACGGCTGGGTGCGCGCCGACGAGCTGGCGGCGGGCGGAGCGGCCCTGGACACCTTCCTGGTCTGGGACGAGCAGCAGGTGCTGCGCGACCACGGGAAGCGCGCCCGCCCCGATGTGATCGCCGGCTTCGGCCTGCACCGCTACGCCTGGCCGGCCTGCCTGCTCTTCACCGTCCCGTGGTTCCTGCACCGCAGGGTCCCGTGGCTGCCGGTGTCCGATGTGTCGTTCCACCGCACCCAGGGCCGGCTGACGGTCCGCACCCACGACTTCAGCTGCCTGCCGGACGACCCGGCCGCCGTTCTCCCCGGAGCCCGCGTCGTGCCCTCCGAGGAGGCGCTGCGCCTGGAACTGCGCTCCGCGCTCGCCGAGCACCTCGGACCGCTGCTGGACGGCTTCCAGTCCCGGCTGAGGCGGGGCAGGCGCGCCCTGTGGGGGATGGCGACCGACGAGGTCACCGAGGGCCTGTGGCGGGTCGGACATCTGCTCGGCGAGGGCGAGCGGGCGATGTCCGAGCTGACGGCCCTGCTGCCCGGCACCAGCGCCCCGTACACCGGCGGCGCGGGCTTCCGCGAACTGCGCGCACCACGGCCGCTGCCGGACCGCGTGCCGTCCGGCACCCGGGACCGGGTCACCTGCTGCCTGTTCTACACGGTGCGCCCCACGGAGACCTGCGGCACCTGCCCGCGTACCTGCGACGCCGATCGGATCGAACGCCTGGCCGCCGCCAGCTGACCTGTTCGACCTTTCCATCCATAGGCGTGTTATTCCGGCGAAACCTCTTCACGTCCGTGCGCCGTTCGCCAAGATGGCGCCCGTAAGCCGTCCCGCGGCCCGAGCGCGACGGAAGCGACGCTAGGAATCGCACATGAGACTTACCGACATATCGCTGGACTGGACGCTCTCGGGGGCCGTGGGCCTGGCGGTCCTCGCGGCCTCGGCGGTCGCGCTGCGCAACCGCCGTGCGCGCGGCGGCGACGAGAACGTACCCGGCAGCGATTCATGGGAGCGCAGCGAGGAACGCCGGCGCCGCAAGGAAGCGGTCTACGGAAGCGCGTCGTACGTCCTGCTCTTCTGCTGTGCGGCGGTCGCCGCGGCGCTCTCCTTCCACGGACTGGTCGGCTTCGGCCGGCAGAACCTCAACCTCGACGGCGGCTGGGAGTACCTGGTCCCGTTCGGCCTCGACGGCGCGGCGATGTTCTGCTCGGTGCTCGCGGTGCGCGAGGCCAGCCACGGCGACGCGGCGCTGGGCTCCCGGATGCTGGTGTGGATGTTCGCGGGCGCCGCGGCCTGGTTCAACTGGGTGCACGCGCCACGCGGTATCGAGCACGCCGGTGCCCCGCAGTTCTTCGCCGGGATGTCCCTGTCGGCGGCGGTGCTGTTCGACCGGGCGCTCAAGCAGACCCGCCGGGCCGCGCTGCGCGAACAGGGCCTGGTACCGCGTCCGCTGCCGCAGATCCGGATGGTCCGCTGGATGCGGGCCCCGCTGGAGACCTACGGCGCCTGGTCGCTGATGCTGCTGGAGAACGTGCGCTCGCTCGACGAGGCGGTGGAGGAGGTCCGCGAGGACCGCAAGCAGAAGGAAGTGAACGACGTCCGCCGCCGCGACCACGACCGGCTGGAGCGGGCCCGGGTCAGGGCGCTCAACCGGCAGCACCGCGGCTGGAGCCGGGACCGGGGCGACCGTCGCCCGGAACTGCCCGGCGGAGGTTCCGGCGGCGGAGGTCAGGGCGGCACCACGGAGCCCGTCATAACCGCCGGGACGGCCGAACTGCCGGTGCGCCCGCGTCCCGCCTTCCAGCCGGAGCGCTCGGAGCGGTCCGGGCTGCCCGCACCGGCACCGGTGCCGGAGGAGAAGCCGCTCACCGTCGACCTCACGGCCGAGGACGACACGCTGACGATCCCCCGGCTGGATTCACTGGAGCGCAAACTCCAGGACCTGGAACGGCAGTTCGGCTGATCGTCGGGAGCACCGTCGTCACGTCAGGCGGTGTCGACGTCCAGCTCGAACCAGACGACCTTCCCGGTGCCCAGTGAGCGCACGCCCCAGGAATCGGCGAGCGCCTGCACGAGCAGCAGCCCGCGGCCCGACGTGGCGTTCTCGCCCGGTGTGTGCAGCCGGGGGCGCCTGGCCGCGTGGTCGTGCACCTCGACGCGCAGCCGGTGCACCGGCCCGCCGGAGAGCGTCGCGGTGAGCACCGCTCCCTCGTCGGTGTGCTGGAGCGCGTTGGTGACCAGTTCGCTGGCCAGCAGTTCGGCGATGTCGACCAGTCCCGGCACACCCCAGTGCCGCAGCTGCTCGCGCAGCAGCCTGCGCGCCTCGGCTATCGCCGAGAGATCCGCGTGGCGCAGGGCGTGCCGCAGTTCCCGCACCTCGACGGTGCCTCGTGGTCCGTGGCCGCATTCTTCCTTCGGCTGACGCTCCATCGCTCCGCTCCGGCCGCCGCCCTCATCCCCGTCGAACATCCTGTCGGGATGCATGCCCACCGCGGGGCCATCCAGTCATGGGCCCGGGCTCCTCCGGGGGCACGGCGGAGCCGCCCACGACCGGCCGGACGGGCGCTTGTTGCGGACGCTGGGGGAACGGGTAACCCCTCGCATGAGCCGATTCCGCCGGGGATTGACCCCCGAACCCCTCAGGAGCCGTGATGCACGACGACCGGCAGTTGGTCGAAGGACGTCTGGACCGGGCGCTCTCCCAGTTCATCAGGCCCGCCCAGTACGCCGCCCGGGTGCCGCTGACCCTGTCCGTGTGGCAGGTGGCCGGTGAACCGGTGCCGGTGGAACAGGCGCTGCGGGGGGTCTTCGAACCCTTCGCGCCCGGCACGGAATGGGGCACTCCGTGGTCGACCAGCTGGTTCCGGCTGGAGGGCGCCGTGCCACAGAACTGGGTCGGGCAGCGCGTCGAGGTGGTCATCGACCCCGGATTCACCGGCGAGGGGCCGGGGTTCCAATGCGAGGGGCTGGTCCACGACGCCGCCGGGGTGCCGGTGAAGGGCATCCACCCGATGAACCGCCATGTCCCGGTGACCGCTTCGGCGCTGGGCGGCGAGCCGGTGCACCTGCTGCTGGAGGCGGCCGCCAACCCGGCCGTGCTGCAGCACTTCGCCCCCACCCTGCTCGGTGACGTGCTGACCGCCGGGGACCGGCCGCTGTACCGTTTCGCCTCGGCCGACCTGGCGGTCCTCGACGAGCAGGTCTGGCATCTGCTGCTGGACATCGAGGTGCTGTCCGAGCTGATGGGCGAGCTGGCCCCGCACGAGCCGCGCCGGCACGAGATCCTGCGCGCGCTGGAGAACATGCTGGACGCCCTGGACCTGCACGATGTGCGCGGCACCGCGCGCGCCGCCCGCGCCGAGCTGGTCGAGGCGCTGTCCCGGCCCGCGCACGCCAGCGCCCACCGGATCTCCGCCGCCGGGCACGCCCACATCGACTCGGCCTGGCTGTGGCCGCTGCGCGAGACCGTCCGCAAGGCGTCCCGGACGTTCGCCAACGTCACCGCGCTCGCCCAGGACTACCCCGAGCTGGTCTTCGCCTGCTCGCAGGCTCAGCAGTACGCCTGGGTCAAGGAGCACCAGCCGCACATCTGGCAGCGCGTGCAGCGGGCCGTACGCGACGGGTCCTGGGCGCCCGTCGGGTCGATGTGGGTCGAGTCGGACGCCAACATGCCCGGCGGCGAGGCGCTGGCCCGGCAGCTCGTGCACGGCAAGCGGTTCTTCCTCGACGAGCTGGGGGTGGAGACCGAGGAGATCTGGCTGCCCGACTCCTTCGGCTACACGGCCGCCTTCCCGCAGCTGGCGGAGCTGGCCGGGGTCCGCTGGTTCCTCACCCAGAAGCTGTCGTGGAACCAGTCCAACAAGATGCCGCACCACACGTTCTGGTGGGAGGGCATCGACGGGACGCGGGTGTTCACCCACTTCCCGCCGGTCGACACCTACAACTCGCACTTCGCGGGCCACGAACTCGCCCGCGCGGTACGGAACTTCGCCGAGAAGGGCCGCGCCACCCGCTCCCTGGTGCCGTTCGGCTGGGGGGACGGCGGCGGCGGTCCGACCCGCGAGATGATGGAGAAGGCCCGCAGGCTGCGGTCGCTGGAGGGCTCACCGCGGGTCGACATCGAGAAGCCGGCCGCCTTCTTCGCGGTGGCGGAAAGCGAGTACGCGCGGGAGGCGCCGGTCTGGTCCGGCGAGATGTACCTGGAGCTGCACCGGGCCACGTACACCACCCAGGCGAAGACCAAGCAGGGCAACCGGCGCAGTGAGCACCTGCTGCGGGAGGCCGAGCTCTGGGCCACCACCGCGGCGCTGCGCGACCCCGCGTACGGCTATCCGTACGACGACCTGGACCGGATCTGGAAGACGGTGCTGCTGCACCAGTTCCACGACATCCTGCCGGGCAGCTCGATCGCCTGGGTGCACCGCGAGGCCCGCGACACCTATGAGCGGGTGCGCGAGGAGCTGACGGGGATCACCGCCGCAGCCGTCCGGTCGCTGGGCGGTGGCGCCGCCGCCGTCCTCAACGCCGCACCGTACGGCCGGGACGAGGTGGTCGAGGCCGACGCCGCAGGGCTGCCGGACGGCATCGGCGCCCAGTGGCTGGCGGACGGCCGGGCGGCGGTCGCCGTCCGGGTGCCCGCGCTGGGCTCCGCGCCGCTGGCCGGCACCGACCCCGGGCACCCCCCGGTCTCGGTCACCGTCAGCGGCGGCACGCACATCCTCGACAACGGTCTGCTGCGGGTGGTCGTCGACGCGGACGGGCTGCTGGCCTCCGTGACCGACCTGCGGGCCGGCGGACGCGAGGTGCTGGCGCCCGGCACCCGCGGCAACCTGCTGCAGCTGCACCCCGACCACCCCAACAAATGGGACGCCTGGGACATCGACCGGCACTACCGGCGGCGGCGCACCGATCTGACGGCCGCCGAGTCGGTCGCGGCGACCGCCACCGGCCCGCTGCTCGCGGTGGTGCGCACCGTACGGGCCTTCGGCGCCTCCCGGGTGCGGCAGGACATCCGGCTGCGCGCGGGCAGCGCGCGGCTGGACTTCGTCACCGAGGTGGACTGGCACGAGTCCGAGAAGGTGCTCAAGGCCGCTTTCCCGGTCGATGTGCACGCCGACCGCAGCGCGTCCGAGATCCAGTTCGGCCATGTCTTCCGCCCGACGCACACCAACACCAGCTGGGACGCGGCTCGTTTCGAGATCTGCGCGCACCGCTGGCTGCGGGTCGCGGAGCCCGGCTACGGCGTCGCGGTGCTCAACGACTCGACGTACGGCCATGACGTGACCCGCACCGTGCACGCCGGACGGACCGGGACCACCGTCCGGCTGACCCTGCTGCGCGCGCCGCACAGCCCCGACCCGGAGACCGACCAGGGCACGCACCGGTTCACCTACGCGCTGCTGCCGGGTGCCGGGACCGGCGACGCGGTGGCCGAGGGGCTGGCGCTGAACCTGCCGCTGCGGATCGCCGGGGCTCCGGCGTCGCCGTCACTGGTGTCCGCCGGTCACCCGTCGATCACCGTCGAGGCGGTGAAGCTCGCCGACGACCGCTCGGGCGATGTGGTGGTGCGGCTCTACGAGTCGCGCGGCGGCCGCGCTGCCGGCACCCTCTCGACGGCGTTCCCGGTCGCCGACGCGACGGTGACGGATCTGCTGGAGCGTCCGCTGCGGGCCGCGGAGCGGGCCGGGGGCGGCGGCGTCGCGCTGGAGCTGCGGCCGTTCCAGATCCTGACGCTGCGGCTGCGGCCGGCGCGTTCCTGAGCAACCACCGCAAGGGGCCGGGGTCAGGGCCGCGGCACGTTCCGCAGGTTGGAGCGCGCCATCTGCAGCATCCTGCCGACCCCGCCGTCGAGCACGGTCCTGCTCATCGACAGCGCGAAGCCGCCGATCTGCTCACCGGTGATCTTCGGCGGGATGGACAGCGCGTTCGGATCGGTGACCACGTCCACCAGCGCCGGCCCCTTGTGCCTGAACGCGCCGCGCAGCGCGTCCCGCAGCTCCTTCGGCTTCTCCACCCGGACCCCGTAGGCCCCGCACGCCCGCGCGACCGCCGCGAAGTCCGGGTTGTGGTTGGTCGTTCCGGACGCCGGCAGTCCCGCCACCAGCATCTCCAGCTCGACCATGCCCAGCGAGGAGTTGTTGAACAGCACGATCTTCACCGGCAGATCGTGCTGCACCAGGGTCAGGAAGTCGCCCATCAGCATCGCGAACCCGCCGTCGCCGGACATCGCGACGACCTGGCGGCGGCGGTCCAGGAACTGGGCGCCGATCGCCTGCGGCATCGCGTTGGCCATCGAGCCGTGGGTGAACGAGCCGATCACCCGGCGCCGGCCGTTCGGGGTCAGGTAGCGGGCCGCCCAGACGTTGCACATGCCGGTGTCGACGGTGAAGACCGCGTCGTCGGCGGCCTCCTCGTCCAGGACCGAGGCCACGTACTCGGGGTGGATCGGGACGTGCTTCTCGGCCTTGCGGGTGTACGCCTTGACGACGCCTTCCAGGGCGTCGCTGTGCTTCTTCAGCATCCGGTCGAGGAACTTGCGCTGCGTCTTGACCCGCACCTTGGGCGTCAGACAGCTCAGCGTCTCGCGCACATCGCCCCACACCGCCAGATCCAGCTTGGAGCGGCGGCCGAGGTGTTCCGGGCGGACGTCCACCTGGACGATCTTCACGTCGTCGGGCAGGAAGGCGTTGTACGGGAAGTCCGTGCCGAGCAGGATCAGCAGGTCGCACTCGTGCATCGCCTCGTACGCGGCGCCGTAGCCGAGCAGTCCGCTCATGCCCACGTCGTACGGGTTGTCGAACTGGATCCACTCCTTGCCGCGCAGGGCGTGGCCCACCGGTGCCTTCACCCGCTCGGCGAACGCCATCACCTCGTCGTGCGCGCCGGCCGTGCCGCTGCCGCAGAACAGCGTCACCTTGTCCGCGGCGTCCACCATCCGGGCGAGCGCGTCGAGCTCGGCGTCACCGGGCCGCACCGAGGGCCGGCGGGTGACGAGCGCGTGCTCGATGCTGCGCTGCGGGGCGGGCTGCGCAGCGATGTCGCCGGGGAGGCTGATGACGGAGACGCCGCCGCGGCCGATCGCGTGCTGGATCGCGGTCTGCAGCACCCGGGGCATCTGCTGCGGGTTGGAGATCAGCTCGCTGTAGTGGCTGCACTCCTTGAACATCTGGTCCGGGTGGGTCTCCTGGAAGTAGCCGGTGCCGATCTCGCTGCTGGGGATCTGCGCCGCCAGCGCCAGCACCGGGGCCATCGACCGGTGCGCGTCGAACAGGCCGTTGAGCAGATGGACGTTGCCGGGGCCGCAGGAACCGGCGCAGGCCGTCAGCTTCCCGGAGATCTGCGCCTCCGCGCCCGCGGCGAAGGCCGCCACCTCCTCGTGGCGCACATGCACCCATTCGATGGCCGCGTTGCGCCGGATCGCGTCGACGACGGGGTTGAGGCTGTCGCCGACGACGCCGTACATCCGCTCCACCCCGGCGCGCACCAGGACGTCGACGAACTGCTCGGCCACGGTCTGCTTCGCCATCGGGCGCACCAATCGCTCGTCGCGGGGACTTCGCTCCATCTCCCCACGACGAGGACGGGTCCGCCACTCAGGCGCCCGCGGGCGCGTTCAGGCGTCCCAGACGCCGACGGCGGTCCGGTCGTCGGCGTAGCCCTTGACGCGGGTCTGCGCCTCGGCCAGGAACGCGGTGAGACCGGGCGGGCGGCCGCTGCCCCACTGGTGGGCCAGCCGGGCGGCGAGGGCCGGCTCGCCGCGCAGCGGTTCGGCGAGGCCGCCGCTGCACAGCAGCAGCGCGTCGCCGGGGTGCGCGACGGAGGCCCGGAACCGGAAGCGCTCGCCGGGCTCCGGCTCCTTCCCGACCGGGTCCAGGTCCTGCCAGCTGCCGTCCCGGATCCGGAACAGCCCCCCGTCCCCGACCCCGAAGAACAGCCGGATGCGGCAGGACGGGTCCACCGGCAGCAGCAGGCAGCGCAGCGAGGCCGTGTACTGGCCCTCCTCCAGGCCGAGATCCTCGCCGCGGGCGCGCAGCCGCCCGTAGCAGCGGTCGGTGAGCCGGTGCAGCCCCGACTTGAGCGAGCCGCGGCGGGCGGCGCGGATGTCCTCGGACAGCCGCAGCTGGCTCCGGCCGACCGCGCCGGCGATCCACCGGCAGGCGTCCTGCGCGGCCCGGGGCGCGTCATCGGCGGCCCGCGCGCCACTGGCGACCGCCAGCAGCAGGAGGCCGTCGTCGCCGCTGCCGAAACGTGCCGTCAGCAGCGCGTCCCGGCGGGGCTGGCCCCGGTACCGCGCCGAATCCCCGCGCACGGAGGCGGTCCGCAGCGTCAGGACGCCGTACTGCGCCCCGTCCAGCACCGTGTCGGGTACGAGGCTGTCGAGCTCGTCCGGGTGCGCCACCGGCCAGGCCGTCGGCTCCGCGGCGTACGTCGGGGGCCCGTCTCCCACGAACGGCGGCGCCGTCTCGACGGCCGGCTCCGCCGCCGCCCACCCGGGCGGCAGGTCCGGCGCCGGACCGGGATCAGGATCGCTCCACGTCACCGGGCCTTCGCCGAAGGCGGTCGGCGCCGGTGCCTCGTAGGGCTGTTGGTACGCCTGCCGCGGTTCCCCGTAGGGCTGCTGGTACGACTGCGGCCCCCACGCCTCGCCCGCGGTGGGGATCACCCCGCCGCGCGGCGGCCGGTCCGCCGGGGCCGGCTGCGGGGTCAGCTGCGGGGCCGTCTGCTGGGACGGGACGGTCGGCGATGGCGATGGCGATGGCGGTGCGGGCGGTGCGGGTGCCACAGGCGGTGCCTGCGCTGGTGCGGCCTGGGCGGCGGTCTGGCCGGTCCGGCGGAGCCGGAGGGTGTCCGGCGGGCCGGGGTCGCCGTGCTCGGGCGCGTCCTGGTCGTACGGGCTCCGGTCGTACGGGCCCGGTGCGTACGGATCCCGGGCGGGCGGCACCCCGTCGGCGGACGGCTCGTCCCGAACAGGCGGATCGTCCCGAACAGGTGGATCGTCCCGGACAGCCGGTTCGTCCCGGACGGTCGGTTCGTCCGGAGCGCCCACGGCGGACAGGGCCGAGGCGTAGTGGTCGTCGACCGTTTCGGCCGACTCCTGTGGATCGCCCGGCTCCGGGCTCCCGTACAACTGGCGCCACCACTCGTCCTCTTGACGAGGGTGCGTCTCCCCCTGCTGGCTCATGCCCTTATTGTCCACCGCGAAGGGCCTTCGGAAACGGTGGATGTCATACCTGACGCGGGTCCGTCGGCCGGCCCTCCCCCCACGGTGGGGTCGGCCGACGGCGCTCGAGCGAAACGACCCAAGTCGTGCCAAGTCATGCCCGCATCGCCGCCACACTGGCAGAGCAGGGGGGTGAGCAGGGAAGATGTCCGCGGCGGGAAACCGCCGTGGCTCATTCCCGCCACCTTGGGGAGGGGGCGCCGTGCTCGGTGCCATAGGACTCGACGACGTCCAGGAGTCCGCTTACCGCGCGTTGATCGGGCTCGGTGCCGCCGAGATATCCGATCTCGCGCAGCGCCTCGGCACGTCCGAGGAGGATGCGGCCCGCACACTGCGGCGGCTGGAGGGGCACGGGCTGGTGGCCCAGTCCTCGGCCCGGCCGGGCCGCTGGGTGGCCGCACCACCGGGCGTCGCGCTGGCCGCGCTGCTCACCCAGCAGCGGCATGAACTCGAACAGGCGGAGCTCGCGGCGGCCGTGCTCGCCTCGGAGTTCCGGGCCGAGGCCACCGAACCCGCCGTCCACGACCTGCTGGAAGTGGTGACCGGCGCGAACGCCGTCGCCCAGCGCTTCCTGCAACTGCAGCTCGGCGCGGAGAAGGAGGTCTGCGCCCTGGTCACCGGCACCCCCGTGGCGGTGACCGGCATGGACAACAGCGCCGAGGAGCAGGCCGCCGAACGCGGTGTCGCCTACCGCGTGGTGATCGAACGCGAGATCCTCACCAGCGCGAACGGCATCACCGAGCTCTCCGCCGCGATGAACCGCAACGAGCAGGTACGGGTGATCGACCGGGTCCCGACGAAGCTGGTGGTGGCCGACGCGTCGCTCGCCATGGTGCCGCTGACCCGCCGCACCGGACAGCCCGCCGCGCTGGTCGTGCACGCCAGCGGGCTGCTCGAATCCCTGATGGGGCTCTTCGAGGGGGTGTGGCGCACCGCGATGCCGCTGCGCCTGAACGGCCCCGGCGTCGACGAGGTGCCACTGGACGCGCCCGACTTCGTCGATCTGCAGATCCTCTCGCTGCTCCTCGCCGGGCTCACCGACGCCAGCGTCGCCAAGCAGCTCGATCTCGGGCTGCGCACCGTACAGCGCCGGGTCAAGCACCTCATGGAGATCGCCGGGGTCACCACCCGGCTCCAGCTCGGCTGGCACGCCTACGAGCGCGGCTGGGTCGCCCGGCACGGGTGACCACCCGGCCGATATCCGGGGGCGGGCGCGGCGACTATCCGGCAGGGTGAGCCCATGGGGACACCACAGCTGTGCCTGATCGGCGTCGTGATGCTGCTCGGCCTGCTCGGCGTGCTGGTCCCCGGTGTGCCCGGGTCGCTGCTGTGCTGGGGCGCCGTCCTGTGGTGGGCGACCAATCTGCACACGCCGCTGACCTGGGGGGTCCTCGCCGCCGCCACCGGTCTGCTGGCGCTCAACCAGGTGGTCCAGTGGCTGCTGCCGGCCCGCCGTATCCGCGATTCGGAACTCACCTGGCGCAATGTCTTCGCCGCCGGTTGCACCGCCATCGCCGGGTTCTTCGTCCTCCCGGTGATCGGCGCGCCCATCGGCTTCGTGGCGTACATCTACGCCGTGGAACGCGTCCGGCTCGGGTCGCACGGCGGCGCCTGGACCGCCACCCGCACCGCCATGCGCGCCATCGGCCGCTCCGTCCTCGCCGAGCTCTTCGCCTGCCTCCTGGTGGCGGGCGCCTGGCTCGGCGCCGTCGTCTTCGGCTGACGGCCGGGTTCATGGGCCAGGGGCCCAGGCCCTAGGTCCAAGAGCTGATGCACCGGCGTCACCCCGGTGTGAGGCTGGCCGTATGACGATTTTCAGTGCGGACGAGCGGGCGTATCTGGACGAGCAGAAGCTGGGCCGGCTGGCGACGGTGGACGGGAAGGGGCAGCCGCAGGCGAACGCGGTGGGGTTCGTGGTGCGGGACGACGGCTCGATCGACATCGGCGGTTATGCCATGGGGACGACGAAGAAGTGGCGGAACATCGCGGGGAATCCGCTGGTGTCGCTGATCGTCGACGACATCGTCACCCAGCATCCGTGGGCGGTGCGCGGCATCGAGATCCGGGGGGACGCGGAGCAGCTGACCGGGGCGCACGATCTGGGCGCCTACCTCAGCCCGGAGGTGATCCGGATCCGGCCGCGCCGGGTGATCACCTGGGGCATCGGGGGCGGGGAGCCCGGGATGCACGGGCGGACGGTGTCAGAGGACGCCCTCTAGCGCGAGCAGGGTCCGCTTGCGCTCCAGACCGCCGGAGTAGCCGGTGAGACTGCCGTCCGCGCCGATCACGCGGTGGCAGGGGCGGACGACGAGCAGCGGGTTGGCGCCGACCGCGCCGCCGATGGCACGTACCGCGCCGGGCGATCCGGCGGCTTCGGCGAGCCCGCGGTAGCTGACGGTCGCACCGTACGGAACGGTGTCGAGGGCGTTCCACACCCGGAGCCGGAAGTCGGATCCGGCGGGGGTGAGCGGGAGGTCGAACGTCCGGCGCTCGCCCGCGAAGTACTCCTCGAGCTGGCGCTCGGCCTCGGCGAACGCGGTGGGCTCACGGCGCCAGCCGGGCAGGACGGTGCCGCCGCCGCGCTGGCCGGGGACGGAGAGCGAGGTGAGGGCGGTGCCGTCGCCGGTGAGGAGCAGTTCCCCGAGGGGGCTGTCGACGGTGGTGTACAGGGTCACCTGGCCGGTCGCGGGGGTCGCGGAGGCTGCGGGCGGTACGGGCGCTACGGGGCTTACGGGGTTGGTCATGTGGTCGTCATCTCCATTCGGGGGCGGGCGCGGTGGCCCGCGGCCCGGAGGTGGTGCAGGGCGTAGCTCCGCCACGGGCGCCACGCGTCGCTGAGCGGTGGTTCGTTGGGCAGCGCGACATCGGGGTCGCCGAGGGCGCGGAGCCGGATGTATCCGGCCGTCCACGCGTCGACACCCGGCAGGGCCAGCAGTGCGCGGCCCGCCTCGTCGCGGTCGGCGCCCGGGTCGAGGCGCAGGGTGCCGGCGGCGAGCGCGGTGGTCAGCGGGCGCAGGGCGGGTTCGTCGATGCGGGCGGGTTCGGGGAAGAGGTGGGTGAGTCCGCCGTCGGGGGCGGGGAGCGGATCGCCGCAGGCCGTGACGAGCTCCCCGGCGGCGGCCGGGTCGGCGAGTACCGCGCGCACGGCGAGCTCGTCGGGGTCGGCGGCGCCCGGTGAGCGCAGCCCCGGCCGGGCGGCGACCAGCGGTCCGAGGAGCGGGTCACCGCCCAGCGAGTCCGCGACGGCGTACGGGTCGGCGTCCAGGTCGAACAGCCGGCGTACCCGCTGGACGGCGGTGGTCAGGTCCCGCAGGTCGGCGAGGCGGAGCCGGCAGTCGAGCCAGCCGGCCCGGCGGCGCTCGTCCACCTCGGCCACGCCGGGGCCGTGCGGCAGCCGCAGCGTCCGCCGGTAGGTGCGCCGGCCGGGCGGTCCGGTGATCTCCTCGATCCCCGGCACCAGGTCCGTGTGCAGGAAGTCGAAGACCCCCCGCGCGTCGTAGGGACCGCGGTAGGCGAGCCGCAGGGGCACCCCGGAGGCCGAGCCGGGCTCCGCCGCCCGCCCGGTGGTGGCGGGGACGGTGCCGGCCCGCGCGGCGGCGCGCAGCTCGCTCGGGGTGCGGGCGTAGATCTCGCGGATGGTGTCGTTGAACTGGCGGACGCTGGCGAAACCGGCGGCGAACGCCGTGTCGGTGACGGACAGGGTGGTGGTCTGGAGCAGGACCCGTGCGGCCAGCGCGCGCTGTGCGCGGGCCAGCGCCACCGGGCCCGCGCCGACCTCGGCGGTGAGCTGGCGGTGGACTTGGCGGGAGCTGTAGCCGAGCCGGTCGGCCAGGCCCGCCACGCCCTCGCGGTCGACCACGCCGTCGCCGATCAGCCGCATGGCGCGGCCCACGACGTCGGCGCGGACGTTCCACTCCGGGGAGCCGGGCACCGCGTCCGGCCGGCAGCGCCGGCAGGCGCGGAAGCCACCGCTCTGGGCGGCGGCGGCCGTGGGGTAGTAGCGCACGTTCCGCTGCTTGGGCGTCACCGCCGGGCAGCTGGGGCGGCAGTAGATGCCGGTCGTCGCGACCGCGAAGAAGAAGACGCCGTCGAAACGGGCATCGCGGCCGCGTACCGCCGCATATCCGGTCTCTTCGTCAATCATGTTCCCCAGTCTGCGGCATCGGGCGGCCGTCGACTGGCGGAAATCGGACAGGGAGATCAGTGGGAGATCAGCGAAGAGCGGCAACCTATGAGAGCGCTCTCCCAAGGCTGGACCAGGGAGATACCCTGTCCGCATCCAGCTCGCAGAGGAGCGTGCAGTGTCCGAGCAGACCTTCCCGTCCCGTCCCACCCTGGAGGCCGTCGCCGAGCGGGCCGGGGTGTCACGGGCCACCGCATCCCGCGTGGTCAACGGTGGTGCGGGGGTGCGCGCGCCGCTGGCCGACCGGGTGCGGCAGGCGGTCGACGAGCTGGGCTACGTACCGAACCAGGCGGCCAGAACACTGGTCACCCGCCGCAACGACGCGGTGGCCGTCGTGGTCGCGGAACCCGAGACCCGGTTCTTCTCCGACCCGTTCTTCGCCCAGCAGGTGCGCGGCATCAGCAAGGAGCTGACCGCGCACGACAACCAGCTGGTGCTGCTGCTGGTCGAGGGCACCGCCGACTACGACCGGGTCGGCCGCTATCTCGCGGGCGGCCATGTCGACGGCGCGCTGATCTTCTCGCTGCACGCGCACGACCCGCTGCCCGAGCTCGCCCGCAAGGCGGGCATCCCCACCGTCTTCGGCGGGCGGCCCGGCTGGGCGGAGACCGACCGGGACCGCAACGCGCTCTATGTGGACTGCGACAACCGGGGCGGGGCGCGGACCGCCGTGCGCCATCTGACGGGGCTCGGCCGCCGCCGGATCGCCCACATCAGCGGGCCCCTCGACCAGACCGCGTCCGTCGACCGGCTCGACGGTTTCCGCGACATCCTGCCGAACGCCGATCCGGCGCTGATCGCCGAGGGCGACTTCACCCCCGACGGCGGCGAGCGCGCGATGGCCGAGCTGCTGGACCGCTGCCCGGATCTGGACGGCGTCTTCGCCGCCTCCGACCTGATGGCCTCGGGGGCGCTGCGGGTGCTGCGGGAGCGCGGGCGCAGCGTGCCGGACGACGTCGCGCTGGTGGGCTTCGACGACATGGTCCAGGTCGCGCAGCTGACCGATCCCCCGCTGACGACGGTCCGTCAGGACATCGAGGAGATGGGACGGCTGATGGCCCGTCTGCTGCTGCGCAGCCTCGACCCGCGGCGTGACGCCCCCGGCGCTCTGCCGCTGTCCTCGGTGGTCACCCCCACCCACCTGGTCCGACGGCGCTCCGCCTGACGCGGTGGGCGAGCACGGTCCGGCCGGGGTCGCCGGGGCGGGATCCGGCCGTCGAAGTACTGGTTCCCGCTGGGACGGTTGGGAACGAAAGGCAACGGGAAGGTCACGGAACGACAGCGATTGTGAAGGTGCGGTGACGGTACGCACCCCCGCCAACAGGAGGACGCTCATGGTCTACACGATCATCCTCGGCATTGTGATCGTGGCCCTCGGTATCGCGAGCGTCGTGGCCACGTTCTGGAGCGAGGGAAGCCCGATCGCGATCCGGCGCCGTCATCGTCACAACGGCGCCGGCTGAACCGGCGCTCACCTGGGGCCTGTCTTCAATGTGCCGCCTGCCCGGCGGGCGAACGCCGCCACTTTGAGGACAGGCCCTGGCCTCGTTGAAGGCCGTGGCGGGTCCGTCACCGGACCCGCCACCGGACCCGTCTCAGGCCTGCCTGCGGTGGCCGCCACCACCACCGCGCTTCGCCTCGTACATCGCCCGCCCCGCCGCCGACTTCATCTTCCAGTCACGGCGCATCTCGGCGCGCAGCCGCTGGTCGGTGCGGGAGGCGATCCAGGCGTTCTCGCGCAGCAGTTTGCGATAGCTCTCCAGCCTGCGGTGCGGCAGCGAGCCGTCCTCCAGGGCGGCGAGCACCGCGCAGCCGGGCTCCGCGACATGCGAGCAGTCGTGGAAGCGGCAGTCGGCGGAGAGCGCCTCGATCTCCGAGAAGACCTGTGAGAGCCCGGACTCGGCGTCCCACAGCCCGACCCCCCGCAGCCCGGGGGTGTCGATCAGCACCCCGCCGGACGGCAGCGGCAGCAGATCCCGCGTGGTGGTGGTGTGCCGCCCCTTGCCGTCGGCGTCACGGATGGCCTGGACCTCCTGGATCTCCTGGCCCAACAGGGCGTTGGTGAGGGTGGACTTGCCCGCGCCGGACTGGCCGAGGAGCACGGAGGTGCTGCCGGCCAGCACCGCGGCGAGCACCTCGATGCCCTCGCCGGTGGCGGCGCTCACCACGAGCACCTGGACGCCGGGCGCCGCGCCCTCGGCGTCGGCCAGCAGATGCGTCGTGTCGGGCACGACGTCCGCCTTGGTCAGGACGACGAGCGGCTGCGCGCCGCTCTCCCAGGCCAGGGACAGGAAGCGTTCCAGCCGGCCCAGGTCGAGTTCGGCCGCCAGCGACACGGCGATCACGGCGTAGTCGATGTTGGCCGCCAGCACCTGGCCCTCGGAACGGCTGGACGAGGTCGAGCGGACGAAGGCCGTCCGGCGCGGCAGCAGCGCGCGCACGGCGGGACCGGTCGGCGCGTCCGGGTCGAGGGCCACCCAGTCGCCGGTGCAGGCCAGCTTCATGGGATCGGACGACGAGTTGACGAAGGTGGTGTCCGCGCGCAGCGTGCCGTCAGGGGTGACGACGTCGCAGAGCCCGCGGTCGACCCGCACGATCCGGCCGGGCAGCAGGCCCTGGTCGGCGTACGGGGTGAATTCGGTGTCGAGAATGGAGTCCCAGCCGTACGAGGTGAACGGGAGGGAAGCAGATCCGTTGGTCAACGGAATGCCCTTCGAAAGGGCGGCCCCGGAGCTGAGGGTCTGGAAGAGGTCAGCCGGCGACCGCGGAAGTGAGGATGCTGTGCGACGGAATGAGGGCAGCGCCCTGCGCAATGACAGTCATCGAAAAACACCTCCGCGTTTGTGTGCCGGCCGCGGTCTTCCACCGCTGCGGTCCTGAGGACGGTACGACGGGGCCCGAAGCGCTGTCCACCGGTTTATCGCGACGAGTTCGTCGCGACGGGGCGAAGCGGTTCGATGTCCGATTCGTTCAAGACCCCGGGGCCGCGGCGCACCTAACGTGGCGGCCATGACTCCTCGATTCGCGTTCATCGGTCTGCTCGCCTCCGACATGGCCGCGTCGCTGGCCTTCTACCGCCGGCTCGGCCTGGACATCCCCGCGGAGGCCGACACCCAGCCGCATGTGGAAGCGGCGCTTCCCGGCGGTCCGCTCCTCGTCTGGGACACCGAGGAGGTCGTACGGTCCTTCACCCCGGACTGGCAGGCCCCGCCGCAGGGCGGCGGCCGGGCCGGACTGGCCTTCACCTGCGACGGCCCGGCGGCGGTCGACAAGGTCTACGCCGACCTCACGGGCGCGGGGCACACCGGGCACCTCGCACCGTTCGACGCCCCGTGGGGCCAGCGCTACGCCACCGTCCTGGACGCCGACGGCAACCACGTCGACCTGCTGGCGGCGCTGCCGGCCGGGCCGGGCCCCGCCGCCTAGGGCCTGTCCGGCCTCAACCGACGAGCTCGCCGAGCGGCACCCCGGCCAGCGCCTTCACCTCGCGCGCGAGGTGGGCCTGGTCGGCGTACCCCGCCGCCACCGCGACCCCGGCGAACGGGGTGCCGCGCCGGGCCAGTTCCAGCGCCCGCTGCAGGCGCAGGACCCGCGCGAGCGTCTTCGGGCCGTAGCCGAACGCCGCCAGGCTGCGCCGGTACAGCTGCCGCTCGCCCAGCCCGGCGGCTGCCGCCGCGGCGGCCACGCTCCCGCCGGAGGCCAGCCGGGACGCGGTCGCGGCCAGCAGCGGGTCCGCGGCTCCGGGCTCGCGCCGGGCGCCGGTCCCGGGTACGGACCCGGTCACCGCGTCCTCCAGCGCGCTCCCCGGATCGGCCGCGTCCCCGATCCGCTCGGCGATCCGCCGCGCGGTGCCGCCGGGCCACACCGCGTCCAGCGGCACCCGCAGATCCCGCAGTTCGTACGCCGGAACGCCCAGCACGCCCGGCCCCTGCCCGGGCGCGAACCGCAGCCCGGCGAAGCGCGCGCCGGCGGGGGTCTGCGCGAGGTGCGCGCGGGTGTCGGGGCCGGTGACGATCAGTTCCCCGTCGCACCAGATCACGTCCATGCAGCCGTCGGGCAGCACCCGGTAGGGCCCGCCCTCCCCGGCCCCGACGGTCCGGGTCCAGAGGACCGCGCCCGCGACCCGCGACCGCCTCTCCTGGTACACGGCTCTATTCTGCGCCGCGCCGGTCGCGGCGGCGAAGGCGCGCGCGGACGTCCGACGGCGGCAGGAAGCGCGTCCAGCGTTCGGGGAACTCGGCGGGCGGGGGGTCGTCCGGGCCGAGATCCCCGTCGTCGTCGAAGTCGTCGTCGCGGCCGTCCTCCGCGGCACGCCGTCTGGCGGCGTCGGCGACCACCCGGACCGCGGCCGCCTCCAGGGCGCGGGCGTTCTGCGCGCGGGCGGCGGCGGTGGCGAGCGACGGCCAGATACGGTCCACGGCCGCGTTGACCGCGGCGCCCACGAGCACCGCGAAGGCGGAGATGCCGATCCACAGGAGCACCGCGACGGGCGCGGCCAGCGAACCGTAGATCGTCGGGCCCTCGACGGTGTTCGTGAGGTAGATGCGCAGCAGGAAGCTGCCGAGGACCCACATCATGAGCGCGATGAGCGCGCCCGGCACGTCCTCGTACCAGGGGGACCGCACGGGCACCGACACGTGGTAGAGCGTGGTGAGGAAGGCGATCGACACCAGCAGGACGACCGGCCAGTAGAGGATGTGGATGGTGCCCTGGCTGCGCGGCAGCAGCGAGACGAACGCGTCGGGTCCTGCCACCATCAGCGGCAGCACCAGCGCGCCGACGACGAGCGCGACGATGTAGAGCAGCAGGGCGAGCAGCCGGGTCTTGACGATCCCGCGGTGCCCTTCCAGGCCGTACATGATCGTGATGGTGTCGACGAAGACGTTGACGGCACGGGAGCCGGACCAGAGCGCGATCACGAAGCCGAGCGAGATGAGATCGGGCCGCCGCCCGTGGAAGACGCTGTCCACCAGCGGCCGGACCAGCTGGTTCACCCCCTTGTCCGACAGGACCGTCGCGGACGCGGTGAGGATGTTCTCGCGCAGGTGCGCGATGGTGTCGGTGCGGATCACGGTGTCCACGTAACCGAGCGCGCCGACGAGGCCGAGCAGCAGCGGCGGGAGGGACAGCAGCACGAAGAAGGCCGCCTCCGCGGCGAGTCCGGTGACCCGGTACTCGATGGAGGAGTTGACGGTGTCCTTCAGCAGCAGCCAGCCGACCTTGCGCTTCGACACGTTCCGGTACAGAGCCCGAGCCCTGCCCCAGCGGCCGGGAGGCCGCCCTTTTCTTCCATCCGCTGCTTGCACCCGCCTACGGTATCCGCCCCGGGCGGGCCCGGTCCCACCCCCTGCCGGGCTCTCCCGCCGGCCCGGCGGCGGCGGGTGCGGCGCCTTCCTTCCGGCGCGCGCGGGCGCCTACGGTTGCTGCCATGAGCGCCCCCACGCACACCGTGACCAACCAGCCTCCGCCGCTGGTCGGATATGACGTCCACGCCTCCGACACCGCGCTCGTCGAGGCCGTCGAACGCCACGCCGCTCCGGAGCGGCTGGCGGAGATCCAGAACGAACTGGGCGAGCTGGGCCGGGCCGCGGGCTCGGCCCAGGCGCAGCGCTGGGGGGAGGAGGCGAACAGCAGTTCCCCGGTGCTGCGCACCCATGACCGGTACGGCAACCGGATCGACGAGGTCGACTTCCATCCGTCCTGGCACCGGCTGCTGGGCCACGCGGTGTCGGCGGGCCTGACCGACGCCTGGTCCCGCCCCGACGGACATCTGCGCCGCGCGGCCGGGTTCCTGGTCTGGTCGCAGGCCGAGGCCGGACACGGCTGCCCGGTGTCGATGACGCACGCGGCGGTGCCGGCCCTGCGCGCCGATCCGGCGCTGGCCGCCGAATGGGAGCCGCGGCTCCGCTCCCGGATCTACGATCCGCTGCTCGCCCCGGCCGGCGCGAAGCCCGGCGCGCTGTTCGGCATGGGGATGACGGAGAAGCAGGGCGGCTCCGACGTCCGGGCCAACACCACCCGCGCGGAACCGCTCGCCGAGGACGGCGCCTACGCGCTGACCGGCCACAAGTGGTTCTGCTCCGCGCCCATGTCGGACGGCTTCCTGGTACTGGCCCAGGCCCCGGACGGCCTCAGCTGCTTCCTGCTGCCGCGGGTGCTGCCGGACGGGACCCGTAACGTCTTCGCGATCCAGCGGCTGAAGGACAAGCTCGGCAACCGTTCCAACGCCTCGTCCGAGGTGGAGTTCGACGGGACGTGGGCGCGCCGGGTCGGCGAGGAGGGCCGCGGGGTGGCGACCATCATCGAGATGGTCGCGGCGACCCGGCTGGACTGCGCCGTCGGGTCCGCGGCCATCATGCGGCAGGCGGTCGCCCAGGCTGTGCACCACGCCACCCACCGCGGCGCGTTCGGCGGCCCGCTGATCGACAAGCCGCTGATGCGCAACGTCCTGGCGGACCTCGCCCTGGAGTCGGAGGCCGCCACGACCACCGCGCTGCGGCTCGCCGCCTCCTACGACACCGGCACCGAGCAGGAGCGGCACTTCCGGCGGCTGGCGGTGGCCGTCACCAAGTACTGGGTGACGAAGCGCTGTCCGGCCGTCGCCGTGGAGGCGCTGGAGTGCCTCGGCGGCAACGGGTACGTCGAGGAGTCGGGGATGCCCCGGCTGTTCCGCGAGTCACCGCTGAACTCGGTCTGGGAGGGTTCGGGCAACGTCCAGGCGCTGGACGTGCTGCGGGTGCTGCGGCGCGACCCGATGGCCCTGAACGCGTTCCTCACCGAGATCGGCCTGGCCCGCGGCGCGGACCACCGGCTGGACGGTGCCATCAAGGGGCTGCTGACCGAACTCGCCGACCTGGACGGTGTGGAGGCCCGTGCCCGGCGCATCGTCGAACGGATGGCCCTGATCCTCCAGGGCTCCCTGCTCGTACGGTTCGCCCCGTCCGCCGTGGCCGACGCGTTCTGCGCCTCGCGGCTCGGCGGCGACTGGGGAGCCACCTTCGGCACCCTGCCGCACACCCTCGACCTGGCCTCGATCGTGGACCGCGCCCGGCCGCTCACGGACTGAGCGCCGCTACGTGCCGGGCGCGGAGGGGGTGCGGGGCGGCGCAGGTGGTCGCGGCAGGGGTGGCGCGGCGGCGGCCCTCACCCTCGGAGGGGGGCCTGGAAGGGTGAGCGGCCGCCACCGCGCCGGCAGAGGGTGGCGCCGCGCCGACTCGGCACCACCCCCGGTCCTGGTGCCCTCGATGCCCGAGGGCAGCCGTGCCGGAATCACGAGGTCGGCCGGGACGGTGAGCGACGCCGACAGCCCGTCCACACAGGCTACTTGGGAGCGTGAAGAAGGGGACCCGTCAAGCACGTATCCGACGTCGGGAGCACCACCGGCGACCACCCGGGACGGAGTGGTCGACATGGCGGGATTCCCCCCTTGTGTGACGCGTCGGACGGTGCAACGGATCTCGCCGGACCGGATGCGGCACCGTCGCGTCACTGTCCGTCGGGCCCCCGCACACCCGCAACGGTTGCAGCTCGTTGCAATGGATATGCCGGTTGCCCGGGCACCGCGGACGGAGCGGCGGCACCATGGGCAGCAGGACGTGAGAAGCAGGCAAACCGGGGGCAATGTGTCAGACCCACCGATCGGTCTCGGCCGTCTCGGGGCCATGGGCGTCCGCGAGTCGGCGCGGTTGCTCGCCGGCGTGCACGAGGCCGCTCTGGCGGGTGACGCCCCGCCCGCGGTGCCCCGCACGGTGATCAGCGAGTCCTGGCTGCGGGTCAGGAACCACGGTGTGGATCCGGACATCGGCCGGCACGCCGGCCTGCTCTCCACGGAGGAGCTCGAACACCGCCGGCAGTCCTCGCCGCTGGGCGACGTCATGCCGCTGCTGCGCGAGGGGCTGCTGACCGTCGCCGACGTCGCCTGGCACATCATGGTGGTCACGGACGGCGAGGGCCGGGTGTTGTGGCGGGACGGCAGCCTCGCGGTGCGCAGGAGTGCGGACCGGCTCGGCTTCGCCGAGGGCGCCTCCTGGGCCGAGGACGTGGTCGGCACCAACGCGATCGGCACCGCGCTGGTGACCCGCGCACCCGTCCAGGTGCACTCCTCCGAGCACTTCGTACGGACCCACCACGCGTGGACCTGCGCCGCCGCGCCCCTGCACGATCCGCGGGACGGCCGGCTGCTCGGCGTCGTGGACATCAGCGGCCCCGCCGCCACCATCCACCCGGCCACCCTGTCCCTGGTCACCGCCGTGACCCGGGTCGCCGAGGGCGAACTGCGGCTGCGGCACTGGGCCTCCATCGAACGGCTGCGGGCGATCGCGGCACCGCTGCTGGCGCGGATGGCGGGGTCGGACGACCGGGCCGTCGCGGTCGACCGCAACGGCTGGACCGCCGCGGTCACCGGCATGGCGCCCCCGGACCGGGTGGCCCTGCCGGCCGCCGTACGGTCCGGCGAGATGTGGCTGCCGAGCCTGGGCAGGTGCTCCCTGGATCCGCTGCCCGGCGGCTGGCTGATCCGCCTCGGCGACGACCGGGACCCGGCGGCCCCCATGAGCCGCGTCGTCCTGGACGTCAGCCGGGCACGCGCCTGGACGGTGACGGTCTCGGGCGCGGCGGGCAGCTGGGCACAACAGCTCAGCCCGCGCCATGCCGAGCTCCTCTTCGTCCTGGCGCTGCACCGGGGCGGCCGCAGCGCGGCGGAACTGGCCCAGGACCTGTTCGGCGACGCGGGACGGACGGTGACGGTCCGCGCGGAACTGTCGCGGCTGCGCCGCAACCTTGCGGGGGTGCTGGCACATCGGCCCTACCGCTTCGCGGACGGGGTCGAGGTGGAATTGGTGCGTCCGGAGCGGGGTGTCGATCTGTTGCCGCATTCGGTGGCGCCGGCGGTTCTGGCTGCCCGGCACTAACCGTTGCCCACGGGCGAGAGAGAGCCGGCCGCAAGCGCAGCCTTAGAACTGGTGCGGCCAGGGCGGGTTCGCGCCCTGGACCGCGCAGGTGGCGGCGGCCACCGCCGTGCCCAGGGCCACGGCCTCCTGGACCCCCGCGGGGGTGAGTGCGGTGAGGCGGCCGCCCAGGTGACCGGCGGCGTACAGATGGTGCAGCAGGCCTGCCATGAACGCGTCGCCCGCTCCGACGGTGTCGACGACGTCGCACGGCTGGGCCGGTACCTGGAGCCGTTCGCCGTCGAGGGAGGCGAGGGCGCCGTCGGGGCCGAGGGTGATGACGACGAGGGGGACGCCGAGGGCGTGCCATTCGTCGCAGGCTTTTTCCAGCGGGGTGCCGGGGTGCAGATGGGCGAGGTCGTCGTCGCTGAGGCGGAGGATGTCGGCCGCCGCGCACCAGCGGGACAGCCGCTGCCGGTAGCGGTCCGGGGGTACGAGGCCCGGCCGGACGTTGGGGTCGATGCTGATGGTGGTGCGGGGGCGGAGGTCGTCGAGGAGCTCTTCGATACGGCCGGCCCCGGGGTCGCGCACGAGGGCGAGGGAGCCGGTGTGCAGACAGGCCGGGTCGGCGGGCAGCCCGGCCGTCAGCTCGGCTGCCGTCCACTGCCAGTCGGCGGTGCCTTCGGCGTGGAAGGTGTAGCGGGCCCGGCCGGCCGCGTCGAGATCCGCGACGGCGAGCGTGCTGGGCTCGGCCGCGTCGGGGCAGCCGGTCAGGTCGGCGCCGGAGCCGGCCAGCCGCTCGCGGAAGAGCCGGCCGAAGACGTCGCCCGACAGCCGGCCGAGGAACCGGGTGGGCGTGCCGAGCCGGGCCAGCGCGACCGCGGTGTTGGCGGGGCCGCCGCCCGGGACGACGGTCAGGTCGAGACCGGCGGCCGGCTCGCCGGTCCGGGGGGCGGCGAAGGCGTCGGCCACGCATTCGCCGAGGACGACGACGGGGCGGCTCGGACTCGTGCGGGACATGCGGGACAGCGTACGAGGCCCTGCCGGATGGCGGCAGGGCGTGGAGGGGGCCGGCTCCGGCGGCCGCGGGGCGCGCGCTCCGCGCCACCCGATCGCCTGTCAGCTGTCGCCGCCCGACCGCCGCGCGTCTAGCGTTTCGGAGGGTGGTCCCCCGGGGCCCCCGAGCGGGAGGAAGGCCATGGCCACGGAGCAGCCGGCGCGCAAGGGCATCGGCGCACCCGTCGCCGTCGCCCTGATCGCCGTCGTCGGGGTGGCCCTGGTCCGCGGCGGTGCCGCGGAGCAGGCCCTTCCGCCGCAGCCCGCCGCGGCGGCCGCCGTCGACACGATTCCCGGTGTCGTCCCGCCTGCCGCCCGGCAGGTCACGCCGCCGTTGCCGGCCTCGCCGCCGGTCCGGGTCAGGATCCCGTCCATCGGGGTGAACGCCCCGCTGATCACCGTCGCGCTCGACAAGGACGGCTGGGTGGGCTCGCCGCCGCCGGCCGACAAGAACCTGGCCGGCTGGTTCAGGAACTCCCCCACGCCGGGCGCGGCCGGCACCTCCGTCATCGACGGGCATGTCGACAATCTGGCCGGGCCCGCCGTCTTCTACGGGCTCGGCGCCCTGAAGAAGGGCGGCCGTATCGAGGTGACCCGCCAGGACGGCCGCACCGCGGTCTTCGACGTGTACGGCGTCGAGGTGTTCGCCAAGAACGCGTTCCCGGCGAAGCGGGTGTACGGCGACACCGGCGCGGCCGAGCTGCGCGTCATCACCTGTGGCGGCGGGTACACGGAGAAGGGCGGATACGACGGGAACGTCGTCGTCTTCGCGCGGCTGGGCGCGGTGCGCTGATCCGGTCGCGGCCGTCGGGTCGCGGCCGGCCGGCGGCGGCTGTCCCGCGGCGGCGAATTAGGGTGGTGGCATGAGCATCAGCGTGACCACCTGGTCCCTCGAACAGACCGCACCGGCGGATCTGCGGCCCTCGGCCGTGCCCGCCGCCGGGCCGGGGGTCCGGATCGTGGCCGCCGAGGTGCCGTCGCCCGATTTCAGCCGCTTCCTCTATGCGTCGGTCGGCGCGGACTGCCGCTGGACCGACCGGCTGGGCTGGACGTACGGCCGCTGGCAGGCGCATCTGGACCGGCCGGGCTCGGAGACGTGGGTGGCGTACGACCGGGGCACCCCGGCCGGGTTCGTGGAGCTCGACCCGCAGGACGACGGCGTCGTGGAGATCATGTACTTCGGGCTGCTGCCCGCCTTCCGGGGCCGCGGGATCGGCGGCCATCTGCTGTCGTACGGGACCGCCCGCGCCTGGGACCTGGCCGGCCGGTGGCCGGGGCGGACCGCGACGAAGCGGGTGTGGGTGCACACCTGCAGCCTGGACGGGCCGCACGCGATGGCGAACTACGAGCGGCGCGGCTTCCGGCTCTTCGACACCAGGACGGCGGACGAACCGGATCAGCCGGTCCCGGCCGGGCCGTGGCCCGCGGAGCAGTGACGCAGAGCACAGCGTCTCACCTGATGGGATAATCTGGTCCACATACTGGACGACGGTGGACTCGTCCAAGACCCTCATGCCACGCTTCCGACATGTCCCGCACTGGAATCGCCTTGGTAGGTCGGCCGCACGTCGACTTCTGCCGCGTGTCCAGCGCCATCTGTCCGGCGAGCTGATCGCGCCGCGCCGGTTGGCGCCGGCACCCCCGCCACCCTCTCGCGCCGTGGTCGCGCATGCGCCCCGCCGCCGCCAACTGCCCTGATCGATTTCAGGTTTCCGCAGGCCATAGGGTGCATCCGCGCTACCACCGACGTATTCGCCCCTGCCCGAAGGACGCATCGCCATGGCCTCCACTCCTGATCAACCAGCCGACACCACGGCCCGCCGCAAGGCCGGACGCCACCGTGGTGAGGGCCAGTGGGCCATGGGCCACTTCACGCCGCTCAACGGCAACGAGCAGACGAAGAAGGACGACGACGGTCTCAACGTGCGGACACGCATTGAGACGATCTACTCCCAGCGCGGTTTCGACTCGATCGACCCCGCCGACCTCCGCGGCCGCATGCGCTGGTGGGGTCTCTACACCCAGCGCAGGCCCGGGATCGACGGCGGCAAGACCGCCATCCTGGAGCCGCACGAGCTCGACGACGAGTACTTCATGCTGCGGGTCCGCATCGACGGCGGCCGGCTCACCACCGAGCAGCTGCGCGTCATCGGTGAGATCTCGCAGGAGTTCGCCCGCGGCACCGCCGACCTGACCGACCGGCAGAACGTCCAGTACCACTGGATCCGGATCGAGGACGTTCCGGAGATCTGGCGCCGGCTGGAGGCCGTCGGCCTGTCCACCACCGAGGCGTGCGGCGACACCCCGCGCACCATCCTCGGCTCGCCGGTGGCGGGGATCGCGGCCGACGAGATCATCGACGGCAGCTCCGCGATCGACGAGATCCACTCGCGCTACATCGGCTCCAAGGACTTCTCCAACCTCCCGCGCAAGTTCAAGACGGCGATCTCCGGTTCGCCGCTGCTGGACGTGGCGCACGAGATCAACGACATCGCGTTCGTCGGGGTGCACCACCCCGAGCACGGCCCCGGCTTCGACCTGTGGGTCGGCGGCGGGCTGTCCACCAACCCCAAGCTCGGGGTGCGGCTCGGCGCGTGGGTCCCGCTGGACGACGTCGCCGACGTGTGGGCCGGTGTGATCGGCATCTTCCGTGACTACGGCTACCGCCGGCTGCGCACCCGCGCCCGGCTGAAGTTCCTGGTCGCCGACTGGGGCCCGGAGAAGTTCCGGCAGATCCTGGAGGACGAGTACCTCCAGCGCAAGCTCACCGACGGCCCCGCCCCGGAGTACCCCGAGCAGCAGTGGCGTGACCACGTGGGTGTGCACCGCCAGCAGGACGGCCGCTTCTACGTGGGCTTCGCGCCGCGGGTCGGCCGGATCGACGGCTCGACGCTCTCCAAGATCGCGGACCTGGCCGCCGGACACGGCTCGGGCCGGCTGCGCACCACCGTCGAGCAGAAGATGATCGTGCTGGACGTCGAGGAGCCGCGGGTCGAGTCCCTGGTGGCCGCTCTGGAAGCGCTCGGCTTCCAGGTGAAGCCGTCGCCGTTCCGGCGCGGCACCATGGCCTGCACCGGCATCGAGTTCTGCAAGCTGGCCATCGTCGAGACCAAGGCGCGCGGCGCCTCCCTCATCGACGAGCTGGAGCACCGGCTGCCGGACTTCGACCAGCCGCTGACCATCAACGTCAACGGCTGCCCCAACTCCTGTGCCCGCATCCAGGTGGCGGACATCGGTCTCAAGGGCCAGCTGGTCACCGACGAGAACGGCGAGCAGGTCGAGGGCTTCCAGGTGCACCTGGGCGGCAGCCTCGGTCTGGAGCCCGGCTTCGGCCGCAAGGTGCGCGGTCTGAAGGTCACCTCCGCCGCGCTGCCCGACTACGTCGAGCGGGTGCTGCGGCGCTTCGAGGAGGAGCGCGAGGACGACGAGCGCTTCGCCACCTGGGCCGCCCGCGCCTCCGAGGAGGCGCTGTCATGACCGAACGCGCCGCGCCGTTCTACTGCCCGTACTGCGGGGACGAGGATCTGCGCCCATCCGAGGAGAAGGTTCCGCACGGTTCGGGTGCCGCCTGGGAATGCCGGGCGTGCAACCGCGCCTTCCAGTTGAAGTTCCTCGGTCTGCTGACCGAGGGACTTCGCAAGAACCCCCCGACCGGAGGCGAGTCGTGACCACCGCACAGCACACCGCCGAGGACCTGCGCGCTCTGGCCGAGCAGTCGGGCCGCGACCTGGAGGACGCGTCCCCGCCGGACATCCTGCGCTGGGCCGCCGAGACGTTCGGCCCGCGCTTCTGCGTCACGTCCTCGATGGAGGACGCCGTCGTGGCGCACCTCGCGTCCCGCGCCTTCCCGGGCGTGGACGTGGTGTTCCTCGACACCGGCTACCACTTCCCCGAGACCATCGGCACCCGTGACGCGGTCGGCGCGGTGATGGACGTCAACCTCATCACGCTGACCCCGGTCCAGAGCGTCGCCGAACAGGACGCCGAGTACGGGCCGAAGCTGCACGACCGCGACCCGGACCTGTGCTGCGCGCTGCGCAAGGTCAAGCCGCTGGAGCAGGGCCTGACCGGGTACGACGCCTGGGCCACCGGACTGCGCCGCGACGAGTCCCCGACCCGCGCGAACACTCCGGTCGTCGGCTGGGACGAGAAGCGCCGCAAGGTGAAGATCTCCCCGATCGCCCGCTGGACGCAGGCGGACGTGGACGCGTACGTCGCGGAGCACGGGGTGCTGACCAACCCGCTGCTGATGGACGGTTACGCGTCCGTCGGCTGCGAGCCGTGCACCCGCCGGGTGCTGGAGGGCGAGGACGCCCGCGCCGGCCGCTGGGCCGGCCGCGGCAAGACCGAGTGCGGACTGCACGGCTGATGACCACTCAGATATCCCAGGAGCGAGCGATGAGCGTGCCGGCGAGCCCGCAGCAGGCGGGTGCCACGGTGTGGCTCACCGGTCTGCCGAGCGCGGGCAAGACCACGGTCGCCTTCGCGCTGGCCGACCGGCTGCGTGACGCGGGCCACCGGGTGGAGGTGCTGGACGGCGACGAGATCCGCGAGTTCCTCTCCGCCGGGCTGGGCTTCACCCGCGAGGACCGGCACACCAACGTGCAGCGGATCGGCTTCGTCGCCGAGCTGCTGGCCTCCAACGGCGTCAAGGTCCTCGTCCCCGTCATCGCTCCCTACGCGGACAGCCGCGAGGCGGTCCGCGGGCGCCACCAGAAGCAGGGCACCCCGTACTTGGAGGTGCACGTGGCCACACCGGTCGAGGTGTGCTCCGAGCGCGATGTGAAGGGGCTGTACGCCAAGCAGGCCGCGGGTGAGATCTCCGGTCTCACCGGGGTCGACGACCCGTACGAGGCGCCCGGGGCACCGGATCTGCGCCTCGAGACCCACGGCCGCACCGTCGAGGACTCCGCCGCGGCGCTGGAAGCGCTGCTCGTCGAGAGGGGACTGGCACTGTGACCACCGTCGCCGCGCCCAATGAATCCGCGTACGCGCTCAGCCACCTGGACGCGCTCGAGTCCGAGGCCGTGCACATCTTCCGTGAGGTCGCGGGCGAGTTCGAGCGGCCGGTGATCCTCTTCTCCGGCGGCAAGGACTCCATCGTCATGCTGCACCTGGCGCTGAAGGCGTTCGCGCCCGCCGCGGTGCCGTTCTCGCTGCTGCACGTGGACACCGGCCACAACTTCCCCGAGGTGCTGGAGTACCGGGACCGTACGGTCGCCGAGCACGGACTGCGGCTGCACGTGGCGCGGGTGCAGGACTACATCGACGACGGCCGGCTGCGCGAGCGCCCCGACGGGACCCGCAACCCGCTGCAGACGGTGCCGCTGCTCGACGCGATCGGCGAGGGTAAGTACGACGCGGTCTTCGGCGGCGGCCGCCGTGACGAGGAGAAGGCCCGCGCCAAGGAGCGCGTCTTCTCCCTGCGCGACGAGTTCGGCGCCTGGGACCCGCGCCGCCAGCGCCCCGAGCTGTGGCAGCTCTACAACGGCAAGCACGCGGCCGGCGAGCACGTCCGGGTGTTCCCGCTGTCCAACTGGACCGAGCTGGACGTGTGGCAGTACATCGCCCGCGAGGGCATCGAGCTGCCGCAGATCTACTACGCGCACGAGCGGGACGTCTTCGCCCGCAGCGGCATGTGGCTGACGGCGGGCGAGTGGGGCGGCCCGAAGTCCGGGGAGACCGTCGAGAAGCGGCTCATCCGCTACCGCACCGTCGGTGACATGTCCTGCACCGGCGCGGTGGACTCCGACGCCTTCACCATCGACCAGGTCATCGTGGAGATCGCCGCGTCCCGGCTCACCGAGCGGGGCGCGACCCGCGCCGACGACAAGATGTCCGAGGCCGCGATGGAAGACCGCAAGCGCGAGGGGTACTTCTAAATGACCACCATCAGCGACGTCACCAGCGCCGAGCAGATCGCGGCCACCTCGCAGCTGCGCTTCGCCACCGCCGGCTCCGTCGACGACGGCAAGTCCACCCTGGTCGGGCGGCTGCTGCACGACTCCAAGTCGGTCCTGACCGACCAGCTGGAGGCCGTCGAGCACGCCTCGCGCCGCCGCGGCCAGGAGGCGCCGGACCTGGCGCTGCTCACCGACGGCCTGCGGGCCGAGCGCGAGCAGGGCATCACCATCGATGTGGCGTACCGGTACTTCGCCACACCGCGGCGCCGGTTCATCCTCGCCGACACGCCGGGCCATGTGCAGTACACCCGCAACATGGTCACCGGCGCCTCGACCGCGGAGCTGGCCGTGGTGCTCGTCGACGCCCGCAACGGCGTCGTGGAGCAGACCCGGCGCCATGCCGCGGTGGCCGCGCTGCTGCGCGTCCCGCACGTGGTGCTGGCCGTCAACAAGATGGACCTGGTGGAGTACGCGGAGCCCGTGTTCGCCGCCATCGCCGAGGAGTTCACGGCGTACGCGGCGTCGCTCGGCGTCCCGGACATCACGACGATCCCGATCTCGGCGCTCGCCGGGGACAACGTGGTGACGCCGTCCGCGAACATGGACTGGTACGGCGGCCCCACCGTCCTGGAGCACCTGGAGACGGTGCAGGTCGGCACCGACCTGACGGACGCCCCGGCCCGCTTCCCGGTCCAGTACGTGATCCGTCCGCAGACCACCGAGCACCCGGACTACCGCGGCTACGCGGGCCGGATCGCCTCCGGCATCCTGCGGGTCGGTGACGAGGTGACGGTCCTGCCGTCCGGCGCGACCAGCACCATCACCGGCATCGACGCCCTTGGCGAGCCGGTCGACGTCGCCTGGGCGCCGCAGTCGGTGACCGTGCTGCTCGCCGACGACCTGGACATCTCGCGCGGCGACCTGATCGCGCCGACCGCCTCGGCGCCGGCGACCACCCAGGACGTCGAGGCGACCGTCTGCCATCTGCACGAGCGGCCGCTGAAGGTCGGCTCGCGGGTGCTGCTCAAGCACGCGACGCGCACGGTGAAGGCCGTCGTCAAGGCGCTGCCGTACCGCATCAATCTCACGGCCGGGCTCGCGCACGAGTCCGGGCCGGCGCAGCTGGACGTCAACGACATCGGCGCCGTCGTGCTGCGCACCGCCGAGCCGCTGCCGCTGGACGCCTACGCGGACTCGCGGCTGACCGGCTCCTTCCTGCTGATCGACCCCGCGGACGGCACGACGCTGACCGCGGGCATGGCGGGCGAGGCGTTCGCCGAACCCGCGGCGGCCGGTGCGTCCGCCGTGGAGAAGGAACAAGAGGGGTGGGACTTCTGATGGTCGATGCCTATTCGGGCTTCGCGAAGGAGGGCGGCCGCGTCGGCAGCGGCCTCCTCGGCGCCGGCACGGGCGGGGTGGCGCGATGTGCGCTCTAACCGCTCAGCCCCGCACCCGCACGCGAGTACGCCCGCACCACCGAAGACCTGACGACTTTCCGGCCGCGCCCAGATAGGCGCGCTCCGGCTCTCCGAGAGGAACACCTCCCGTGTCTGCCGCAAGAACCACCCGCAGCCTGAAGCGATCGATCGCCGCTGCCGCGACCCTCCCGCTGCTCTTCGGCGCTCTCGCCGCCTGCGGGTACGGCTCGAAGTCCGACGACACGAAGGACAGCAACGCTGCCCCGGTGGCCAGTTCGGGCGCGAAGAAGCTCTCCGCCGACGAAGTGAAGATCGGCTACTTCCCGAACCTCACCCACGCCACCGCGCTCGTCGGCCTCAACCAGGGCCTGTTCGCGAAGGAGCTGGGCGGCACCGCCATCAAGACCCAGACCTTCAACGCGGGCCCGTCCGAGATCGAGGCGCTGAACGCCGGCTCCATCGACATCGGCTGGATCGGCCCCTCGCCATCCATCAACGGCTACACCAAGTCCAAGAGCACCAGCCTGCGGATCATCTCCGGCTCCGCCTCGGGCGGCGTGAAGCTGGTCGTCAACCCCGCGAAGATCAAGACCCTGGACGACCTCAAGGGCAAGAAGATCGCGACCCCGCAGCTGGGCAACACCCAGGACGTGGCGTTCCTCAACTGGATCGCCGAAAAGGGCTGGAAGGTCGACGCGCAGAGCGGCAAGGGCGACGTCTCCGTCTTCCGCACCGACAACAAGGTCACGCCCGACGCCTACAAGTCCGGTTCCATCGACGGCGCGTGGGTGCCGGAGCCGACCGCGTCCAAGCTGGTCTCCGAGGGCGGCAAGGTACTGCTCGACGAGCGCGACCTGTGGCCCGACAAGAAGTTCGTGATCACCAATGTGATCGTGTCGCAGAAGTTCCTGTCGGCGCACCCGGACGTCGTCGAGGCGGTGCTGCGCGGTTCGGTGAACACCAACGCGTGGATCACGGCCAACCCGGACAAGGCCAAGGCCGCCGCGAACGCCCAGCTCAAGAAGGACACCCAGAAGGCACTGCCGGCCGAGATCCTCGACCCGGCGTGGGCGAGCATCCAGGTCCTCGACGACCCGCTCGCCAAGTCGCTGACGTCCGAGGCCGACCACGCCGTCAAGGCCGGTCTGCTGAAGAAGCCCGACCTCGCCGGGATCTACGACCTGACGCTGCTCAACAAGGTCCTCACGGCCGCCGGCAAGCCCGCGGTGGACGCGGCGGGACTCGGCAGGCAGTAGCAGCACCGCGTCACGGAAACACCCGGAAGCAGCCGGTGTCCGGCCCGCGATGGCCGGACACCGGCGGCCCGCAGCACGCACCGCCCGCCCACGTACCAGGAGGTGACCGGATGGCCACGGCAGTCAGGACCACCGAGCAGCACAGCGCGGACACCGCCGTCGCGGACGGCGCGCCCGCCGTTCGCATCGACCACGTCCACAAGGTCTTCGGCCGTCCGGGCTCCGCCCAGGCGGTGCTCGACGACATCACCCTCGACGTCCGTCCCGGTGAGTTCGTCTGCCTCCTGGGTGCCTCCGGCTGCGGCAAGTCGACGCTGCTCAACCTGGTCGCGGGCCTGGACCAGCCGACGGCGGGCACCATCACGGTGCCGGGCGGCGGCCGTCCGGCGCTGATGTTCCAGGAGCACGCGCTCTTCCCCTGGCTCACCGCCGGCAAGAACATCGAACTGGCGCTGCGGCTGCGCGGCGTGCCGCGCGCCGAGCGCCGCCCGGAGGCCGAGCGGCTGCTCAGCCTGGTGCGCCTCGACGGCTCCTACGGCAAGCGGGTCCACGAGCTGTCCGGCGGTATGCGGCAGCGCGTCGCGCTCGCCCGTGCGCTGGCCCAGGACTCCAACGTGCTGCTGATGGACGAGCCGTTCGCGGCGCTGGACGCCATCACCCGGGACGTCCTGCACGGCGAGCTCACCCGTATCTGGGCCGAGACGGGCGTCTCCGTCCTCTTCGTCACGCACAACGTCCGCGAGGCCGTCCGGCTCGCGGAGCGCGTGGTGCTGCTGACGTCCCGGCCCGGCCGGGTCGCCCGCGAATGGGCCGTGGACATCCCGCAGCCGCGCCGTATCGAGGACGCCGCGGTCGCCGAGCTGTCCATCGAGATCACCGAAGAACTGCGTGGGGAGATCCGCCGACATGGCCAGCACTGAGACCGTTCCGGCCGACAAGAAGGACAGTGCGGGCTCCCAGGACCTCGCGGGTCTGGAGGCCGGGCTCGACGCCCTGGACGCGGTCCAGGTCCGGCGCACCCCGTTCACCCAGGTCCTGGTCAAGAAGGTCCTGCCGCCGGTCTCGGCGGTCCTCCTGGTGCTCGTGGTGTGGCAGCTCGCCGTGCTGGCCGGGTTCGCGCCGGAGACCAAGCTGCCCGCCCCCGGGCGGTCGGCAGCAGCTTCATGACGCTGTGGAACGAGGGCCAGCTCCTCGACATCATCTGGACCAGCGTCGAGCGCGGGCTGCTGGGCTTCCTCGCCGCGGTCGCCATCGGCACCCCGGTCGGCCTCGTCGTGGCCCGCGTCCCGTTCGTCCGGTCCGCCATCGGGCCGATCCTGTCGGGCCTGCAGTCGCTGCCGTCGGTGGCCTGGGTGCCCGCCGCGGTCATCTGGCTCGGCATCACCGACTCCGCGATGTACGCCGTCATCCTGCTCGGCGCGGTGCCGTCCATCGCCAACGGGCTGATCTCCGGCATCGACCAGGTGCCGCCGCTCTATCTGCGCGCCGGCCGCACGCTCGGCGCCAGCGGGGTGAGCGGTGCCCGGCACATCCTGCTGCCGGCCGCGCTGCCCGGCTACCTGGCCGGCCTCAAGCAGGGCTGGGCGTTCTCCTGGCGCTCCCTGATGGCCGCCGAGCTCATCGCCTCCTCCCCCGACCTCGGCACCGGTCTGGGGCGCTATCTGGAGAACATGCGCGAGGGGTCCGACATGCCGGGCATCTTCCTCGGCATCATCCTCATCCTCGTCGTCGGTATCGCCATCGATCTGCTGATCTTCAGCCCGCTGGAGCGCCGTGTGCTGCGCACCCGTGGCCTGGTGTCCCGGAGCCAGTAATGAACGGTCCCGCCCACCCGTCACCCGCCACCACCCTTCCAACGTGGCGCTATGCGCCGCCCCTTCTGATCATCGCCCACGGCAGTCGCGATCCGCGCCATGCCGCGACCGTCCATGCGCTGACCGAGCAGGTACGGGCCGCCCGGCCGGGGCTCCGCGTCGTCACCGGATACCTCGACTTCTGTGCGCCGACCGTGGCGCAGGTCGTCGACCGCCTCGCGGCGGAGGGGGTGCGCGACATCGTCGCGCTGCCGCTGCTGCTCACCCGCGCCTTCCACGCGAAGGCCGACATCCCCGCCGTGCTGCGCGAGTCGACCGCCGCGCACCCCCGGCTGAGGGTCGTGGTGGCCGATGTCCTCGGCCCCTCGCCCCTGTTGACCGCCGCCCTGGAGCGGCGGCTGGCCGAGGCCGGGGTCACCCCCGGCGACCGCTCGACCGGGGTTGTCCTGGCCTCGGCGGGCTCCACCGACCCGGAGGCGATCGCAGTGATCGCTGAAATCGCGCGGGAGTGGCGGCACACCGGTTGGTGCGCCGTGCGGCCTGCGTTCGCCTCCGCATCGCTGCCCAGGACCGAGGACGCGGTCCGGCAGCTGCGGGCCGAGGGCGTACGCCGTATCGCGGTCGCCCCGTACGTCATCGCACCGGGCTTCCTGCCCGACCGCATCGTCCGCGGTGCCCGCGAGTCCGGCGCCGACGCCCTCGCTCCTGTGCTGGGCGCGGCCCCGGAACTCGTCGAGCTGCTGCTGGAGCGCTATGCGGGGGCCCTTCTCCCCCGCCGGATCCTGCTCTCCGCCTGACGCGTCAGGCCGCGGGTGTGGTGCCGTTCGCGGTCACCGAAGGACCGGTTCCCGCGGCGGTGACCGCCGCGATGGTGACCTTGTACGCGGTGCCCGGGGTGAGACCGCCGATGACGCGGAACATCCCCTTGCCGGACGGCTGCGTGACGAGCGCGTCCCGGCCGGCGACCTCGATCGTGCGGCCGTCGGAGACGGTGATCAGATAGCCCGTGACCTCGGCGGCGCCGGTGTCCACCGGCGGCGTCCAGACGACGGTCGCCGCGTGCGCCTGGGCGCGGAGTTTCGCCCCGGTGGGTGCGGCGGGCAGCGTCGTCACGGCGGCGGGCACCAGAGCGTTCGACGGCAGCGAAGCCGCCCCGCTTCCACGGGAGTTGGTCGCGCTCACGGAGACGGTGTACGGCTCACCGGGCCGCAGTCCCGTGACGCGGAGGTAGCCGCGGGTGCGGAACTCCGCGGCCGTGACCGGCACCGTCGCCGCCTCATGGCCCGCGGCGTCGTACACGTGGGCCGTGTAGGACGTCACGGCCGCTCCGCCGTCGGCGAAGGTGGGGTTGAAGGTGACGACCAGCGCGGTCGTGCCGCCGGAGCTGGTGCCGACGCGTGACGGTGCCTCAGGAGTGCTGAGTGCGCCGATCCGCCGGTTCAGCAGCCCGCGGTAGGCGGGTTCGAGGCCCGCGTTGGCGACGATCGCCCCGGGGGCGTCGGAGGGGGCGGCGATGATGCGGTTGCCGGTGGTGACGAGTCCCTTGTTGTCGGCGTCGCCGGTGCCCTCCTCCCACCAGTTGTCCTTGACGAGCGTCGGGTCGTTGTTGCCGAGCGCGTCGCGGAAGTCGGTGTGGCGGCTGGCGACGTTGGCGTACGAGGCGCCGTACAGGACGTTGCCCTGGACCGTCTCGTACGTGCAGCCGTTGTCGGTGTAGACGCTCTTGCCCAGGCCCCACTGGCCGTGGATGACGTTGCCGGTGACCTTCTCACCGTCGGCGATCGAGGTGCCGGTCAGCCCCTGGGTGTAGATGCCGCCGCCGTCGTCCAGCATCTGCATGTAGTCGAAGATGAGGTTGTCGCGTACCGCGTTGTCGTGACTGCTGTTCGGGGTCGCGGGCGAGCCGACCTTGTCGGGCCAGCCGCCCCAGCCCAGTGAGATCGCGGAGTAGCCGACGTGGTCGATCTGGTTGTGGGCGATCGTGGTGCGCTGGGTGTAGCCGTTGACGATCGCGACCCCGCCGTGGAATTCGCGGGGCAGCGCGTAGAGGTGGTTGTCGGTGACCTGGACGCCGGTGGCGGGCTCGGCGCCGTCGACCCCGCCGATCTCCAGGCCGTTGCCGGAGATGTCGGTGAAGATGCTGCCGCTGACCCGGGCGTCCTTCGTCCCGGTGCCCAACTCCAGTCCGGCGGCGCCGAGATGCGCGAAGACATCACCGGAGAACTCGACTCCGCGGCTGTGCGCCAGGGAGACGTTGCCCGGCATCTTCGTCCAGTCGGCGAACGGGCAGGTGCCGCCCTCGACGAAGTGGCACAGGCCCTGGGTGGCCCAGCCGGTCGGCCCGGTGATCGTGTAGCCGGCCTGGATCTCGGAGAACCCGCCGGGACCCGACGGGGTCAGCCAGGTCGCGTAGCTGAACTGCAGCCCGCGGAAGGAGACGTCGTGCAGGGGCGCCGCGGCCGTTCCGCCGCCGTCGATCAGCTTCTGCGCGACCGGTGCCTCGACATCCGCGTGCCGCGGGTCCTCGCCGGGGCGCGGGAGGTAGTAGACGGTGTGGGCCTTGCGGTCGAAGTACCACTCGCCGGGCTGGTCGAGCAGCTCGTAGGCGTTCTCGATGTACGAGGCGTGGCCGCTGTTGGTGAGCTTGCCGGGGCCGACCATGCTGACGGTCCTGCCGGGGATGTCGGGGAACTCGACACGTTTGTTGGAATTGTCCCAGCAGGGCTGGGCCATGGTGATCGTGGTGCCGGTGGCGGAGGCGATGGGGCAGCGCGGCTCGGTCCACTGGCCGAGGCCGTCGCGGTCGATGTTCCACAGCGATTCGCCGCTGGTGTAGACGAACTCGGCGTCGCCGATGTTCCGCCAGCCGGCGAGGGTGCCGGCGGAGGCCGTGTAGCCGGTGGCGGTGGCGGTCAGTCCGACGGGCACCTGGCCACGGGCGCGCTGGGCGCGCACCCCGTCGACGTACAGCTGCCGGGTGTTGGTGAGGCCGCTCGGCGCGGGCGCGGACCACAGTCCGGGCCGGCCGGCGACCTGGTGCCAGCCGGTCACCTGGCGGCCCCCGCTGATGACCGCGGACCCGGCGCCGTCCCAGATCACCCGGTGGCCGTTGCCCCCGGAGTCGCGGGCGTCGAGCACGAGGGGCTTGGACTGCCGGTAGGTACCGGGTGCCAGATGGACGGTCAGATCGGCGGTGAGGTGTCCGGCGCGGGCGCGGACGAGGTCGCGGGCGTGCTCCAGGGTGCGGACGGGGTGCTTGGTGGTGCCGGCGGCGTGGTCGTCACCGGCCGGGGAGACGTAGACATCGCGTGCCGCGGCCGCCGGAGCTCCGGCGGCCGGGGATATTCCGGTGGTGGCGAACGCGGCGACGGCCGCCAGCGAAGCGCAGACGGCTGCGGCTCTGCGGCGAACGGGCCTCAGGGGTGCGGGCATGGTCCCTCCCGTGGGATCGGCCTCGTAAGTGCCGGAAACATACGACCACTGACAGCCGATGGTCAAGGAAATACGCAGCAATCACCGCCTCATTGCGGGGAAGTTGGCTGATTCATCGGAGCACTGAAGGATGGTTTCCTTAGGCGATCTTTATAGGTGTAAGGGACCGGCGTCCTCTGAGGGTGGGGCTAGCCTCCCCTGGATGGGGGAGAACCCCCACCGCCAAGTCACCTGGAAGCCTGATGGGTCGGCCGCCCCTCAGCCCCTAGCGTCATGGGTGAAGCAAGCGGTGCGGTGCCGCTGCCATGACGAGGGGGAACCGTGAGTCGCGGACGCGCACACGGCAGCAAAATGGGAATCGCTGCGGCAATGGGTGGCTGGAGCGCCCGGCACCGCTGGACGGCCGTCATCGGCTGGTTGGTCTTCGTGGTCCTCGCGCTCGCCATCGGACAGATGGCCGGCCGGGTCGACGCCAGCCAGGAGGAGGGCCTGCCGGGTGAGGTCAGCCAGGCGGCGGGGATCATCGACGACGCGGGCATCAAGGGTGCTGCCGGCGAGATGGTGCTCATCCAGGTCAAGTCCGGCGGCACGGTCGCGGACCCCGCGGTCCACACCGCCGTGGACGCGGTCATAGCCGCGGTCAAGGGCACCGGCCAGACCACCAACATCAGCTCGCCCTACGACACCAAGGCGATCTCCGCGGACCAGAAATCCGCACTGGTCCGGTTCGAGATGACCGGCGAGAAGGAGACCGCCGACGACCGCGTCACCAAGGTCACCGACGCGGTGGCGGGCACCCAGGCCAAGTACCAGGACCTGCGGATCGAGGAGTTCGGCGACGCGAGCTCCGAGAAGGTGCTCGGTGACGCGTTCGGCGACGACTTCAAGACCGCCGAGTTCTCCGCGGTCCCGGTCGCGCTCGGCATCCTGCTGATCGCCTTCGGCGCGCTGGTCGCCGCCCTGCTGCCGGTCCTCCTCGCGGTGACCGCCTTCGTGGCGACCACCGGTCTGGTCGCCGTCGTCAGCCACCTGGTGCCGATGAGCGACACCGCCAACTCCGTGATGCTGCTGGTCGGTCTGGCCGTCGGCGTCGACTACTGCCTGTTCTACCTGCGCCGCGAGCGTGAGGAGCGGGCCGCGGGACACGATGCGCAGACCGCCATCAAGATCGCCTCGGCGACGTCCGGCCGCGCCATCCTCATCTCCGGCATCACCGTGATCGTCGCGATGGCCGGCATGCTCTTCACCGGCATCGCGGACTTCAAGGCCATGGGTGTGGCCACCATGATGGTCGTCGCGGTCGCCATGTTCGGCTCCGTGACCGTCCTTCCCGCCCTGCTCTCGCTGCTCGGCCACCGGGTCGAGAAGGGCCGGCTCCCGTTCCTCAACCGCGCCCGGAAGAACACCTCCCAGCGCTCCGCCACGAGCAACAGCCGCTTCTGGACGGCCGTTCTCACCCCCGTGCTGCGCAACCCGAAGACCGCCACCGTCATCGCGGGCGGCGCACTGATCCTCATCGCCTCCCCGGCGCTCGGGCTGCACACCGCGAACCTCACGATGAACCAGGAGCTCGGCGACGGCCTGCCGATCATCCAGACCTACGACCGCATCAACGTGGCGTTCCCCGGCGGCCCCGACCCGGCGCACGTGGTCGTCAAGGCCGACGACATCAACGCGGCGCCCGTCAAGCAGGCGATCGAGGACTTCCGCGCCGAGGCCGTCTCGAAGGGCGCCAGCAAGGGCCCGGTCACCGTGGTCGTCCACGCCAAGGAGAACATCGCGCAGATCGACGTCCCGCTGGCGGGTGGCACGGACAAGACGAAGGCCGAGGCCGGGCTGGTCCAACTGCGGGACGAGGTACGGCCGGACACGCTCGGCAAGGTCCCGGGGCTCGAAGCGCCCATCACCGGTCAGACGGCCGGCTCGATGGACTTCACCAACAAGATCACGAGCAGCGTCCCGCCGGTCTTCGCCTTCGTGATCGTCTTCGCCTTCCTCCTGATGCTGCTGTCCTTCCGCTCCCTCACCATCGCCGCCACCTCCATCGTCCTCAACCTGCTGTCGGTGGGCGCGGCCTACGGTGTCCTCGCCGCCGTCTTCCAGCACGGCTGGGGCGCGGGACTGGTCGGTGCCACGGGAACGGGCGCGGTCGTCGCCTGGCTGCCGCTCTTCCTCTTCGTGATCCTGTTCGGGCTGAGCATGGACTACCACGTCTTCGTGGTCTCCCGGATCCGTGAGGCCAAGATGCGCGGCCTCAGCACCCAGAGCGCCATCCAGCACGGCATCACCACCACGGCGGGCGTCGTCACCAGCGCGGCGGTCATCATGGTCGCGGTGTTCGCCATCTTCGGAACGCTCTCCATGCAGAGCATGAAGCAGATGGGCGTCGGCCTGGCGGTGGCCGTCCTCATCGACGCGACCGTCATCCGCGGGGTCCTGCTCCCCGCCGTCATGGCCCTGCTCGGCGAGCGCAACTGGTACCTGCCCAAGTGGCTCGGCTGGCTGCCGGACATGACCCACGACGAGGCCGTACTGGCCCCGCCGGCGCCGGCCCCGGCCGCCCGCCCCGCAGAGGAGTACGACGCGGCCCGCGTCTGACCTTCTCCCGCTCACTGCCGGCCCGGTCTCTCACGGGGGAGACCGGGCCGGCCCATGCCGTTTTCCGCACGGCGCCCATGGGCGGCGCACCCCTGGCACCGCCGGTCTCTCAGCCGGCGGTGGCGGCGTGCTTGGCCGCGTACCGCCGTGCCTTGGTGCGGTTGCCGCAGACGCGCATGGAGCACCAGCGGCGGCTGCGGTTCTTGGAGACGTCCCAGAAGACCCAGGCGCAGGCGTGCTCGGCGCAGCGCTTGAGGCGGGCGGCCTCGCCGGTGATGACCAGTTCGGTCCAGGCGACGGCGATCAGCGCCAGCGCCTTCCTGGCGGGCGGCAGTTCCGGCGCCGGGAGCAGGGCGGCCGACGGGCCGCGCCGGACGGTGCTCAGCAGCGGGAGTTCGCGCAACGCCTCATCGGCGGCGCGGAGCAGGTCCGGGTCCGGGGCGTCGCCCACATGGACGCCCAGCTCCTCGCGGATACCGGCGCGCAGCCGCAGACCGAGCTCGTGATCGGCGGCGGAGAGCGGGCCGCCGGCTTCGAGCAGCCCCCGGTCCGCCAGCCAGCCGGCGAGCTCACCGGGCGCGGCGAGGTCGTCGGTGCCGAGCTCCACGTCGACGGTGTTGGCGAACGCCTCGACCAGCTGGGCCGAGGACGGTGCTTCGATCACGGGCCACCTCCTGGAGGACACCAGCCTACCGCGGAAGTAACCGGCTAACCGCTTGACCGGTTCGGTGGCCCATGGAATGCTTCATCGATGCGCTCAACCAGTAAACGTGTTAGACGGTTAGGGGATCTTCCATGAGCACCCAGGCCCTGCCCGCCGCCAGAACACCGGTGCGGCCCGCCGGTCCGCGGGGCACCCGCAACACCGTCGTCCTGCTGGTGTTCACCGCGATCACCAATCTCGCGGACGGGATCACCAAGATCGCGCTGCCGGTGCTGGCCACCCGGATCACCAGCTCCCCCGCCGCCGTCTCCCTGGTCGCCCTCACACTGACGCTCCCCTGGCTGCTCGCCTCCCTCCCGGTCGGTGTGCTCGTCGACCGCGCCGACCGGCGCCGGCTGCTCTGGCTGGCCAACGGGATCCGGCTGCTCGCGGTCGGCTGCCTGCTGCGGATCGTCGCCACCGGGGACGTCACGCTCTGGGCGCTGGCCACCGCCGGGACCGTGCTCGGCATCGCCGAGGTGATCGCGCTGACGTCGGAGTCGGCGCTCGTCCCGGCGATCGTGCCGCGCGCGGGACGTGAGCGCGCGAACGCCTGGATCACCGGCGTCGAGACCGCCGCCAACGAGTTCTGCGGCCCCTTCGTCGGCGGGCTGCTCCTGGCCGCCGGCACCGGCGTCGCGCTCGGCACCACGTGGGTCGCGTATCTGGCGGCCGCCCTGGTCCTGCTGCTGCTCACCGGCCGGTTCCGCGCGGTGCGGACGGCGGCGGCGCCCGGGAGCGTACCGGCGGGCGCCGGCCGGCAGTTCACCGAAGGGCTGCGCTACCTCTGGCGCCACCGGCTGCTGCGCACCATGGCGCTCATCCTGACGGTGCTGTGCGCGAGTTGGGGCGCCTGGCTGGCCCTCATGCCGCTCATCGCCAAGGAGCTGCTGGGGCTGTCACCGCGGGAGTACGGCGTCGTGCTCAGCGCGCTCGGGGTCGGCGGCCTGGTCGGCGCGCTCACCGTCGGCCGGGTGAACCGGCTGCTCGGCCACCGCTGGGCGATGTTCGCCGACCTCGTCAGCACGCTGGTGATGATGGCCGTCCCGGTCCTCACCAACAGCCTGTGGGCCGTCGCGGCCGCCGCCTTCCTCGGCGGCATGGGCGGCACCCTCTGGTCGGTCAACGCCCGGCTCATCGCCCAGAACATCGTGCCGGACGCGATCATGGGCCGGTTCAGCAGCGCTGCCCGCCTGCTGAGCTGGGGCGCCATGCCGCTGGGCGCCGGGCTGATCGGCGTCCTCGCCGAAGGGTTCGGGATACGGGTCGCCTTCCTCGTCTTCGCCGCCGCCGTCGCGGCCACGATCCCGCCGTTCCTGCGGGTCGTCACGGCGGGCGAACTGCGCGGCGCCGTCTGAGCCGGCCAGACCTACCGCTGGTAGCGGGCCAGGACGCGGTTGCCGTCGGTCACCAGACGGTGGCGGAGTTCGTCGAGGCCGATGGCGCCGCTGTAGTACTCCTGGAAGGCGGGCGTGGCGACCTTGTCCTTCCACTCCGGGTAGCCGCGCACGGACTGGGCCGGCGCGGAGCGGAGGTAGGGGGCCAGCGCGGTGCCGGTGGACCAGCCGTTCCGATCCGTGTGCAGGGCCGGGTCGCGCAGGGCGGCCGTGGCGGTGGGGAGCATCCAGTCGCCCTTGGCGAGCCGGACCACGTTGTCGGTGCGCAACAGGAAGTCGATGAACCGCACGGCCTCCTTCTTGTGCGCGCAGTCCTCCGAGACGGACAGGGTCTGCGGGCTGACGCCCTGCGCGCGGTTGCCATCGGGTCCCATGGGGGCGGGGAGCACGATCCAGTCGAAGCCCTTCGGGGCCTGCTGCTGGATCTGCTGACGGTAGGAGAACCCCAGTGGGACCATGGCGTACTTGCCGCCGAAGAAGCCGGGGAGGGTGTCGGAGCCACCCATGCCGAGCGTGGTGCGCGCTGCGCTGTGGTCGGTGTCGACCATGTCGTGGATGGCCCGCGGTACGGCCTGGTCGGCGGCGTCGAACCGGACGGTGACCTTGCCGTCGGCGCCCCGCTGGAAGATCTGTCCGCCGGTGGACAGCGAGAGGTTGAGGGTCGAGCTGACCGGCTCCTTGAGCGGCCAGGCGACCCCGTAGGTCCCGTTGCCGGTCAGCTTCTTCGCGGACTGCTGGAACTCCTCCCACGTCCAGGGGGTGTCGGCGGTCGGGATCCGGACGCCGGACTTCACCAGCAGGGCGCGATTGGCGATGATCATGCGCGGTTCCTGGAGGAACGGCACTCCGTAGACGCCCTTGCCGAAGGTCGTGGTCTGCCAGGAGGCGCCGGGGATCGCGTCGCGCAGCGTCGCGGGCAGCAGGCCGCCGAGCTCGGCGAGGTCGCCGCCGTACGCGAAGTCCGCGAGGTCGTCGGACGCGTCATGGATGATGTCCGGCGCCTCCCCGCCCTCGAAGGAGGTGAGGAGCTGGTCGTGGACGCTGTCCCAGCTCCCCTGCACGTACTCGACCCGGACGTCGGGGTGGGTGCGGTTCCACTCGGCCACGAGCTGCTTGTTGGCGGCGACGGAGTCCTGCTGCCAGGCCAGGCTCTGGAAGCGGAGCGTGATCCGCCCGTCGTCGGAGGCACCGCCGCCCCCGGAGCAGCCGGCCGCCAGCAGGGCGAGCGCGGCGCCGATCGCGGCCGCGCACCGCGAGAGCCTGGGGTAAGGGGAGACCATCAGCCCTTCACCGCCCCGGCCACCATGCCGCCGGCGATCCGCCGCTGGATCAGTGCGAAGAGCAGCAGGCTGGGAAGGGTCGCGAGCAGCGCCGCGGCGGCGAGCGGACCGAGGTCCGCGACGCCCTCGGCGCCGATGAAGTGGGTGAGGATGATCGGCATGGTCTGCTTCTCCGGGGTTTTCAGCAGCACCAGCGCGAAGAAGAACTCGTTCCACGCGGTGATGAAGGCGAACAGGCCGGTGGCGACGATGCCGGGGGCGAGCAGCGGCGCGGTGATCGAGACGAGGGTGCGGAGCCGGCCGGCGCCGTCGACCGCGGCGGCCTCCTCCAGCTCGCGCGGCACGGCGCGGACGTAGCCCGTCAGCATCCACAGCGCGAACGGCAGCGTCCAGACGACGTAGACCATCACGAGGCCCGGCAGCGCGTTGATCAGATGCAGTCGCTTGAGGATCAGGAACAGCGGAATGATCACCAGCACGAACGGGAACGCCTGGCTGACCACGACCCACCCGGTGGCGGCCCGGCTCAGCCGTGAGCGGTGCCGCGCCATCACGTACGCCATCGGCGTCGCGAGGAGCACCGCGATGACGGCGGAGCTCAGCGCCACCAGCAGGCTGTTCAGTGCGGCGTGCAGCAGCGGCTGCTCGTCGAAGGCCTGCCGGAAGTTGTCGAGGGTCGGGTGCTTCGGCCACCAGGTGGGGTGCAGGGTGGCCAGCTCGCGCGGCGGTTTGAACGCCGTCGAGACCAGCCACAGCAGCGGGAAGCCGAGGAAGACCAGATAGCCGACGAGCGCGAGGTACTGGCCGGTGCGGCCGGCCCGGCGCTTGATCAGCCGGGTGCGGGCGGTCGGGGTGCGGGCGGCATGTGTGCGGGCGGTCGGGGTGCGGGCGGTCGTCACTGGTCGTCCCCCTTGAGCCGGCCGGCCAGATACACGGCCAGGAGTACGGAGATCACCGCGACCATGACGCAGCCCATCGCCGCCGCATAGCCGAACTGCCCGTAGCGGAAGGCCTCTTCGTAGGCGAAGAGCATCGGCAGCCGGGTGCGGCCGCCGGGACCGCCGTTGGTGAGTACATAGACCAGCGCGAACGAGTTGAAGTTCCAGATGAAGTTCAGGGCCGTCATGGCGAGCGCCACCGGCCGGAGCGCGGGCCAGGTCACCGTCCGGAATCTGCGCCAGGCGCCGGCGCCGTCCACCGCGGCGGCCTCGTGCAGCTCGCGCGGTACGTTCTGCAGCCCGGCGAGGAGCGAGACGGTGGTGGTCGGCATCCCCGCCCAGATGCCGACGACGATCACGGCGGGCAGCGCGGTGGACAGCCCGGCGAGCCAGTCGGTGCCGTCGCCGAGGTGGAGTTGGCGCAGCGTCTCGTTGAGCACGCCCGCGTCCGGGTGGTAGACGAGCCGCCACATGATGCCGACGACGACCTCCGGCATCGCCCACGGGACGATGGCCAGCGCGCGGGCCAGCCAGCGCATCCGCAGCGGCTGGTTGAGCAGCAGCGCCAGGCCGAGCGCGAGCAGGAACTGGGGCACGGTCACCCCGACCGCCCACACCAGGCCGATCCGGAACGAGTCCCAGAAGAGGGAGTCGTGCAGCAGGTCGGAGAAGTTCTGCAGCCCGGTCCACCGGGTCGGCTGGGTGCGGCCCGACTGCGAGTCGGTGAACGCGAGCCCGATCCCGTACAGCAGCGGTCCGACGCTCAGCAGCAGGATCGGGATCAGTGCCGGGAGGACGAGGAACCACACGCCCCGGTCATGACGCCGCGGGCGGGTCCTGGGTGGCGCGGTGGCCAGGGTCACGGCAGGCGGCTCCTTCGCGCGGCTCCGTCGGACGGGCCGCCCGGCCGGTGCGGAGCCGGCCCCGGCGGGCCCCCGTCATGGTCCGGACCCCCGGGCGGCCCGTCAAGACCATGTGACGGCACGTCGGCTCCGGGCGGGCGGCCGCGGGCGGCTGCCCGCGGGCAGGTGCGAGACTGTCGGTGATCATTCGAACGGGGAACGGCGGAGGCGGTCGTGGAGCAATCGGGCACGGCGTTCACGGAGGAACGGGCACGGGCCGTCCTGGCGGCAGCGGCGAGGCCCGCGGCGGCTTCCGCCGCGGCCTCCGCAGCGGATCCGGCGGTCTCCGGGGCGCCGGACGCGGCCGGGGCGCGGCTGCTGGCGCTGGGCGAGAACGCGGTGTTCGCGGTGGGCGACGGTCTCGTCGTCAAGGTCGCCCGCAGCGCCGAACTGCTCGAGCGCGCCGAGCGCGAGGTGCGGATCGCCGGCTGGCTGGCGGAGCACGATGTGCCGGCGGTCCGGGCGGCCTCGCCGCGGGCCCGGCTGGTCGACGGCCATCCCGTCACGTACTGGGTGCGGCTGCCCGAGCCGGTGCGCCCCGCCGGGCCCGCCGACCTCGCCGGACTGCTGCGGCTGGTGCACGCGCTGCCGGAGCCGTCGGGCCCGTCCGCCCCCGTGCTGCCGCCACGCGATCTGCTGGGCGGGGTGGAGCGCTGGCTGCGGCTCGCGGGTGAGGCGATCGACCCGGCGGACGCCGCTTATCTGCGCGACCGGCGGGACGGATTCGCCGCGACGGCCTCCGCGCTGACGCCCCGGCTGCCGCGCGGCCCGGTGCACGGCGACGCGCTGCCGCGCAACGTCCAGGTCGGCCCCGACGGGCCGGTGCTCGTCGACCTGGAGACGTTCTCCTCCGATCTGCGCGAACACGATCTGGTGGTGATGGCGCTCAGCCGGGACCGCTACGGTCTCGACCCGGCCGCCTACGACACGTTCACGGCGGCCTACGGCTGGGACGTGCGCGAGTGGGACGGCTGCGCCGTGCTGCGCGGCGCGCGGGAGACCGCGAGCTGCGCCTGGGTCGCCCAGCACGCGCCCGCGAACCCGGCGGCACTCGCCGAGTTCCGCCGCCGCGTCGCGTCCCTGCGGGACGGCGATCCGACGGTGCGCTGGTACCCGTTCTGAACGAGGGCGTCCACGTCCCTGCGGGCGCCGGAGGGAGTCAGCCCTGGCCCGGCAGATCCGACTCGTCCAGCAGCGGGACGCCGCCGACCGGCGCGGCGCGCTGCTGCGGGAGCAGAGCGTCCAGCCGCAGCGGCCAGGACGCGTCGACGACGGCCTCCGGGTCGCGGTCCCGGCGCAGCCACTTCTGGTAGCCGGTGGCCCAGTCGGTGTACCAGCGGATCTGGGAGCGGTGCAGGTCCCAGAGCTCGGCCTCGCCGGCCTCCGGGTACCGCTCGCCCAGCGCGCGGGCGACCCGGACGGCGGCGAGGGCGTCGGCGCCCGCCTCGTGCGCGTCGTCCAGCACCACCCCGTACACCGCGCAGGCGGCCTCCAGATTGCGCTTGCCCTTGCGGTACTTGTCCAGCGCCCGGTCCATGACCAGCGGGTCCAGGACCGGTCCGACGGCCGGGCCGGGGGCGCCGCCGAGGCCGGGCAGCTCATGGCGGCGCAGCTCGGCGGCGAGCAGGCTCAGGTCGAAGGGGGCGTTGTAGACGACGACCGGTACACCGTCCGCCCAGTACTCGCGCAGCGCGCGGGCTATCTCGGCGACGGCCTCCCGGGCGGGGCGGCCCTCCGCCACGGCCCGCTCGGTCGTGATGCCGTGGATGGCGGTCGCGCCCTCGGGAATGGCCACGCCGGGATCGACGAGCCACTCCCGGTGCCGTATCGGCTCACCGCCCTTGACCTCGGTCACCGCGGCCGTGACGATCCGCGCCTCGTGCGGGTCCGTCCCCGTCGTCTCCAGGTCGAAGCCGACGAGCAGCTCCCGATGCCATGCCATGCGCCTACCTCCCACTGGTCCCCCGTGTGCTCTGCCATCCTCTCGTGCACCACTGACAGTGGGTCCCCCGGGTCCGCGCCGCCGGGCGCGTCCGGCCGGACGCGGAACCCCGGGTGTCAGGACACCGGCCGGGAGTCGGCCCAGACTCCTTCGAACTCCTCGCGGTAGACGTCGAAGAGTCCGCTGTGCTCACCGCGCCGGTCGTCCTTGACGACATGGCGCGAGGGACCGCGCAGCACCATCACCGGGACCTCCATCCCGCGGGCCTTGCGCAGATAGGACTGGACGACCGCGAGTCCGTCGGCGCTGTCGCCGTCGACGAGGTACGCGGTGAAGCGCGGGGTCTCGTCGAAGACCCGGATCTCGAAGGCCGCGGGGTCGCGCAGCCGGGCCCGGACCCGGCGCATGTGCATGATGTTCATCTCGACGGAGCGGCTCAGCTCGCCGCGCCCGAGCCCCAGCTCGCGCTCCCGGCGGCGGACCGCGCTGCTGGCGGGGTTGAGGAAGAGCAGCCGGATACGGCAGCCCGACTCCGCGAGCCGCATCAGCCGGCGGCCGGAGTAGTTCTGCACGAGGAGGTTCAGGCCGATGCCTATCGCGTCCAGCCGGTGCGCCGAGCCGAAGAGGTCCTCGGCGGGCAGCTGGCGCTGGAGCCGGACCCGGTCGGAGTAGACGCCGACGACATCGGCGTAGCGGTCGGCGACCAGTTCCTCGACGACGTCGACGGGGAGCCGGTCGGCCGCCGCGTAGCCGGATCCGGAACCGAGGATGTCCAGCAGCCGGGCGGCGGCCCGTTCGGCCTGCGCGAGGACGGTGCGGGACAGCGCGCGGTTGCGGGAGACGACATGCCGGGCGACCTCGAGCTCGTCGAGCGCGAGTTCGAGATCGCGGCGCTCGTCGAAGTACGGCTCGAAGCACGGCCAGTGCTGCACGACGAGTTCCCGCAGCTGCGGGAGGGTCAGGAAGCTGAGGATGTTGTCGTCGGCGGGGTCGAGCAGGAAGCCCTTGCGGCGGCTGACCTCACGGACGGCGGCAGCGCGCTGCACCCATTCGTGTCCGGCCGGGCCCGCGGCGGCGACCACCCACTCCTCGCCGTGCACGGGCTCGTAGATCGGGCGCAGCACGGCGTTCACGACGGCGCGCAGGCGCTGCTCGACGAGGTTGAGCCAGACGTATGCCCGCCCGGCGCGGCTGGCACGGGTGCGCACCTCCGCCCAGGCGTCGGCGCCCCAGTCCAGTTCCGCTCCTATCTCCAACGGCTGCGCGAGCGTGACCGCGCCGGGCGCACCGTCGGCAGTGGCGCCGCTCTGGTCTCCCTGATCTCCGCCACTGGGGAGCACAAGGCCTCCCGACGTCACCACGCCACCGCCTCCCTCCCCCGTCCACGATCAAGGAAGGCTACTGCCCACCGGGTGGCACCGCAGCCCTATCGACCCTACTTGACTACAACCGCACCGCGTCATCACCCTTACGGTTGCTGACCGTTGGGACACCGGGTGACGTACTGAACCCTTTCCGGGGAAGATCCGATCTTCGCAAATGGCACTTTTGCCCCCACATCTACGCGAAGATACAGCGTTGACAACGATGTGACCGGGCGAGCGGCCTACCGTCATCCGGTCCCGGAGTGGAAGAGTCGCGACATGCAAGTCTGGCCGGGTACGGCATATCCCCTCGGCGCCACGTACGACGGCGCGGGCACCAATTTCGCCCTCTTCTCCGAAGTAGCCGAACGCATCGAACTGTGCCTGCTGCACGACGACGGCTCCGAAACGGCCGTGGAGCTGCGGGAGGCCGACGCCTTCGTGCGGCACGCCTATCTGCCGGGCGTGATGCCGGGTCAGCGGTACGGATTCCGGGTGCACGGCCCGTACGAGCCGGCCAAGGGCAACCGCTGCAACTCGTCGAAGCTGCTGATGGACCCCTATGCGAAGGCCGTGAGCGGGTCGATCGACTGGGACGAGGCGGTGTACGGCTACCAGTTCGGCCAGCCGGAGACCCGCAACGACCAGGACTCGGCGCCGCACACCATGACCTCGGTCGTGGTGAACCCGTACTTCGACTGGTCCGACGACCGGCCGCCGCGGATCGACTACCACCGCATGGTGATCTACGAGGCCCACGTCAAGGGCCTGACGATGCTTCACCCCGATCTGCCCGAGGAGATCCGCGGCACCTACGCGGCCCTGGCGCACCCGGCGGTCATCGGCCACCTGGTGGAACTGGGGGTGACCACGCTGGAGCTGATGCCGGTTCACCAGTTCGTGCTGGACCACCGGCTGGCGGACGCGGGGCTGAACAACTACTGGGGTTACAACACCATCGGTTTCTTCGCCCCGCACAACACGTACTCCTCGCTGGGCGACCGGGGGCAGCAGGTCCTGGAGTTCAAGACGGCGGTGCGGGCGCTGCACGCCGCCGGTATCGAGGTGATCCTCGACGTGGTCTACAACCACACCGCCGAGGGCAGCCACCTGGGTCCGACGCTGTCCTTCCGGGGGCTCGACAACGCGTCGTACTACCGGCTGGGCGATGACAAGCGCTACTACATGGACACCACAGGCACCGGCAACTCGCTGCTGATGCGCAGTCCGCACGTACTGCAGATGATCATGGATTCGCTGCGCTACTGGGTCACCGAGATGCACGTGGACGGCTTCCGCTTCGACCTCGCGGCGACGCTGGCCCGGCAGTTCCACGAGGTGGACCGGCTGTCGTCCTTCTTCGACCTGGTCCAGCAGGACCCGGTGGTCAGCCAGGTCAAGCTGATCGCCGAGCCGTGGGACGTCGGCGAGGGCGGCTACCAGGTGGGCAACTTCCCGCCGCTGTGGGCCGAGTGGAACGGCAAGTTCCGCGACACCGTCCGGGATCTGTGGCGGGGCGAGAACGCCACCCTCGCGGAGTTCGCCTCCCGGCTGACCGGCTCCTCGGACCTCTACCAGGACGACGGCCGCCGCCCGCTGGCCTCCATCAACTTCGTGACCTGCCACGACGGCTTCACCCTCAACGACCTGGTCTCGTACAACGACAAGCACAACGAGGCCAACGGCGAGGACAACCGCGACGGCGAGAGCCACAACCGGTCGTGGAACTGCGGCGAGGAGGGCGAGACCGAGGACCCGGGCATCCTGGCCCTGCGCGGCCGCCAGCTGCGCAACTTCATCGCCACCCTGATGCTCTCCCAGGGCGTGCCGATGCTCTCCCACGGCGACGAGTTCGGCAGGACCCAGCGCGGCAACAACAACGCCTACTGCCAGGACAACGAGCTGGCCTGGGTGCGCTGGCCGAAGGCGGACGAGACCGGGGCGCAGCGGCTGCACGAGTTCATCCGCACCATGGTCTGGCTGCGCCGCGACCATCCGGTCTTCCGCCGCCGGCGCTTCTTCCACGGCCGTCCGGTGGAGGGCACCCACGACGAGCTCTCCGACATCGCCTGGTTCACCCCGGAGGGCGAGGAGATGGCCCAGCGGGACTGGCAGGCGGCGCACGCCAAGTCGCTGGTGGTGTTCCTCAACGGCAGCGCGATCTCCGAGCCGGGCGCGCGCGGCGAGCGGATCACGGACGACTCCTTCCTGCTGCTGTTCAACGCGCAGGCCGAGGAGCTGGAGTTCGTGGTTCCGGTCAACCACGGCAAGGAGTGGCAGCTGGTGGTGGACACCGGACGGGCCGAAGGGGTGGAGCCGGGCAGCGGGCGGAAGGTCAAGGCCGGCGACCGGCTGCAGCTGACCGACCGGAGTCTGGTGGTGCTGCAACGGCCGGCGTAATCGATCGGTCGATGTGATCGTAGGACCGTGCGGCGGGGTACGCACTCCTGCATGACCCCGCCGACGGCCGCCGTGCCCACTGCCACCTACCGGCTGCAGCTGCAACCGGACTTCACGTTCGCCGACGCCGAGGCGGTGGTGCCCCACCTCGCCGCGCTCGGCGTCTCCCATCTGCATCTGTCCCCGGTGCTGCAGGCCGCGCCCGGCTCCACGCACGGGTACGACGTGGTCGACCACACCCGGATCAGCGCGGAGCTGGGCGGTGAGGAGGGGCTGCGGGCGCTGTCCAGGACCGCCCGGGCGCACGGGCTCGGCCTCGTCCTGGACACCGTGCCCAACCACATGGCGGTACCGGCTCCGGAGTACCTCAGCCGCCCGCTGTGGTCGGTACTGCGGGAAGGGACGGACTCCCCCTACGCCCGGTGGTTCGACATCGACTGGGCGGCGCTGGACGGCAAGCTGCTGATGCCGGTCCTGGGCGCCCCGCTCGACGAGGTGCTGGGCCGGCTGCGGGTCGAGGACGACAAGGCGCTCGGCGAGCCGGTGCTGCGCTACTACGACCACGCCTTCCCGCTGCGGGCCGGCACCGAGGAGCTCCCGCTGCGCGCGCTGCTCGACGCCCAGTGGTACCGGCTCGCCCACTGGCGGGAGGCGCGGACCGATCTCAACTACCGGCGCTTCTTCACGATTTCCGATCTGATCGCGGTCCGGGTCGAGGACCCGGAGGTCTTCGACGCGACCCACGCCAAGCTCCTGGAGCTGCTGCGCGAAGGGGTCGTGGACGGCCTGCGCATCGACCATCCCGACGGCCTCGCCGACCCCGCCGGATATCTGCGCCGGCTGGCCACGGCGACCGGCGGCCGCTGGACCGTCGTGGAGAAGATCCTCGGCCATGACGAGCGGCTGCCCGCCGACTGGGCCTGCGCGGGGACCACCGGGTACGACTCCCTGGACCGGGTCGACGGGCTGTTCGCCGATCCGGCCGGGGTGGAGCGGATCACCGCGGGGTACGCCGACTTCACCGGCCAGGACGCCGACCGGGGCGGCGAGTGGGCGCCCACCGCTCGGCGCGCCGCCTACAAGATCGTGACCCGGGACCTGGCCGCCGAGGTGAGCCGGCTCGGACGCACCGCGGCCCGCGCGCTGCCGGACCAGGACCCGGCCGTGCTGCGCCGGGCCATCCGCGAGCTGCTGGTCCGGCTGCCGGTCTACCGCCCCTACGTCGTGCCGGGCGAGGACGCGCCGGCCGAGGCGGTCACCATGCTGGAGACCGCGGCCCGCGAGGCGGGGGTGCCGGGCGCGGCGGAGATCCGTGATCTCGCGCTCGGCGCGGACGCCCGCTTCGCGGTCCGCTTCGCCCAGGTCGCCTCCGCGCTGCACGCCAAGGCCGTCGAGGACACCGCCTTCTACCGCTGGTACCCGCTGCTGCCGCTCAACGAGGTCGGCCGCGACCCCGCGCACCCCACCACCACTCCGGAGGAGTTCCACGCCTTCTGCGCCCGCCTCCAGCGCGACTGGCCGGCCACCGGCACCGTCCTGTCCACCCACGACACCAAGCGCAGCGCCGACGTCCGCGCCCGGCTCGCCGCGATCTCGGAGCACCCGGCCCTCTGGCGGACCTGGCTGCGCCGCGAATCGGACCATCTGCGCAGCTACTTCACCCGCGCCGGCATTCCGCTGGTCGACCGGCACGCCGAGTACCTGGCGTGGCAGTACGCCGTGGTCTTCTGCAGCTACGGCGCCGAGGACGTGGTCGCCGCGACGCTGCTGAAGTCGGAACGCGAGGCGGGGCTGCGCACCAGCTGGACGGAGCAGGACCCGGCGTACGAGAAGCGGCTCGACACCTTCACCCGCGAGCTGATCACCGGGCCGACCTACTACGCGACCGCCGACATCTCGCGCGCGATCGAGGCGCCCTCACAGGTCAACCGGCTCGGCGCGGTGCTGCTGCATCTGACGATGCCGGGCGTACCGGACATCTACCAGGGCGACGAGCACCCCCAGCTGCTCCTCGTCGATCCCGACAACCGCCGCCCGTACCGGCCGGAGGACCGGCGGGCGGGCGGGCCGGACGGCCCGAAGGAGCTGGTGACGACGACGGCGCTGCTGCTGCGCCGCGAGCACCCCGGCTGGTTCGGCGCCGAGGCCACGTACGAGCCCCTGCACGCCACCGGCCCGGCCGCCGCGCACTGCGTCGCCTTCGTCAGGACCGGACGCTCGATCACCGCCGTCACCCGTCTCTCGCACGGTCTGGAGCAGGCGGGCGGCTGGCGGGACAGCGAACTGGCCCTGCCGCCGGGCGACTGGACCGACCGGCTGACGGGCACTCACCACCGCGGCACCGTACCGGTCGCGGACCTGTTCGCGACGCACCCGGTGGCGCTGCTCACGTCGTAGCGTTGCTCACGGCGTAGCGCCACCGGCTCCGAGGGCTCCCCGGTCGGTGTCGGGGAGCCAGTGCCTTGCGGGGTCGTAGGCGAGCCAGTCGTGGGCCCGCGCGGTGCGGGCGAAGGCGTCGAGGAGCGGTCCCAGCGCCGGGTGGCTCTCGCTCGCGCGCCAGATGACGTGCCAGGCGTAGAGCGGTGTCGGGTCCACCACGGGGATCTCGACCAGGCCCGTGCCGGACGGGATCTCCACATCGGTGGGCAGCAGCGAGAAGAGGTCGGGGCGGCCGCGCAGATGGTCGAGGAAGGGTTCGAGACCGAGGTTGATCCCGCCGAAGTCGCCCGGGATGTCGAAGCGTTCCACGAAGCTCCGGAGGAATTCGAGCTTCTCTATCGCGGCCGGGAACCACAGCCGGCCGGCCCGCAGATCGTCCGGGCGCAGCGCGGAGGCGGCGGCGAGCGGGCTGTCCCGGCTCAGCACCGCCTTGACCGGGTCGAGCCGCACCAGCCGGCGGGTGAGGGTGCGCGGCCACGGCTCGTCCAGGCCGTGGGTGCGGCCGAGCGCGAAGTCGATCTCGTCGGCCCGCAGACCGGCCAGCGCCGTCACGAATCCGGGCCGCAGGCTCAGCTCGATGTCCAGGTCCGGCTGTTCCCCGACGACCAGCCGGATCGTCCGCAGCGGGACGAACATATGGCCCCACACGGTCACCCGCAGCGGGCGCTCGCTGTGCCGGGCGGCCGCCACCGCCGCCTCCCCGGCCCGGACGACGTCCTGGGCGGGCCCGAGGAACCGCTGACCGGCGGGGGTCAGCCCGACGCCGTGCCCGGTGCGGTCGAAGAGCCGCACGCCGAGCGCGTCCTCCAGGCGGGCGATGCGCTTGGACAGCGCCTGCTGGCTGAGGAACAGCTCGGCGGCCGCCTGTCCGAAGTGCAGCCGCTGCGCCGTGACGACGAAGGCCCTGACCTGCGCGAGATCGAGATCCACCGCCGACGTTCCCCCGTTCCGGTACGGCTCATGCCTGCCGGGTCGGCAGCACGATCACCTGGCGCAGGTTAACGTGCGCGGGGCGGCTGGCGACAAACCCGATGATGTCGGCGATCTCGTCCGACGACAGGGTGCCCATCGCCTCGTACATGCCCCCGAGCTGCGCCGACAGCTCCTGGTTGTCGATGTGGTGGCCGAGCTCGGTGTCGGTCAGCCCCGGCTCGATGTTGGTGACGCGGACATCGCGCGGGCCGAGTTCGGAGCGCAGCGACGCCGAAAGGTGGGTGAGCGCGGCCTTCGTCGCCCCGTAGACGGCGTAGTTGGGGAACGTCACATGCGCGCCGATCGAGGAGATGTTGACCAGATCGGCGGGCCGCCGCTCGGCCGCGGCGGCGACGAGGTCGGCGGTGAAGGCGCGGATGATCCGCAGCACGCCCGTCACATTGGTGTCGATCATGCGGGACCATTCGTCGATCCGGCCGTCGTCGAGCGGGTTCGGCAGCATGACGCCGGCCGAGTTCACCACCAGGTCGACCGGTCCGTACGCCTGGTGGATCCGGTCGGCGGCCGCGTCCACGGACGCTCCGTCGGTGACGTCGACCGGTACGGCCAGCGCCTGGCCGCCGGCCGCGGCGATCTTCCCGGCCAGCTCGTCCAGCCGGTCCGCGCGGCGGGCCAGCAGCGCGACCCGGGCGCCGTGCGCGGCGAGCAGCCGGGCGGTGGCCTCACCCATGCCGCTGGCGGCTCCGGTGACGACCGCGGTACGGCCGGCGAGGTTGTCGTAGCTCATGAGGAAGTGCTCCCTGAAGTGGTGGTGCGGGGGTGTCCTGCTGACGAGCTCCACTCTGCGACCGTTCGCGAAGGCCACCCAGGGCTGTGCTTTTCCTGGGTCCGGCAGTACCAGGCTGGCTTTCGGGCGGCGTTCTACGCTCTGTCCATGGACAGAGATCTGAGCGGGTTCCTGCAGTCACGCCGCGCGCGTATCCAGCCGGACGACGTGGGTCTGCCCTCGCACGGCCGGCGGCGGGTGCCGGGGCTGCGCCGCGAGGAGGTCGCCCAGCTCGCCGGGGTGAGCGTGGAATACTACATCCGGCTGGAGCAGGGCCGCGGCCAGAACGTGTCCGACGCCGTGCTCGACGCGATCGCCCGGGTGCTGCGGCTCGACGAGACCGAGCAGGAGCACCTGCGGGCGCTGGCCCGGCCGGCCCGTACCGCCCGCGCGGCGGCGCGCGGCAGCCGGCGGGTACGGCCGGGGCTGCGGCTGCTGCTCGACTCGATGAGCGGGCCGGCCTTCGTGCTGGGACGGCGGATGGACGCCCTGGCCTGGAACGCGCTCGCTGACGCCGTCTCCGGGTTCTCCGCGTACCCGGACGGCGAGTGCAACATCGCCCGGTCGGTGTTCCTGGACGAGCAGACCCGCGGCCTGTATCCGGACTGGAACGCGGTGGCCGCCGAGACCGTCGCGTATCTGCGGCTGGACGCGGGGCGGCACCCGGACGACCAGCGGATGGCCGCGCTGATCGGCGAGTTGTCGCTCAAGAGCGACGAGTTCCGGCGGCTGTGGGCCGATCATCTGGTCAAGGAGAAGACCTACGGGATGAAGCGGATCGCCCACTCCGTCGTCGGCGAGCTGGACTTCGGCTACGAGACGCTCACGCTGCCCGGTGATCCGGACCAGACGCTGGTCGTGTACACCGTCGCGCCGGGCTCGAAGACGGCCGAGCGGCTGGCGCTGCTCGCCAGCTGGATCACGGAGCCGGCCGTCCGGACCCCATGACACCCCCTGGAGTGCACTGACAACCGACGGTTGTCGAGACCGCCAAAAGGCTGTTGGACACACCCTCTGACCTGCGGCTTTCCTGGATCTCAGCGCGGCACACCCGCACCGCGCCGGATCGAGGAACAGACGATGAAGGCACTGCTGCCCACCGGGCGCCCCGACGGCCTGGTGGTCCTGGGCGACACGGAGGAGCCCCGGCCCGCACCGGACGAGGCGCTGGTCAAGGTCGAGGCGTTCTCCGTCAACCGGGGTGAGGTCTTCCGGCTCCACACCCCGCAGCCGGGGCGGCCCGGCAAGGACATCGCGGGTCTGGTCGTCCAGGCCGCGGCGGACGGTTCCGGGCCGCGGGCCGGACAGCGGGTCGTCGGTCATCCGGCGGGCGGCGGCTGGGCCGAGTACGCGGCGGTCCGCACCGACGCGCTCGCCGTCCTGCCGGACGGCGTCTCCTCGATCCGCGCCGCCGCGCTGCCGCTGGCCGGGCTCACCGCGCTGCGGCTGCTGCGCACCACCGGCTGTGTGTCCGGACATCCGCTGCTGCTCACCGGCGCGTCCGGCGGCGTCGGCCACTACTTCACCGAACTGGCCATCGGCGCGGGCGCCGAGGTCACCGCCGTCACCGCGACGCCCGAACGCGGCAAGCGGCTGGCCGAGTTCGGCGCGACCGTCGTGCATGATCTGGCCGACGCCCGCGGCCCGTTCCACACGGTGCTGGAGTCGGTGGGCGGCGCCACCACCGCCCGGGCGCTGGCGCTGCTGCGGCCGCGCGGCACGCTGATCTGGTTCGGCCAGGCGTCCCGCGAGCCCGCCGAGCTGAGCTTCTTCGGCTTCTTCCAGGGCCCCCGCTCCGGCACGGTGCGGCACTTCCACTACGAGCACTTCGACGAGGCGTTCGGCCCCGATCTGGCCGCCCTCGTCCGGCTGGTGGCGAACGACCGGCTGCACCCGGAGATCGGGCGCCTGGCCGGCTGGCAGGACACCGCCGCCACTCTCAACGACCTCCGCGACCGGCGGATCACCGGCAACGCCGTACTCACGATCGGACAGTAGTGATGACCACCCTCACCACGTCACCCGCCACCGAGGACGGGGCCGCCGCCGGCCCGGACGGCCTCCTCCGGATGACCGCCCGTCAGCGCCTCGTCCTCCTGCTGCTCCTCGGCTCGCAGTTCATGCTCGCCGTCGACTTCTCGATCCTCAACGTGGCGCTGCCCGAGATCGGCCACGGCCTGGGCTTCTCGCTCGCGAACCTGCAGTGGATCGCCACCGCGATGATGCTGCCCGCCGCCGGGTTCACGCTGCTCTTCGGCCGGCTCGCCGACTTCGTGGGACGGCGCAGGATGCTGCTGGCCGGCATGGCCCTGCTGGCCGCCGGATCGCTGGCCGGCGGCCTCGCCACCGGTCCCGAGATGCTGCTCTGCGCCCGGGTCGCCCAGGGCCTGGCCTCCGCGATGGCCACCCCCGCCGCGCTCTCGCTGCTCACCACCTCCCTGCCGGAAGGTCCGCTGCGGGCCAGGGCGCTGGGCCTGAACGGCACCCTCATGTCGGCCGGCTTCACCGTCGGCGCGATCTTCGGCGGTATCCTCACCGACCTGCTGAGCTGGCGCTGGGCCTTCTTCCTCAACGTGCCGGTCGCCCTGGTCATCCTCTTCGCCGCCCCGGCCGTGATCGAGGAGAGCCGCGGCGCCCGCTCCAAGCTCGACGTCCCCGGCGCGATCACCGTCACCGGCGGGCTGCTCGCCCTGGTCTACGGCGTCACCCTGGCCGGCCAGCACGGCTGGACCGACACCACCGCGCTGGGCTGCCTCGCCGCCGCCGCTCTGCTGTTCCTCGCCTTCTGGCGCATCGAACTGCGCGCCGAGGCCCCGCTCGCCCCGCTGCGGATACTGACCCGGCCCGCCGTCAAGTGGGGCAACTTCGGCGGCCTGATCACCTTCACCATGGAGAGCTCGGTCGTCTTCCTGCTGACGCTGTACATGCAGCAGGTGCTGGACTACTCGCCGCTCCAGACCGGCCTGTCGTTCTGCGGTCTCGGCGTCGCCGCCTTCGCCGGCGGGATGGCCGCCCCGCGGCTCATCGGCCGCCACGGCACCCGCACCGTGATGACCTGCGGGCTCCTCGTCCAGGCCGTGGCCACCGCCGCCTTCTGCTGGCTGGGCACCGGCGGCGGCAGCGCCCTGACGCTGCTCCTGGCCGCCTCCGCGGTGGGCGCGTTCGGCCACCTCGCGGCGATCGTCGGCTACATGGTCACCGCGACCTCGGGTCTGCCCGACGACGAGCAGGGCCTGGCCACCGGTCTCGCCTCGATGACCCAGCAGGTCGGCATCACGATGGGCATCCCGGTGCTCAGCGCGATCGCCACCGCCCGCACCACCGCCACCGGTTCGGTGCTGAGCGGCATCCACACCGCGCTGCTCGTCGACGCACTGATCGTGCTGGCCGGCTCGGCCCTGGTCTTCGCCGGACTGCGCCGCCGGTAGGCCCGTGGAACAGCGGAGTCCCCCCTGTCACCGCTGGGGGGACTCCGCCGTTCCGCGGTCGAACGCATCGGCGATCGCTCATACTCACCGGCGTGACCACCGACTTCATCGACTCCGCCGAGCAGGAGACCCTGCGGGTCAGCCCGCTGGAACTCTTCTTCGACCTCGTCTTCGTCTTCACCATCACCCAGCTCACCGCCAGCCTCGCCCACCATCTCGACGGGGGCGGGCTGCTGCGCGTCGTGATCATGCTCGCGGTGATCTGGTGGATGTACGACGCGTTCATCTGGCTCACCAACGCGGTGCCGCCCACCACCCACGGCCGGCGCGGGCTGATGCTCGTCGGCATGGCCGGCTTCCTGATCATCTCGCTGGCGATTCCACACGCCTTCGACGGCAGCGGTGTCGTCTTCGGCCTCGCCTACCTCTTCGTCATAGCCGTGCACACGGGCACGTTCGCCGCCTCGGGGGTGGACCTGAGCTCGGTGGCCCGGATGGGCGCGCTGAACGTCCTCAACGCCGCCCTCGTCGTCATCGGCGGCTATCTGGAGGGCACCGCGCAGCTTTCCCTGTGGGCGGTGTCCCTCGTCATCCAGCTCTCCACGCCCCGGCTGGTGGGTCTGGGGGAATTCACCATCCGCTGCGGCCACTTCGTCGAGCGGCACGGCCTGGTCATGATCGTGGCGTTCGGCGAGTCCGTGATCGCGATCGGCGTCGGGGCGGGCGACGCGCCGCTCACCGCCGGGCGGGTCAGCGCCGCCGTCCTGATGCTCTGCGTCTGTCTCGGGCTGTGGTGGGCGTACTTCGGCCACGGGAACGACGAACGGGGAGAGCACGCCCTGGCGGAACTGCCCGCCCGGCAGCGGAACTTCGCGGCCGTGCGGATCTACAACCTCGGCCACTACGGGCTGCTGCTCGGCGTCCTGCTCTTCGCCGCGGGCGTCAAGTCCGCCGTCGGCCACGCCGGGGACCAGCTCGGCGACGCCCAGGCCTGGGCGCTCGCGGGCGGCATCGCGCTCTTCCTCGCCGCCGACACCGCCATCCGCCGCGCCATCCGCCTCGGGCCGCTCCTCCCCCGGCTCTGCGCCGCTGCCCTGCTCGCCGTCACCGTCCCGCTCGGCACCCGTCTCACGGCACTCGCCCAGGTCGGCGGTGCCGTCCTGGTGCTGGGTCTGTGCTTCGGCTACGAGGAGCTGACGGCGCGCAGCGTTCCCGCGCCGGCCGGCACCGTCCAGGCGTAGCGGCGCTTCTCCCGGGAGGTGGCGCCGAGGCGGTCGTAGAACCGGATGGCGCCCTCGTTCCAGACCGGGGTGTTCCACTGCACCTCCTGCAGACCGAGCGCCGCCGCCTCGGCCGCGACCGCGTCGATGAGCAGCCGGCCGAGGCCCAGGCCGCGGTGCTCGCCGTCGAGGAAGAGGCAGTCCATGTGCAGGTACTCATGGCCGGACCAGGTGGCGAACTCGGGGGTGCAGGTCGCGTAGCCGGCCAGCGAGCCGTCCCGCAGCTCCGCCACGAGGCAGATCAGCCGGGGCTCGGGACGGTCGAAGAGCGCGTCGGCGAGCCGCTCCGCGAAGCCTGCGGCGGGCGGGTCGGCCTGCTCGTAGGCGGCATGGGAGATGGCGAGTTCCGCGACGCGCGGCAGATCGGACCTGGTGGCATGCCGGACGACGGGTACTTCCTGGCGCTGGATCATCCGGCCAAAATAGTCCCTGGACAGCCTCTCCGGGACCGGGCTACGGTGTCCGCACGCCCAAGATGATCACGGAAGGAGGCGAGAGCGATGTCCGTCACATCCTCCCCGCGCTCCCGCCCTGACCACCGGGCGTCCCACATCTGACCGGGAGCGCGGCACTCTCCCGAAGGACCTCATGTCTGAGCTGGTCATCCGTCCGCTCGTCGCGGGCGAAGCGCATCTCTTCACCTCCCTCGCCGATCCCGGGCTCGTCGGCCGCGCGATCCTCGGCGACCCGTACCGCATGGTCGCCGACGGCGGCGACTACCGCCCCGAATGGACCTGGGTCGCCCTGCGCGACGGTGTCGTCGTGGCCCGCGCCGCCTGGTGGGCGGGCGCCGACGACGAGCAGCCGAAGGCGCTCGACTGGTTCGACTTCGCCGACGGCGAGGCCGGCGCGGGGGTACGACTGCTCAAGGCCGCCCCGCTGTACGGCGAGTACGACCTGCTGCTGCCGCCCGGCTGGCGCGAACGGCCGGAGCTGCTGGCCGCCGCCCGGTCCCGGATCGACGCCGTCACCGAGGCCGGGCTCAAGCAGCTCGTCGAGCGCTACCGCTACACCTGGACCGCCGGCGACCCGCTCCCCGCGCGCACCGGGCGCCTGGAGTACCGGCCCGAGCCCGACGACGCGGTGATCCTGGACGTCGTGCGCCGCATCCAGCAGGGCACCCTCGACGCGCACGACCGTGCGGAGATCGACAAGGTCGGTGGCGAGGCCGCCGCCACCGCATTCCTCGGCTGGCTCCACTGGCTGCCCTCACCGCGCGACTGGTGGCGGCTGGCCTGCACCCCCGACGGTGCGCCGGCGGGCCTGCACATCCCGGCCCACAACCCGGCGGGCCCGACCATCGGCTTCATCGGCGTCGTGCCGGAGCAGCGCGGGCACGGTTACGCCTACGATCTGCTCGTCGAGTGCACGCAGGACCTCGTGGAGCAGGGCGCGACCCGCATCACCGCCGCCACCGACCAGGGCAACTTCCCGATGGCGGCGAACTTCGCGAAGGCGGGCTACCCCATATCCCAGGAGCGGATCAACTTCATCTGATCCTGCCCGCCGCACGCCGGACGCCGCGGTGCGGTGTGCCGGGCGGCCGGGCCCTGATGCCCGGCCGCCCGCCGGACACTAGGGTGCGAAGGTCCGCGAAGGCCGAAGAACGTCCCCGAGGGACCGATCCGAGGAGCCGCCAGTGCTGTTCGAGGTGTGGGCGCCGAACGCGGCGCGCGTCGACGTGCTGACCGGGGACCGCACCCGTCCCCTGGCGCCGGATCCGGCCCGCGGCGGCTGGTGGCGTACCGAGGCGCCGGCGGGCCCGGACGGCCGCTATGCGTACGTTCTCGACGGCGGCCCGCCGCTGCCCGACCCGCGCTCGCGCCGCCAGCCGGACGGCCCGGACGGCGCGAGCGCCGTCGTGGACCATGACGCGTTCGACTGGACGCTTCCGTGGGACGGCCGCCCGCTGCCGGGCGCGGTGCTGTACGAGCTGCACGTCGGCACGTTCACCCGTGAGGGCACCTTCGACGCCGCGATCGGGCACCTGCCGCATCTGGCGGAGCTGGGCGTCACCCATGTGGAGCTGATGCCCGTCTGCCCGTTCCCCGGCACCCACGGCTGGGGCTACGAGGGTGTCTCGCTGTGGGCCGTGCACGAGCCCTACGGGGGGCCCGACGGGCTCAAGCGGTTCGTGGACGCGGCCCATGCGCACGGCCTCGGGGTGGTCCTGGACGTGGTCCACAACCATCTCGGCCCGTCCGGGAACCATCTCCCGCCGTTCGGCCCGTACTTCACCGACCGGCACCACACCCCGTGGGGCGACGCCGTCAACCTCGACGCCCCGGGTTCCGACGAGGTGCGCGCGTTCCTCATCGGCAGCGCCCTGGCCTGGCTGCGCGACTACCACCTCGACGGGCTGCGGCTGGACGCCGTGCACGCGCTCGTCGACACGCGGGCGCTGCACTTCCTGGAGGAGCTGTCGGCGGCGGTCGACGCGCTGTCGGACTCGCTCGGCCGTCCGCTGTTCCTGATCGCCGAGTCCGACGTCAACGACCCGCGCACCACCACCCCCCGCGAGGCCGGCGGGCTCGGTCTGACCGCGCAGTGGAACGACGATCTCCACCACTGTCTGCACACCGCGCTGACCGGTGAATCCCAGGGCTACTACGCCGACTTCGCGCGCGAGCCGCTCACCGCGCTCGCCAAGACGCTGACCCGCGTCTTCTTCCACGACGGCAGCTACTCGTCCTTCCGCGGCCGCCGTCACGGCCGGCCGGTGGACCGTGCGACGACCCCGGCCCACCGTTTCCTCGGCTACTCGCAGACCCATGACCAGATCGGCAACCGCGCCACCGGCGACCGGCTCACCCCGGAGCAGCTCGCCCTCGCCGCCGCGGTCGTCCTCACCTCGCCCTTCACCCCGATGCTCTTCATGGGCGAGGAGTGGGGCGCGGCCACGCCCTGGCAGTTCTTCACCGATCACGACGACCCGGACCTCGCCGCGGCGATCACGCGGGGCCGCCGCCGGGAGTTCGCCGGGCACGGCTGGGCCGCCGAGGACATCCCGGACCCGCAGGACCCCGCCACCCGCCTGCGGTCCTGCCTCGACTGGTCGGAGCCCGACCGCGATCCGCACGCCCGGCTGCTCGGCTGGTACCGCGAACTGATCGCGCTGCGGCAGGCCGAGCCGGAACTGTCCGGCGCCGGGCTGCTGACGCCCCCGCCCGACATCGGCATCACCGGGGAGGTGCTCACCGTGCGCCGCGGGCGCTTCCTGACCGCGGTGAACTTCTCGGACGGCCCGGCGGCCGTCCCGCTCACCGGCCCGTTCGCCGCCGAGCCCGCGGGGCCCGCAGGCACCACCGTCGCCGCGGCCTGGCCCCGCTGCGAGCCGCCCGGCCCGGACGGCGTGCTGCACCTGGCCGCCCGCGCGGCCGTGGTGCTGCGCAGTACGGTGGACGGGTGACCGAGTGCTACGCCGACCCCGGCGAACCCGAAGCGGCCCCCGCCCCGCCCCTCACGCAGGACGGGCCGCGCGCCGCCTGCGTGCTGTGCGGCAAGCCGACGGAGTATCCGGCCTCGCTGCCCGGCCTGACGATGTGCCCGGTCTGCGAATGGCAGGAGGCCCAGCGCACCGCCTGTTCCGGCTGACGCCGGTCCGGGCTCACGGTCAGGTGGCGAGCAGCCGCGCCCGGCACTCCTCGACGTCGAAATCGCCCTTCGGGTAGGCCGGGTCCATCAGCTCCAGGTGTTCCAGCAGCAGCTTGCTGATCGCCCAGTTCCGGTACCACTTGCGGTCCGCGGGGACCAGGTACCAGGGCGCGGCGTCGGTGGAGCACTTCTGCAACGCGACCTCGTACGCCTGCTGGTAATCGGGCCACAGGGCCCGTTCCTCGATGTCGCCGACGTTGAACTTCCAGTGCTTCTCCGGGTTGTCGAGCCGTTCCAGCAGCCGGTCGCGCTGCTCCTCGTGGCCGATGTGCAGGAACACCTTCACGATGGTGGCGCCGTCGTCGACGAGCGACTGCTCGAACGCGTTGATGGTCCGGTAGCGCTTGGACCAGGTGGCGCGCGGCACCAGGTTCCGGACCCGGACGATCAGCACGTCCTCGTAGTGCGAGCGGTCGAAGATGCCGACCTCGCCGGGGCGCGGCAGCGCCCGGCGGATCCGCCAGAGGAAGGGGTGCTGCTGCTCCTCGTGCGTCGGCGCCTTGAAGGCGCGCATCCGCAGCCCTGACGGGTTGAACTGGCCGACGACGTGCTTGACCGTGCCGCCCTTGCCGGAGGTGTCCATGCCCTGCAGCACGAGCAGCAGGGCGCGCGGGTCGCCCGCCGTGCTCTGCGCGAAGAGCCGTTCCTGCAGTTCGGCCAGGCGTACGCCCATCTCCGCGGTCTCGGCCAGCGCCTGCTTCTTGCCGGACGGCCCGCCGGGGGTGCCGGAGGAGTCGTGCGCCTTCAGCCGGACCGGGCCGCCGCCCGGTGTCACCCGCAGCAGCGAACGGAGGTCGGCGACGGGGGCGTCCACGTCGCGCCGCGTCCCGCCCTTGCCGCTCGTCCGGCCCGGTTCGTCCTTGCCGTGCTTGCCGGCCTTGTCGCTCTTGCCGTCCTTCGCCATGCCTCGATCCTGCGACGGATCAGGCGGTGGCGCCAGCGCCGGGGAGCTGCTTCGCGTCACGGGCGAGCGCGGTGAGCCGGGATATGGCCCGGAAGTACTTCTTGCGGTAGCCGCCGGCCAGCATCTCCTCGCTGAAGATCTGGTCGAACGGGGTGCCGGAGGCCATCACGGGCACCTCGCGGTCGTACAGCCGGTCGGCGAGCACCACCAGCCGCAGCGCCGTGGCCTGGTCGGCCACCGGTCGCACGGCCCGCAGGAAGACGGCGTCGACGCCGTCGCACAGCGCTCCGTAGCGGCTGGGGTGGACCCGCGCCAGGTGGTCGAGGAGCGGGCCGAAGTCGTCGAGCGAGGCTCCCGGCGTACGGTCCGCCGCCTCGGTGACCTGCCGGTCCGAGTAGGGCGACGGGGCCTCGGGCAGTCCGCGGTGCCGGTAGTCCTGGCCGTCGATGCGCAGCGGGAGGAAGCGGGAGGACAGCCCCTGGATCTCCCGCATGAAGTCGGAGGCGGCGAAGCGGCCCTCGCCGAGCTTGCCCGGCAGCGTGTTCGACGTCGCGGCGAGCTTCACGCCCGCGTCGGCGAGCTTGCCGAGCAGGGAGGACACCAGCACGGTGTCGCCCGGGTCGTCCAGCTCGAACTCGTCGATGCAGACCAGCCGGTGGCCGCTCAGGGCCTGTACCGCCTGCTGGAAGCCGAGCGCCCCGACGAGGTTGGTGAGCTCCACGAACGTGCCGAACGCCTTCAGCTCGCGCGGCGCGGGGGCCGCGTGCCAGAGCGAGGCGAGCAGGTGGGTCTTGCCGACGCCGTACCCGCCGTCGAGGTAGACCCCGCCGGGCCCGGCCGGGGCCTGGGACTCGCGCCGGAACCAGCGCTTCCTGCCGCCGTTGACCGCCGTCGCCCCGCCGAGGGTCGCCGCGAAGCCGCTGAGCGCCTTCACCGCGTCCGTCTGGCTGGGCTGATCGGGGTCCGGGAGGTAGTTGTCGAACCGGACGGTGTCGAAGCGCGGCGGCGGCACCATTTCGGCGACCAGCCGGTCCGCGGGTACCTGGGGCATCCGGCCGCACAGGGTCGCCGGGCCTCCGGCGACGGAGGCGGAACCGGCGGTCTGGGCGAGGGCGGAGACAGGGGTTGACACAACCATTCAGCCTAGTCCCTCCGGCACGCAGTGCCACGGCAGTGTGGCGGACCCCACTCCCGGCCTCGGGCGGGCGGCCGGGCCGGTCCCGCCCGGCGTCCGGAGAGCGGCCGGCCGGACCGGTGCCCGTTCGGAGCGGGCCGATCATCGCCCCGGAAAGGGCCGCGTGCCAGACTGCGGGGCATGCGCCGCCTGTTTCCCGTGCCCAGTGCCCGTCCCGCCCCCAGCGCCGGCGAGAGCCCCGCCGCGCCCGGGTCCCGGCACCCGCGGGACTCCCCGGGCTCCCCGGCTGCTCCGAACGCCGCGGACCCGCTGGACTCGCTCGACGGGCTGGCCGACGCGTATGCCTATCCGGACCGGGCCGGAGGCCCGTGGCTGCGGGCGAACATGGTGGCGTCCCTGGACGGCGCCGCCTGGCATGACGGGAAGTCCCAGGGGTTGTCCTCGGCGGCCGACCTGCGGGTGTTCGGCACGCTGCGGGCGCTGGCCGACGTGGTGGTCGTCGGCGCGGAGACGGTCCGGCAGGAGGGCTACCGGCCGGCGAAGGCGCGGGAGGCGTTCGCGGAACGGCGGGCGGCCGCCGGCCAGTCGCCGGCGCCGGTGATCGCCGTCGTCAGCGCGAGCCTGGACCTGGACTTCTCGCTGCCGCTGTTCACCGCGCCGCTGATCCCGACGCTGATCCTGACCGGCGCCACCGCGCCCCCCGAGCGGGTGGCGGCCGCCACGAAGGCCGGCGCGCACGTCGTCACGGCGGGCGACGGGGCCGGCGCCGATCCGGTGCGGGCCGTCCGCGAACTGGCGGAGCTGGGGCTCACCAGGCTGCTGCACGAGGGCGGTCCGCGGTTGTTGGCACAGTTCACCGCTGCCGGGGTAGTCGACGAGCTGTGTCTGACCATCGCTCCACTCCTGACCGCGGGGGATGCCCCGCGGATCATGAACGGCCCCGGAGTCACCGTGCCGGAACGTTTCTCCCCCACCTCGATCCTCGAAGAGGACGGTTTCCTGTTCACCCGTTACACCCGCGGCTGACAATCTGCGGAATATGTCGTTCCGTTTGCTGTCGTGCGGGAACACTTACACCGCGTGCCCCGTACGGAGTCGGGGCAGGATGGTTTCTGTGCCGGCCCGGTGGCCCACGAGAAAGAAGGACGCGTCCGTGTTCACGACCGTACTCATGATCGAGAAGCCGCTCGCCCCCGCCGATGTGGAGCTCGTGACCACACTCCACGGCGACGAGCCCGTCTCCTTCGTCGTACTCATGCAGCCGCGCGGCGACCAGGACCGGCTTCTGCGGGCCGTGGACGATGTCGCCCTCGGCTACCTGGACGACGCCGCCAAGGAAAACGAGGTGCCCGAGGGGCAGGAGGCCACGCTCCCGGCCGAGCGGGCCCTGAGCCACTCGCTGGCCTCGCTGCGCGCCGCCGGCGTGGAGGCGATCGGCGAGGTGGTCGAGGACCACCCGCTGGACCTGCTGAAGTCGGTGGTCGAGCAGACCCACGCCGACGAGGTGATCGTGCTGACCGCGCCGCACTTCGTGGAGGAGTTCTTCCACCGCGACTGGACGTCGCGGGCGCGGCACAAGGTGGGGGTCCCGGTCCTGAAGCTCTTCGCTCAGCACGACTGAGAACCGGCCACGGCTGAGAATCGGCGGAACAGCGCGACCCCGGCCGGGAACGGCCGGGGTCGCGCTGCTGTCAGGACCGGCCGGCAGGCGTCGGAACCGCGGCCAGGCGGCCGTCCGTCATGTCCAGGAGGCGGTCGGCGCGGGCCATCAGGGCGCGGTCGTGGGTGACCATGACGGTCGCCGTGCCGTGCTCGGCGGTGACACGGGCCAGCAGGTCGACGATCCGCGCGCCGCGTTCGTGGTCGAGGGCGGAGGTCGGTTCGTCGACCAGCAGGACCGCCGGGCGGCCGAAGAGCGCGCGGGCGATGTTCACCCGCTGGCGCTCCCCGCCGGACAGCTGGTGCGGCCGCCGGGCGCGCTTCGCCGCGTCGAGGCCGACCGAGTCGAGCAGCGCCCCGGCCCGCTCCCGGGCCGCCCGCACCGGCCGGCCGCGCAGGTGCTCTACGACGAGCAGCTGCTCCAGCGCGGTCAGCGAACCGAGCAGGTTCGACTGCTGGAAGACGATGCCGATGTGCTCGCGGCGCAGCGCGGTGCGCTCCCTGTCGGTCAGCCGCGTGGTGTCCCGGCCGGCCACGACGACCTGTCCGGAGTCGGGCCGCAGCAGGGTCGCGGCCACCGCCAGGAGGCTGGACTTCCCGGAGCCCGACGGCCCGGCCACCGCCAGCAGTTCACCCGCCGCGACCTCCAGGGACACGGCGTCGAGCGCGGTCAGCCGGCGGTCCCCGTCCGGATAGGTGAGCCGGACGGAGTCGAGCGAGAGGACGGTCATCGGTTGGCTCCCAGCGCGGTCAGCGGGTCGACGGAGGTGATGCGGGCGATCGCGAGGGCCGAACCGGCCAGGCCGAGCAGCACCATGACGGCGACGGGCACGGCGACGGTGGCCGGGCCGACCGCGAACGGCACCGCCGACGCGGCGACCGCGCCTCCCCCGGCCCCGATCGCACCGCCGAGCAGCGCCCCGCCGCCGAGCACCGCCAGCGCCTGCGCGAGCGCGTCGCGCACCAGATAGCCGCTGCTCGCGCCGATCGCCTTGAGCACCGCCACGTCGGGCTTGCGCTGCACCGTCCAGACCGTGAAGAACGCGCCGGTCACCAGGGCGCTCACCGCGAACAGGAACACCTGGATCATCTGCAGGCTGAGGTGCTCGGCCTGGTAGCCGTCGATTCCCACGAGCGCGTCGCCGCGCGCGACGGTCCGGGTCCCCCGCGCCGCGTCGGCAGCTCCCAGGTCCGCCCCTGACCGGCGGACGGCGAGCACGGTGGGCTGCCGCTGGCCGCTGATCCGCTGCCAGGTGGCGAGGGTGGTCCAGACGGTCGCGGCGTGCCCGTACGAGCGGGTGGCGGTGATCCCCGACACCGTGACCTTCTCGGTGCCGAGCCCGAGCGTCCCGCCGGGGCCGACGCCGTAGGTGTCCGCGACCGACCGGCTCACCGCGACCTGGCCGTCGCGCGGGGCGCTGCCGGAGAGCAGCGGCGGCAGCAGGTCCGCCGGGCCGCCGAACAGGCTCACCGAGCCCGCCGCGGTGGCGCCGGCGGCCCGGGTCATCGCGACGCCGAGCGGTTCGGCGGAGCCGACGCCGGGGGTGCCGGCCCAGGCCGCGGCCTGGGCGGCGCTGATCGTGCTGCTGCTGAACGACACCTCGGCGGCGGCTCCGGCCGGGGCGCCGAACACGATGTCGGTCACGGGCAGCTCGTCGACGGCGGACGAGGCGTCGCGGCCGAGCCCGCCCGTCAGGCCGTAGAGGAACACGACGAGCGTGGTGATGAGCGTGACGACCACGCCCATGAGGGCGAACCGCCCCTTGGCGAATCTGATGTCACGGAGTGCGACGAACACCTTCTGGACCCTCCTGGGTCGGACTGCTCGGTTCCGCTGGGTCGTCCGGCTGCGTCTTCTCCCGGCTCTTCCTCAAGGCTGTCCGGCCGGGCCGCCGCTGCCATCAGGGAGAGGAGCGGTACCGGAATCCATCGAAAGGTTGATGCCGCGCCGCCGCCGGGGCCGTCCGGCTCCCCGTACCCTCGGTAGATGTGAGCAACTCCGGCATATCCCTGTCCCCGGGCCGGCCCACCGGCTCCCGTACGCCCGAGGACACCCCCGCACTGCGCCTGATGCGCGCCGCCCTGCACGGCACCTTCTTCGTGCTGCTCGCCGTGGCGCTCGGCCCCGTCGCGTTCGGCGGCGGGCCGGCCGCGCTGCTGGTGCCGGGCCTGCTGCTCGGACTGGTCTACGGCGCGGGCGTGCTGCGCGAGCGCCGGGACCCCTCGCGGTCCTGGGTGCTGGGCTGGCTCGCCGCCGTCACCGCCCTGTGGATCGGACTGCTGCTCGCCGACCGGGACTTCAGCTACGTCGTCTTCCCGCTGTTCTTCCTGTATCTGCACGTGCTGCCGCCGCGCTGGTCGCTGCCGGCCGTCGGCGCCGCGACCGCGCTGATCGTCGTCGCGCAGTCGCACGGGCCGGACGGCCTCACCGCCGCGAAGGTCATCGGACCGTCCGCGGGCGCGGCCGTCGCCGTGCTCACCGCGTTCGGGTACGCGGCGCTGTACCGCGAGAGCAGGCAGCGCCAGCGGCTGATCGACGACCTGACGAGGACGCGGGACGAACTGGCGGCCTCCCAGCGCGAGGCCGGCCGGCTCGCCGAGCGGCAGCGGCTCGCCCGGGAGATCCACGACACGCTGGCGCAGGGGCTGTCCAGCATCGTGCTGCTGGCCCGTGCCGCGGACAGCGCGCTGCTGCCCGGCGGCGCGGGCGCCGGCACGGCGAGCGAACGGATCCAGGAGGCAGGACGCACGGCGTCGGAGAACCTCGCCGAGGCCCGCCGCTTCGTGCAGGACCTCACGCCGCCCGCCCTCCAGGACGCCGCGCTGCCGGAGGCGCTGCGCCGCATCACGGCCGGTTTCGGCTCCGGCCCGCAGGCGTCCGCGCAGCCCGCTCCGGAGATCGTCTTCCGGCTGGACGGCGATCCGTACCCGCTGCCCATCGAGGCGGAGGTCGCCCTGCTGCGGCTCACCCAGGAGGCGCTGGCCAACGTCGCCCGGCACGCGCGGGCCCGCAACGCCGCCGTGACGCTGGTCTTCCTCGACGGCCAGGTGACGCTGGACGTGTACGACGACGGGGTCGGCTTCACCCCGCAGGACCCCGGCGGCCGGCCCGCGGCCGGTGAGCGCGTCTCCTTCGGCCTGCACGGCATGCGCGAGCGCATCGCCGGGCTCGGCGGCACGCTGACCGTCGAGTCCGCGCCGGGCGAGGGCACCGCGGTCGCGGCGGCCCTTCCGGTGCCCGCGGCCGACGCGGTCGTTCCGGAACCGGACGCACGGCCGGCGCTGGTCGCGGTGCCGAGGTGATCCGGATCCTGATCGTCGACGACCACCCCGTCGTACGGCGCGGGCTGCGCGCCATGGTCGACGACCTGCCGGAGCTGGCGGCGGTCGGCGAGGCCGCCGACGGCGCCGAGGCGCTGCGGCTGCTGGCCGGCGGGACCGTACCGCGTCCTGACGTGGTCCTCATGGATCTGCAGATGGGCGCCGGCATGCACGGGGTGGAGGCCACCCGGCGGATCACCGCGCTGCCGGACCCGCCGGCCGTCCTCATCCTGACCACGTACAGCACCGACGCCGACATCCTGGCGGCCGTCGAGGCCGGCGCCACCGGCTATCTGCTCAAGGACGCGCCGCCGGAGGAGGTCGCCGCCGCCGTCCGCTGCGCCGCGCGGGGCGAGACCGTGCTGGCCCCGCCGGTCGCCGCCCGGCTGCTGGGCAGGGTCAGGTCGGGGCGGCCCACGCTGTCGCCGCGGGAGGCGGAGATCCTGCAGCTGCTCGCCGAGGGGCTGGCCAACAAGCAGATCTCCCGCCGGCTCTTCATCAGCGAGGCCACCGTCAAGACGCATCTGGTGCACATCTACGACAAACTCGACGTCGACAGCCGCACCGGCGCCATCGCGGCGGGGCTGAGCAGCGGGCTGATCCGGGCCTCCTGAAATGTGGCATCGATGCTACTGACAACGCTGCGCCGAGCGAGTAGAGGAAAGTGCGAGAATCGGGACCGCAGGCAAGCCGTTCGAGACGTCCCGGGAGATCCACGTATGAGCCCCACCATTCCCTCCACGATGGACCGACCGCACTTCATCGGCATCGGCGGAGCCGGAATGTCGGGGATCGCCAAGATCCTCGCGCAGCGCGGCGCCACGGTCGCGGGCAGCGACGCGAAGGACTCCGAGACGGCCGAGGCGCTGCGTGCCCTCGGGGTCGCGGTGCGCATCGGCCATGACGCCCGGCATCTGGCCGCCGACGCCACCTGCGTGGTCGTCTCCAGCGCCATCCGCGCGGAGAACCCGGAGCTGGCGGCCGCCGCCGAGCGCGGCATCCCGGTCGTGCACCGGTCCGACGCGCTCGCCGCGCTGATGGACGGCACCCGCCCGATCGCGGTGGCCGGCACCCACGGCAAGACCACCACCACCTCGATGCTCGCGGTCAGCCTCACCGCGCTCGGCCTCGACCCCTCGTACGCCATCGGCGGCGACCTGGACGCGCCCGGCTCCAACGCCCAGCACGGCGGCGGCGAGATCTTCGTGGCGGAGGCGGACGAAAGCGACCGCAGCTTCCACAAGTACGCGCCCGAGGTCGCGATCATCCTCAACGTGGAGCTGGACCACCATGCCAACTACGCGTCGATGGACGAGATCTACGACTCCTTCGAGACCTTCGTCGGCCGGATCCGGCCCGGCGGCACGCTCGTCATCTCCGCCGACCAGCCGGGCGCCGTCGAGCTGACCTCGCGGGTCCGCGACACCGGCGGGCTGAACATCGTCACCGTCGGGGAGTCCGAGGGCGCCGACCTGCGGATCACCAAGATCAACCAGCGGGGTCTGACGAGCGAGGTCACCGTCCTGCTCGACGGGCGGATGCTCACCTTCACCGTCTCCGTGCCCGGCCGGCACTACGCGCACAACGCGGTGGCGGCGCTCGCCGCCGGTATCGCGCTCGGCACGCCCGCGCGCAATCTCGCCTCGGCGCTCGCCAAGTACACCGGCGTCCGGCGCCGCCTGCAGCTCAAGGGTGAGGCGGCCGGCGTCCAGGTGATCGACTCCTACGCCCACCACCCCACCGAGATGACCGCCGACCTGGAGGCCATCAAGGGCGCCGTTGGGGGCCCCTCCCGGCCGGAGGTTGGGGGAGGATCGCGCGTGCTGGTGGTCTTCCAGCCGCACCTGTTCAGCCGCACCCGTGAGCTGGGCGTGGAGATGGGCCAGGCGCTGACGCTGGCCGACGCCTCCGTGGTGCTGGACATCTACCCGGCCCGTGAGGACCCGATCCCCGGCATCACCAGCGCCCTGATCACCGACGCGGCCACCGCCGCGGGCGCCGATGTGACGACCGAGCACGACAAGGACGCGATCCCGGACGTGATCGCCGGAATGGCCAAGCCCGGCGACCTTGTTCTCACTATGGGCGCGGGCGACGTGACCGACCTCGGTCCGCTCATCCTGTCCCGCCTGGAGAGCCAGAACTGAGGAGCAACGGCATGCCGTACGAAGTCGAGAAGTCCGACGAGCAGTGGCGCGAGGAGCTGTCCCCCCAGGAGTACGCGGTCCTGCGCGAGGCCGGCACCGAACGGCCCTTCGTCGGCGAGTACACCGACACCAAGACCACCGGTGTCTACTCCTGCCGTGCCTGTAGTGCGGAGCTGTTCCGCTCGGACACGAAGTTCGAGTCGCACTGCGGCTGGCCGTCCTTCTACGACCCGGCCGACTCGGCCGCCGTCGAGCTGATCGAGGACCGCAGCATGGGCGCGGTGCGCACCGAGGTCCGCTGCGCGACGTGCGGATCCCACCTCGGCCATGTCTTCGAGGGCGAGGGCTACGGCACGCCCACCGATCAGCGCTACTGCATCAACTCGATCTCGCTGCGGCTGGCCCCGCAGGAGTGACCCCGGCCCCGCGGGAGTGACCCACCGGGAGTGATCCCGCGGGCACGGGCCGTGCATCCAGGGGGTGCGCGGCCCGGCCGATGCCGTGGTTCGGCCCGGGGCAGGCAGGCATTCAGGCACCTCACATCGCGGCGCCTCGCAATGGTCACGTCAAGTCCAGCCGGCGCGGCGATGAAGTACCCATGACGACCCTGGAATCCTTCGCCACCGCCGTCCCCGACTCCTCCGCCCCTTCCACCACCCCTCCCCCCGCCTCCCCGGCCGCCGCCGGAAGCCCGCGCTACTCCGTGTCGCTGGCCCGGGACGCGGCGGACGTACGGGCCGCGCAGCGGCTGCGTCACCAGGTCTTCGCCGGTGAGATGGGAGCACTGCTCGACTCCCCGGAACCCGGCTGGGACATCGACTCCTTCGACGCCCACTGCGACCACCTGGTCGTCCGCGAGGAGACCACCGGCACGGTCGTCGGCACCTACCGGCTGCTGCCGCCGGAGCGCGCCGCCGCGGCCGGGCGGCTGTACGGGGAGAGCGAGTTCGACCTCTCCCGGCACGCGGCCATCCGCGGCGACCTGGTCGAGGTCGGCCGGTCCTGCGTGCACCCCGACCACCGGGACGGAGCGGTGATCAGCCTGATGTGGGCGGGTATCGCCCGCTATCTGGTGCGCACCGGCCACAACTGGCTGGCCGGCTGCTGCTCGGTGCCGCTCGCCGACGGCGGGACGTCCGCCGCCGGGGTGTGGGACACCGTGCGGGCCCGCCACCTGTCGCCCGAGGAGTACCGGGTGCGGCCGCTGCGCGCCTGGGACCCGACGGGCGTCGAACGGCCGCGCCCCGGCGGCCGCAACGCCCTCCCGCCGCTGCTGCGCGGCTATCTGCGGCTGGGCGCCTGGGTCTGCGGCGAGCCCGCGCACGACCCGGACTTCGGCGTCGCCGACCTGTACATCCTGCTGTCGCTGCGCCGGACCGACCCGCGCTATCTGCGGCACTTCCTCTCGCTCGCCCCCACCCGATGAGACTCCTGACGCGCCCGTCACCCGACACGGTGGCGGTTCCCTCCGCGGTGCCGCCGACCCGAGTGCCGCACTGGCTGCCGAGTGCGCCCTGCACCCCCGGACACTGTCTGGCCGGGACCTTCGCGACCGTCGGACGGTCTCGTCAGGCGGCGCGCTGCGCGGCGGGGGTCGCGGTGGTGGCCGTCGGGCTCGCCCTGGCGCCGCTGGTGCGCTGCTGCCGTCCGGCGCTGCGGGGCCGGCTCACCCGGGCCTGGGCCCGGACGGTGCCCGCCGCCTTCGGAGTGCGGGTCCGGATCCGGGTGTCCGGTGCGGCGGTGGGCGTCCCGGCGGGCGGTGTGCTGGTGGTGGCCAACCACATCTCCTGGCTGGACATCCCGCTGGTCGCCGCCGTCCGCCCGGCCCGGATGCTCGCCAAGAGCGAGATCGCGTCCTGGCCCTTCCTGGGCGCCCTGGTGTCCCGCGGCGGCACCCTGTTCATCGAACGCGACCGGCTGCGGGCGCTGCCCGGCACCGTCGCCCGGATCGCCTCGGTGCTGCGCGCGGGCACCCCGGTCGTGGTGTTCCCGGAGGGCAGCACCTGGTGCGGACGGCGGCAGGGCCGCTTCCGGCCCGCCGTGTTCCAGGCGGCGCTGGACGCGGGGGTCGCGGTGCAACCGGTACTGATCCGGTACCGGCTCGGCGCGGGTCCGGCCACCGCGGCCGCGTTCGTCGGTGAGGACACGCTGGTGGCCTCGCTGCTGCGGGTGACCGCCGCCCGCGGCCTCGTCGCCGAGGTCAGCGTGCTGCCCCCGATCCCGCCCGGTGCCCACCACGACCGCCGTTCGCTGGCACGGGCGGCCCAGCGGGCGGTGGCCGGGCCGGAGTCCGGCCCGCAGGACCGGCACGGCCCGCCCCCCGAACCCCGCCGGCGTCCGGAGGGCCGGCTCGTCAGCGGCGGGCGGTGAGCCGGCCGTCCGCGAAGCGGTGGACGCCGGCCGGCTCGCCCGCGAGCCGCCGCGCGTCGTGGTCGACGAAGACGACGGCGCCGCCCGCCGCGACCCGCGCCGGCCACTGCGCCGCGCGCCCGGCGGCCGTGGTGCGGCGCAGCCCGTGGATCGCGCCGAGGTGGACGAGGTAGCCGTGGCATGTCAGTGGGAGTGCGGCGGGACGGAGGCGCCTTCGCTCGGCCGGACGATGACGAACCCGTCGCCCTGCAGCATGAGCTGCAGCGCTTCCCCGGAGCCGCCGCGCAGCATCGAGCCGAAGCTCTGCGAGCGGTGCAGGGAGGTCTGCAGGTGCGCGCTCCAGCCGACGACCGCGTCGGTGTCGACGTAGACCGGCGACTGCTGGCTGACGGGGATGATGATGGGGTTGCCCTCGCAGATCACGCCGAGCCGGCCGTAACCGGTGAAGACGCTGTTGAAGAGGCCGCCGCCGATCATCCCTGCGCCCTTCACCACCTTGATCTCATACGCGAGCGTGGTGTCGAAGCACAGCACGTTGCGGCCGTTCATCGTGATGGCGTCGCCCTGATCGAGGCTGATGATGAAGCAGTTGGCCGCCTCGTGCGCGAACCACGCCTCGCCCAGGCCGCGCACGGACATCAGGGGCAGTCCCTCCCCGGTGAAGGCGCGCTTGAGGAACTTGCCGACGCCCTGGCCCTTCACCTCGAACTGGAGGTTGCCGCGGAAGGCGATCATCGCCCCCTGGCGGGCGTAACACTCGCCGTTCACCGCGTACTTGACGGACTTGGCGTTCTCCAGGGTCATACCGGGCTCGGTGGCCGGCTTGGCCATGTTCTCGGCCGCGAAGAGGTCACTGTTCATGATCGCCATCCTGACCCGCCGGCCCCTTCCCCGCCAAGGCTTTCGGCCCCATGGGCTGCACGGGAACCGGCCGTGCCGGGCACCTCCGACGGCTCACGGTCGAGGGCGGGACGTACCTGCCGGCGCCGATCCGGCGGTGGGCGCTGCGGCCGTCGCGAGGACCTCAGGACTGCCGTCCGGCAGGAAGCGCTTCATCCGGCGCGGTGGAACGAGGGCCGGCAGCAGCAGGTTCCACATGTCCGAGGTGCGCCGGGTCAGGTCCTGCCGTCCGGTGAGCACGTCCGACGTGAGCTGGAGTCCGGTCCAGCACCCGACGATGAACTTCGCCACCGAGTCCACATCGACCTCGGGTTTGACGTCACCCCGGCCCTGCGCCTGCGTGAGGCAGTTGCGGAAGAGGTCGATCCAGGTGAGGTACGGCGCGGGGTTGGCGCCCTTCTGCGTGCTCTGCTCGACCACCAGCCGGATGCCGGCGCGGACCCGCTCGTTCTCCCGCAGGCTCTTCGCCATGCCGTGGAGCAGGTCGATCACCGTCTGGACGCCGGGGTCCGGCCCGTTCCGGAACGGGCTCCAGACGGCGAACTGCTCGGCGACGAGGGCCTCGCGGAGCGCTTCCTTCGACGCGAAGTGGAAGTAGAGCGCCCCCTTCGTCACCCCGGCCTCCTTGAGGATGTCGCTCAGACTCGTCCCCTGGAAGCCCGCGACGTCGAAGGCCCTGGCCGCGCCGTCCAGGATCGCTGTGCTGAGAAGTCCGGACGCCGCGCGCGGCCCGGCCGGTTCAGTGCGCGGTGGCCTCCGTGGCCACGGAGGCCACCGCGTCCGGGTCGGCGACGGCGACCGCGGCGGCGCGGTTCTCCCCCACGGCCACGTCGGCGATCGACCAGCCCGCCGGGCCCGGCGGGGGCGCCTCACCGGTCCCCACGTAGTCCGCCGAGGGATCGCGGCCGAGACCGATGCCCAGCCCCTTGAGGTACGCCTCCTTCCGCACCCACGCCCGCGCGAAGGCCGCGGGCCGCTCCGGCGGCTCCAGGGCGCCGAGTTCGGCGATCTCCACCCGGTGCATCACGGAGGAGATGTCCGCCACCGCGTCGGCGGACGGAACGGTCTCCACGTCCACCCCCACCGGGGTCGCGGCGAACGCCAGCAAGGCGAAGCCGCCGCTGTGCGACAGCGAGAAGTGCACCCCGCCGCCCGCCACGGCCGGCCGGCCGTGCGGCTCGCCGCACCCCGGGCAGTCCTCCCTGACCAGCCGAACGTCCGCTGGCGCGCTGCCGAGCTGGGCGCCGAGCAGCAGCCGCAGTCCGACGTGCGCGGCGCGGTAGCAGTCGCGGTCGGCGTCGGCGCGGAAGGCCGCGGCGCTGCGCAGTTCCCGCGGGTCGAGGACGTCGGCCGCCAGCCGGGCCGCGAAGGCGGCGTGCCGGGCCGCGTTCACCAGCCACAGCAGCGGTGGGTCACCGGGGGCGGGAAGCGCCATCCGCTCGACCGGTGCCACCGGGTCGAGCTCACTGGGAACGCGTATCGCGGCCGTATCCACCCGGTCATCGTAGATCGCCGGCGGTTCCCGGCGGGGCGGACCCGATGGCGGGCGCGGCGGCGAGCCCCGGAGGACCGAACGCGTCCGGCGCCCCGCTCGGTGGCAGACTGTGGCTGTGACCAGCATCGACCGCGACGCGGCGCCCCAGTTCGTCCTCCCGCTCGTCGTCCGCATCGAGAAGGACGACCCGCCGGCGCGCACCGACGCCCTGGAGACCGCGGCGCGCGCCGTGCTCACCCTGCTGTCCGACGAACGGGCCGAGGGCGAAGGCGAATGGGCCGAGGCGGTACGGGACTGGCAGGACGCCCGGATCCGCAAGGTCGTCCGCCGGGCACGCGGCTCGGAGTGGCGCCGGGCCGGATATCTGCCGGGCATCACCGTGACCGGGCTGGCGGCCGAGGTACGGGTCTATCCGCCGGTCCCGCTGGACGGCTGGCCCAAGCTGCTGGCGAAGCTCCAGGTCTCCGGCACCGAACTGGACGATCCGGAACCCCCGCCGCCGGCCGAGGCCGGGCTGCCGGTGCTGTGGATGAACCCGGAGCTCGAGATGTCCGCGGGCAAGGCCATGGCCCAGGCGGGCCACGGCGCGCAACTCGCCTGGTGGGAACTGACGGACGCCGAACGCACCGCGTGGCGCGACGCCGGTTTCCCGCTCGCGGTCCGCACCCCGGCGCCCGCCCGCTGGCCGGCGCTCACCGGCTCCGGCCTTCCCGTGGTGCGCGACGCCGGTTTCACCGAGATCGTGCCCGGCTCCTGCACCGTCGTCTCCGACTACCTCCCGCTGCGCCGCACCACCAGCGCGTAACGCCGGGCGGGCGGCGGGCCCGCACCGGCACGCGAACCTCAAATCAAGCTCTGAACCGGCCACCCGCAGGGTTCACCCGGTCCCGGCGGGGCCATCACCCCGGCACGGCGTGTGCGGGAAACGCGGAGGGGGACGGCATGAAGGACTTGGGTACGGGTATCGGCTGGCGGCCGGAGATCGCGGACGCGATCGAGGAGCTGCCCGGTGTCGACTGGGTGGAGGTCGTCTCGGAGAACCTCTGCGCCGATCACCTCCCGGAACCGCTGCGGCGGCTGCGGGAACGCGGCACGGTGGTGATCCCGCACGGGGTCTCGCTGGGCCTCGGAGGCGCGGAGCGCCCGGATCCCGGCCGGCTGGCGGCGCTCGCCACGCGGATCGGGCTGCTGGGGGCGCCCCTGGTCAGCGAGCACATCGCGTTCGTGCGGGCCGGCGGGCCGATGACCGGTTCGCCGCGGCTGGAGGCCGGGCACCTGCTCCCCGTGCCCCGCACCCGTGACGCGCTCGACGTGCTCTGTGCGAACGTCCGCATCGCGCAGGACGCGCTGCCCGTGCCGCTCGCGCTGGAGAACATCGCGCCGCTGCTCGGCTGGCCCGACGAGGAGTTCAGCGAGGGCGAGTTCCTGTACGAGCTGGTGGAGCGCACCGGCGTACGGCTGCTCATCGACGTCGCCAATCTGCACACCAACCATGTGAACCGGGGCGAGGACCCGGTCGCGGTGCTCGACGAACTGCCGCTGGAGGCCATCGCCTACGTCCATGTGGCGGGCGGGACCGAGAAGGACGGCGTCTGGCACGACACGCACGCCCATCCGGTGACCCGGCCGGTACTGGACGTGCTCACGGCGCTGCGCGAGCGGATCCGGCCGCCGGGCGTCCTGCTGGAGCGGGACGACAACTTCCCGCCCGCGGCCGAACTGGCCGCGGAACTCACGGCGATCCGCGGCGTCCCGTCGGCGGCGCGGCCCCAGGAGGCGCACTGTGTCTGACACCCGCGCCGTGTCCGACGCCGACGCCGACGGCGCCGCCGCCGCGCGGCAGCGGCTCGCGCTCGCGCAGACGGCGCTGCTGTCCGCGCTGGTGGCGGGCACGCCCGTCCCGGAGGGCTTCGACCGCGGCCGGATCGGCGTCCAGTCGCGGGCCCTCGCGGCCAAGCGCGCCGATGTGACCGCCAAGGTGGCCCCCGAACTGCCGGAGATCCTCGGCGACCGCTACCGCCCCGCCTTCCTGCGGTACGCGGCCACGCACCCGCTGCGGGGCGGCTACCGCCTCGACGCGCTGTGCTTCGCGGAACATCTCCTGGACGAGAACGAGGACACGGCAGCGCTCGACGACGCCACCCGCCGCCTGCTGGACGGCTGGTGGCGGGAGCGTTCGGGTCCCGCGCCGCTGTCCGCGGCCGACCGGACCGTCCGCCCCGCGCGGAGCGGACGGTCCGGACGGCTCGGCCGGCTCATGGACGCCGCGCGTACCGCGCTGCCGGGAAGGTGACCTCGATGACCGTCATGACCGGCCTCACGCTCACCGTGTACCTGCTGATCGCCGCCACCTCGGCGTATCTCGTCGGGGAGAAGATCCGCGCCCGCCGCTTCACCCGGCCGTACCACGGCGACATCCCCCGGGATCCGCTGGAGACCGCCTTCCTGGCCGGCGGTCCCGGCCGGGTCGCCGACACGGTGATCGCGGCGATGCACGCGGACGGCCGGATCGCGGTGGCCGCTCCCGGACAGCTGACCGTGCTCCGGCCGGTCGCCGGGAATCCGGTCGAGACCGCCCTGCTGGAAGCCTGTGGCGCCGAGTGGGGCGGCGGGCTGCGCCAGGTGCGTACGGCGGTGCTGACCGGACCCTCGGTGCAGTCGATCGGCGACCGGCTCGCCCGCCGCGGCCTGTTCTTCCAGCCCGAGGTGCACCGCAGATGGCGCCGGGTGTCGACGCTGCACAAGACCGTCTGGTGTCTGCTGCTGTTCCTGTCGCTGGCGGAGGTGATGCCGCACCTCGTCGTCGGTTCAGGGCTGCCGCTGTTCGTACGGGTGCTGCCGGGGCTCGCCACCGGGCTCTTCGTCCTCCTGACGTGCTCGGCGCCGCGCGGCAGGCTCACACCGGCCGGCAAGCGGGTGCTGCACGGGCTGCGCCTCAGCAACCGTCCGCTGCTGGCCTCCCGCACCGCGACCACCGGCTCGGACGCCACCCTGCTGTTCGCGCTGGCGGGTGCCGCCTCGATCCAGGACACCGTGCTGCGCGACCAGTTGGCGCAGTCCTCCCAGCCGTCGTCCAACGCGTCCGACCCGGGCTCGTGGGGCGAGGCGGCGGGCGGCTGGGCCGGCGGCGGCACCGGCTGCGGTGGTTCCGCCGCGAGTTGTGGAGGATCGTCGTCCAGCTGCGGCGGCGGTTCAGGGTCCAGTTGCGGTTCGGGTTCGGGGTCGAGCTGTGGTTCGAGTTCCGGTTCCAGCTGTGGTTCGAGTTCGGGTTCCAGCTGCGGATCCAGCTCGGGTTCCAGCTGCGGCAGCAGCAGTTCGTAACGGGCCGGCCGCCGTTCCGGTCCCACGGATCTCCCGGATCTCACGGGTCCCGCGGGCCGATCCGTGAAATTCCCGGCGGAGTGTCACTACCGTCGAGTAGAAATCCCTTATGTGGATGCTGTTCCTTCTCGTCGCGTGCGTCGCGGCGGTCGTCTCCTGCGCCCGTCTGTGCCGGGCCGCGATCGCGGCGGGCGCGCTGCCCGCCGCCGAGCCCGGCGGCCGGCCCCCGGTCGCCGGACTCGGTCTGTACGAGACGGCGTTCCTGTCCGGCGGACCGCGCCGCGTCACCGATCTGACGCTGGTCTCGATGGCGGGCGAGCAGCGGCTGCTGCTCGCGCACACCGGGTGGGCGACGGTGGTCGACGCCGAGGGACGCGACGATCTCGAACGGTCGCTGATCGCCTCGATCGGGCCGGGCGGCCAGTCCCCGGTCGCCGCGATACGGGTGGCGCACGCCGCGGCCGGCGCCCTCCGCGCCCTTGGGGAGCGGCTCGCGGGCGACGGCCTCGCGGTGCCGGCGGCGGCCCGGGAGAGCGTCTCCGCCGGGATCCGGCAGGTGCGCGGCGCCATACTCCTGAACCTGCTGATGGCCGGCGCCGCTCTGGTCCTGTCGGCCGGCGGGCAGCCCGACGGCGGACCGGCGCAGATCTGGTTCGTGCTGCCGCTGCTGCTGACCACCGGCTGCTGGATCATCGCCCGCGTGGAGGTCCACCCGTACACCCGCTGGGCCTCCCCCGCCGGGCAGGACGCGCTGCGCGCCGTTCCGGACGGCCCCGGTCCGCTCAGCGCGCTGGCGGTGCGCGGCCCGGCCGCGCTGCTGGACCCGGCGCAGCGGGCCGCGCTCGGCTGACGACCCCGGCCGGTCGTGCCCATCCCGCGCGGCCGGGGTGGTCGGGGGACGACACCCGCCGGTTGTCCTTTACTTCATCCACCACCGCCCCAAGGATCCCTTTTGTCATGACCTGACACGAGAGGATCATTGGTGCGATCAATTGCCCTGTACGGCGTCGCAGGAACCCTGGCGCTGAGCACCCTGGCCATCGCTCCCCCCGGATCGGCGGCCCAGGGACCGCCGCACGGCGACCGGGTGGCCGAGGCGCGCGGCGTGGCCGTCGCCGCCGGGCGCGCCGCTCTGGCCGGGGTGACGTACGGCAGGTGCGCCACCGCGACCCGGCTGCCCGCCTCCGTCCGGTGCGGCACCGTGTCCGTACCGCTGGACTACGCCCGGCCCGACGGCGAGCGGCTGAAGCTGGTCATCAGCCGCGTCGCCGCCACCGGACCGGCCGGCGAGCGGCAGGGCGCCCTGGTCTACAACCCCGGCGGACCCGGCGGCTCGGGGCTGTACTTCCCGCTGTTCAGCGTCCTGAAGATCAAGGAGTACGCCAAGGCCGCCCGCGCCTACGACTTCGTGGGCTTCGACCCGCGCGGCGTCGGCCGGTCGGCGCCCATCTCCTGCGAGGCCCCCGCGGACTACGCCAAGGCCCCCACCCGCGACGCGCAGCCGACCAGCGAGCGCGACAAGCAGGCCCGGATCGCGGACGCGAAGGCGTACGCGGAAGGCTGCGAGCGGCGCTCCGGGCATCTGCTGCCGTACCTCACCTCGCTCAACAGCGCCCGCGACCTCGACGTCATCCGCGCCGCGCTCGGCGAGCGCAAGCTCAACTTCTACGGCGCCTCCTACGGCACCTACCTCGGCGCGGTGTACGCGACGCTCTTCCCCCGGCATGTGCGCCGCATGGTCTTCGACAGCGTCGTCAATCCCGACCCGCGCCAGATCTGGTACCAGGCCAACCTGGAGCAGGACGCCGCCTTCGAGATCCGCTGGGCCGACTGGCGCGATTGGGTGGCGAAGTACGACTCCGCGTACCACCTGGGCACCGACCGGGCGCAGGTGCAGAAGGCCTACGACGCGGTGCGGTCCGAGCTGGCCGAGCGGCCGGCGGGCGGCGTGGTCGGCCCCGGCCAGCTGCAGGCCGCCTACCTCGGCGCCGGGTACTACGACGAGACCTGGCCGGAGCTGGCCGCCGCCCTGTCCGCGTATGTACACGGCGACCCGAAGCCGCTGATCGCCGAGGCCTCCCCCAACCCGGCCAGGGCCGTCGAGAACGAGAACGGCAACGCGGTCTACACGGCCGTCGAGTGCGCCGACTCGCCCTGGCCGCGCGACTGGTTCACCTGGGACCGCGACAACACCGCACTGGCCCGCACCGCCCCCTTCGAGACCTGGGACAACGCCTGGATGAACCTGCCGTGCGCCTTCTGGAAGGGACCGCACCGGCAGCCCCTGGAGGTGCGCACGTTCGGCCGTCAGCTGCCGCCGGTGCTGCTCGTCTCCGCCGAGCGCGACGCCGCGACCCCGCACGCGGGCGCCGTGGAACTCCAGCGCCGGCTGCCCGGTTCCGTACTCCTCACCGAGCGGCGCTCCGGCTCGCACGGCGTCGCGTACGGCCCCAACACCTGCGTCAACAACCGCGTCGACGCGTATCTGCTGCGCGGTGAGACGGGAACGGACCGCACGCCCACGTGCGGTCCGCATCCCGAGCCCAAGCCGTAGGGCCGGCGTTACGCCAGGCCGGCCACCAGCTCGCCGATCTCCTTGCGCCGCCCGGTGTAGAACGGCACCTCCTCGCGTACGTGCATCCGTGCCTCGGACGCGCGGAGGTGCCGCATCAGGTCGACGATGCGGTGCAGTTCGTCCGCCTCGAAGGCGAGGATCCACTCGTAGTCGCCGAGCGTGAAGGCCGGGACGGTGTTGGCCCGCACGTCCGGGAAGCCGCGCGCCATCTTGCCGTGGTCGGCGAGCATCCGGCGGCGGTCCTCGTCGGGCAGCAGGTACCAGTCGTAGGAGCGCACGAACGGGTAGACGCTGACGTACCTGCGCACCGTCTCGTCGGCGATGAACGCCGGGACGTGCGACTTGTTGAACTCCGCGGGGCGGTGCAGCGCCATGTTCGACCACACCGGGACCATCGCGCGGCCGAGCTGGGTGCGGCGGAAGAGGTTGTAGGCCTCCTGCAGCGCCTCCGCGGTCTCCGCGTGCCACCAGATCATGAGGTCGGCGTCCGCCCGGAGCCCCGACACGTCGTAGGTGCCGCGCACCGTGACGTCCTTCGCGGCGAGCTGCGCGAACAGCTCCTCCACCTCGTCGGCGTATCCGGAGCGGTCCTCGGGCAGCACGTCGCGCAGCCGGAAGACGGACCAGAGGGTGTAGCGGATGACCTCGTTGAGGTCCTTCGCCTTCTTGCCGGCGTTCGGAGTCCTGTCCGGGGCGTCGGGGGCAGCAGTCGAGTCAGTCATGCCGTCATTCTCCCGTGTCCCGTGCGCCGCCTGTCGCCAGGGTCGTGGCCAGGGAGGTCAGCACCTCGTCGGCCGCCTTGCGGGCGCTGGCGATGCAGGCCGGAATCCCGACCCCGTCGTACACCGCGCCGCAGACCGCGAGCCCCGGCAGCTTCCCGACCTGTTCGCGGATCCTGGCGACGCGCTCGACATGGCCGACCGGGTACTGCGGCAGTCCGCCGTCCCAGCGGGTGACACGGGCCGCGACGGGCGCCGCGGACAGCCCGATGGCCTCGCCCAGGTCGCGCCGCGACAGGCGGACGAGGTCGGTGTCGTCCCAGGCCAGGTCCGCCTCGTCGCCGTGCCGGCCGACGGAGGTGCGCAGCACGAAGGTGTCGGGTCCCGCCTCGTCGATCCATCCCCACTTGTGGGAGGAGAAGGTGGACGCCTTGATCGTCTTTCCGTCGACCGGCGGCACCAGGAAGCCGGTGCCCTTCGGCATCCGCAGCACGTCGCGCCGCCGGAACGCCATGGTGACCAGCGCCATGCTGGCGTACTCCACCGCCGACAGCTCCGCGGCGGCGACGGGCGACTCGGCCGCCAGCAGCCGGGCGGCGGCCGGGGCGGGCGCGGCGATCAGGACGGCGTCGGCGTCGAGCACCCGGTCGCCGACGGTGACCTGCCAGCCGCTCGCGGTGCGGCGCAGTTCCCTGGCCGGCGCGCCGGTCTCGATGGTGACACCGGCGGCCCGGCACGCCTCGGCGACGGCGACCGGCAGCTGCCCGACGCCTCCGCGGATGCCCATGAACACCGGTCCGTCCGGGGCGGTCCTGGCGGCGCGCCGCTGGACACCGCGCACGGCCTCGATGAGGGAGCGTCCCGACCGGGCCGCCTCGAAGAGCTGGGGCATGGCCGCGCGCAGCGAGATCTCGTAGGCGTTGCCCGCGTAGACACCGCCGAGCAGCGGCTCCACCAGCCGGTCGACGACCTCGTGACCGAGCCGCGCGGCGACGAACCCGCCCACGGCGACGTCCTCGCCGATCTTCGTCCGGGGCAGTACGTGGTCCAGCGGCAGCCGGGCGAGGCCCGCGGGCGACAGCAGGCCGGAGGCCGCGAGGGGGCCCAGATCGCCGGGGACTCCCATGACGTGCCCCTGTGGCAGGGCCCGCAGCCGGCCCCGGGTCCACAGGGCGGCGCCCGACACCGCGGGCGGCTCCAGCCGGTCGCCGAGCCCCACCTCGCGGGCCAGCGCGACCGCTTCCGGCCGGCGCGCGAGCATCGACTCGGCGCCCAGGTCCACGGGCACGCCGGCGATCTCGTCCGCGTACAGCTTTCCGCCGAGCCGGGCCGATCCCTCCAGCACCGTCACCCGCGCGCCGCCTCCGGCCAGGAAGTGGGCGGCGGCGAGTCCGGAGACGCCGCCGCCGACGACGATCACATGCCCTGTTCCGCGGTGTGTGTCGGTCATGCCCTCCACTGTCCCAGATTCCGGAACGAGCTCTAAACGTGACCGCTTCGGGACCGGGGATCCGCAACCCCGGCCGGCCTCTCCACGTCGTATCGCCAACACCGGTTCCATCACCGGTTTCCTGCCGGTGAACGATCTCTGGGGGAGTTCGATGCGCCAGCCGACCACCATCCGCCGCAGACCCTTCGCGGCCCTCGCCGCCGCCGCACTGACAGCCGTGCTCACCGTCTCGGGGTGCGGTGCCTCGGGCTCGTCGAACGACAGCAAAGCGGACAAGGCCGCCGCGGCGCCGCAGCAGGCGGACGCGAGGGGCGCGGCGGACGCGCCGTCGGCGGCGCCCGGCACCGCGAAGGGCGCCACCACCAAGACCCCCGCGCCGTCCCAGAACTACGTGGTGCGCACCGCGACGCTCAGCGTCGAGGCGAAGGACGGCGTCGCCGCCGCCCTCGTGTCGGCACGGACCCTGGTCACCGGGGCGGGCGGCTACATCGGGGACGAGAACACCAGCCGCGACGGTCAGGGCCTGGAGCACTCCACCATCACCCTGCGGGTGCCGCCGGAGTCCTACGACAAGGTGCTGAACGATCTCGCCGGCCTCGGCAGGCTGATCGAACGCAAGGTCAGCACCGAGGACGTCACCGGCCAGGTGGTGGATGTGGAGAGCCGCATCCGCTCGCAGCAGGCGAGCCTCGCGCGGGTGCGGGAGCTGATGAACCGGACCACACAACTCAGCGACGTGGTCACTCTTGAGGGTGAACTCAGCACCAGGGAAGCCAACTTGGAGGCGCTGCAGGCCCAGCAGGCGTCGCTGAAGGAGCGCACGAACCTGGCGACCGTCTCGCTGGTGCTGTCCGAGCCGGAACACCCCGCCTCCGCGCCGCCGAAGAAGGACGACGGTTTCTGGGAGTCGGTCGGGAACGCGCTGGGCACCGGCTGGCACGCCTTCTACGTGGCGCTGCGCGGGATCCTGATCGTGCTCTCGGTGGCGCTGCCGTTCGCCGCCCTGGGCCTCGCCGGCTGGTTCGTCTTCGTGGTCGTCCGCCGCAGGCTCTCCCCCTCGCCGCGCGTGGTGCGGGAGAAGGAGAGCGCCGCCGAGGAGTAGAGCCCCGTCAGACCTCGGTGGTGCGGTGCACGAAGTCCACGAGGCGGGTGAGCGCGTCGGGGTCGGTGCTGGGCAGGACTCCATGGCCGAGGTTGAAGATGTGGCCGGGCAGATCGGTCGCCGAGTAGAGCACCTCGCGGGTCTTCGTCTCGACGGCGGACGTCGGGGCGAAGAGCACCGCCGGGTCGAGGTTCCCCTGGAGCGCCTTGTGGGGGCCGACCCGGCGGGCCGCCTCGTTGAGCGGGACGCGCCAGTCGACGCCGACGACGTCCGCGCCGGCCTCGCCCATCAGCCCGAGCAGCTCACCGGTGCCGACGCCGAAGTGGATCCGCGGTACGCCGTAGCCCGCGACGGCCTCGAAGACCTTCACCGAGGACGGCATGACATAGCGCCGGTAGTCCTCCGGGGAGAGCGCCCCGACCCAGGAGTCGAAGAGCTGGACGGCGCTGGCGCCGGCCTCGATCTGCACCTTGAGGAAGGCGGCGGTGATGTCGGCGAGCCGGTCCAGCAGGTCGGCCCACAGCTCGGGGTCGCCGTACATGAGCGCCTTGGTGCGCTCGTGGTTGCGGGACGGGCCGCCCTCGACGAGGTAGCTGGCGAGGGTGAAGGGCGCGCCCGCGAAGCCGATGAGCGGGGTCTCGCCCAGCTCTCCGGTGAGCATCCCGATGGCCTCGGTCACGTACTTCACGTCGTCGGGCTCCAGCGCCCGCAGCCGGCCGAGGTCGGCGCGGGTACGGATCGGCTCCTCGACGACCGGGCCGACGCCGGGCTTGATGTCGAGGTCGAGGCCGATGGCCTTGAGGGGGACGACGATGTCGCTGAAGTAGATGGCCGCGTCGACTTTGTGGCGGCGCACCGGCTGGAGCGTGATCTCGGTGACCATGTCGGGCCGCATGCAGGACTCCAGCATGGCGGTGCCCTCACGGAGCTTGAGGTACTCGGGCAGCGATCGGCCGGCCTGCCGCATGAACCACACCGGGGTGTGCGGCACGGACTGACGCCGACAGGCGCGGATGAACGGGGAAGCAGCGGTCTGCTGGTGCGCACTCACGCCGTGAATCTTCGCACGCGCCGGGATGCGACCCACGCGCCCGGGTGTTGCTCCACCCGTGGAGGCCGCGGGCGGCCTAGTCTTCCGGGCATGGCAGCGGTTCACGGGCACCTTGCGGACGGGGACGGCGCACCACTCCCCTTTCAGCGCGCGGTAGACGCGTTGAGTTCCGCGCGGGTACGGCCCGAAGTGGAGATCGACACGACAGCCCCGCCCAAGCGTCTCGCGTCGTACGCGTACGCGCTGGAAGCGGCGGTCGTGGTGGACGGCGAGGAGCTGGCCGACGGCCGGCTCATCCTGCTCCACGAACCGGACGGCCATGAGGCCTGGAACGGCACGTTCCGGCTGGTCACGCTGGTGCGCGCCGATCTGGAGCCGGAGATGGCGGTGGACCCGCTGCTGCCCGAGGTGAGCTGGTCCTGGCTGACCGGCGCCCTGGAGGCGCGCGGCGCGGAGTACACCGAGCCGAGCGGAACGGTCTCGCGCAGTTCCTCGCACTACTTCGGCGGGATCGCGGAGCGACCCGACGCGACGGCGATCGAGATCCGGGCGTCCTGGACCCCCACCGAGGGCCCGGACGGGATCCCGGCCGTCGCGGACCACCTGGCGGCCTGGTGCGATCTGCTCTGCGCCTGCGCGGGGCTGCCGCCCACCGAGGGCCATGAGTCGCAGGACCTGCCCGGCGGCGTCGTGCCGATGCCCAAGCGCCGCGGCTGACGGCCCGTCCGGTAACCGCGTACTTGGCCGGTTTTCCCGGTATTTTGGCGCGGTTCCGCCGCGTGTCCGGCCGCCGCTCGACATGATCTTGTTCGAGTGAGCGTCCGATTTGCCGGAATTGTTACTCAACAAATCGTGATCATTCCCTAAAGGCCGGGGCAATTGCTGCCGAAGGAGACTGTGACCCTCTCAGTCCCCCCTTTGCCACAGGAGGCCCGGTGTCAGTTCTTCTCGAGCAGCCCACGAGCCTGGTCGCCTACCGTCCGAACAAGCCGACGGCCATGGTCGTCGTCGCCGACCCCCGCGTCCGATCCACCGTCACCCGGCACCTGTGGGCGCTCGGTGTGCGCGATGTGATCGAAGCCTCGTCGATCGCCGAGGCCCGGCCCCGGGTCAGCAGCCCCCGCGACATCTGCGTAGCCGATGTCCACCTCCCCGACGGTTCCGGCCTGACCCTTCTCGCCGAGACCCGCGCGGCCGGCTGGCCGAACGGCCTCGCGCTCTCCGCCGCCGATGACATCGGCGCCGTCCGCAACGCACTCGCGGGCGGCGTCAAGGGATACGTCGTCACCGGTACCCGCAACAACCTCGGCGGCATGCCGGGCCGTCCCGGCGCCGCGCCGGTCGGTTCGGCGGGCGCCCGTATGCAGCGCCGCCCGCCCGGCACGCCCGGCCACCCCGGCGGCTACCGCGAGCTCTCCGGCCGTGAGGTCGAGGTGCTGCGGCTGGTCGCCGAAGGCCAGTCGAACAAGGCGATCGGTGTCTCGATGGGCCTGTCCGCGCTCACCGTGAAGAGCCACCTGGCCCGTATCGCCCGCAAGCTCGGCACCGGCGACCGGGCCGGAATGGTCGCTGTCGCCCTGCGTACGGGCATCATCCACTAGCCCTCACACACCCCCGCATGGCCGCTGCGCCCGTCGACGGAACGTTCCGTCGACGGGCGTTCGCGATACACGGATACCCTTAGGGGGTGACCGACGCCCGAGAGACCGCAACAGAGGCTGCCCCGGCGCCGGTCCCGCTGCTGGACCCGCGCGAGGGAATCCCGCCGGTGACCGCCAGCCCGGAGGCCCTCGCAGACATCGTCGCGGCATTCGCCGCGGGCTCCGGTCCGGTCGCCGTGGATGCCGAGCGCGCGTCCGGATACCGCTACGGACAGCGGGCCTATCTGGTCCAGCTGCGCCGTACGGGAGCCGGGACCGCGCTGATCGACCCGGTCGGCTGCCCCGACCTGTCCACCCTGGGCGCTGCCCTCACCGACACCGAATGGGTGCTGCACGCCGCCACCCAGGACCTTCCGTGTCTCGACGAGATCGGTATGCGGCCCAAGAGCCTGTTCGACACCGAGCTGGCCGGCCGGCTCGCGGGCTTCCCCCGGGTCGGACTCGGCGCCATGGTCGAGAACGTCCTGGGCTTCGCCCTGGAGAAGGGCCACTCGGCCGTCGACTGGTCCACCCGCCCGCTCCCCGAGCCCTGGCTGCGGTACGCGGCGCTCGACGTGGAGCTGCTGGTCGACCTGCGGGACGCGCTCGAGGAGGAGCTGCGCGAACAGGGCAAGCTGGACTGGGCGCTGCAGGAGTTCTCGGCCATCGCCGCCGCTCCGCCGCCCTCACCCCGGGTCGACCCGTGGCGGCGTACGTCGGGCATGCACAAGGTCCGCCGCCGCCGGCAGATCGGCGTGGTGCGCGAGCTGTGGAACGCCCGCGACCAGGCCGCCCAGGAGCGGGACATCTCGCCGGGCCGGATCCTCACCGACGCCGCGATCGTTACGGCCGCCCTGGAGGGCCCGCCGAACGTGACGGTGCTCGCGACGCTGCCCGGCTTCGGGCACCGGATGGGCCGCCGCCAGCTCGACCAGTGGCAGGCCGCGATCGACCGGGCCCGCGCCCTGCCGGAGCGGGAGCTGCCGCAGCCGGGGCCGGCCTACGTCGGTCCCCCGCCGCCGCGCGCCTGGGCCGACAAGGACCCGGTGGCGGCGGCCCGGCTGTCCGCCGCGCGGGCCGCGGTGAGCAAGCTCGCCGAGGAGCTCAACCTGCCGCAGGAGAACCTGATCACCCCGGACACCGTGCGCCGGCTGTGCTGGGACCCGCCGGCCGAGGCCACCACCGAGGAGGTCTCGGCGGTGCTGACCGGCCACGGAGCGCGCGCCTGGCAGGTCGGGCTGACCACGCCGATCCTCACCGCGGCCCTCGCGGCCCAGCCGCCGGCGGCTCCGGAGGCCCCGGCGCCGTAGGGCCTGTCCGGGGTCGGCGCCCCCGCGGAACCCGGCCGGGAGCGGCCTCGTCGTATGTGACGTTCGCCGCTCCGGGCGAGGGGGCTGTCCCCGTTGGTTACTGGCTAGTAGCATGGGTGTCGTAGCCGCAGCCTCGCGCCCAGTGGCAGCGAATCCGCATCTGGAGGAGAGCCAACGTGCCTCGTACCGCTAGGGACGTCGTCTTTGTCGACGGCGTCCGCACCCCGTTCGGCAAGGCGGGCCCGAAGGGCATTTACCACGAGACCCGTGCCGACGATCTCGTGATCAAGTGCATCCGGGAGCTGCTGCGGCGCAACCCGGAACTGCCCGCCGAGCGGATCGACGAGGTTGCTCTCGCCGCCACCACGCAGATCGGTGACCAGGGTCTGACCCTCGGCCGCACCGCCGGCATCCTGGCCGGCCTGCCGACCACGGTCCCCGGGTACTCGATCGACCGTATGTGTGCCGGCGCGATGACCGCGGTGACCGCGGTCGCCGGCGGCATCGCCTTCGGCGCGTACGACGTCGCCGTGGCCGGCGGTGTCGAGCACATGGGCCGCCACCCGATGGGTGAGGGCGTGGACCCGAACCCGCGCTTCGTCTCGGAGAAGCTGGTCGACGAGTCCGCCCTGTTCATGGGCATGACCGCGGAGAACCTGCACGACCGCTACCCGGCCATCACCAAGCAGCGCGTCGACGAGTACGCCGTGCGCAGCCAGGAGAAGGCCGCCAAGGCGTACGCCAACGGCAAGATCCAGCAGGACCTGGTGCCGGTCTCCGTGCGCAACAGCAACCCCGAGGCCGGCGAGACCGGCTGGGGTCTGGCGACCGCGGACGAGCCGATGCGCCCGGGCACCACCCTGGAGCAGCTGGCCGGCCTCAAGACGCCGTTCCGCGCCCACGGCCGGGTCACCGCGGGTAACGCGGCGGGCCTGAACGACGGCGCGACCGCCTCGCTGCTCGCCGCCGAGGACGTCGCCGTCGAGCTGGGCCTGCCGGTCCGCATGCGGCTGGTCTCGTACTCCTTCGTGGGTGTCGAGCCCGAGGTCATGGGCATCGGCCCGGTCCCGGCGACCGAGAAGGCGCTGGCGCAGGCCGGTCTGACCATCGACGACATCGGCCTCTTCGAGGCCAACGAGGCGTTCGCCGTCCAGGTGCTCGCCTTCCTCGAGCACTTCGGCATCGCGGACGACGACCCGCGTGTCAACCAGTACGGCGGCGCGATCGCGTTCGGCCACCCGCTGGCCTCCTCCGGCGTCCGGCTGATGACGCAGCTGGCCCGCCAGTTCGAGGAGCAGCCGCACGTCCGCTACGGCCTGACGACCATGTGCGTCGGCTTCGGCATGGGCGGAACGGTCATCTGGGAGAACCCGCACTTCGACGGAGGCAGCAAGTGACATCCACCGCCGAGCTTTTGAAGGGTGCGGCCGAGCTGTTCCCCGACGAGGTCGTGACGAGCGCGCACGTGCGCCACCTCGACCTCCCGGGCGCCGGACGCTTCGCGCTCATCACGCTGGACAACGGCCTGGACCACACCAAGCCGACCACCTTCGGCCCGCAGTCGCTGGCCAACCTCGACGCCGCGATCGACCAGGTCGAGGCCGAGGCCGCCGAGGGCACCATCACCGGTATCGGTGTCACCGGCAAGCCGTTCATCTTCGCGGTCGGCGCCGACCTCAAGGGTGTCGAGCTGCTGAAGCGCCACGAGGACGCGCTCGCCATCGGCAAGGGCGGCCACGAGGTCTTCAAGCGGCTCTCGCACCTCGCGGTCCCGACCTTCGCGTACTACAACGGCGCGGCGATGGGCGGCGGTGTCGAGGTGGGCCTGCACTGCGCCTACCGCACCGTCTCCGCGGCGCTGCCGGCGTTTTCGCTCCCCGAGGTCTTCCTCGGTCTCGTTCCCGGCTGGGGTGGCTGCACCCTGCTGCCGAACCTGATCGGCGCGGACCGCGCGGTGACCGTCGTCATCGAGAACTCGCTGAACCAGAACCGTCAGCTCAAGGGCCGGCAGGTCTTCGAGCTCGGCATCGCCGACGCGCTCTTCGAGGGTGCGGACTTCCTGGAGCAGTCGCTGGTGTGGACCGCCGCCGTTCTGCGCGGCGAGATCGTGGTGGACCGCCCCGAGATCGACCGCGGTACGGCCTGGGACCAGGCCGTCGAGCGCGGCAAGGGCATCGCCGACTCCAAGGTGCACGGCGCCGCCCCGGCCGCGTACCGCGCGCTGGAGATCATCGCCAACGCCAAGGACGGCGACCTGCAGGCGGGCTTCGACGCCGAGGACACCGCTCTCGCGGACCTCATCATGGGCGGCGAGCTGCGCAGCGGCATCTACGCCTTCAACCTGGTGCAGAAGCGTGCCAAGCGCCCGGCCGGTGCGCCGGACAAGAACCTGGCCCGCCCGGTCACCAAGGTCGGCGTCGTCGGCGCTGGCCTGATGGCCTCGCAGCTGGCGCTGCTCTTCGCCCGCCGGCTGGAGGTGCCGGTCGTGCTGACCGACATCGACCAGGAGCGCATCGACAAGGGCGTGGGCTATGTCCACGGCGAGATCGACAAGCTGCTCGGCAAGCGCCGCATCAAGCAGGACCAGGCCAACCGCCTCAAGGCGCTGGTGACCGGTTCGCTCGACAAGGCCGCCGGTTTCGGTGACGCGGACTTCATCATCGAGGCCGTGTTCGAGGAGATGGGCGTCAAGCAGCAGGTGTTCGCGGAGGTCGAGGCGGTCGCCCCGGCGCACGCGATCCTCGCCACCAACACCTCCTCGCTGTCCGTCACCGAGATGGCGTCGAAGCTGAAGAACCCCGAGCGGGTCGTCGGCTTCCACTTCTTCAACCCGGTCGCGATCCTCCCGCTGCTGGAGATCGTGCGCGGCGAGTCGACGGACGACGCTTCGCTGGCCACCGCGTTCGGTGTGGCACGCAAGCTCAAGAAGACCGCCGTGCTCTGCAAGGACGCCCCGGCGTTCGTGGTGAACCGGATCCTGACCCGTTTCATGGGCGAGATCCAGAACATCATCGACGAGGGCACCCCGGTCGAGGTCGCCGAGAAGGGCATCGACCCGCTCGGCCTGCCGATGTCGCCGCTGGTGCTCCTGGAGCTGGTCGGCCCGGCCATCGGGCTGCATGTCTCCGAGACCCTCAACCGGGCGTTCCCCGACCGGTTCACCGTCTCGCAGAACCTGGCCGCGGTGGTCAAGGCCGGCAAGCGCGGCTTCTACGTCTACGACTCCGGCAAGCCGGAGCTGGACCCCGAGGTCGCCGCGCTGCTGGTGCAGGGTGACTCGGTGCTCACCGAGGAGCAGGTCCGTGCCCGGGTGCTGGACGCCGTGGCGCAGGAGATCGGCCTCATGCTCGACGAGGGTGTCGTCGCCGAGGCGCAGGACATCGACCTGTGCCTGATCACCGGTGCCGGGTGGCCCTTCCACCTGGGCGGGATCACCCCGTACCTGGACCGCGAGGGTGTCTCGCAGCGGGTGAACGGCAAGCCGTTCCTCGCCCCGGGCGTCGCGAGCGTGCCCGCGTAACACCGTGAGTGACGGCCCCCGGCCGGGTCCTGACCGCTGTTGGCCAGGACCCGGCCGGGGCTATTTCCTGGGCGTCTCGACCGCGGGACCGCGGGCGGTGTAGAAGGCCACGGTCAAGTCCCTGACCAGGGACTTCCGCTCGTAGTCGTCGAGCTGGACCAGCCCGCGGTCGGTCAGACCGCGCACCGTCTCGGCGACCGCCGCGAGCACGTCGTCGAGCACCGCACGGCGGTGCCTGGCGTCGAGCGCGGTGACCTGGGCCCGCCGCATCGCGGCGGCCACCTCCGGCGCGTACTCCAGGCGTACGGGCTGCGCCGAGAAGACCTCGACGCCGACCGGGCGCATGTCGGCGGCGAGCAGCCGGGTGAGCTGGTCGCCGAGGCGTTCCGAGTCCCGCAGGGTGGGCCCGGAGCCGCGGAAGTCGTCCGCGGGCAGCCGGGAGACGGCGCGGGTGACCGCGCACTCCACCTGTTCGCGCAGGTAGCGCGAGTGGTCGTCGACGGCGAAGGCGGCCCGGGCGGTGTCCCGGACCCGCCAGACGATCAGGACGCTGGCGTGCAGCGGGGTGCCGTCCGCGTCGACCGTCTCGATGGCGCGGCTGCGCCAGTGCCGCAGGCTGACGTCCATCCGGCGGCGGCCGAGCAGCGGGCTGATCCACAGCAGTCCGGTGTCCCGGACGCTGCCCTGGTAGGCGCCGTGCCGGGTCAGCACCCAGACCTTGCCGGGACGGCCCCGGGTGAGGCCGCCCGCGGCGAACGCGGTCAGCGCGCCGAGCAGCAGTACCGCGCCCCACAGACCGGTCAGGTCCCGGGGCGCCGGCGCCTCGGGCAGCACGGTGTGGCCGGCGAACCGCTCGGGCAGGACGCCCGTCCGCCACAGCAGCCAGCCGCCGGCGGCAGCCGCGGCCAGCGCGGTGAGCGCCGCGGTCCAGCCCGGCAGGCAGCGCCCTGGCCTCTCGACGAGATCGGAAACGGTGACGGTGGCGGCGGTGGGGATGACGGCGGGGAGGACGGCGGTGGCGGCCAGGGCCGCGTCCGCCGTGGGTGCGTGAGTCGTCACAGGAAGAGTCGTCTCCAGGTCTCCGGTCCGGGATGGCCATCCGCGTCGCGCCCGGACCAGCCCTGGGCGCGCTGGAACGCCTCGACGGCGCGGCGGTCGGCCTCGCCCCAGGTACGGCTGGGGCCCACGCGGTAGCTCTTGCCGAAGCCCTTGGCGACGAGGCGCCGTCCGAGGGTCAGCACGTGGTCGTTGGACTGTCCGGGGCGGAAGGAGGCGGCGCCCGGGTAACGGGGTGCCGTGGAGCCGCCGGCCGGCCGCGTCGTGGGGGTGCCCGCGGCGATGTTCTTGCCGCTGCCCTCCACCAGGTATCCCCAGGTGGTGGGTCCCGGCAGGCCGTCGGCGTCGCTGCCGGTCCAGCCCTGGGCGCGCTGGAAGGCGCTGGTGGCGCTGCGGTCGGCCTCGCTCCAGAGCGGGCCGGGGCCGACGAGGTAGTAGGGCCTGGCACCGCGGGTCATGAGCATGGTGCCCAGCCGGGTGACGGCGGCGTTGTTCGCGCCGGGTCCGAAGGCGGCGGTGCCGGGATAGGCGCTGCTGCCCGTGGTGCCGGTGTTCCCGGGTGTTCCCGGTGCCCCTGTGGTGCCCGATCCGGAACTGCCGGTGCCCGAGCCCAGGTACTTGTACCGGTAGGCGACGTACTTGTCGGAGTTGGTCCAGTAGGCCATCGGCGTCGTCTGCGCGCGGGTGTGCGGCTGGGTCTGCTCGATCGCGGTGTACAGGTTGTGCCCGGAGTCGGCCCAGCCGTCGAAGATGACGGCGTGCGAGCCCTTCTCCGGGTTCGCCTGGTTGTGGAACAGCAGGATGTCACCGGGCAGCAGATCGTCCCGGTCGATCCGGGTCCCGTAGTCCGCCAGGCTCCCGGTCCAGGCGTTGGTGCCGAGGCCCCAGGCCATCGAGATGAAGCCCGAGCAGTCCTGGCGGTAACCGTCCGACCAGTACGCGGTCATGCTGTAGGGCACCTCGGCGTCCACCCAGCGCTGTGCCCGGTCCAGGATCTGGTCCCGCGTCAGATGCAGCGGGGCCGGGACCGGCGCCGTGAGCAGGGCGTGGCCGAGCATGGAGCCGGTGGCGGCGCTCGGGGCGGTGGCCGCGGCGACCGCGCCCGCTCCGCCGCCGATGGCCGTGCCCGCGGCGGCCGCCACGACCATCACACGGGTGGCCGCGGTGGTGGTGCAGCCGGTGCCGGTGTCCCGCGTCACCGAGTCGGCGAGGCGCTGTCGCGCGCATTCCTCGCAGACGCAGCCGGAGAGCGGTTCTACCTCGTCGAACAACGGTATGGACATGCGCACACTCCTCCGTGATCGGGCGTCACATGCCTTCAATACCCGATTTCGCCAGAAAGTTGACGAAATGTCGGATACGTCTCGGCCAGGTGATGACGCGCCCGGTCACGGAGGGGTGGAGAGGAGTGCGGAAAGGGTGCGGAAAAGAGCTCAGCTCGCGAGGCTCGGCTGCCCGGACGGGACGGTCTCGTCGGACACCTTCTTGGCCTCCTTCTCCACCAGTGAGCTCAGCTTGACCGGCGTCAGCGACGTCTGGACGTCCGGCACCGTCTCGCCGTTGATCTGGACGACGGGCACCTCGCCGTAGCCGCCTGACATGAAGTCGGACTCGGACTTCGCGACCCAGCCTTCGTGGTCGTTGCCCTTCATGCACGGGACGAACTTGCCCTCGTCGATCTTCCCGGCCTTCTCCGACAGCTCCTTCAGCAGCTTCTGGCTGCTCAGCGCGTCGTCCGACGGATCGGGCTGCCGCTTCCAGACCTGCTGCACGAACTGCGTGTACCGCCCCTGGTCCTGGGCGCACGCGGCCGCGTTGGCGGCGGCCCGGGAACCGCTGCCGCCCAGCTGGGTGTCGGTGTGGGTGACCAGCCGGTACTGGATCTCCACCTGCCCGGTCGCCAGCAGCTTCGTGAAGGTGTCCGCGTACTGCTCGGCGAACGCCTTGGACTGCGGACTGCGCAGGTCCTCGTACACGGTGAGCGTCACGGGGACGCTGGGCTTCACCGGCACCGCCAGCTTCGCCTGGCCGTCCGGCCCCGCCGCGTTCGCGGGCGGCTTCACCTTGTCGGCCTTCGCGCCGCGCACATGCGCGCCGATGGCCGCGGACGCCCCGAACACCACCACGAGCACCACAATGCCCGCGGCGTACGGCCGCCAGCGCTGCAGAAGACTCTTATGGGGCGCCGCCCCGGAGTCCGCCGTGTCGTTCCGGTCCTTGAGTCCCTTGGACTCCGTCATGAAATACCGCCACCTCGATCAGCGTGCTCTGCTACGTCGCCTGTATACCACCGGGACGCGTCGGGACCGGCCCGGGGGCCCGGCGGAGGCGCTGTGCGGGGCCTGCGGGAGCGCCCGGTGCGAGGTCAGCGCAGGGCCGGGGCCCGGGCGTAGAGGACCGCGCCTCCGACGGTGTCCACGCGACGGTATCCGGCGTCCAGCATCCGCTTCAGGGTGGGCGTCAGGGCCGGGGCGTACGGCGCTCCGCGCGAGTCGTCGACGATCAGGTCGGCCGGGCGCAGCGCCGCCTCCTCGCCGAAGGTGCGCCAGGCGCCGGGGACCGCGTACTCCTCCCCCACCCGGACGCCGCCGCGGCCGCCGCTGAAGTTCGTCAGGAAGCCGGCGGTCAGATAGCGGCTCGCGGGGGCCCGGCCGGAGAGCCAGTACTGCTCGGGGTGCATGCCCCAGACCAGAACGGTGTCCCCTGGGCCGGTACGGGCCCGTACGGCGGCGGCGACGGCGTCGGCGTGGTCCAGCTCGGTCCGCGGCGCGGTCAGGCCCCAGACGGCGAATGCGGCGCTCGCGAGCACCGTCCAGGCGGTGGCCGCGGGCCACCAGCGCGGCAGCCCGCGCAGCGCGGCCACGCCGGCGAGCACCAGCGGCGGGATCAGCTGCAGGAAGTAGTGGCCGTAGAACTGGAAGCCGAAGGCGGCTCCGAGCGCCGAGGCGCCCAGCCAGACCCAGAGGTCGGCGGGCAGCCGTTCGGCGCCGCTCCGGCGGGCCAGGGTGAGGACCGTGGGGACGACGAAGGCCGCCCCGGCGGCGGCCAGTATCCCGGCGTTCCCCAAGCCCCGCCCCAGCGCCACGCCCCAGGCGCCGGACGCGGAGGCGTAGGAACCGGAACCGGTGACCGTCCAGAACAGGAACCGGGACGGGCCGGTGAGGACGGCGACGGCCGCCATCGGCAGGGCGCAGCCGGCGAGCAGCCGCAGCACGGCGACCCCGCCGGGCGGCTCCGGCGCGCGGCGGGCGCTCCAGAGCATCCAGAGCACGGGCAGCAGCGCCGCGCCGCCGGTCTGCTTGGTCAGCGCCGCCCCCGCGACGGCCAGGCCCGCCAGGGCCCAGCGGCGGCGGTCGGCCGCCCAGAAGGCCAGGACGGTCCACGGCACCATGAACACGCCGAAGGAGGCGGCCTGGGCGTCCTCGGGGGCCAGGCCGATGGAGAGCAGCAGATACCCGGCGCCGGCGGCGGTGCCCGCCCGGTTCCCCCAGCGGCGGCGGGCCACGGAGGCGAGCAGCAGGGCGGTGCCGAGCTGCGCCACGACGGCGGCGGCCCGCAGCGGCCACAGCGAGGCGTCGCCGAAGACCGCGAACAGCCCCTCGTAGAGCCAGGGCAGCAGCGGCGGCTTGCGGTCGACGACGGTGTCGTAGAGCACCCCGCCGTGCGCGAGCATCCGGGCCTGCACCGCGAGGTAGCCCTCGTCGGGGTTCCAGACCGGGCGCAGGAACGACGGGACGCGCACGAGGGTGGCGAGCACGGCCAGCGCCGCCGCCAGCCGCAGCCAGTAGCGGTCCGGCGGCCGGAGCCACCGGGCCCGACGGCGGGCGCCCCCGCCGTCCTCCGCGCACGGGGCGGGGAGTCCGGCGGGGGCGCCGCTCGTGATCTTCGGGGCCGATGGCACGCCTGACAACGTACCGGTCCGTCAGGCGCCCTTGTTCGCGCGGTTCATACGGCTGTGGCTGCGGCCGTACAGGAAGTAGACGACGACACCGATCACCATCCAGATCCCGAACCGCAGCCAGGTCTCGCTCGGCAGATTCAGCATCAGCCACAGCGAGGCGGCCACCGAGAGGATCGGCAGCACCGGCACCCAGGGGGTGCGGAAGGAACGCGGCAGGTCGGGCCGGGTATTGCGCAGGATGATGACGCCGACCGCGACGAGGACGAAGGCGAAGAGGGTGCCGATGTTCACCAGCGCCGCCAGCTCCGAGATGCTGGTGAAGCCCGCGATCACGGCGATCAGCCCGCCGAGCAGGATCGTCGAGCGGTAGGGCGTGCGGAACTTCGGGTGGACCCGGGAGAAGAACCGGGGAATGAGGCCGTCACGGCTCATCGCGAAGAACACCCGGGTCTGGCCGAGCAGCAGGATCATGCAGACCGTGGTGAGACCGACCGCGGCCCCGAAACTGATGACGCCCGCGTACCAGGGGTGTCCGGTCGCCTTGAAGGCGTCGGCGAGCGGCGCGTCCACCGACAGTTGGGTGTACTTCTGCATACCGGTGACGACGACCGACACGGCGACGTAGAGCGCCGTGCAGATGAAGAGCGAGCCGAGGATGCCGCGCGGCATGTCCCGCTGCGGGTTCTTGGTCTCCTCGGCCGCGGTCGCCACGATGTCGAAGCCGATGAAGGCGAAGAAGACCACGGCCGCCGCGGTGAAGATGCCCTGGACGCCGAAGCTCGTCGGCGCGTAACCGAACAGCACCTGGATGAGCGGCGACTTGAGACCGGACTCCTTGACGGAACTGATCGCGGGCGGAAGGAAGGGCTTGTAGTTCTCGCTGTGGATGAAGAACGCGCCGGCGATGATGACCAGCAGCACCACGGCCACCTTGATCGCGACGACCACCGTGGTGACCCGCGCGGAGAGCTTCATGCCGAGGACGAGGATCCCGGTCAGCAGCAGCACCAGCAGGAACGCGAGGAGGTCGAAGCCGAACCCGTCCGTGTCGCTGGTGCCGGACAGCGCCTGCGGCAGATGCCAGCCCGCGTTGTCCAGCAGCGACCGCACATAGCCGGACCAGCCGACCGCGACCACCGCCGTACCGAGCGCGAACTCCAGCACCAGGTCCCAGCCGATGATCCACGCCGGCAGCTCGCCGAGGGTGGCGAAGGAGAACGTGTACGCGGACCCCGCGACCGGCACCGTGGACGCCAGCTCGGCGTAACAGATGGCCGCAAGCCCGCACACCACACCGGCCGCGACGAAGGCGAGGGCGACCGCGGGTCCCGCGTTGTTCTTCGCCACCGTGCCGGTGAGCACGAAGATGCCGGTGCCGATGATGACACCGACGCCGAAGACCGTGAGGTCCAGGGCCGACAGCGACCGCTTGAGTTGGTGCTCCGGCTCCTCGGTGTCCCGCATGGACTGCTCGACGGACTTGGTCCTGAAGAGCCCGTCCTGCCTGCCCGAGGGCGGGTTGTCCTGCGTACTCGTACTCACCGGCGCGCCTCCTGTTCGTCCTGCCGACAGGTTGGGGTGCGTCGGCAGTCGCTACTCCACTCCCACGATTCGCTTCACCCGAATAGGCGCGCCTATGCCTACGCCAATGGGTGAGGGGGTCCACCCGGATGGGTGGACCCCCTCACTCGACAGCTCCGCGGAGCGGGACTCAGTCGCTGACCGCCGCCGGCTCGGCCGATCCGACGCTCTCGCCGTACCGGCCGTCGATCGTCGCGACCAGGCCGGTGACCTGGCGGGCGATGTCGGGCGCGGTCAGACCGATCTCGGCCATGACCTCCTTGCGGGAGGCGTGGTCCAGGAACTCCGCCGGGATGCCGAAGTCGCGCAGCGGTACGTCCACGTCGGCGTCGCGCAGTGCCTGCGAGATCGCCGAGCCGACACCGCCGGCCCGGCAGTTGTCCTCGACGGTGACCACGACGCGGTGGCCGGCCGCGAGCCCGGGCAGCGCCGCGTCCACCGGCTTGACCCAGCGCGGGTCGACGACGGTGGTGGTGATGCCCTGGGCGTCGAGCAGGTCGGCGATCTCCAGGCACATCGGGGCGAGGGCGCCGACCGAGACCAGCAGGACGTCGGGGCGCTCGAAGGCCTCGTCGGGGGTCGCCTTGCGGAGCACGTCCATGCCGCCGACCCGGCCGACGGCCTTGACCGCCGGGCCGACCGCGCCCTTGGAGTACCGGACGACGGTGGGCGCGTCGTCGACCTCGACGGCCTCGCGCAGCTGGGCGCGGACCTGGTCGGCGTCGCGCGGCGCGGCGATCCGCAGGCCGGGGACGACCTGGAGGATCGACATGTCCCACATGCCGTTGTGCGAGGCGCCGTCGGTGCCGGTGACACCGGCCCGGTCCAGCACGAAGGTGACACCGCACTTGTGCAGCGCCACGTCCATCAGCACCTGGTCGAAGGCGCGGTTCAGGAACGTCGCGTACACGGCGAAGACCGGGTGCAGGCCGCCGGTGGCCAGGCCCGCCGCCGAGACGGCGGCATGCTGCTCGGCGATGCCGACGTCGTAGACCCGCTTCGGGAAGACCTTCGCGAACTTGTCCAGGCCGACCGGCTGCAGCATCGCGGCGGTGATCGCGACGATGTCCTCGCGCTCCCTGCCGAGCTTGACCATCTCCTCGCCGAAGACCGAGGTCCAGTCGGCGCCGGAGGCGGCGATCGGCAGGCCGGTGTCCGGGTGGATGGGGCCGATGCCGTGGAAGCGGTCCGCCTCGTCCTGCTCGGCCGGGCGGTAGCCGCGGCCCTTCTCGGTGAGGCAGTGCACGATGACCGGTCCGCCGAAGCGCTTGGCGCGGTGCAGCGCCGACTCCAGCGCGTCCACGTCATGGCCGTCGATCGGGCCGACGTACTTCAGGCCCAGGTCCTCGAACATGCCCTGCGGGGCGATGAAGTCCTTGAGGCCCTTCTTCGCGCCGTGCAGCGTCTCGTAGAGCGGCTGTCCGATGAGCGGGGTGCGCTCCAACAGGTCCTTGGTGCGGGAGAGGAAACGCTCGTAGCCGTCGGTGGTGCGCAGCGTCGCCAGGTGGTCGGCGAGCCCGCCGATCGTCGGGGCGTAGCTGCGCTCGTTGTCGTTGACGACGATGACGAGCGGCCGGTCCCGGGCGGCGGCGATGTTGTTCAGCGCCTCCCAGGCCATACCGCCGGTCAGCGCGCCGTCACCGATGACGGCCACCACGTGGTCCTGCTTGCCGAGCACCTCGTTGGCCTTGGCGAGCCCGTCGGCCCAGCCGAGCACCGTCGAGGCGTGGCTGTTCTCGATGACGTCGTGCTCGGATTCGGCGCGCGAGGGGTAGCCGGACAGGCCGCCCTTGCTCTTGAGCCGGGTGAAGTCCTGCCGCCCGGTGAGCAGCTTGTGCACATAGGACTGGTGCCCTGTGTCGAAGAGCACCTTGTCCCGCGGCGAGTCGAAGACCCGGTGCAGGGCGATGGTCAGCTCCACCACACCGAGGTTGGGGCCCAGGTGTCCGCCGGTCTTGGAGACCGCGTCGACGAGGAAGGTACGGATCTCGCCCGCCAGCTCCACCAGCTGCTCCTGGCTGAGCCGGTCGAGGTCGCGCGGTCCCTTGATACGGGTCAGCAGCGCCACCCGTGCCTCCTATGCAGTCGAACTGGTCGATCCGTCGAGTCTAATGTTCCGCGTGCGGCGCCGTGGAGCGCCCCGTGCGACGTTTGTCACCCGCGACCCGCCCGCAGCGCACCCGCGGCACACCCGGCAACACGAATGCCCGGTGCAGGGATGATCATCCCCGCACCGGGCCGGTGCCGCCACACCACCGACATGCGGAGGTGTGTGCGATGGAGCGTTACGCGCGGCCGGAGGCCTTCTGCGTCTTGCGCGACACCGAGTCGATGACCACGGCGGCGAGCAGTACGGCGCCGGTGATCATGTACTGCAGCGAGGTGTTCATGTTCAGCAGGTCGAGACCGGTCTGGATGGACTGGATGACGAGCATGCCGAGCAGGGCGGACCAGGTGTTGCCGCGACCGCCGAAGAGGCTGGTGCCACCGATGACCGCGGCCGCGATGGCCAGCATCAGGAGGTTGCCGCTACCGGCGGCCAGCGTCGCGGTGTAGGTCTGCGCGGCGAGGAACAGACCGCCGGCCGCCGCGAAGCCGCCGGAGATGGCGAACACCGAGATGCGGATCAGGGCCACGTTGATACCGGCACGGCGGGCGGCCTCGATGCTGCCACCGACGGCGAAGATCTTGCGGCCGTACGAGGTGCGCCGCAGGACGAAGTCGGTGAGCACGAGCGCCACGAGGAAGATCACCAGGGCGTTGGGCACACCCGCCGCCTGGTTCAGCACGTACGCGGCGACGAAGGACACCACGGCCAGCGCACCGACACGTACGGCGATCTCGCCGGTCGGCCGGTACGGGACCCCGGCCTGGCGGCGGCGGCGCTGCTCGATGAGCGAGCCGGCGAGCAGGGCGACGGTGCCGAGACCCGCCAGCAGGTACGCGCCGGCGATGTCCTGGTTCATGAAGAAGGAGCGCTGCCCGAGCAGGTGCAGCGGGCCCTTGTCCTGGATCGAGAGGCTGCCGGTGTCGCCCAGCAGCCACAGCATCAGGCCGTTCCAGCCGAGGTTGCCGGCGAGGGTGACCACGAAGGCCGGCACACCGATCTTGGCGAAGAAGTAACCGTGCAGCGAGCCGATGGCGATACCGGTCAGGAGGGTCAGGAAGACGGCCAGCCAGGGATTCACATCGTGTGTCGTCGCCAGGATGGCGAAGACGGCGGCCGACAGACCACTGACGGAGGCGACCGACAGGTCGATCTCACCGAGCAGCAGCACGAAGACCAGGCCGATGGCGATCATGCCGGTGGCGGACATGAAGTAGCTGATGTTGAGCATGTTGCCGGCGCTCAGGAACAGGCTGTCCTGGGACTGGAACACGGACCAGATGATGATCAGACCGACGACGACGGGCAGCGAGCCCAGCTCACCACCGCGCACCTTGCGCTTGAACTCGGTCAGATAGCCCTTGAGTCCCTCTTCGCGGACCAGCAGTCGCGGGTCGACGACGGGGATCGCCGCCGCGGTGGGGTCTTCGGCCGGGGGCGTGTCCTTCACCGTCTTGGACAGGTCGCTCACTTTGCCGCCTCCGTGTTGCGCGCCTGACGACGGGTCACGGCGTTCTCCGTGGCTCCGGTGATCGCCGCGATGATCTCTTCGGGACTGGTGTCCTTCACCGGGAAGGCACCGTTGTTCTTGCCCAGGCGCAGGACGGACACCACGTCCGCCACGGCGCGCACATCGGCCATGTTGTGGCTGATGAGGATGACGGCGAGGCCGCGCTCGCGCAGCCGCTCGACCAGGTCGAGGACCTGGGCGGTCTGCTCCACACCGAGGGCGGCGGTGGGCTCGTCGAGGATGACGACCTTGGGGTCACCGATCAGTGCGCGGGCGATCGCGACGACCTGCCGCTGACCACCGGACAGACTCGCGATCGGGATCCGGACGCTCGGGATGCGGATCGACAGGGTGTCGAGCAGCTCGCGGGCGCGCTGCTCCATCGTCACCTCGTCGAGCGCCAGCCCGCGGCGCAGTTCGCGTCCGAGGTAGAGGTTGCCGACGACATCGAGGTTGTCGCACAGCGCGAGGTCCTGGTAAACGGTGGCGACGCCGAGACCCTGGGCGTCGTGCGGCCGGTTGATGCTGACCGGCTTGCCCTCCCACTCGATGACGCCTTCGTCGATGGGGTGCACACCGGCGATCGTCTTGACCAGAGTGGACTTGCCGGCACCGTTGTCGCCGACGAGCGCGACGACCTGACCGGAATGGACCTCCAGCTCGACATCGGTGAGGGCTTGCACCGCACCGAATCGCTTGGAGACTCCGCGCAACGCCAACACGGGCGTAGCGGACACGTGAATCATCTCCTTCGCCGCCTGACCGGCGGGGATGCCGCGCCCCTTGGAAGGGCGCGGAAGGACGTGCATGAAGCACAGGATTGCAAAGTCAAAACGTGGGGGTAAGTCCCGTGTCCCGTAAGCGTTTCCGTCCGGCGCCCCACCCCGAAGCGGGGATGTTGGTGGGGCGGGGCGCCGGACAGGCTTTTACCGGACCGAGGGCCCGGAGGGGCCCCGGGTTCTACTGAATGCCGGCCGTCTTGCAGGCGGCGGCGAATTCAGGGGTGCAGATCTGGGCCACGGTGAAGAGCTGGTCCTTGACGACCGTGTCCTTCACGTTGTCCTTGGTCACCGACACCGCGGTGAACAGCTTGGCGGGCACGGTGGTGCCGGAGCCGCTGGTCGCCGTGATGTCCGCGACGCTCTTGATGTCCTCGCCGTTGAGCAGCTTGACCGCGATCTCGGCGGTCGCGTCCGCCTCGGGCTTGTAGGCCTTGTAGATGTCGCTGGTCTGCGTGCCGGCGAGGAGGCGCTGGATGCCGGCGAGCTCGGCGTCCTGACCGGTCAGCGGAACGTTGATGCCCGCGCCCTTGAGGGCGGTGGCGATACCGCCGGCCATGCCGTCGTTGGCGGAGTACACACCGGCGATGTTCTTGGCGCCGAGCTGGGTGATGGCCGCCGTGACCTTCTGGTTGGCGACGGTGTCCTTCCACAGACCGCTCTGCTCGTACGCGATCTTGACCTTGCCGTCGAGCGCCTTGTGGGCACCGGCCTTGAACATGGCGGCGTTCGGGTCGGCGTCGTCACCGTTGATCATGACAACGTTGGCAGTCGGGGTGGCCTTGTCGCCCATGGCGGCGAGGAGCGCCTCGCCCTGCAGCTGGCCGACCTTCTCGTTGTCGTAGGAGACGTAGGCGGAGACCGGGCCCTGGGCGAAGCGGTCGTACGCCACGACCTTGATGCCCTTGTCCACGGCCGACTGGACCGAGGCCTTGATGCCGACCGCGTCCTGCGGGTCGAGGATCAGGACCTTGACGCCCTTGGTGATCATGCTGCTGACCTGCTGCGCCTGCTTGGCCGGGTCACCGGCGGCGTTCGCGTACTCGATCTTGCAGTCGGCGCAGAGCGCCTTGATCTTCGCTTCGATCAGCGGGCGGTCGAACTTCTCGTAGCGCGTCGTCGCGTTCTCCGGAAGGAGCAGGCCGATCGACTTGTCCTTGCTGCTGTCGGACTTGTCGTCTCCGGCCTTGCCGCACGCGGCCACGGACAGGGCCATCGTTACCGCAAGCGAGCCAATTACGGCACGACGCATCATTGCGTTCATTTTGGGTTGCCTCCCTGACGAGGCCGCAACGCTGCGGCCGAGGTTCACGTGAGTCAACTCCGCCGTTGCCATGCCGTCAATAAGTAAACACTTAACGAGATGGCAACGGCGCGTTTCGTTAGCTGTGTGAACTCAGGGTTATGCAGGTCGTTGCGCCGAAAGGGCCGGAACCGCCGCCGGAGCATTTCCATCAAGAAGGGTCGAATCACCCATTTCGCTCAGCACCAGAGCGAGTGCTCCGAGTACTTCCGCGCGGGCGCCGAGCCCGCCGGGGACGATCGACAGCTGCCGGGCCGCGCTGGGAATGGCGTAGCGCGCCACCGACTCGCGGATCGGCGCCAGCACCAGCTCGCCGGCCTCCGCGAGATCGCCGCCGAGGACGACCCTGCTGGGGTTGAGGAGGTTGCAGAGACTGGCCACGCCCATGCCGATGTGCCGCCCCACGTCCGCGATCACCCGGCGGCAGCCCGGATCGCCCTCACGGGCGTACTGGACCATCCGCGGCACCGTGAGATCGGCGCCGTGGCTGCTGCGCAGCAGCTCCAGGGTGTAGCGCGCCGCGGTGAAGGTCTCCAGGCAGCCGCGGTTGCCGCAGCGGCACACCGGGCCCGACTCGTCCAGCGTGATGTGCCCTATCTCGCCCGCCGTGCCGCCCGGGCCGCGGTAGATGCGGCCGTCTATCACCAGGCCCGCGCCGACGCCGCTGGCGACCTTGATGTAGGCCAGGTCCCGCACCCCGCGGCCGCCGCCCCAGACCAGTTCGCCCAGCGCGCCGAGGTTGGCGTCGTTGTCCACCTTCACGGGCATGCCGAGCCGGTCGGACAGCTCCTGACGTGGGTTGATGCCGCTCCAGCCGGGCAGGATCGCGGTCGATCCGATGGCTCCGGACTCCACGTCTATGGGGCCGGGGACACCGAGGCCGACCCCGAGCACCTTGTCCACGCCTATGCCGGTCGACTCGATCAGCTGGGCGACCAGCTGCTCGGCCCGGTCGAAGCCCTGGGACGCGGAGGCGTCCACGTCGATCGGCTCGGACTGCTCGGCCAGCACCTGGTGCGCCAGGTTCCCCACCGCGACCCGCAGGTGGGAGTGTCCGAAGTCGACGCCCACGACGATGCCGACATCGCCGGACAGCGCAACGCTGCGGGCCCGTCTTCCTCCGGAGGAGGTAGGCGTGACCTGCACCGTTCCGTTGTCCCGCAGCTCCCGGACGATATTGGAGACCGTGGCGGCGGACAGCCCGGTACTCCGGGCGATCTCCGCCTGGGTGAGCGAGCCTGCCAGCCGTACGGCGCGGACCACACGCTCTAGGTTGGCCCGGTGCAGCGATGACTGCGATCCCGGAGTCTCCACGACCATCCACTCCTGCCTCGGCAGGCGGTACTAACCGCCGCCCGAACGGACGAGGCCGCACCAGTGAGACCCCGTCGTCTACAACATGTGAACCCTAAGCTGAGCCTTTAGGGTGATGTCCCGTCAAGGGCTGAGACCATTCTGCGACGGAAAGCCCGATGCGTCATAGGTCGCCCGTGCCCGCTCAGCACCTCAGGACGTCACGGAGGGAAGACGTGTCGCGGCGCAGCAGCTCGTCCTCGACGAAGGTGACCTCGTACTCGTTCCCCCCTCCGGTCATCCGCAGGACGAGCCGGCCGTCGTCCGCGATCACCGCCGTCGCCGGCCCGCCCGTCGATTCGTCCCGGCCGCCGAGCACCCAGCCGAGATCCGGATCCCGCCGCACGTACACAAGGTGATCGCGCCCGATGCCCGCCCGGGCGAGCACCGCCGCGTCCACCCCGGGCGCGGCGAGCGGATCGTGTGCCTCCGGCAGACCGTCCGTACCGGTCCGCTGGAGCAGGGCGATCTTGACCGCCCGGCGCAGTCGCGGGTCCCGGGTCTCGGCCAGGAAGCGGCCGAGCACCTCGGTCTCCGCCTCGTTCCGCGCGAAGCCGCCCGCGTAGCTGGAGGCCCGGACGCGGTAGACGTACGAGGGGTCCGCCGGCTTGCTGACGACCGCGCCCGCGGCGACCAGCCGCAGCCACAGGTCCCACTCCTCGCCGTAGGCGATCTTCCGGAAGCCGCCGACCTTGTCGTACAGCGCCCGGCTGTACAGCGCGCCGACCACGACGTAGTTCTGCGCGAGCAGCTGGACGAGCTGGTCGCCGGGGAGCGGCAGCCGCCCCTTGGTGTACGTGCCGGGGACGAACGGCCCGCGGCCCGTCCAGGTCAGCGGGCGGGGGCTGATCAGCCCCGGGCTGGCGTCGTAGGCGTCGCACATCGCCTCGACGTGGTGCGGAAGGAAGGCGTCGTCGCCGTCGAGCTGGCACACCAGGTCGGTGTCGAGCCGCTCGATCCCGGTCCCCCGGGCGCCCCAGACGCCGAGCCGGCGGCTGTTGCGGACCAGTGTCAGCGGCAGCACCCCGCTCCAGCGCTCCACGCGCCGCACGGTGTCGTCGTCGGAGCAGTCGTCCACGACGACGATCCGGTCGACGGGCCGGGTCTGCATGGCCACCGACCCCAGGGCCTGGTCGATGAAGTCCGAGGAGTTCATGGCGGGGACGATGACGCCGACCGTCGGTCGGTCAGTGGGACGCGACACGGAACTGGGGCCTTTCGACGATGTAGTAGTGCGGGAGAACGACATCGGGCAGGACGGAGAGCGCCGCTTCGTACGCGCGCCGCACCTCCCCGACGGTGACGGGCCGGCCGCCGTCACCCCTTGGGTGCGGGACCACCCGCGCCGTCACCCGGGGCACGCCGGCGGCGTCCCGGTCGACGAGCAGTTCAGCGCCGGCCACCGGTTCCAGGCCGAGCAGGGCCCGGCGCATGGCACCGAGATCGGCCCAGGAGGCGTCGGTCAGCAGCCAGTCGTCGCCCCTTGCCAGGGGCCGGACGAGGTAGCCGTCCGGCGACGCCGCCATCGGCACCCCGGGGCGGCGGGCGGACTCGGTCAGCAGCGTCTCCATGTCCAGGAGCAGCCCGCGGACGTCGTCCCGGGGCAGGTACGCGGTGTCCGCGACCAGTCGGTGCACCGTGCGCGGGCCGTCCGGCTCCGCGCTCACGTTGTAGTAGAGCTTCAGCGCCGGCAGGGCGAACGGCGGCGCCCAGGAGAAGGAGCGGTCGTCCGCGCTCTCCCGCTCCGCCGTGTCCTCCGTTTCCTCCGGTGTCCGGGTCCGCTGTGCCGGGTCGCCGAACAACAGGGTGGTGTCGTTGTGCAGCACGGACAGGTCCAGGCGCAGTCCCCGCGCCGCGCCCGCCGCCGCGATCAGCCCGTCGAGGTCAGCCGGGTCGTACTGGGCCCTGGCGTACCCGCGCAGCGTGTCCTTGTGGGTGGCGCGGACCACGTCGTCGAACGCGGGCCCGGAGACCTCCGGACAGAGCACGACATCGGAGGCGAGCGGGGCGACCATGCCCTGCCGGTCCGCGCCGACCCGGTTGGCGAAGATCGTCTTCAGCGCGCAGCGGGTGGTGCCGTTGCGGCGCGCGAGGAGCGTCGCGAACGCCGCGAGGTGGACGGTCGCCGTGCTCACCTGGCAGCGCAGGGCGATCGTCCGGGCGGCGGCGTCCATCGGGGCGGAGCGCAGCTCGCCGTGCGCGGCCCCGGGATCGCCCGCCGCCCCCGCGAACATGGACCGCGGGGCGCCGTCGAGGACCCTGCGCACATACGCGCCCGACCGGCGGTTCATCGCCCGGCCCCGCTCGGACTGCTCCTGCTCCGCCAGATCCAGCGGCTGGGTGCGCGGCGCCCCGGCCGGATCCGCGGCGGGCCGGCCCGCCAGCCGGTCCCGCAGGTCCTGTTCCAGGATCCGCAGCGCCCAGCCGTCCAGCGCCACGTGGGAGAGATAGAGGAGGACGCGGAACGGCGCTCCCCCGGGCGCCAGCAGCAGCGTGACCCGGATCCCCCATTCGTGTGACAGGCCGAAGCCGGATTCCGCCATCCGGGTGTGCAGCCGGACGGTCTCGGCCTCGGGGTCGGCGCCGGCCGCCATGCGGTCGATCCGGACGGGCAGCCGTCCCTCCCCCTGGACCGACTGCCGGGGCGGCGCGCCGTCCGCTCCCGGGAGGTAGACGGTGCGCAGGCTCTCGTACCCGGCCACCACCTGCCGCAGGGCGGCCAGCACGTCCTCGGTGGTGGAGGTGCCGTCCAGCTCCACGAAGTACTTGATGTCGTAGTCGTAGCCGTGCGCCTCGGTCCTGCTCAGCACCGCCTCGTAGATCACCCGCTGGCCCCATGTCAGGGGCGCCTGGGCGGAGCGCAGTCCGGTGAAGTCCAGCTGGAACGGCTGCGCGTCGCTCACCCCGCGCTCCCGGCGGTCGGCAGCGGCGAGGCGGTCAGCAGGGCGGGCAGTTCGGCGAGTGACGCCAGCGCGGCACCCGGGGCGCCGCCCACCAGATAGGTGGTGATGCCCGCCGCCTCCCCCTGCCGGACGTCGTGCGCGGTGTCCCCGGCGAAGACCACCTCGGCCGCGGAGAGTCCCAGCAGCCCGCGGGCCCGGTGCAGACCCTCCGGGGCCGGTTTGGGCTGGTCCACGTCCTCGCGGGCGACCAGCAGCGGGACGTCGAGGCCCGCGGCGGTGAGCAGCAGGGCCGCGGCGGTCCGGGAGCGGCCGGTGCACACCCCGAGGGCGAGGCCCAGCGCGGCCAGCGCCTCGATCGCCTCGGCGGCGCCCGGCCGGGGCGGGGCGGGCGCGGCCGCGAGCGCGAGCGGGAAGTGCGCGTTGTAGGCCGCCATCGCCCGCTCCGCGAGCGGCTCGCCGGCCAGCCGGGCGAGCGTCGCCAGATCGGTCGCGGCCGACCGGGTCGCGATGAGGGCCGCGCTCGGCCGCGGCAGCCCGAGGTCCTGGCACACCGCGCGCAGACAGCGCACATGCACGCCCCGGGAGTCCACGAGCGTTCCGTCGAGATCGAGGATGACGCCCCGGACCGTCATATGCGTTCGCTTCCTGAAGGGTCGGGAGTCCGCACCGCTGCGTTGCCGGACTGCTCTGCCGAGGGGGGAGAAGCCGCAGGTGGAGGGACGGACGCGGCGGCCAGTTCGGTCACCGCGAGCAGTGCGTTGACCGGGCCGGCCGCGAGCGCGGCGCCCGATCCCATGCCGAGCCGCATCTCCAGGTCGAGCACCGGCTTCAGCCCCATCTCGTCCAGCAGCATCCGGTGGGCGGGTTCGGTGGAGACATGGGAGGCGACCAGGTACTCGCGGACCTGGGGGCACAGCCGGCAGGCGATCAGCGCGGACACCGCCGTCATACAGCCGTCGAGCACCACGAGGCAGCCGCGGGCGGCGGCGGCCAGGATCAGGCCGACGTTGCCGCACAGCTCGTAGCCGCCGAGCGCGGCGAGCTGCCGGACCGGATCCCCGCCGTGGACCGGATCGCCGGCGAGCCCGGACGTGCGCTCCAGCGCCTGCTCCACCAGCCGCGCCTTGAGCCGGACGGTCTCCTCGCCGACGCCGGAACCCCTGCCCGCGAGGTCCCGCGGATCGGCCCCGAGCAGCCGGGCGGCCAGCGCGGCGGCCGACGTCGTGTTGCCGACGCCGATCTCACCGCAGGCGGCCATGCTCCCGGCGGGGAAGACCTCGTGGGCGAACCGGGCGCCGGCCTCGATCGCGTCCAGCGCCCGCCCGTAGGTCATCGCGTCGGCGCGGGTGATGTCCGCCGTGCCGTTCCCGACCTTGTAGCGGTGGTCCCCGGTGTCGGTGCGCAGCCCCAGGTCCGCGGCCGCCACCCGGCCGCCCACCCGGGCGGCGAGCGCGCAGACGGGCGCCCGTCCCGCGACGATCTCCGCGAAGAGCCGGGCCGTGGACTCCGGCCGGTGGGCGGAGACTCCGTGCTCCGCCACCCCGTGGTCGCCCGCCAGCACCGAGACCACGACGGGCAGCGGCCGGACGCGGTGCGTCCGCAGGATTCCCGCGACCTGCCAGCCGATCTCGTCGAGGCGGCCGAGGCTGCCGGCCGGCCGGGATCCTGTCGCGGCGACCAGCCGCGCCAGCCGCGCGGTCCGCCGGTCGAACGCGCCGACCACGTCGGTCAGTGCGCCCAGCCGTTCCTCCGGCAGCGCTCCGGCACCACCGTCGGCAGGGTCACCGGCGCCGTGCCCGCTCCCGTCCGCCGCCCTCGAAACCTCCACCAGCCCTCCCCCGTCGAAGCGTTCACCGCGGCCGCTCCCCCGGCCCCGGCCGCGGCCGGGCCACACAGTACGCGGCGGTTTTGCCGATGTCACGAGGTGATCCCCAGCGCTCGGGAGCTGTCCGGGAGGCCGTTCAGGGACCGCGCCACAAGTCCAAGCGCTCTTCACGGAAAGCCCTTTCGCCCCGACCGGGCCCGCTGTTACGCTCGCGCCCTCAACCGGTCTAGACAACTTACCGGCTGAGTACGGGGCGATCCTGCCATGGCGTGGGAGAGGGACGATGATTTCACGGGAGACAGTCGTGGCGGCGCTCGTCGGCCGCCTCGCGGAGACCCTGCCGGAAGCGCGCGGTGCCGCGCTCCAGGAGACGGACGATCTGCGGCAGTTCGCCGGATTCGACTCCCTGGGAATCCTGGAGACCCTGGTGTGGCTGGAGTCGGAGTTCGACATCACCATCCCGGACGAGGACCTGGACGTGGAGAACTTCCAGTCGGTCGGCCGGATGGCCGACTTCGTCCTCACCCACCGCTGACCGGCTCTTGACCGGATATCCAGGAGGAGCAGTGGCGGACGCCGGATTCTTCTCGGCAGTTCGGGACGGGGCGGGACGGGGCGACGCCGTCGCCCTCATCTCCGGCAAGCGGGCGTGGACCTACCGTGAGCTGATCACCTCGGCGGAAGTGTTCGCCGGGCACCTCGGACGGCACCCCACCGCGGGAGTTCCGGTGGTCGTGGACATCGCCGACGCGGCCGTCCGCGCGGTGGTCACCCTCGCCGCGGACCTGGCCGGACTGACCGTCCTGCACAGCGATCCCGGGGCGCCCACCGACTTCGGCGGGCTCGTCGTCCGGGACAGCGCGACGCTCCAGGAGCCATCGCAACCGTCGGAGCCATCGCAACCGTCGCAACCGTCGGAGCCGCCCGCCGTGCGGACGTCGGACGGCGGTGTCGAGCTGTGGACGCACACCCGGGCCGCCACCCACAGCCTGGCCGGCATCCCGGCCCGCTCCCAGATCTTCCTCACCTCCGGATCCACCGGAACGCCCACCGGCGTGGTCCGGCCGGCCGCCACCGTCCTCACGGACGCGCACCGGATCGCGGCGTTCATGGGATACGGGCAGGGCCTGCCGGCCGTCGTCAGCACCCTGTCCTTCCACTGCTACGGCTTCGCCTACGGCATCGCCGCGCCCCTGCTGCACGGCACCCCGGTCCGGCACGTCCCCTCCCGGTCCATACCGTCCCAACTGGCCCGCGCGGTGCGCGAGCACGGGGCGCGGACGCTGGTCGGGCTGCCCTTCCAGTTCCAGCTGCTGGCGGGCATCGCCGCACCGCTGGACTTCGGGGAGCTGCGGATGGCGGTCTCCTCGGGCGCCCCGCTGCCCCCGGCGACGGCCGGCGCCATCACCGGGCGGTACGACTTCGCCCTCTACAACGCGTACGGGTCCTCGGAGACCGGGGCGCTCTCCGCGGCGCTCAGCACCGGGGAGCAGCTGCCGGGCGAGGTCGGCACGCCGTTCCCCGGCGTCGTCCCCCGGATGGTCCCGGTCGACGGCGTGTCCGGCGGCGGTGAACTGCAGCTGCGCACCGACGCGTTGGCGGCCGGCTACACCGGCACCGACGGGCTGCTCCCGCTCGACTTCGACGGCGGCTGGTACCGCACCGGCGATCTGGCCCGGATCGAGGACGGCGGTATCCGGATCAACGGCCGGCTGAAGAACATCATCAACGTCGCGGGCAAGAAGGTCAGCCCGGCGGAGATCGAACGGGTGCTGGCCCGGCACCCCGCGGTGACCGACGTCCAGGTCGTCGCGGCCCCCGACGACGTACGCGGCCAGGTTCCGGCCGCCCGCATCGTCACCGGCTCCGACCTCACCGTCGCGGAACTGCTCGCGTGGTGCCAGTCCCGGCTGGCCCCGCACCAGATGCCGCGGCGGATCAGCTTCCTGGACGAGATCCCCCGGTCGGCGATGGGCAAGCCGCTCAGGGGACCGGAACCGAGCTAGCCATGGAGAACTCCGCTCCCGGTATCCACCGCACCGCACGCGGCACGTTCATGGAACTGCCCCCGCAGACCCGCATGCTGCTGGAGAGCGAGGGATCGACCACGATCCTGCTGGAGTCGCTCATCGCCTGCCGGCTCACCGTCCGCGTCGACTCCCAGCTCCCGGTGGACGCCGGGTCCCTGGACCGCCGGATCCGCGACGAGCTGGGGCTGTCGCCGCACGCGAAGCCGGTGCTCCGCAGGTCCGCGCTGCTCACCCCGGCCGGGGAGGTCGTCAGCAGCAACCGTGTCGCCTTCGACGGGGCGGCCGTGCCGTGGCTGGCGGACAGCCAGGACTCCACACCGCTCGGCCGTGAACTGCGCGCCCGCAACTCCATGCAGCACCGCGTCATCCTCGACAACGGGCTGGCGAGCTGGCCGCCGGGCGGGGCCGGTACGCCGTGCGCGTTCAAGGAGTACATCATCAACTGCTCCGACGGCAGCCGCATCCACCTGCACGAGACGTTCAGCCCGCACTTCGTCCCGGTGCCCGGGCGATGAGCTGGGACGGGGTGCCCGAAGCGTTCCAGGAGTGGTGGACCAAGCGCGCCAGGGCGGGCTGGTTCGACGTCACCCGGATTCCGTTCGACGAGATGGAGGGCTGGTCCTTCGACGAGCCGACCGGGAACCTGGTGCACGGGAGCGGGAAGTTCTTCTCGGTGGAAGGGCTGCGGGTGACCGACGGGGACGGCCGCGGCACCTGGGCCCAACCGGTGATCCACCAGCCGGAGTTCGGTGTCCTCGGCATCCTCGTGAAGGACTTCGACGGGGTCCCGCACTGCCTGATGCAGGCGAAGATGGAACCCGGCAACATCAACACCCTGCAGCTGTCCCCCACCGTGCAGGCCACCCGCAGCAACTACACCCGGGTGCACGGCGGCCAGCCGACCCGCTACCTCGACCACTTCCGCGGTCCCGGCCGCGGGCAGGTCCTGGTGGACACCCTGCAGTCCGAGCAGGGCACCTGGTTCTGGCACAAGCGCAACCGCAACATGGTGGTGCGGGTGACCGAGGACGTCCCACTCCACGAGGACCACCAGTGGATCGCCTGGGACGACCTGCGGCGGATGCTGCGCGTCGACGACCTCGTCAACATGGACAGCCGCTCGGTGATCGCCTCGCTGCCCTTCCCTCCGGGTCCCCGTTCTGCCGGGGCCGCGCACCACTCCATGAGCCACGTGCTCAGCTGGTTCACCGAGGCCAAGACCCGCTGCGACTGGTCCGCGCGGCTGGTGCCGCTGACCGGGGTGCCGGGCTGGGCCCGGTCCCCGCGGCGGATAAGCGACGAGGCCGGGGACCGTTTCGACGTCATCGCGGTACGGGTGCAGGCCGGGAACCGGGAGGTGCCCGGCTGGACACAGCCGCTGCTCGCGCCCCGCGGCCTGGGACTCGCGGCGTTCCTCGTCCGCCGGATCGACGGCGTACCGCATCTGCTCGCCCGCGCCGGGCACGAGCCGGGGCTGCTGGACCGGGTCGAGATCGCGCCCACCGTGCAGCTACCCGACGCGGCGGCGGGCGGCTCCGGCGGGGCGCCGCCGTTCCTCGACGTGGTGCTGGGTGCCTCGCAGGACCAGGTGCGCTTCGACGCGGTGCTGTCCGAGGAGGGCGGCCGTTTCTACCACGCCAGGACCCGCTACCGGCTGATCGAGGTGGGTGACGAGGTGCCGGTGCGGGTGCCGGAGGACTTCTGCTGGACGACCGTGTCCCAGCTGATGGAACTGGTGGGTCACGGCCATTATCTGAACGTGGAGGCGCGCACCCTGCTCGCCTGCGCGCGGAGCCTGTGACCGGCGGCGCGCTGAGGAACGTGTGAAGGGGAACCCCGATGAGCGAGCCAGAACCGGCCTCCGGCGTCCTGCGGCTCGGGGTGCTGGGCTGCGCCGACTTCGCCTGGCGCAAGATGCTGCCCGCGATCGCCACCGTCCCGGAGCTCCGGATCACGGCGCTGGCCAGCCGCGACCCCGCGAAGGCGGCACGCTTCGCGGACCGCTTCGGCGGCGAGCCCGTCACCGGGTACGAGGCGCTGCTGGAGCGGGAGGACGTCGACGCCGTGTACGTGGTCCTGCCCACCGGCCTGCACCACAGGTGGGCGATGCGGGCGCTGGCCGCCGGCAAGCACGTACTGGCCGAGAAGTCCCTGACGACGGGGGCCGAGGAGGCCGCGGAACTGGTGGCCGCGGCGCGGGACCACGGTCTGTGGCTGATGGAGAACTTCCTCTTCCTCCACCACCCCCAGCACCCGGCCGTGCGCGAGCGGATCGACGCCGGCGCGATCGGTGCACCGCGGGTCTTCAGCGCCGCCTTCGGCGTCCCGCCGCGCCCCGCCGGGGACATCCGCAACAGCCCGGAGCTCGGCGGCGGCGCCCTGCTCGACGTGGGTGCCTACACCGTCCGTGCGGCGACGTACTTCCTCGGCCCCGATCTCGCCCTGGCCGGCTCCCAGCTGCGGATCGACGGGCGCGCGGGCGTGGACGTGGGCGGCAGCGCCCTCTTCCACACGCCCGCGGGCGTCTCGGCGGAGCTCTCCTTCGGCTTCGACTCCTCCTACCGCACCACCTATGCCCTGTGGGGCAGCGAGGGCCGGATCAGCGTGGACCGGGCCTTCACCCCGCCCGCCGATCTGCTGCCGTCGGTGCGCTGGGAGCGGCAGGACTCGGTGCAGGATCTGGTCCTGCCGGCCGACGACCAGTACGCCAACGGAGCCCGGGCGTTCGCCCACCGCGTGCTGACGGGTGCGCCCTTCGACGCGTACGGGGAGTCGCTGGTGCATCAGGCGGCGCTGCTGGAGCAGATCAGGGACCGGGCGCACCACGTGACGGTCTAGGTCGCGTCGTCAGCCGTTCAGGTCGGGCCCCAGGCGGCGCCCCGCGTCCAGGTCCGCGATCGCCGCCAGGTCCGCGTCGTCCAGGGTGAAGCCGAGCAGGTCCGCGTTCCGCCGGATCCGGGCCGGGTCGGCCGAGCGGGGGATCGCGATGTGGCCGAGCTGCAGATTCCAGCGCAGGACGACCTGGGCGGCGGTCACCCCGTACCGCCCGGCTATGGCGGTGAGCACCGGCAGCGCGAGCGCCTCGCCCTGTCCGAGGGGGCTGTACGCCTCGGTGGCGATGCCCCGCGCACGGTGGTGGGCCCGCAGTGCTGGCCGCTGGTACCAGGGGTGCAGCTCGATCTGGTTGACGGCCGGGACGATGCCGGATCCGGCCGCCAGCCGTTCGAGGTGCGGGATACAGAAGTTGGAGACACCGATGGCGCGGGCGCGCCCCTCGGCGTGGATCCGTTCCAGCGCCCGCCAGCTCTCCGGGTACAGATCGCGGGCCGGCTGGGGCCAGTGGATCAAGTACAGGTCGACGTACTCCAGGCCGAGCGCGGCCAGCGAGGCGTCGAAGGCGCGCAGCGTCCGGTCGTGGCCCTGGTCGGCGTTCCACAGCTTGGTCGTGACGAAGAGGTCCGCGCGCGGCAGCCCCGAGGCGGCGAGCGCCCGGCCGGTGCCGCGCTCGTTGGCGTACACCGCGGCGGTGTCGATGCCGCGGTAGCCGCACTCCAGTGCCGTCGACACCGCGACAGCGGCCTGGGCGTCGGTCAGATGACCGACGCCCAGGCCGAGCTGTGGCATCGCGGTGCCGGTGTTGAGGGTGACGCGCGGAAGACCGCTCACGCCGCCCCCGTCCGTGCCGCGACTGCTGTGGGTGACTACTTGATCGCACCGGCGGTGAGGCCGGCCTGGATCTGCTTCTGGAAGACGATGTAGACGGCGAGTACCGGGAGCATCGCGATGGCGAGGCCGGCGAAGAGCGCCGCCCAGTCACCCGCGTACCCCTGCTGCGTCGCCAGGTCCGCCAGTCCCTGCGTCAGCAGGTAGTTCTTGGAGTCGCCCTGGTTGAGGACGATCGGCAGCAGGTACTGATTCCACTGTCCCAGGATGTTGAAGACGCCGATGCTGATGAGGCCCGGCTTCGACATCGGCAGCATGATCTGGAAGAAGGTCCTCGAGTGCGAGGCACCGTCGACCAGTGCCGCCTCGGCGATCGAGGTCGGCAGCGTCCGGAAGAACGACGTCATGAAGAACACGGTGAAGGGCAGCGAGTACGCGATGTAGACCAGGATCAGTCCGGGGAACGTGTTCAGCAGGCCCAGGTTCTTCGTGACGAAGAAGAGCGGAACCAGCACCATCACGACGGGGAAGGCCATGCCGGCGACGAAGAGGTAGTAGATGAACCGGTTCCCGAAGAACTCGAAGCGCGCCAGGACGTAGGCGGCCATCGAGCCCAGGATCATCGTGCCGGTGGTCGAGCAGCCGACCACGATCGCCGTGTTGATGAAGTACTGGCCGATGTTGGCCTTGTTCCAGGCCCGGGTCCAGTTGTCGAAGTGCAGGTGCGTGGGGAGCGACCAGGGGCTGCCCACGATGTCGCCCGAGGTCTTGAGCGAGCTCCAGAGCACCCAGAGCATCGGCACGCCGACCATGAGCGCCCACACCAGGAGGAAGCCGTGGGAGAAGACGTTGAGCACGCCTCCCTCACTGCGCCGCCAGTTGCGTTTGGTCCTGTTCTTGGCGGTCGGGGCCGCCGACTTCTGCTTTTCCACAGAAACTGCGTTCGTCGTCATCGCGCCACCCCTAGAACTCGATACGGTCGCGGCGCGACAGCCGCATGCTGAGAATGGCGAAGATCAGCGTCACGATCAGCATCGCGACACCCATCGAGGCCGCGTAACCGAACTGGCTGTTGTCCCGGAACGCCGTCTTGTACAACAGCAGGGGCAGCACGTCGGTCGATTCGTCGGGCCCGCCGTTGTTCACCGACATCAGCTGCACGAACGCGAAACCGTCCATGGCCATGATGCCCATGTACACCCAGCCGGTGGCAACCGTGTCCCGCAGCAGCGGCAGGGTGATCCGGAAGAACGTCGTGCCGCGCTCGGCACCGTCCAGCCGGGCCGCCTCGTAGATCTCGGTCGGGATGGAGGCCATCCCGGCGGAGAACAGGACGACGTAGAAGCCGACGTTCGCCCAGATCATGACGACCATGATGCAGGCCAGCGCGGTGGACTTGTCGCCCAGCCACGCGTGCTGCAGGGCGCCCAGCCCCACATTCCCCAGCAGGGCGTTGAGCAGGCCTTCCTTGTTGTCCGGGTTGTAGATCTGCTGCCAGAGCACAGCGATGATCGTGACGGACAGCACCTGCGGGAAGAAGAAGACCACCTTGTAGATGGACGATCCCCGCACGCCGGAGACCCCCGCAGCACTACCTCTGCGGCGGCCTCCGACGTTGAGCATGAAGGCGAAGAACAGACCGAGCGACAGCGTCACCAGCGGCACCACCAGCAGCATGATGATGTTGTGCGACAACGACTTCCAGAAAAGGTCGTTGTGAATGAGCTTCTGGTAGTTGTCGAGCCCGATGAATTTCTTGTCGGATGAGATTCCGCTCCAGTCCGTCATCGAGATCTGGAAGTCCTGGACGAAGGGCGAGATCACGAGGACCCCGTACAACGCCAAGGGGATTGCCAGAAAACCGATGATGAACCGGTACTTGCCATGTCGCATGTCGCCGGTCGCTCTCGTCTCAGTCAGTACAAGTGAAGCAGCGTCAGGCGTGCTTGAACTTCGGGACGGACGAGTCCTTCGCGGTCGCGTCCGAGGCCGCCTGCGCCTTGGTGATCCACTCGGCGGCCTTGATCTTGCCGGAGAGCAGGTCGAGGGTCAGGTTGCCGATCGTCTCTTCGTTCAGCTTCTTGTACCAGTCGCCGAGCCGCGGGTTCACGACGTTGGCGGCGGCGGCCTTGAGGCCCGCGCTCGCGGAGGCGAGACCCGGGGTCAGGGTCAGGCCCTCCTCGGCGCCCGCGACGGCGGTCAGGGACTTCAGGGACTCGGTGAAGGCCTTGGCCTGGGCCTTGCTCAGCATGATGCGGAGCAGCTCCATGCCGCCGGCCGGGTTCTTGCCGTCCTTGGCGACGATGAAGGGCTCACCGGCCGCGGCGCGGATCGCACCGTACGGAAGCTTGTCGCTGGCGGCACCCTGGATCGGGCCGACCGCCAGGTCGAAGTCCTTCGGCATGGTGGGCGCTGCCTCGTTCTCCACCCAGGAACCGTTCGGGATGAAGGCGGCCTTGCCCTTCGTCCAGTCGGTCTGCGCCTGGATGTGGGTCTTGCCCTCGGAACCCTGGAGGATGTAGCCCTTGGCGGCCAGCTCCTCGTAGTACGCGATGACACCCTTGACCGCGTCGGTCTGGAACGCCTTCGGCTCCAGGTTGTCGATGGCGTTGATGCCCTCGACGCCGCCGGCCTTGGCGATCTGGGCGAAGATGTCGAAGTGCACGTAGTACGGGTACTTGCCCGGGTACGTGTACGGCGCGATGCCCGCGGCCTTGATCTTCTCGAACAGCGCGAGCTGCTCGGTGAGGGTCTGCGGGTACGTCCAGCCCTTCTCCTTGAAGAGCTTGTTGGAGTACCAGGTGCCGTAGACGGTGAACGCGTAGTTGAGCGCGTACACCTCCTTGCCGCCGTACTGGCCCTGCTCGATGGTGCCGGCGATCAGGGTGTCGCGGACCTTCTTGGCCGGGTCGTCGAAGGACGCGGCGTCGAGCAGCGGAGTGAGGTCGACGAGCTTGCCCTGCTTGGCGAGCGCCGCGGTGTCCAGGTTGTCGGCACCCGAGTTGTCCATGACGTCCGGCGGGCTGCCACCGGCGAAACGCGGCTGCAGCTTCGGGCCCAGGGCCTGGGTACCCGTGTGCTTGACCGTCGTCTTGTAGGTGGTGTTGTAAGCCGTCTCGGCGTTCTTGACGTAGTCGTCGCCGAAGCCGCCCTTGAAGATGAACGCCTCGAGAGGCGCGCCCTCCTTGACACCGAGCGGGTTCTTGGCGGACACCGTGCCCGTCTCCTTGGGCTTGTCGGTCTTGTCACCGCTGTCGGAGGCACACGCGGTGAGGAAAGATGCCGACGGTACGGCGACCAGGCCAACGGCCATCGCGCGCTTGACCAGATCCCGGCGGTTCAGTTCGGATCCCATGCTCAAGTCCTCGCCCTCTACAGGACTCATGCGGTGCAGCGGAATCCGCCGGCGCCCGCGAACAGATGAAGCTTCAGTGATGCTGCCATCCACCGGAGGGGTGGTCCTGCCACGAGCGGGCGTTTTCGGCCCGTCGATCCCCCCGCCCGGCCCGCGCTCGCGGGCTTCCCTGGACGCGACAGGTATAGTCCACTTCTCGTTGAGAGGGCAAGATCGAAAGCCCGTTTGGCCGTGAAGCTTTCCCGAGTTGAGACCTGGCCGAAACGCGGAGGAGCAGACTCCGTTTCTGGAACCACCTCGAACAGTAGGCATTCGCCTTCACTTATCTACCATTGATCACCCCTCTCACGTTCACTTCTTGAAGGACAAATGCGGACGGACCGCACCCCAGGGTGAGGGGGTGCGGTCCGTCCGGACGGCCGTGGCGGGCCGTCCCGGCCCGTGTCGGGCGGTGCTTACTTGGTGATCAGCGAGCGCAGCACGTACTGCAGGATGCCGCCGTTGCGGTAGTAGTCCGCCTCGCCGGGGGTGTCGATGCGCAGCTTGGCGTCGAATTCCACGTCGCCGGCCGTCACCTTCACCGTCTCCGGGATCCCGCCGTCGTTCAGCGCGGTCACGCCGGTGAAGGAGAAGGTCTCCTCGCCGGTGAGCCCCAGGGAGGCCGCGGTCACGCCCTCCGGGTACTGCAGCGGCAGGACGCCCATGCCGATCAGGTTCGAGCGGTGGATGCGCTCGTAGGACTCGGCGATGACGGCCTTGACGCCGAGCAGCGCGGTGCCCTTGGCGGCCCAGTCGCGGGACGAGCCCGAGCCGTACTCCTTGCCCGCCAGGATGACCAGCGGGATGCCGGCGGCCTGGTAGTTCTGCGAGGCGTCGTAGATGAACGACACCGGGCCGCCCTCGACGGTGAAGTCGCGGGTGAAGCCGCCCTCGGTGCCCGGTGCGATCTGGTTGCGCAGCCGGATGTTCGCGAAGGTGCCGCGGATCATGACCTCGTGGTTGCCGCGGCGCGAGCCGTAGCTGTTGAAGTCACGGCGCTCGACCTTGTGCTCGGTCAGGTACTTGCCGGCCGGGGTGTCGGCCTTGATCGCACCGGCCGGGGAGATGTGGTCGGTGGTGACCGAGTCGCCCAGCCGGGCCAGCACCCGGGCGCCGGTGACGTCGGTGACCGGAGTGGTCTCCATCGTCATGCCGTCGAAGTACGGGGGCTTGCGGACGTAGGTGGACTCGCTGTCCCACTCGAACGTGTTGCCGGTCGGGATCGGCAGCGCCTGCCACTGCGCGTCACCCGCGAAGACGTCCTGGTAGGACTTGTTGAACATGTCCTCGCCGATGGAGTTCGCCACGACGTCGTTGACCTCGGCCTCGGTCGGCCAGATGTCCTGGAGGAAGACCGGCTTGCCCTCGGTGTCGGTGCCGATGGCGTCCTTGGTGATGTCCACCTTCATGGAGCCCGCGATGGCGTACGCGACGACCAGCGGCGGCGACGCCAGGTAGTTCATCTTGACGTCGGGGTTGATCCGGCCCTCGAAGTTGCGGTTGCCCGAGAGCACCGAGGTGACGGCCAGGTCGTGCTCGTTGATCGCCTTCGAGATCTCCTCGTCCAGCGGACCGGAGTTCCCGATGCAGGTGGTGCAGCCGTACCCGACGAGGTTGAAGCCCATCTTGTCGAGGTACGGGGTGAGGCCGGCCTTGTCGAAGTAGTCCGTGACGACCTTCGAACCCGGGGCGAGAGTGGTCTTGACCCACGGCTTGCGGGTCAGGCCCCTCTCGACCGCCTTCTTCGCCACGAGCGCGGCGGCGACCATGACGTAGGGGTTCGAGGTGTTGGTGCAGGAGGTGATCGCGGCGACGGTGACGGCGCCGTGGTCGATCTCGAAGGACGTGCCGTCCGCGAGGGTGACCAGGGTCGGACGGCTCGGGACGCCGTTCGTGGACGCCGGGGAGTCGGAGGCCGGGAAGGACTCCTTGCCTGCCTCATCGTCGTCCTCGACGTAGTTGCGTACGTCGCGGGCGAACTGCTGCGAGGCGTTCGCGAGGACGATGCGGTCCTGCGGGCGCTTCGGGCCGGCGATGGAGGGGACGACCGTGGAGAGGTCGAGCTGCAGCTTCTCCGAGAAGTCCGGCTCGGCGGCCGGGTCCAGCCACAGGCCCTGGGCCTTGGCGTACGCCTCGACGAGCGCGACCTGCTGCGCGTCGCGGCCGGTCAGCCGCAGGTACTTCAGGGTCTCGTCGTCGATCGGGAAGATCGCGGCGGTGGAGCCGAACTCCGGCGACATGTTGCCGATGGTGGCGCGGTTGGCGAGCGAGGTGGCGGCGACGCCCTCACCGTAGAACTCGACGAACTTGCCGACGACGCCGTGCTTGCGCAGCATCTCGGTGATCGTCAGCACCAGGTCGGTGGCGGTGGTGCCGGCCGGCAGCTCGCCGGTCAGCTTGAAGCCGACGACGCGCGGGATGAGCATCGACACCGGCTGGCCGAGCATCGCGGCCTCGGCCTCGATGCCGCCCACGCCCCAGCCCAGCACACCCAGGCCGTTGACCATGGTGGTGTGCGAGTCGGTGCCGACGAGGGTGTCGGGGTACGCCTGGCCGTTGCGGACCATGACGGTACGGGCCAGGTGCTCGATGTTCACCTGGTGAACGATGCCGGTGCCCGGCGGGACGACCTTGAACTCGTCGAACGCGGTCTGGCCCCAGCGCAGGAACTGGTAGCGCTCCCGGTTCCGGCCGTACTCCAGCTCCACGTTCTGCGCGAACGCCTCCGGCGTACCGAACTTGTCGGCGATCACGGAGTGGTCGATGACCAGCTCGGCCGGGGCCAGCGGGTTGATGCGGGACGGGTCGCCGCCGAGCTCCTTGACGGCCTCACGCATGGTGGCGAGGTCCACCACGCAGGGCACGCCGGTGAAGTCCTGCATGATCACGCGGGCCGGCGTGAACTGGATCTCCTGGCTGGGCTGGGCGCTCGAGTCCCAGTTGCCGATGGCCCGGATGTGGTCGGCGGTGATGTTCGCGCCGTCCTCGGTGCGGAGCAGGTTCTCCAGCAGGACCTTCAAGCTGTAGGGAAGGCGGGCGGAGCCCTCGACCTTGTCCAGCTTGAAGATCTCGTACGACTCGTCGCCCACCTGCAGCGTGCTGCGGGCGTCGAAGCTGTTCGCCGACACGACAGTCTCCTTCATGCATGTAATTCGCGCGTACCACCGCAATCCTGCCGACACGACCGACACGACTCCATGCCGATCCGCTAAGGTGAGCGCTAGGTTAGGTATGCCTTACCTAGTAGCTCGGTGACTGCGGCGTGGTACGCCTCGGCAGATATCTCGATGTCGAGATAACTCTAGTACATCACCGGTGCGGGGTCATGCCCCGGCACCCCTGTGGCGCTCGCGCGCGCCCGGCGCCATGACCCGGAACCCACTCGTCCATCTGGAGCAATCCTTCACACGATCAGGCACATTAATCTCATATCCGAGATAGTGACCTTGTGTGACGTTGCCGGATCGAGGGCCACCGCGCCACGTCTACCCCGTTCCCGACGATCCACACGCCGCACCTGCCTTTCGCCACACAGCCCCCATCTCATGTGTGAGATACCGTTTGCCACATGATCGATGACTACCTCGCCCGTATCGGCAAGCTCATCCGTGACGCCCGCCAGCACCGCGGCTGGACCCAGTCCCAGCTCGCGGAGGCACTGGGCACCAGCCAGAGCGCGGTCAACCGCATCGAGCGCGGCAACCAGAACATCAGCCTGGAGATGATCGCCAGAATCGGCGAGGCCCTCGACAGCGAGATCGTGTCGCTCGGCTACGCGGGGCCCATGCACCTGCGGGTGGTCGGCGGGCGGCGGCTGTCCGGCGCGATCGACGTGAAGACCAGCAAGAACGCGTGCGTCGCGCTGCTCTGCGCCTCCCTGCTGAACTCCGGGCGCACCACGCTGCGCCGGGTCGCCAGGATCGAGGAGGTCTACCGGATCCTGGAGGTGCTGAACAGCATCGGGGTCCGCACCCGCTGGATCAACGACGGCAACGATCTGGAGATCGTGCCGCCGGCCGAGCTGGACCTCGACGCGATGGACACCGAGGCGGCCCGGCGCACCCGCAGCGTGATCATGTTCCTCGGCCCGCTGCTGCACCGCACCGACCGCTTCCGGATCCCGTACGCCGGCGGCTGCGACCTCGGCACCCGTACGGTGCAGCCGCACATGAACGCGCTGCGCCACTTCGGCCTCGATGTCACGGCCACCGACGGCACCTATCACGCGGTCGTCGAGCGGGCGATCTCCCCCGGCCGGCCCATCGTGCTGACCGAACGCGGCGACACCGTCACCGAGAACGCGCTGCTGGCCGCCGCCCGCAACAACGGCATCACCGTGATCCGCAACGCCAGCTCGAACTACATGGTCCAGGACCTCTGCTTCTTCCTGGAGGAGCTCGGGGTACGGGTCGACGGCGTCGGGACCACCACCCTGACCGTGCACGGGGTCACCGACATCGACCGCGATGTGGACTACGCGCCCTCCGAGGACCCGGTCGAGGCGATGAGTCTGCTGGCCGCCGCCGTGGTCACCGAGTCGGAGCTGACGATCCGCCGGGTGCCGATCGAGTTCCTGGAGATCGAACTGGCCGTCCTGGAGGAGATGGGCCTGGACCACGAGCGCACCGAGGAGTACAAGGCCGACAACGGCCGGACCCGCCTCATCGACCTCACCGTGCGCCCGTCCAAGCTCCGCGCGCCCATCGACAAGATCCACCCGATGCCGTTCCCCGGCCTCAACATCGACAACGTCCCCTTCTTCGCCGCCATCGCCGCGACCGCCCAGGGCTCCACGCTCATCCACGACTGGGTGTACGACAACCGCGCGATCTATCTCACCGACCTCACCCGTCTGGGCGCCGGCGTCAAACTGCTCGACCCGCACCGCGTCCTCGTCGAGGGCCCGACCCGCTGGCGCGCCGCCGAGATGATGTGCCCGCCCGCGCTGCGCCCCGCCGTCGTCATCCTGCTCGCGATGATGGCCGCCGAGGGCACCTCCGTACTGCGCAACGTCTATGTCATCAACCGCGGCTACGAGGACCTGGCCGAGCGGCTCAACACGATCGGCGCGCAGATCGAGACGTTCCGCGACATCTGACCGGCGAATGCCGCCGCATCGCCCTGGCCAGGATGGCGTCCACCCCCTCAGACCCCCACATGATGATGCGCCGCCCAGGCTGCTGGGCTGGCGGCGTAGCGTCGGCGGAGGCGGCGGGCGACACGGGTCAGGGCGAGCGCGGGGTGGCTGCCGTCGGACGCGGCGAGTTCCTCGTAGAAGAAGCGTGCCGCCACCTCGGCCACGTTGTCCGGGACCCGCCACAAGGTGCCGACCACGCTGAGAAAGCCCGCCATCTGGAAAGCGGACGTGAGGTGGACGGCCTCGTCGGCGAGGTGGCGGACGGTGCGGGTCGTCTCACACGCGGACAGGTAGGCAAGCCGCCCGGAGCCGTTGCGCTGCGCCGCGATCCGGGCGACCGTCAGGTCGATCCCGGCCAGCAGAAAGCCGCTGTCGTCCGGGGAGTCGAGGTCAGCTGCGGAGTGCAGCGCGAGATGCAGGTGTGAGCAGGTCGTGATCGCACCGATGACGCCTGCCGGATCGGACCGGGCAGCATCCAGGGGCTCGACACCCAGGTGCCGCGCGGCCAGTGCGACCTCTCGCTCCACGGCGGGCAACGGCGCCGTCCGCGCATCAGGGGATCCGCTGTGGATCACGGCGGCTTCGCGGACTTCCGGATCGGGAGTCCGGGTCCGTGCATGATGCAGAGCGGTCACGGTGGGGGTGTACGAAGACACCGTCAGGTCGACTACCGATGCGCCTGTCTCCCTGTCGGTGGCAGCGTGCAGCGGCAGATGACACAGGGCCTGCGTGGGCACCCACCAGATTCGCGGGAAGGAGCCGGACGCCTCCAGCGCGGCGAGGACCGGTGCGGCGGCCCCGTGCCACAGCAGGTCGAGCACGCCGGCGACCCGTTCCCCCGCCATATCGGCGTCGGCCTTCGGTGTGCGCGGGTCCAACGCCGTCTCCGCGTCGCGGTGGATGGTCGAGGCCGCGTCGTCCAGCCTGGCCGCGTCGAGGCCGGGCAGGGGCACGTGGCGGAGTCGCCCCGAGGTAAGGACAAGGGCGTCGCAGCGGTGGGAACTGACGTTCACCACGACGACCGGCCCGTCCGTGGCCTCGGCGAGCAGGGCCGTGGGCTCCGGGGGGCGCTGGAAGCCCGCCAGGCCGGGCAGTCTGCGAATCTGCCGCAGCAGCACGTCGAGGGCGGCCTCCAAGTCGCGACGTCGCTCGCGGTCCGTCCCAACAGCGGAGGGTGCGACCGGCGCCGCCACATCGTCGCCCGAGCCGGACGGCCGCAGGACCCGCCGGGCGTCCATCTCGTCGAGCGCGTCGCGCAGTTCCTCGAACCTACGGGCCAGTCCGGGGTCCGCGCGCCGCACCTCGCTCGTATCACCCCGGATGCCCAGCACACGGTTGAGCAGCACCCCGCGGCCGAGTTCCAGCAGACTCAGGGCACGCTCGGGTACACCGCAGGCCAGCCACAGGGCGGCGGCGTCACCGGCCAGCCCGGCGTATTCGGCCAGCAGGCGCTGCGCATCGGGTCGTTCCAGCCGTCGGGGCGTCGCGTAGGGCAGCAGTTCAACGGCGAGCGCCAGGGCCTCGGCCGCCTCCCCGGGGCCGCCGGGGCCGATGTCCTGCGCCGCGATCCGTCCCCAGGACCGGGCGGCATTCAGACGGACGCCAGGGCCTGCCGCCGTGCTGAGGGCGGCCGACCGCAGCGCGGCGCGCACGCCCTCCCGGTCGCGCGGATCGCCGGTCGTCCCGTGCCGCTGGTGCAGGAGATAGGCGAGATTCGCCAGCGCCTGCGCCCGCCCGGGGTCGTCCTCCAGGGCGCGCGCGGCTACCGTCCGAGCCAGGTCCACCGCCTCGTCAAGGTCGCCATCGCGGCGCCGGGCGGCCAGCGCGAGCGCGAGGTTGGCGCGGATCGCGTTGGCGGTGGATCCCTCACGCCGTTCGCGCAGCGCCTCCCGAGCGACGGTCACCGCCTCGTCTGCGGCTTCCGCGCGGTGCGCCGACGACACCTCCAGTGAGGTCACCAAGTTGGCCAGGCGCCACGGAAGTTCCGGATCGTCCGGCCGGGTGGCAGCGACCGCACTCCGCAACCAGGTGATCGCCTGCTCCAGGACGACCCGGTCACCGGTGGCGCCGTGCAGTGCGTGCAGCGCCATGGCGTAGGCGTTGGTGACGGTCGCGCGGATTCCACGGGGCGGGATGGCATCGAGGGCGGCCCGCAGGGAAGTCAGGGCCTCGTCCAGGTCGTCCCGCGACCCGAGCCGTTCGTTGCGTTCGGTCAGGGCAGTGCCAAGGTTGCTGAGCAGCCCCGGCCGGTCCGGGTGGCCGAGCGGTGCGGCACGCACAGCCTCCCGCTGGCAGTCGACGTCCTCGTCGAGATCGGCAAGGTCCCCGAACCGCTCGTAGCGCGCGTACAGAGCGCTGCCCAAGTTGCTCAGACGCGGAATTCGGGCCGGGCCGGGCGGGCTCGAACGCACGGCGGCGCGGCACACCTCGATCGCCTCGTCCAGCCGGTCGTCCGAGCCGGCCGGCTCCGCGCGTTCGGCAAGTGCCACGCCAAGGTTGCTCAGGTACCGGCCTGCGTCGGGGTGATCGTCGTCGATCAGGTCCAGCGCCTCACGGGTCAGCCGGATCGCCTCGTCCAGGTCAGCGCGGTTGCTGGTGGCCTTGTAGCGGTGGAGCCGAGCGACGCCCAGGTTCCCGAGGTAGCCGGCCCGGGTGGAGGGCAGGGCCGCGGGCGTCAGGGCGACCGCCTCCTCCCCCAGCCCGACCGCGTCCTCCAGAGCCGCCGGATCCTCGGTGAGCAGCCACCGCGTCTGCAGGACGTCGGCAAGAGTATCGAGCGCTTCCGCCCGCCGCACCTGCACTCCTCCGGACGCCTCCACGGCGATCCGCGCGGCGAATTCGGCCTCCCGCGACGCGTCGAGGTCCTCCCGCTCCTCCGCCCAGGTGCCGAGCACCGCCGCCGCGATCTGTGCCACGCCGGAGGTGTGGGGGGCGGCGGCCATCGCTACGCGCACCTGCTCGACCGCCTCGGCCAGCGCCCCGGCCCCGCCGGCGCCGTGGTATTCGGTCAGCGCCCCCGCCAGGAGACACCGGTGCCGGTGAGCCTCCTCCCGGCCGGCGTATCCGGCCAGAGCGCGGCGGGCCGTCTCGACGGCTTCGGAGGCTGTCTTCCGATCGCCGGTAGCGGCGAAGCGGTGGCGCAGTACCTGCGAGAGTTCGGCGTGTTCGTCGGCTGCCTCCAAGTCATGGCGCACACACTGAGCGACGGCCTCGCGCGCCGCCACCTCAGCCCCATCGAGGCTCTCGCGGGCGCCGGTCGCCTCGTAATGCAGGCGTCGGCCGTACGCCAAGTGCAACAGGGAGCCGCCACCTGCGGCCAACGCGTCCTGCACGAACCCGGACGCCTCCTCCAGGAGCGCCGGATCGCCCCCGTCCGATCCGGCGGCCAGCAGGACCCTCGCCGCCGCCGAAAGCACCATGATCCGGATGAGTCGGTCCTGGCCCAGGGCCTCCACCCCGCGCCGGGCGGTCGTCACGGCCTCCCGTAGCAGCCCGGGGTCCACGGCTTCCTCGGACAACTCGGCCAGAGCATCGGCCAGTTCGAGCAGGACGACCGGTTCCTCTGCACTGCCCGTCCCGGCAGCGCGGACGGCACGCCGCAGCGCGTCGACGGAACAGGCCCGGGCGCCCGGCTCGCCACGCAGGGCCGCCTCGGCGTGCAGCGCGGCGATTCCCTCCAGGAGCGTCACCGCGTCCGCCCGCCCGGCACCGGGAAGTACGGCCTCCAGAGCGGCAACGGTGCCGAGGCGGCGCGGAGATCTCCTGCCCCCGCTCGCCGCTCTGGCCCGGCGCAGCGCGAGGGCGAGCCGCAGGCGGCGCACCGGCCCCGCGGCCCTCACCACGTCCCTGGCGCCGAGGGGCGGACGCTGTGCGAATCGCTGCCAGTGGGCGGCTCAGTTCCGACGGCCATCGTCCGTTTCCCGCTCCGGCGGGCGTCCGCGGGGCTCACCGCCCGAGTCCTGGTCATCGTCCATGCGGTGGACGAGGGCCACCAGGCGTTCGCGCAGGGGGGTGGTCGGCGGAACCTCGTCCGAATCCCGTATCCGCTTCACACGGTGCGGGCTCAACATCTCCAGTGCGGCGGTGGCCGCCTCGAACGCGTCCTCGTCCCCAGCCGCCCATGCAGTGGCCAATGCTGCGACGGCCTCATCGGGACGCTCCCACCGGTCGGCCGGGAGTGTCCAGAGCAGAACGTCCCGCAGGACCGCGCGGGCCTCCACGACAAGCTCCCGAGAGATGCCCTTATCGACCGAAGCGCCCCTAGAATGCATGGAGTTACTGTAGCGATAGATTCGCCCGACACGGGAGTGAACCGCGACGTGCCCGAATCCGCCGTGGCGGAGCAGGAAATCGCCACCCATGTCTTCATCCCCCTCGACGGGGTGCGCCCCAGCGACGGTTTCGATTCCGTGGCGGGGATGTGGAATCGGTTCAGGGAGCGTCAGGGAGCCGATCACCCGGTGTCCCGGGGCGTCCCCGCCGATCTCCCGGACGTCCTGCCCGTCGCGTCCCTGCACGGGTCGGTACCGTTGGCCGCCGTACAGTCCGCCGGCGGGCTCGACCAAGCGGTCCTGCGTCGCAACCAGGAGGTACTGAATCTGTCCCTGCTGCTCGGCGCGGCCCCGGGCCGGACCTGGCCGGACCTGGAGCAACGTGTCCAGGAGATCACGGGCCCCTTGGGACAGGCCCATCTCGGCGCGGTGACGCTGCTTCTGGGCAAGACGGCCGGGAGCAAAACCGATGTCCTGGAGTCGGCGTCGCCCTATGGGACGGGCGACACGGATCCCGTGCGCCGCCTGCGGCTGCTCGTCCCGGCCGGGCACGACGACCGGCTCGGTGCCTGGGCGTGGTCCGCGGGCGACGGAACGGAGATGCCGCTGTTCGTCCGCTACCTGATGCACATGAGCGCGATCCGCTACCAAATCGCCGTGCACGGCATGCTCCGCAGCGACTGGGCGTTGTCGGACGGGCCGGCTCCAAAGGCCCGGATCCGGGTGCCGTTCGCAACAGGATCAGGACCTCGGGACCTGGAGGATCCGGTCGAGCAACTGAGTGCCCTGCGACAATCCGTGGAAGGAGCGTGGCACAACGCGTCGCAGGCGTTGCGTACTTGGGACGGCAGTCGTGGTTCCGCGCTCGCCTGCACGGACGTACTCGACGACGACGGGGAACTCGTCGCCTGGTTCACCCGAATGCTGAAGGACGATGTGACTCTCCACCATTTGGGCAAGCGGCAGCCTGTGCCGGAGGTCAGCACCACACCGGAGTCTCAGCCGGCCACACCGACTGGCCCGGAGCGCGAGCGGTCGCCGCATGGCAACACGGAGATCGGGACGCGTACCGAGCCGGTACGGGTGCTCAGCGTCGCCGACGAGTGGTTTCCCGCCCGGGGCGGTCTGAGCACACTCAACCGACTGTTGTGCATAGCGCTCGCCAATGCGCGGGCCGACGTCGTGGTGTTGGTGTTGACGTCGAGCGAGCAGGAGCGGGCGGACGCACGGACCCACGGCATCCGACTGCTCGATGTCGCGCGGACCGGCTACACCGGGCGGGAGGCGCTGATGCTGCCTCCGCAACTGCCCGAGGGGTGGGTGCCCGATCTGATCCTCGGGCACGGCAGAGTGACCGGCCCGGCGGCCCTGGCCCAGGTGCGCCACTTCCCCGGCGCGAAGCGACTGCAGTTCCTGCACGTCGAGCCGGACCAAGCGGAATGGCATCGGACGCGCCCCGAGGGGGACGTCGGAGCCCGTGCCGACGAGCGCACCGAACTCGAATTCACGCTCTGCCGGGGCGCGTGGCGCACGGTGGCGGTCGGGCCGCGGCTGGAGGCAGCGCTGGTCAGGCGGCGGCGCGTGCCCGGATTTGAGGATCTTGGTCCGCTGCTGCGGCTCGACCCCGGGTTCGACGCAGGCCCCACTGCGCTGGGCTCGCCGCCACCGGACACGGTGCCGCAGATCCTGGTGCTGGGCCGTCTTGGCGAGGAGATCGGCAAGGGTCTGGACATCGCCTGCCGCGCGGTGGGACGGGCGGTGCCGGAGCGGTCGCGACCCGGACGATGGCAGCTCGTGGTCCGGGGCGCGCGGGACGGCCAGTCCCCTGACCTGCACACCCGGGCCACGCGATGGGTGGACCAGTCCGCCGTGGACCTGAGCGTCCTGCCGTACAACGCCGACCCTCGCCAGATCCAGCGGGATGTGGCCGGGGCCGCCCTCGTGCTGATGCCCTCGCGGGCGGAGTCATTCGGGCTCGTGGGCCTCGAGGCGGTCGTCGCGGGTGTGCCGGTACTGGTCAGCGGGCGCAGCGGACTCGGGGAGCTGCTGCGCAGGACGCTGCCGGACCACGAGGCGGAGCGAGTCGTGGTCGATGTCGAGGCTGTCCCCCACCGGATCGAGCAGGACGTCGGGCGGTGGGCCGGGGCCATCTCCTCGGTCATGTTCGACCTTCGCGGGGCGTTCCTGCGCGCCGAGGAGTTGCAGAAGGAGATGGCGTACCGCGTGCCGTGGGGCGAGGCCGCGCGCCGGGTGCTGCGGTGTGTCCGGGAGACGGACCACCAGAGGTGAGCCACCCGGCCCGGGGGTGGGACGGGGCCGGAGCCATCCTTCGCCAGTACGGGTGGCAGGAACTCAGTGGGTCTGCACGGCTTCCGCCCTCCTGCGGGTCGGTCGGCGGAGAGGGTCCCCGCCGATGGAGACGTCTCAGCGGACCACGCGGTCCGGCCCCGGCAGCCGGTGCTCTGGAACACACTGGAAAGGTCTGAGAAACCACGGTGCGGAGTGACGACCGGTGCACGGAGGAACAGTGTCGAAAGAGGAACGCCGGCCCACAGGTGACGACTCCTTGGTGCTCCGGCAGCGGCTGGCCGCCGAGCTGAGCAAAGCGGTGATCAGTGCCGAGAAGGGGCGCGGCCGCGCAGTGGACCGCGCCGAACTCGCCCGCCGCCTCAACGTCTCCGCCAGCAGCCTCTACGCCTACCTGAACGGGACGACCCTGCCCGGCTCCGATGTGTTCGACGGACTGCTGGCCGCGCTCGGCGTCACGGGAGCGGCGGCCGGCCGGCTCGGCACACTACGGGACGCCGCGGAGATGGCCCGGCGGCTGCGCCCGCCCGCCGCCCGGGCTACGACAGACGCACACCGTCGTGTCCCGCAACAGCTCCCGCCGGGCACACCGGGGTTCGTCGGGCGGGAGACGGAACTGGCCCGGCTGGACGGCCTGCTGGGCATGGGTGCGGCGCTCGCCGCCGGGCCCGTGATGATCGCCACCGTCGAGGGCACCGCCGGCGTCGGGAAGACGGCGCTCGCTCTGTACTGGGCGCATCGCGTCCGGGACCGCTTCCCGGACGGCCAGCTCCACGTCAACCTGCGCGGCTTCGGTGCCGAGGAGCCGATGGACCCCAGCGAGGCCCTGCACGGTTTCCTCCAGAGCCTTGGGGTCGCTCCGGCAGCTGTCCCGGTGCACCGGGCTGCCGCCTCGGCGCTGCTGCGCACCCTGCTCGCCGATCGGCGTCTCCTGCTGGTGCTGGACAACGCCCGCTCCGCCGAGCAGGTACGGCCCCTGCTGGCGAGCGGCTCGGGGTCCCTGACCGTCGTCACCAGCCGGACCCGGCTGGACGGTCTGGTCGTGCGGGAGGGAGCCCTCCGCATCACGCTGGACGTGCTCCCCCGGTACGACGCCCACGCTCTTCTTGTCCGTCGGATCGGCGCCGAGCGAGTACACCGCGAACCGCTCGCGACAGAAGAGCTGGTCGATCTCTGCGCCCGTCTGCCCCTGGCGCTGAGTGTCGCCGCGGCCAGGGTCGCCGTCTGCCCTGGCGAAGCCTTTGGCCACCTGGTAGCCGAACTGCGTGAGGCCCACGCGCGGCTTGACGTCCTCGGGCTGCAGGACGCCGACGTCGACCTGCGGACCGTCTTCGAGCGGTCGTACGCCCTCTTGCCCCCGCCTGCGGCCCGGCTGTTCAGGCTGCTCGGATGCCATCCGGGGCGAGATGTCGACGGTCCCGCCTGCGCCGCGCTGCTCGGCACGCCCGCTGTCCCTCGGGCCCTGCTCGACACCCTCACCGCGGCACACCTTGTCCAGCAGCATGCGCCCGGCCGGTACGCCCTGCACGACTTGCTGCGGCTGTACGCGAAGGAACGGGCGGAAGCCTGGCCGGGCGACGAGCGCCGCGCGGCCACCGGGCGGCTGCTGTGCCACTACCTGGCGGCTGCCCGGTGCGCCGACCAACACCTGGAACCGTGGCGGCCCGGTTCCGCCGCCCCCGCGCCCGGGACGCCCACGGCCCTGGAGGACCGCCGAGAAGCCATGGACTGGTTCGAGCGCGAGCTGGCCACTCTCCAAGCCGTGATCGCGCAGGCCGCCGCGTCCGATGGGCTGGAACCCTACGCGTGGCGGCTTGCGGGGGCTCTGGCGGTTTACCTACGCCGGTCGGGGCGGCGGCACCAGCGTGCCGCTGTACACGCCCTGGCCCGCACCGCGGCCGATCGTGCAGGGAATCAGCAGGCCTGGGCGACCGCCACCCGGCGTCTCGCCGACGCGTTGTCGCGGCTGCACCGCTCCGAGGAAGCCCTTGAGCTGCTCCGCACTGCGTTACGCACCTGCCGGGCGCTGGAGGACTGCGAGGGAATGCGGGCGGTGCGGCTTTCGCTGGTGCGGGTGCACGCGGCCCGCGGCGACCACCGGCGGGCACTGCCACACGCCCGGCTCGCCCTCGCGATGGCGCAGCGGACCGGGGACCCGTGGGCGCTGGCGGACGGTCTCACGTCGGTGGCCCAACAGCAGGAGGAACTCGGCCGGCACACCGTGGCGTTGGACCACGGGCGGCGGGCGCTGGAGCTGTACAGCCGGCTCGGGCATCTCGACGGCCGGGCCGGGATCCTGCTTTGCGTGGGGGAGGCGGAGCTGGGGCTGGGTCGGCCCGCCGATGCGGTCGGGCACTACGAGGCGTCGCTCGCCCTCGACCGCGCGCTGGGCGACCGCTATCGGGAGGCGCACGCACTGGACCACCTTGCGGACGCCCACATGGCACTCGGCGACCACCATCAGGCACGCCGGTTTCGCGAGGAGGCGCTGACGGTGTTCGAGGGGCTGCACCATCCCGACACGCGCGCCGTCCGAGCGAAGCTGATCCCGCACGGCGGACCAGGGGCGCCAGGACCGGCCGTTCGGCCCTCCGCGGTCCCTGGCGGGTCACCGGCGGGCGGCGACGGACCGGACCTCAGGCGTCCTGCCAGCGCAGCCCGTAGCCGTAGCCGACCTTCATCTCCGTGAAGCCGGCGGCCACCGTGGCGTCCGGGTTCACCTTCAGCGGCGAAGTGCCGGGCAGTCGCTGGTAGATCACGGCGGTAGGCACCCCGTTCAGCCGCCAGACGGTCCGTGGGGGCCGCGCCGGGTCGAAGCGGACATGCAGCCGGAACCTCTCGCTGCGGGTGAGCGGGATGTGGACGAAGTGCGGCGCCATCGGCTGCGCGGACGGTATCCGTAGTCGCAGGACGTAGATGTGGCGGGCACCGACCGGCACCGGGTCACGCAGGGCGAGTTCCTGCCGGAAGTAGCTCTCATAGGGGTGCTCGGAGCTCTGCAGCCGCCCGCCCCGCACGACAGAGACGTGTAGCCCGTGCTCGGTTCCCACGTCATCGGTGTGCCGCGGCACGCTGAATGCCAGCGGGATGCGAGCCAGTCGATCGCAGGTGGAGACGACGACACGGGTTTCGACCGCCTCCGGGGCCCGGGTGTCCAACCGCAGGCGGGTGTCGACCGACTCGGTGTAGTAACCGTGCAGGTCGGTGCGTAGGCAGCCGGGCGGGCACACCGGGCCGCTCTCGCCGGCCGTCGGGGCCCGCAACTGCTCCCACGGCGGCGGAGTGAGGTCGGCCGGCCCGGAGGCGGGGTCACGGTCGAGGGCCCGCCGGACCTGGCCCCAGAACACGGTCCACCGGGTCAGGTCACCCGCGCATGCCTCGACCACTGCGAGTGTGACCCGCCGGGAAGGGAAGGTGACGCCCCCCATGGCGTCGCTCACCGTGGTGCGTCCGTATCCGGTGCGGCGCGCCAGTTGCTCCAAAGTCAGGTCCGCCGAGCCGCGCAGGTCGCGCAACCAGAAGGCGAACAACCGAATCGGTGAGCCGTCGAGTTCGATGTCCTTCACGGGACGACCCATGGCACCCCCCGTTCCGCCGTCCTGCCCGTCGTGCCAAGTCTCCCACGGGCAAGGACAATCGCAGCCCTTCCGCGGTCCGCGCCCAGGTGTCCCATCGAACCGTGCAGCGATGATCGCCTCGGAGAGCACGACGGTATCAACAACGTCGGAGCCCATGGGCCGCATGAATATTTTTCCGGGAATCGTCCGGCTTCACGAGGAATCGTTGTGCCGCCGTTCGGCGCGTTGCTACACAAGAACCTCGACCAACACGGCCGCCAACCGATCCCGACCTCGCGCCAGGAGCTACATGTCGTTCTTCCGCAGACCCTCGAGCTCCACCGACTTTCCCCCTGACGTGGCCTCCAGAATGGAGCAGTTCGGCCGATTCGAATTCGATCCGACAGGTAGCGGTATCGACGCCTCGTACGTCTGGAACGAACTCCAGGCTCCGTTCCTGGCCTTTGCCCAGTCCGATCCGGACCGATTCGCCGAGGAACTGGCCGAGGCTGTTCTGCCGGCCGGCGGCTTCGCGTTGTTCGGTGCGTCCCGGACGATCTGGAGTCTCGCCGGTTCCGATTGTCGCAGCCCCTCCTACGACGGCGTGCGGATGGCCGCCCTGGAGTTCTTCCGGTCCAACGGCATTACCACCAGCCGGATCTCACCTGACGACTATCGTTTCTGGCGTGAGCACCGGGACGAACCGTGGCTCGTTGGGCGCCCCAGGCCCGCGCCGGACGAGGCCGTGATCACCCCGCTCGCGCTGGGCGAGGTCCGTCCCCTCGCCCGGATCACCGCCGAGGCCGAATCGAACATCATCTACGTACAAAGCGGTCCGGATGGCGGCTACCAGGCTGTCGTCGAAGCGCGGCACAGCGACACCGACCCCACCCGGGGCCACTTCGACTGGCTCCGGGCCGCCACGCTCCACAGCCTCTACGCCCAGATCGGCGAGGCGTTCCAAGTGCCCGTGCACTGGGTCGCCGACGAACTCGAACCGTACATTCCCCTGCCCCCCGCCGATCTGTGAGGAGATCCGCCATGCCCAGAGGACGCACCTGTCAGGTCTGCCGGCAGCGCATGACCGTGAAGAGCGAACAACGTCAGCCCAAGGGGTCGTGGGTCGTCTACGAATGCCAGAACCCCGCCTGCAGGAACTACCTCAACAGCGGAAGGCTGTTCCGCTTCAGCGAGAAGATTTTCGAGGACAACTAAGGCCTCCAGCAGGCCGACACGTTCGGATCAGGAGACGAGCACATGGCAAATCAGACGGTGGAGATAGTCACCGAAGCGTCGGCACAGGACGCCGCCGCGCTCTTTCAGAAATCCATGCGAGTGAGCTGGGTCAGCGAGAACATCACCGGCGCCGGAACAGAGTTCGTGGAGCCCCGGGGTTCCGTATTCGACAGGCTGGACGACGATGTTCCGGACTTCGCGGTAGTTGCGATGCTGGGCGGCCGAGGGGCGGAGATCCAGAAGTCCGCAGTCCACATGTACCTGTGGGACCGGGGAGATCACCGCGAAATCACGCTTGGCGTCGTACGGAATCTCGGCGCACTGGGACTCAAGGCGAAGAGCAAGATGCGCCGATTCATCGCCGCTCTGGAGGAGATCGATCCCTCCGTCAAGTACACGGGTCTCTGAGCGAACAGGGGGAGGCTGCAAAGCCGTTCGCCGGCCCGTTGGGTGAGCACCCGGTCCACGACCGGGTGCTCACCTTTGTCCGAAGGCCGCCACCGACACGTCCCGCTCGAGGGACGCCTGATGGAACAGATACGTGCCGATGTGGCCGACCCGGATCAGCACGCAGAACCTGTGCACCGACCCGACCGCGCCGGCCACCTGCGAGTAGTCGCGGCGCAGGAATTCCACGGCGGCCTGATTGGCCACCGAACTCTGCCCGCAGACCAGGATCACCGGCCGGGTTGACTCCACCGGAGTGAACCGGGCCACCAGGACATACTCCTGCACTCCGTGGTCGAAGTCGTATTGCCGCCCTCCGACCGTGATGGCCACCGCGTCGCTCCCGGGTCCGAAGGGGCGAATGGCCACCCCCGGCAGGTGGGCAGCCAGATGACCGCCTGTGCGGGGGTTCGCGCCCCCGACCGGCCCGCCGATACAGAACTCCGTCCGGCCGCCGTTGCTCCCCCGCAGGGCCCCGGACTCAACCGACACCCGACAGCCGAGCCCGGCGAGCAGCACTGCCAGTTCGATACCGGCGCGCGCATCCCGGTGGTGCGCGCTGCCGGGCGTACCGTACTTGCTGCCGAGAACGATCAGGCAGTCCTCCCCGGGCCGCACTCCGAAGAAATCCGCCTTGCGATACAGCGCCCTGCGGCGTCGCCCGCGCTCCCAGAGCCATCCCAGCACCGCGCCCACCAGGCTGGTGACCAGGCCTATCCCAATGTTCACGAGTGTAGAGACCATCGGCGCCCCTCCCGACCCGTACGGCTGTGTCCCGCCGGTGCGTTCACCGTCCGGACGGCTGTCCGCCGCCCGCCGCGGAATCGGTGCCGTCGCGTCCCGCGGCAGTCGACCGCTCGAGGGCATGGAGAAGGGCGACGGCTCGCTCGCGCACCGGCTGCGGCGCAGGTACCTTGCCATCAGGCGGGGGGTTCTGCGGCGCGGCCCCGATCCGCCTGGCCCGCCACCCGCTGGTCTCCAGGTCGGCGGTGAGCTCGTCGACCGTCATCGCATCGCCCGCGTCGACAGCCTCGCCGAGCGCTGACAGCAGTCGTCCGGTCTCGTCCCAGGCGTCGGGTGGCAGCCGCCAGTCGAGCATGACGTTCAGCGCCAGCTGCACCTCTTGTGCCAAGTCCCATCGGATCGATGCGGACATGCGTGGCCCTCTTCTCTCTCAGCGACCGGTGTGCACGTACGGAGCCCAGACGGCCGGACTTCTGGGGTAGCGCTTCCGCAAGTCGCGGACAATGCCGTTCAGCGCCCGCCCGGTGTCGGCGACATCGAGTCCCCCGCCGTAACGGCGCAGCGACCGGTAGAGATGTCCCGCCAGCCGGACCGACACCAGGTCCGCGGCTTCCCACAGCGCCCCGACCACCTGCGGGTACCCCGCGGTCTGGAAAGCCGAGGTCAGGTGGATCGCCTCGTCCGGCAGGCGGTCGGTCCGCGCGGTGTGGCAGGCGAGCAACACGGCCAGTTGAGCCCGGGGCAACCGCTGCCGGGCGACGCCCGTCACTTCCAGCGGACCATCGGCCAGTTCCAGCCGGCTCCGCGACGGATCTGCGGGATCGCTGATGCCGTGGCAGGCAAAGTGCACGATGGCGGCGTACGGAAGTGCGGCCAGGACGGTATCCACACGGGCTGTGGCCCCGTCGAGGACTCGCAGCCCGGTCAGGGTCCGGGCGACCGCGGCGATCTCCCGCGCCGATGCCCCGGCCGATCCGTTCTCGCCGGTCGGCTGGCCGACCGCCAGGTACTGCCCGGCCAGCCCGCGGGCCACCGGTGCCTGCCGGGCGTGGCTCAAGGCCCGGATGCCCGGAGTGTAGGACGAGGCCACTCGGTCCAGCACCGAACGCCGCGCGGCCACGTCCTCCTGGCGGTGGTATCCGGCGGCATGCAGCGGCAGATGGGCCAGCGGACCGGAGGCAGACCACCACAGCCGGGGCACCTCGGCCGACGGGGTGCCGCCCGGAATCGGCTCGGTGAGTCCGGCCGCGTCGAGTACGGGCCGGGCAACGCGGTCCCACAGCAGCTCAAGGGTGGCGAAGACCGTCTCCTGCGCCTCCTGCTGGCGCGTGGCGGACGCGTCTCGGCCAACCGCGGCCGCAGCCAGAAATTCCCGTGCGGTGTAGGCCAGCAGCCCTTCAGTGATGTCGAGGGGCACGCGCAGGACAGCATCGCCGGTGACGACGAGCGCGTCGCAGCGCAGCCGGTCGACGTTGATCAGCGCAATGGGTCCCTCGGCGGCCTCGGCCCGCATCTGCTCGACGGTCGGGGCTCGCAGGAAGGTCTCGAAACCAGGATGCCGCCTGATGTCGTCGAGCAGCCTGCGCCACTGCTCGGCAACCTCGTGCTGCTCCCGCACGCGCCCTGATCTCTCGTCTTCACGGGTGTCCTGATGGTCGAGCAGGCGGGCCGAAAGGACGGCGAACGCATCGGCCAGGGAGGGGTGGACGGCGGCCAGGTCCGACACGTCACCGCGGGCCTCAAGGTCCTGGCTCATCAGAACGGCACGGCCCAGTTCCAGCAGCACCGCCGCCTGTTCGGTGCGCCCCGCGGCGAGAGCAACCGCGCATCCAGTGCGGCCCAGGCTCGTCCCAGCGATCTGATCCGGCACGTCGACCGCAGGGCCTGCCGTTAAGGTGCCGGGGTGCCTGCGGCCGAGCAGGGCTCGGCGCGCCACAGCTTGGCGGTCGTCACGGTGCAGTGCCGGGGAAGTGAGCAGTGGCAACATCTCCAGGGCGACGGCGGCGGCGTCCGTAGCCAGACCCCAGTCACGTCGCTCGATGGCGCGGCCCAACACCATTCGCGCGCTCTCGAACCGGGCCGTCGGCGGCAGCAGTGCCTCGGTCTCCGGGGACCACGTGCTGTCGGTCTCCTCGACTGCGTATACGTCGCCACGGAGCTCGGCATCGGCAAGGTCGGCGAGGTCCATGATCTGGGCGAGCACAGGCCGCACCTTTTGCAGGTGCTGCCCGGCCGGTCCGGCGGTGATCAGCAGCGCGTCGAGCCGGGCCGCGGCCGTGTCGAGAATGTGGCGGGCCTGCCGGGCCTTGCCAGGCTCCTGACGCATCATGGCGACGTGCGTGAGGGCCTGGGCGTAGGGTATGGCGCAGCCGATCCAGGTGGCGGAGTCCTCGGGCACCCGTTCCACGGCCCAGCGCAACGCGTCGCAGGCACGGACCAGGGTGGCTTCGTCCTCGTACAGGCCGCCGATCGCGCTGCGCTTGTCCTCCACGGCGCAGAGCAGGTCGATGTAGCGGGAGCTGGTCGGCGGCAGGGTCGCGAGTATCTCGTCGCCCTGGCGGACGGCCGCGAGCAGGAGAGCCGTGTCCTCGCTGAGGGTGTACTGAACGACCAGGACCGACATCAGCACGGTCGCGGTCCAGCCGCGCCGTCCGTGCTCCAGGGCGGGATCTCCCAGCCGCTCGCGGAGTTGCCGTTCGGCCAGGGCCAGCCGACGGGGGTCAAGGGCGATGTCATTCACTCCGCTCAGGCCGTGGAAGACCTCCTCGGCCTCGGCGGGCAGGCCCGCCATGTCCGACGGCAGCTGCGGGTCGGGCGGGCCCGCCGTGGCGGGCGGGCCCGGCGGCCAGCGGAACGTGGCGGCCTCTGCGGACGGGGCGAAGGTGGAGGTCCCACCGGGCGGAGGGCCCGGCGCAGCACCGGAGGGTGCCCTTCGGGTGCGGGGCGGGCGGGCGCCGGTTCCCAGGAAGGCTGCGAACTCCTCCGGTCCGGGCCCTGGCGACGCGTATCCGGGCGAGTCCATCGGCGCGCTCACCGTGATCGGCGGCAGGTCAGGGACAGGGAACAGTGACCCCAGCATGGGGCTCAGTCGCTTCAACGGGGTGGCGGGATTGAAGGGCAGCATCCGCATCAGGCGGGGCATCCGCGCGCACGCCGCCCGCTTCTGCTCAATATGCGGCAACAGCATGTGGCCTGGCGGCAACCCCCGCTGGAGTTGTTCCCAGAGCCCGTCCGCGCGGGCGACGTCCTCGCGCGAGCCGCTGAGGATGGCCCGGCCCGTCAACAGGGAGGCCATGTTCGCCGCATAAACGCCTTGGTCGTCCGGGGGACCCAAAGCCCGAAACCGCTCAAGGTGCTCCATCGCTTCCTCGATCGTCGCCGTGTCCAGCGTCCTGCGCAGCGACGACATCAGCGCCATGGCGAGCATCAGGTGCACGGCGGAGACATCATGCGGGTTGTCCCGGAAGCCGTGGCTGCGGGCCCTTTCGACGGCGGCGAGCGCCGTACGCCCGGCGTCCACGGCGAACTCGACGGCGCCGTAGTCCCGCCCGTGGGCGCGGAACCACGTGAGGGCGGCGTGCACAGCAGAGCGTCCAACCAGTTCTGCTTCGAGATGGTCGGAGGTGACGGCTTCGTGGGCGGCTCGGGCCCGGTGCCAGAGTTCGGGGAGCGCGCTCGCATCCCCGGACTCGTGGCGGAAGGCAGCGGCCTGTGCGAGCCGGACCAGCAAGCTGCACCTCCCCAGGTCACCCGGCGGCAGGTCGGCCGCCAGTTGGGCCGCGTGGTGCTCGATCGGCTCGACGGCCTGGCCGTGGCGCGGGAACGGCCGGTCGGAATAGGCAGCGGCGACCGCGACCGGGTCATCCGGAGTCCGTCCCTGGATCTGCGCCGCGAGGTAGTGCCGCACGTCGCCGGAGAGCTGGTAGTCGGCGTAGAGGCGGGACAGAGTACGTTCGGCCAGCCACAGGTGCATCACCCAGGACGGCCGCCGCACGTGGTTGCGCGGGCCGACATCCAGCGCGTACTCCATCAAGGCCGTTGCGGCAATGGCGGGGGCGCGCCCGCCTCCGTTCCAGGACAGGTGCAGCAGTCGTGCGGCAGCCGGCAGCCAGCCCGCCGGGTAGCCCCCGGCACCGCCGACGAGCCGTTCAATTTCGGGTGACCATGTGGCCTCACAGCGCACCAAGGTGCGGTCTACGACCGCTCGTACGTCAGACACGCGGCAAGTCTCCCCGCAAACCGGCCGGGGCAGGTGTCTTCCGGAAATTTCCGTCAAACTACCGCAGTTGTTCAAGATCGTCTGTCCCGGCGGCCTTCCGGCCGTTCAACACCAAGACTCGCGGCGGCAGGCCATCCAACAGGGACATCTCCAGGCCTGTGTGCAACGGCGAGCCTTCGCGATGAGCCTGACGTTCGGCTCCAGGCCGTAACGCGATGCCGATCCCCCCTCGCCCCCGGCTCGGGCCGGCCCTTGCCAGACCTTACTCACACAGGTAACTTCTTACTCATGCGAGTAACAGAGAATGCCGGCGCACCCACCGGACGGTCGGTCACCGCGACCGCCCGGCGGGCGCAGATCGTCGGGGCGGCCATCGAGGCCATCGCGGAGCTGGGATACGCCCAGACCTCGTTCGCGAAGATCGCCGCGCGGGCCGGGATCAGCAGCACGCGGCTGATCTCGTACCACTTCGCGGGCAAGGACGATCTGATGCGGGCGGTCGTCGACGAGGTGACGACCGCCGCCGCGGCCTTCATCCGGCCGCGGATCACGGCCGTCGCCGGGCGGACGGCGGTCCTTGCCGCCTACATCGAGGCGAACCTGGAGTTCATGAGCACCCACGCGGCGCACATCCGCGCGCTGGTGGACATCGCGGTGAACGCGCGGACGCCGGACGGCGCACCGCTGACCGTCCAGGACGGGCCCGCGCTGGAACTGCTGGAACGGCACTTCCGGGACGGCCAGGCGGAGGGCGTGTTCCGGGACTTCGATCCGCGGGTGATGGCGGTCAGCCTGCGGGCGTCCATCGACGCGGCGGCGGGTGTGCTGGCGCGCGAGCCCGGCGCCGACCTGAAGGCGTACGGCACGGAACTGGTCGGGATCTTCGAGCGGGCCACCCAAGGGGAGACGTCATGAGCGAGGTCACAGCGGTGCGGGAGCAGGCCAGTGGACGCAAGGCCGTGCTCGGCACGGTCCTGACGGATCTGGTGCTGCCGCTCGCGGTGTTCTACGGGCTGCGCGCCGCGGGCGTCGACCAGTGGTGGTCGCTGCTGCTCTCCGCGATCGTGCCGGCCGTGATCGTGGTGCGGCGGTTCGTCCGGCGGCGGCAGGTCGAGTACTTCGCGCTGTTCGTGCTCAGCCTCGTCGCGCTGGGCCTGGTCCTGTCGGTGCTGACGCACGATCCCCGGACGATGCTCGTCCGGGACGCGTGGGTCGGCATGGCGGGCGGGCTCGCCGCCGTGTGGATGCTCGGTTCCGTGGTGCGCGGACGGCCCGCCCTGATGGTGCTGTTCCGGTCCTTCGTACTGACCAAGGCGGGCCCGCAGGGGCTGCGCACCTGGGAGGCGCGGTGGGACGACGACCCCGCCTTCCGGCACGGACTGCGGGTGCTGACGACCGTCTGGGGCCTCGCCGGCCTGCTCAACGCCTTCGCCAATCTCGCCTTCGCGTACGCGCTGCCCATCGACGACGCCCCGGCCGCCATGCACCTCGTCTGGCCGGTGATCGCGGTACCGCTGACGGTCTTCCACGTCGTCTACACCAAGCGCCGCGACCTGCGCGCCTGAGCGCTCCTCCCCCTTCCGCGGACTCCTCAGCCCTCGGCGCCGATGAATTCGCGCAGTGCCGCCGCGAGAGCGGCCGGCTGGTCCACCGGGATGAGGGTGCGGCAGTCCGGGATCTCGACGAGCCGGCCCTGCGGCAGCAGGTCGGCGAGCCGGCGGCCGTGGGCGCGGGGCATCATCCGGTCGTCCTCGGCCCACACGACCAGCGCGGGGCGGTCGAACTTCCTGAGCCGTTCGGCCGCTTCGAGCATGGCGCCCTTGCGGGCGCTCAGGAGGTAGCGCCGCAGATCGGCCCGGATCGCCCGGTCGGTGAGCAGCGGCCGGAGCCAGTCGTCGAGCATCTCGTGCGGCACACCGTGCACGGACATCGGACGGAATCCGACCGGCAGTCCGCGCAGCGCGCGCAGGTTCATGAAGTGGGCGAGTGCGTACACGCCGCCGGGAATGCGGCTCACAGCGGTCAGCATCTTGCCGCCGGCCCCTGGCGGGTAGTTCTCGAACGCCTCACCGGAGGTGATGACCAACCGGCCGATCCGCTCCGGGCGTTCGCCGGCCAGCACCTGGGCGTGACCGGAGTCGTTCTCGACCAGCGTCACCCCGTGCAGCTCCAGCCGCTCCAGGAACTCCCCGACCAGCAGGGCCACGGAGCGCAGTGACAGCTCGGCGTCCGGCCGCATCGGACGGCGGTGGCCGCCGGTCGGCAGGTCCGGGATCACACAGCGGTGGTCGGTGCGCAGATCGTCCACGACCCGCTTCCATACGGTGCCGCTCTGGCCGAGTCCGTGCAGCAGAACGACGACCGGGCCCGACCCCCCGGTGTCCTCGAAGTCGATGGTTCCGGCGGAGAGTTCGATCCCGGGCACGTGGTCCCCCTCGCGAGTCGGCTACCGATCCTGGCGACCGTATCGCGCCCCCGCCGGACGAGTTCCGGGCGTCTCGGCGCATCCCCTACACATCACCTTTGACATGTGAAATATTACCTGCGCTCACCGGCCCTCCCCCTCCGGGAGGCGCTCCCGCAGTTCCTCCGAAAGGACCTGTACGTTGCGCAGAATCACCCTGCCCGGCATGGCGGCGCTCACCAGCGCCGCGATAGCCGGCGCGCTGCTGCTCACCGGCCCGGCCGCGGCCTCGACCGCACCACCGGCCGCCGCCCCGGGCCCGGCCAACAGCGCTCCCGAGGACGCCCGGCACGCCGATGCCCCGTCCAGCCCGATGGACCTGCAGCGCCAGGCGCTGCGCCGGCAGGCGCTGGAGCACGTCGCCGCCGGTTCGGTGGCCCGCGCGCCCGGCGGCACGCTCCCCCACACGGTCAAGATCGGCAAGCAGTACGCAGAACTCGCCCAGGAGCGCACGGACAAGATCTTCGTCATCCTCGCCGAGTTCGGCGACCAGGTGGACAGCACCACCATGAACAACGGCCAGCCCCGCTACGGCGGTGAGCCCGGCCCGCTGCACAACACCACCGGCCGTCCCGCGAAGGCCGACAACCACACCGTCTGGCGCAAGGACTTCGACCGCGCCTACTACCAGCAGCAGTTCTTCGGCGACGCCCCCGGCACCGTCTCGCTGCGCAACTTCTACCGCACCCAGTCCTCCGGCCGGTACGACATCGAGGGCACGGTCACCGACTGGGTCAAGCTGCCCTGGAACGAGGCCCGTTACGGCAGTGACAACTGCCCCGAGGGCCAGCAGTGCCACAGCAACTGGGACATGGTCCGGGACGCCACCACCGCCTGGTACGACGGAGAACGCGCCAAGGGCCGCACCCCGGCGTCCATCAAGGCCCAGATAGCCCAGTACGACCACTACGACCGCTACGACTTCGACCACGACGGCAACTTCGACGAGCCCGACGGCTACATCGACCACCTCGTCGTCGTGCACGCCGGCAAGGACCAGACCTGGGGCGGCGGCGCCCAGGGCACCGGGGCGGTCTGGGCGCACCGCTGGTTCGCTTACTACGACCAGGCGGGGCAGGCGGGCCCGCAGGGCAACCGGATCGGCGGCACCCCGGTCGGCGACACCGGCATCTGGGCGGGTGACTACCTCACCGGCGGCGAGAACAGCGGCGTCGGCCTCTTCGCCCACGAGTACGGCCACGACCTCGGGCTGCCCGACCTGTACGGCGCCACCGGCGACAACAGTGTCAACTACTGGTCGCTGATGTCCTCGGCCTCCTACCTCGGCAAGGGACCGAACACGACCGGCGACTACCCGGGCGACCTCGACGCCTGGAGCAAGCTCCAGCTCGGCTGGCTCGCCTACGAGGAGACCGCGTCGGCCGCCCCCGCCTCCACCCACAAGCTCGGCGTCTCCAGCTACAACACCGCCGACCCGCAGGGGCTGCTCGTCCATCTGCCGCCGTCGACCACCACCACCGACCTCACCGACCCGTACGAGGGCGGCAAACAGTGGTGGAGCGGTACCGGTGACTTCCTCGACAGCTCACTGACCCGCACGGTCGACCTGCGCGGCGTCACCGCCCCGGCCGTTCTCGACACCCGGCTCTGGTACGACATCGAGAAGGACTACGACTTCTTCACCGTCGAGGCCTCCACCGACGGCGGCGGCCACTGGACGGCCCTGCCCGGCACCGTGGACGGCACCGCGATCCCCCGCACCCCCACCGGCACCCCCGTGGTCACCGGCACCTCCGGCGCCTGGACCGCGCTGAGCGTCCCGCTCGACGCGTACGCCGGACAGCAGGTGCAGCTGCGCTTCCACGTCACCTCCGACAGCAACACCCACGGCAAGGGCGTCCTCACCGACGCGGTGAGCGTCAGCGCGGGCGGCACGCGGCTGTTCGCGGACGGCGCGGAGGACGGCGCCGCCGGCTGGACCGCACAGGGCTTCACGATCGTCAGCGGCCGCACCGGCGTCACCGACCACCCCCGCGCGTACATCGTGGAGAACCGCCGCTACACCGGCTACGGCGCCTTCCTGAAGACCGGCCCCTACAACTTCGGCTGGTCGAACGACCCGAAGAACCCGGCGAAGAAGGACACCGTCGAGTTCTACCCGTACCAGCAGGGCGCCCTCATCTGGCTCTGGGACACCGCCTACAGCGACAACACCACCGCCAACCACCCCGGTGGCGGGCTGCTCCTCCCGATCGACGCCCGGCCGGCGGCCCTGCGCTACACCGACGGCACCGTACTGAACGCCCGCGCCCAGACCTTCGACGCGACGTTCTCCCTCGGCCGCACCGACCGCCTCACCTTCCACAAGGACGGCGTCCCGGTCACCGTCCCGTCCCACGCCGGCATCCCCGTCTTCAACGACCACACCGGCGTCTACTGGAACGCGGACCTCCCCCAGGTAGGCGTCAAGGTCCCCGACACGGGCACCCGCATCGCCGTGACGAACGAGTCCCACGACGGCCGCGTCACCACCGTCCGCGTGAGCCACGTTTCCTGACCGCTGCGGCACACAAGAGTCCGCCCTGGCCCCTCGAACGCGGGGGCCAGGGCGGACTCTTGTGCAGAGGGACGGTCAACGGCGCAGCGGGCCCTCGCACGAGTAGTCGCTCGTGCCCGCCAGGCCCGACGACCAGACGTCCACCGCACCGAACGTGCAGTTCATGTCGGCCAGGTTGTTCGCCGCCACTCCCGCCCGGTCCAGGATGAAGTAGTCGACGGTCTCCGACATGTCCTTGAAGACCCGGTCCGGGTCGCCGGAGGCGGAGAGGTTGGCCGTGATGCGGCCGGTGCAGGTGAAGCGGACCTTGTTGTCCCGGTCCGCGTTGTCCTTGCAGACAGGGCTGTTGGCGGTGGCCGCGGCGAACGCCGCCTGCACCTCGGCGGCCGTGGCGAACGTCAGCGATCCGTTGGCCGTGTACTTCGTGTCGGGCACGTACAGCGTGGCGACCTGGGCGATCTGCCGGTCCAGGAAGGCGTCGTACTCCCGCTGGAGCGCGGCGTCGGCGCCGGTTCTGGTGCGCCAGGCGTCGAAGCCGGCCGGGTCGTCGGCCCGCTCGTAGCCGTACATCTCGCGCAGCAGGGTCGGGTGCTCGGTCCACAGGAACTCGAAGAACGTTCCCGCGTAGTCGTAGAAGCGGAATCCGTCGCCGTCGTAGGTGGCGTGCAGCAGCTGGTCGACGCTCATCCGCGGGCCGCCGCCCGCGGTGTCGTCGATGACGCCCTGCACCAGGGACTTTCGGACCTTGATGCCGTCGTCGCGGGTGCCGCCGTCGAAGAACTCGGCGGTCCCCTCGTCCATGGCGGTGGTCAGGTCGTTGGAGTACCAGCGGGTGTCACCGAAGGTGCCGGGGACCGCCCAGCGGCCGTTGAGGTAGTGGGTGTACTCGTGGCGGAACAGTTCCTCCAGGGTGAGCGAGGAGTCCTGCGGCACCCGGCGCTGGTAGGTGTAGAAGGTGGCGCCGTCCTCGATGTAGATGCCGCCGTTCTCGGTCCCGTAGCCGGTGAGCAGCGGCTGGAAGACCGCGTAGTCGGCGCGCGACGCGTACAGGTGGATGTGCAGGGTGGTGTTGATGTCCCCGGCCAGCGGGGTGGAGGTGCCCAGGACGCGCAGGAACTGGGTCTTGACCTGCTTGCTGGCGTAGTAGAGCTGGTCGACGGTCGCCTGGTCGAGGCCGGTGTGGACCTCGATGGCGCCGTTGTCGTACGTGTAGGTGTGCGGGAAGAGCATCGCCTCGATCTGGGCCTTGCAGACGTTGAACCGCGCGCAGTCGTCGTAGTAGTTGAGCCAGGACGCGGCGCTGACCCAGGGCGGGCTCATCTTTCCGAAGGCGGCCTCGGTGGTGCCCAGCAGCGTGCCGAGGTCGTTGACGATCGCCGGCTTGAGGGCGTCTATCTGGCCGAACCGGCCGTACTCGCCGACCGCGTCGCGCGCCGCCCAGTCGTTCGTGGTGCCCTTGAGGTGGCCGTAGCCGCCGAACACCCGGAAGGCGCCGCGGTAGGCGGCGTCCGCGGTGGCCGCCGCGCGGAAGGCGGTGTCGTTGTTGCCGGGGTAGACGCCGAGGTAGTTGACGGACAGGGCGGCGAGGACGGCGCCGCCCCAGTCGGCGCTGGTGGCGGTGGCCGCTCCCGGGGCCATGGTGGCGAGCACCTTCTTGATCAGCGGGAGCTGGTACTGGCGCAGTCCGGGCGCGCTGGCCGCGTAGAGCGCCTCACGCAGCGTCTGGGCGTTCTGCTTCGTCGCGTCGAAGGTGCGCGGGGCGGTCCCGAAGGCGGCGATGGCCTTCTGCATGGCGGCGACCGTCGGGGCGTCGGTGACGTCGATCTCGGTGTGCGAGTAGTCGTGGTACGCGACGGCGTGCAGATACGTGAACATCTCGTACAGGTTGTTGGCGTTGGTGCCCCGGTGTTTCGGCGCGAGCAGGGCTATGCGCCGGGAGACGGCCTGCACATGGGCGTCGGACATGACGGGTATCAGGCGTGGGTCCCAGGTCCAGAGCAGCTTGCTCAGACAGTTCTCCACGGAGACGGTGTAGTTGTCGGCGAGGAAGTCCGCGAAGCGTTCCGGGCTCAGTTTGGTGATGGCGTCGAGGGTGCAGGGGACGGTGCCGCCCAGCGCCTTGGCCGGAGCGGCCGACCGGTCACGGGCGGCCACCGCCGGGCCGCCCGCCGGTGCGGACTGGTCGCCGGGCAGCCTGCCCTCGGCGTGCGCGCCGCCGCCGGGGGCGGGCGCCTGGTGGGGGGCGACCGTGCCGGCCTTGGCGAGCCGCTGGACCTCGTCGAACGGGTTGCCGTCGGCCGCCCGCGCCCCCGCGCCCGGCGCTCCGGCTCCCGGCGCTCCGGCTCCCGGCGCTCCGGCGAAAGTCGACGGAACGGCCGGAGCGGCGGGGGCGGCCTGCGGACCTGCCGGTCCTGCCTGCCCCGCCTGGGCGACGTTCATCATCGGCAGGGTGAGGGACGCCGACAGGGCGGCGACGAGCAGGCTCTTACGCACGGCGCGGGTGGTGCGGGTGGTGCGGGTGGTGGTGCCGGTGGTGCGGGTGCTTCCCGTGGGACATGCGGAACGGGCGTGGGACACCAAGGACTCCTCGAAGTGGGGTGGAGTGTGGAGTGGGTGGAGTGGGTGGGACACCGCCGGCAGGGCCGGGGCGGCCGATCACGAACGGCCGGACAGGCCCTGGCCGGCGGGTGCGGGCTCCGGGAAGTGGCAGGCGGCCTGCCGCTGTCCCGGGCCGGCGATCTGCAGCAGTGGTGCTTCGGTGCGGCAGATCTCCCGCGCCTTGTGGCAGCGCGGGTGGAAGGTGCAGCCCGCCGGCGGATGCGCCGGGCTGGGGGGATCGCCGAGCAGCACGATCCGTTCACGGGCCCGCTCCGCCGCCGGGTCGGGCAGCGGCACGGCCGACAGCAGGGCCCGCGTGTAGGGGTGGGCGGGAGCGCCGTAGACCTCGGCCTTGCGGCCGATCTCGACGATCCGGCCGAGGTACATGACCGCGACGCGGTCGCAGACCCGCTTGACGACCGACAGGTCGTGCGCGATGAAGAGGTAGGCGAGGCCGAGTTCGCGCTGCAGGGTCTCCATCAGGTTCACGATCTGGGCCTGGATGGAGACGTCGAGGGCGGACACCGGCTCGTCGGCGATGATCAGCCGCGGCCGGGTGGCGAGCGACCGGGCGATGCCGATGCGTTGTGCCTGGCCGCCGGAGAACTCGTGCGGGTAGCGGTCGAGATGCTCGGGGATGAGGCCGACCAGGTCCATCAGCTCGGCGGCCCGCTTGCGGGCGTCGGCCGCTCCGCTGCCCTGCGCCAGCATCGGGTCGGAGATGATCCGGGCGACCGTCTGCCGGGGGTTGAGGGACGAGAACGGGTCCTGGAACACCATCTGCACATGGCGCCGTACCGGGCGCAGGGCGCGCGCGGACAGATGGCTGATGTCACGGCCGTCGAAGGTGACGGAGCCCGAGGTGGGCTCCAGCAGCCGGACGACCATCCGCCCGGTGGTGGACTTCCCGCAGCCCGACTCCCCCACCAGGCCCAGCGTCTCGCCCGCGGCGATGTCGAACCCGACGCCGTCCACGGCCCGGACGGGGGCGCCCGCGCGCCCGCCGCGGGTGCGGCGGCCGGGGAACGTCTTGACGAGGTCGCGGACGGACAGCAGCGGTGGCGCTCCGCCGTCGGCCGGGCCGCCGGTGGCGGCGACCGTCTCCAGGGCGCTCATCGTGATCCTTCCGGGGCCGGGGCCGAGGCCGGAGCCGGAGCAGTTGCCGGAGCGGGAGCCGCTGCCGGGGCCAGGGCTTTGGCAGGGACGGCGGCAACCGCTTCCAGTGGGTAGTGGCAGGCCACGCGATGCCCGCCGGCCGATGAGAACGCCGGGCCGAAGGCCGGACGCTCCGAGGCGCACCGGTCCCGTTCCGCCGCGCTCCCGGCCGCCGCGCGCGGGCAGCGCGGCACGTACGGGCAGCCGGGCGGTGGCGCGAGCAGCGAGGGCGGGCTGCCCGGGATGGCGCGCAGCGGCGCGTCGTCGGTGTCGTCGAGCCGGGGCAGCGAGTCGAGCAGACCCCGGGTGTAGGGGTGCGCGGGCGCGGTGAACAGCTGGTCCACCGGCGCCTGTTCGGCGGCCCGGCCGCCGTACATCACCAGTACCTCGTGGGCGACGCGGGCGACGACGCCCAGGTCATGGGTGATCATCACGACGCCGAGGCCGCGGTCGGCCTGGATGCGGGCGATGAGTTCGAGGATCTGCGCCTGCACGGTGACGTCGAGCGCGGTGGTGGGCTCGTCCGCGATCAGCAGGTCCGGTTCGCAGGCCAGCGCCATGGCGATCATGACGCGCTGCCGCATGCCGCCGGAGAACTGGTGCGGGTGGTCCGCCGCCCGGCGGGCCGGCTCCGGGATGCCGACCTCGCCGAGCATCTCGACGGCCCGCCGCCTGCCGACCGCGCGACTGGCCTTGAAGTGCACCCGGTAGTGCTCGGCCACCTGTTCGCCGACCGTGTAGTAGGGGTGCAGGCTGGACAGCGGGTCCTGGAAGATCATCGCCATCCGGCGGCCGCGCAGCCGGTTCAGCTCGCGGTCGGGCAGCGCGGTGAGCTCCCGGCCGTCGAGCGCGATGGATCCGCTGACGGCCGCGTCCCGGTGCAGGCCCATGACGGCCAGCGACGTGACGGACTTCCCGGAGCCGGACTCGCCGACGATGCCGAGGGTGCGGCCCGCCTCGACGGTGAAGCCGATGCCGTCGACGGCGCGGACCGGGCCCGCCGGGGTGGGGAACGTGACCTGGAGGTCACGGACTTCGAGCAGGGGGCCTGGCGCGGCCATCAGTACCTCACTCTCGGGTCGACAAGGGCGTAGAGGAGGTCGACGACCAGGTTGGCGATGACGATGAAGAACGCCGCCAGCAGGGTGACGCCGAGGATCACCGGCTGGTCGGAGCGGACGAGGCCGTCGTAGAAGAGCCGTCCGACGCCCGGCAGCCCGAAGATGGACTCGGTGATGACGGCGCCGGCCAGCAGCCCGCCGAGGTCCATCCCGAAGAGGGTGAGGATGGGCGTCATCCCGGAGCGCAGCCCGTGCTTGACGATGACGGTGCGCTCCGGCATGCCCTTGGCGCGGGCGGTGCGGATGTACGGCTCCGCCATCGCCTCGATCATCGAACTGCGGCTCTGCCGGGCGTACATGGCGGCGTAGAGCAGGGCCAGTGCCAGCCAGGGCAGGATCAGGTTGGAGGCCCAGTCGAGCGGGTCGGCGGTGAAGTCGGTGTACGTCGGGTAGGGCAGCAGGCCGGCGATCCTGATCACGCCGTAGATCAGCATCACCGAGGTGAAGTAGACCGGCATGGAGGCCGCCGCGACCGCGCCGACCATCAGGGTGCGGTCGACGAGGGTGTCCTTGCGCAGCGCGGCCGTCACCCCGGCGCCGAGGCCGAGCAGCAGCCACAGCGCGGACGCGCCGACGGCGAGCGAGACCGAGACCGGCAGCCGGTCCATCAGCAGGTCCCAGACCGGGACGGAGTTCTCGTAGCTGTAGCCGAAGCAGGGGAATCCGCAGTGCAGCGCGTGCGGCCCCTCCCCCAGGGTGCGGCCGGAGAAGATTCCGGTGAGGAAGTCGCCGAACTGCCGCCAGACCGGCTGGTCCAGGCCCATGTAGTGGCGGACCAGTTCGAGGCGCTCGGGGCTGCAGCTCTTGCCGCAGGCGGCCGCGGCCGGGTCGGAGGGCAGGACGTAGAAGATGGTGAACGTGATGGCGGAGATCGCGAAGAGCACGCCGGCGACTCCGGCGAGCCGGCGGGCGAGATAGAGGATCACCTGCGGCCTCCCCGGGGATCGAGGATGTCGCGCAGCGCGTCGCCGAGGAGCGTGAAGGCGAGGACGGCCAGGAAGAGGAAGAGGCTGGGGATGATGAAGTACATCGGGTCGGTCTCGTAGAACGCGACGCTGTCCGCGATCATCTGGCCCCAGGAGGGCGTGGGCGGCCGGACGCCGACGCCCAGATAGCTGAGGGCGGCCTCGGTGCTGATCATCCCGGGGATGAGCAGGGTGGTGTACGCGATGATCGGCCCGGCGACGTTGGGCAGGATCTCCCGGCCGAGGATGCGCCAGGCGCCGGAGCCGCCGACCCGGGCGGCCTCGACGTATTCGCGGTGCTTGACCGAGAGCGTCTCGCCCCGGACGACGCGGGCGATGCCGGGCCAGCCGAAGACGCCGATGATGGCGGTCATCAGGAAGATCCGGTTGACGTCCTGGGCCACCGACATCATCGCGATCATGAAGATGAGGGACGGGAAGGACATCGTCAGATCCATCAGACGGCTGAGCACGGCGTCGGTGCGGCCGCCGAAGTAGCCGGCCGCGATCCCGGTGGCGGTGCCCGCGAGGACGACCACCGCGGTGGCGCTCAGTGAGATCAGCAGCGAGACCTGGGCCCCGTTGACGACCCGGGCGAACAGATCGCGGCCGGTGACGGGTTCGACGCCCAGCCAGTGGTCGGGGCTGATGCCGCCGAGCGGTCCGAGCGGCAGACCGCCGAGGTAGGGATCGACGGCGGTCTGGTCGAACTCGGTGGGCGACCAGCCGCCGAGCGCGCTGAGCAGCGGCGCGCTCACGGCCGTCACGACGAGCAGCGCCACGACCACCAGGCCGAAGCGGGCGGCGGGGCGGCGGCTCAGCTGCCGCCAGGCGAGCCGCCACGGCCCGTACCCGGGAGCGGCTCCGGGCGCCGGTTTCCCGGCGGAATCCGGGGGTTCAGGGGGAGGTACCCGGTCGGGCACGGTGACGATGGCCATCGCCGTACGCCCCTCAGCCCTGGCTCTTGGACGGGTCCTTGAGGCCGATGGCCGCGTAGTCGAGCTGGCCCGACCACACCGGGTGGCCGAAGGCGCCCGCGATGTTGGTGCCGACCAGCAGCGGCTTGCGCTCGAGCATCAGCGGTACGGCCGGGGACTTGGCCATGATCTGCGCGTCGAGGCCGATCCAGGCCTGGTTGGCCTTGGCCGCGTCGGACATCGCGGCGATCGCGTCCATCCGCTGCATGACCGCGTCGTCGCGGAACTGCGAGTAGTTGCCCTGGTTGCCCTTGTCCCTGATGGTGCGGCCGTCGAAGACGAAGGGCAGGAAGGTGGAGCCGGACGGGTAGTCGGGGCACCAGCCGGCCATCACCATGTCGGGCGCGCTCTTGATGTCGCCGATCGACTCGTAGTAGGCGGACGGGTCGACGGTGTTGATGGTAACCGCGACCCCGACCCGGGACAGGCCCTGCTGGATCGCCTCCGCTCTGGTCTTGTCACCGGTGGAGACGGTGAAGGTGGCCCCGAACCCGCCGTCCTTGCCGGCCGCCTTCAGCAGGTCCTTGGCCTTGGCGACATCGCCGGCCGGTGCGATCTTCAGGGTGTCGGCCTGCTTGGCGCCGGTGAGGGCCGGCGGCAGGTAGGCGGTGGCGATGTCGTTGAGCGCGGGGCCGCCGGACGCGGTGAGCAGCGACGCCTTGTCGACCGCGTACTGCATGGCCTCGCGGACCTTGGGGTCGTTGAACGGGGCCTTGCTGGTGTTGAGTTGCAGCATCTCGGTGCAGCCGGAGGACTCGGCGATCAGCCGGCTCTTGACGTCGGCCTTGGGCAGCACCTTGGGCGCGCTCTCCGGCCGCATGTTGGACCACTCGATCGTGGAGGCGTCGCCGCCCGCGGAGGCGATGACGCGGTCGTCGACCTGGCCGCCCTTGAGCCCCTGGACGAACACGAAGCGGTCCGGGTAGGCCTTGCGGACGGTATCGGTGGCGGCGTCCCAGTTCGTGTTGCGGACCAGGACCAGCTTCTTGCCCCGGTCGTAGCTCTCGACCTTGTACGGGCCGGAGGAGAACGGCCGGGCGTCGTACTGCGCGCCCTTCTCCTGGGCCTGCGGTACGGGCGAGAAGGTGGGCAGCGTGGCCGTGGAGGCGAAGTCGGCGACCGGGCGCTTGAGCTTGAAGACGATGGTGAGGTCGTCGGGGGTCTCGATGGAGCTGAGGTGCTTGCCCGTCAGGGGCCCTGGTAGCCCTTGGTGTCGGCCAGGTACTGGGCGGCGTAGTCGGGGCCGCCGGTGAGGTCGGGCGAGAACGACCGCTCGACGTTGTACTTGACGTCCTTGGCGGTGATCGGGGTGCCGTCCTCGTACTTCAGGCCCTTCTTGAGCGTGAAGGTCCACACCTTGCCGCCCTCGGTCGGTGTGCCGAGGTCGGTGGCCAGGTCGGGGACGATCTCGCTGCCGGCCTTGCCGGGCTCGCTCCTGAAGGTGGTCAGGGTCCGGTAGAGCAGCCGGATCCCCATGTCCATGTTCGGCATCGTCCAGTTGCGGGCCGGGTCCAGGTGCGAGAAGTCCTGGTTGGACAGGACGGTGAGGGTGCCGCCCTTGACCGGGGTGCCGCCGACGACCTGTCCTTCGTTGGCCGCCGCCGGGTTCTTCCCCTTGCCGCTCTGGCTGCCCTTCGCATCGCCGGAACAGCCCGCGATGCCGAGGGCGAGGGACGCCAGGAGGGCGGTGGACAGGGCGAGTTGGGTGCGCTTGGTCATATGAGTCACTCCGCTGAGAAGAACCGCACTCTAAGATGTGACCCGTAACATAGTAATGTGAAATTGCACTGACAAGATGTGTGCGTCGCCGTTACCGACCCGTGTCCGAAGGAGCTCATCGATGAACGGAACCCCCGCCCGACTGCATACGGGAAGTCATGATCTGCCGACCTCGCCGGCGTTGGACGCCTTCATGGGCGCCGGCTGGGCCGCCACTCCGCTGCCCGACGGCACCCGCGTTCCCGCCTCGCACCTCACCCCGGCCCGCCGCGACCGGCTCTCCGCCCGCTTCCCCGGCGAGCGGCTCGTCGTCCCCGCCGGGCAGCTCAAGGTCCGCTCCAACGACGACGACCACCGCTTCCGCCCGCACAGCGCCTACGCCTGGCTCACCGGCCTGACCGGCGAGGACCAGCCCGGCAACGTCCTCGTCCTGGAACCGTCCGGCCCCTCAGGACACGAGGCCGTGCTGTATCTGCGGCCGCGCTCACCGCGCACCGAGGCCGGGTTCTACTGCGACCGCCGCTACGGGGAGTTCTGGGTCGGGCGCCGCCCCGACCTCGCGGAGGCCGAGCGGATGACCGGCATCCGGTGCGAGCACCTCGACGGCTTCGGCGCCCTGCCGCCGGGCCGTGACGCCGCGACGGACACCGAACTCGCCAGTGCACTATCGGAGTTGCGCCTGGTGAAGGACGCGTGGGAGGTCGGCCAGCTGCAGCTCGCCGTCGACCACACGGTCGCCGGCTTCGAGGACGCCGTACGGTCCCTGCCGCGCGCCCTGCGGCACGCGCGCGGCGAACGCTGGATCGAGGGTGTGTTCAACCAGCGCGCCCGCGCCGAGGGCAACGGCACCGGGTACAACACCATCGCCGCGTCCGGCGCGCACGCCTGTGTGCTGCACTGGATACGCAACGACGGCGCGCTGGACCCCACTCAACTGCTGCTGCTCGACGCGGGCGTGGAGGCCGACACCCTCTACACCGCCGACGTCACCCGCACCCTGCCGCTCTCGGGCAGCTTCTCCCCCGTCCAGCGCCAGCTGTACGAACTGGTCCTGGCCGCGCAGGACGCCGGCATCGCGGCGCTCAAACCCGGCGCCAGCTTCCGGGACTTCCACCTGGCCGGGATGCGCGTCATCGCCGAAGGGCTCGCCGACTGGGGCGTGCTGCGGATCTCCGCCGACGAGGCGCTCGCCGAGGACAGCGGCCTCTACCGCCGCTACACCCTGTGCAGCAGCGGCCACATGCTCGGTCTCGACGTGCACGACTGCGCCCAGGCCCGCGCCGAGACCTACCTCGACGCGGTGCTGGAGGAGGGCCACGTCCTCACCGTCGAACCGGGCCTGTACCTCCAGCCCGACGACGAGACGCTGCCGCTGGAACTGCGCGGCGTCGGCATCCGGATCGAGGACGACCTGGTGATCACGTCCGACGGGGCCCGGCTGATGTCGGGGGCGCTGCCGCGCGATGTCGGGGGGATCGAGAGCTGGATGGGCGAGCTGCTCGGCTAGACAGTCGTCAAACGCCGGACGGGCTGAATTCAGCCCGTCCGGCGTTTGACGACCGGGTCCGGGCGGAGCCCGGTTTCGGGAAGGGGCGGGGAGGGGCAGGCCCCGCAGGGCAACCGGCCTAGGCCTTGCCGAGCTTGCGCTTGAGGACCGGCTCCGGCTTCGCCGCGGCCGGTTCCTCCTTGCCCACCGCCCACAGCGACCGGACATGCCCGAGGTGGCGGGCCATGCACTCCTCGGCCGCCTCGGCGTCCCCGAAGATCATCAGGTCGAGCAGCTCGATGTGCTCCTCGGCCGACGAGACCAGCTCGCCGCGCTCGTCCAGCCGCGTCAGCCCGTACAGCCGGGAGCGCTTGCGGAGATCGCCGACGGCCTCCACCAGCCGCTCGTTCCCGGCCAGGCCGAGGAGGGTGAGGTGGAAGCGGCGGTCGGCCTCCAGATAGGCGATGAGGTCGTGCGCCCGGGCGGCGGCGACGATCTCCTCGGCGGCCGGCCGCAGTTCCTCCAGCTGCTCCGGGGTGGCGGTGCGGGTGACCCGGCCGACCGTCGGGACCTCGATGAGGGCGCGGATCTCGGTGTACTGGTCGAGGTCGCGCTCGTTCATCTCGGTGACCCGGAAGCCCTTGTTGCGCACCGGTTCGACCAGACCCTCGCGCGCCAGGTCGAGCATCGCCTCACGCACCGGGGTGGCGGAGATGCCGAAGTCCGCGGCGAGGGCGGGCGCCGAGTAGACGACGCCGGGGCGCAGTTCACCGGCGATGAGCGCGGCACGCAGGGCGTGGCCGACCTGATCGCGCAGCCGCTCCTGCGCTGTGATCAGGTTGCGCTGCTTCAGGTCACCCATCGCTGTTCCTCCGTCATCGCGCGGACGTCCAGCGTACAATGTCACGTTGCTTTCGCGGCCCGGAAGATCTCAGCAGCTACGGCGAGATCCTGCCACGCCATACCCGTGCCCTTGAAGAAGCGCGGGCGGCCCGCTTCCGGACGCAGCCGGCCCTCGACGAGGTCGGCGAGGGTGCCCGCGAGATCCTCCGGCCGGTAGGCGCCCTCCGCGATCGGGACCAGGATGTCCCCCGCCTCGCGCAGCGCGGCCGACCTCGCCTCGACGACGACGGTGGCCCGGGTCACCAGCGCGGTGTCGGTCTCGCGGGCCGTCGGTTCGTGCGAGCCGACGGCGACCACGGTCGTGTGTCCGGCGACGGTGCTGCCGTCGAACAGCGGGGTGCGGGCCGTGGTGCAGCAGATCACCAGATCGGCTTCGGCCACCGCGTCGGGACCGCCGGACACGGCGTCCAGTCCGAGCCTGCGGGCGTGGGCCACCAGCGCCCGCGCGGGCTCCGGCCTGCGGGCGACCACGGTGAGCCGGGTCAGGGGCCGTACCGCGAGGGCCGCCGCCAGGTGCCCGTACGCCTGCGGTCCCGCGCCGAACAGGACGAGGTGCGAGGCGTCGGGCACGGCCAGGTGGCGGATCGCGACGGCGGACACCGCGGGGGTGCGCAGCGAGGTGAGGGCGGGCCCGTCGAGCAGCGCGACCGGCTCCAGGGTCGCGCCGTCGAGGAGGAGATAGCTGCCGGTGATCCGGGGCAGCCCGCGGGCCGGATTGCCCGGCGCCACCCCGGCGATCTTCACCCCGGCGAAGTCCTTCGTGGCGGCGGGCATCAGCAGCAGCTCGCCGGCCGGGACCGGAACACCGGTGCGCGGCGGCCCGGTCTCCGGGTCGAGCCCGTCGCGCAGCGCCGCTTCGACGGCGTCCGCCGCGTCGGCGGGCCCGAGGAGTCGGGCGATGGCGGCGGCGTCGAGGTGCGGCAGTGTCACAGGGGTGGCCCCGTTCCCGGAAGGTCGTCGGAGGGCGCCACCGCGGCCCGGTGAGCCCCTTCCACCCGACCGTACCCGCCGTCGGTGATCACAGCAGGAACCCGCCGGGGAAGGGGTCGGACGGGTCGAGGAAGTACTGGGCGGTGCCGGTGATCCACGCGCGGCCGGTGACGGTGGGCACCACGGCGGGCAGCCCGCCGACCGTGGTCTCCTCGACGAGCCGGCCGGTGAAGGACGTTCCGATGAAGGACTCGTTGACGAAGTCGGTGTGCAGCGGGAGTTCACCGCGCGCGTGCAGCTGCGCCATGCGCGCCGAGGTGCCGGTGCCGCACGGCGAGCGGTCGAACCAGCCGGGGTGGATGGCCATCGCGTGCCGGGACAGCCGCGCGTCGGAGCCGGGGGCGATCAGCTGGACGTGCTTGACGCCGCCGATGTCCGGGTCCTCGGGGTGTACCGGCCGGTCCGCCGCGTTGATGGCCTCCATGACGGCCAGCCCGGCGGCGAGGATGTCGTTCTTGCGCTCCCGGTCGAAGGGCAGCCCGAGGTCGGCCAGCGGCAGCATCGCGTAGAAGTTGCCCCCGTAGGCGAGGTCGTAGGTGAGCGTCCCGTGGCCGGGGACCTCGACCTTGAGGTCCAGGCCGGCGGAGAACGCCGGCACGTTCCGGAGGGTGACGGCGGTGGCCGCCCCGTCCTCGACCTGGACGTCGACGGTGACGAGCCCGGCGGGGGTGTCCAGCCGGACGGTGGTGACCGGTTCGGTGACGGGCACCATCCCGGTCTCGACGAGGACGGTGGCGACGCCGATGGTGCCGTGGCCGCACATCGGGAGATAGCCGGAGACCTCGATGTACAGCACCCCGTAGTCCGCGTCGGGCCGCGTCGGCGGCTGCAGGATCGCGCCGCTCATCGACGAGTGCCCGCGCGGCTCGTACATCAGGAGCGTGCGCACCCGGTCGTGGTGCTCCATGAAGTACAGCCGGCGCTCGGCCATCGTGGCGCCGGGGATGACGCCCACGCCGCCGGTGATGACACGGGTCGGCATGCCCTCGGTGTGCGAGTCGACGGCGTGGTAGATGTTCCGGCTGCGCAAGGGGTCCTCCTTCTGGTGGGCCTGCTCGTCGGCGTTCTCGCTCATGCGCCTGCTCGGGGGTCAGCCGAGTCCTTCGGCCATCGCCTTCTCGGTCGCGGCGCGGACGACGGCCTCGATGTCGGCGGGAAGCGGGGAGCGTGGCGGGCGGACCGGGCCGCCGGGCCGGCCCACGAGGTCCATGGACACCTTGATGGCCTGGACGAACTCGGGCTTGGAGTCCCAGCGCAGCAGCGGGTGCAGCGCCCGGTAGAGCGGCACGGCGGTGTCGAGGTCGCCGGAGAGCGCCGCCCGGTACAGGGTGGCGCAGGCTTCGGGGAACGCGTTGGGGTAGCCCGCGATCCAGCCGACGGCGCCCGCGATGCCGAGTTCGAGCAGGACGTCGTCGGCCCCGACCAACAGATCCAGGCCGGGGGCGAGTTCGGCGATCTCGTAGGCCCGGCGGACATCGCCGGTGAACTCCTTGACCGCGACGATGCTGCCCTCGTTGTAGAGCTCGGCGAGCAGTTGCGGGGTGAGGTCGACCTTGGTGTCGTACGGGTTGTTGTAGGCGACGACCGGCAGCCCGGCCCTGGCCACCTCGGCGTAGTGCGCGCGCACCGCCCGCTCGTCGGCGCGGTAGGCGTTGGGCGGCAGCAACAGGACGGATCCGGCACCGGCCTCACCGGCCTGTTCGGCCCAGCGGCGGGCCTCGGCGCTGCCGTAGGCGGCGACACCGGGCATGACGCGGTCCCCGTCGCCGGCCGCCTCGACGGCGGTCCGGACGACCCGGGCCCGCTCGTCGTCGGTCAGGGTCTGGTACTCGCCCAGGGAGCCGTTGGGAACGACACCGTCGCAGCCGGATTCGATGAGCCAGGCGACGTGCTCGGCGTAACCGTCGTGGTCCACGCGCAGGTCGGCATGGAACGGGAGGGCGGTGGCGACCATGATGCCGTGCCAGGGCTGGTCGCGGGGCGGGGTGTTCGTGGTCACGGTGGTTCTCCCTTTAGTGAGATGTGACATTTTACTGTGTGGTGGACGGAGACCACAAGGGGCTCGCGGAGGAGAGTCCTACGGTTCTTCCGTGATCGCAGGCAAGCCGGCCCGTCCGGGCAGGGCGGCCGGTTCCGACAGGGCGGCCAGCGGAACCGGGCAGGACAGCGGACGGCGGTCCGGGCCGGCGCCTGCATCTGTGCACGCGTCTGCGGAGGAGTCGGCGCCCGGGTCCGTTCCTGCGCCCGCCAGGCAGTCGACCGCCGGGCCGCACATCCGGCCCTGGCACCAGCCCATCCCGGCGCGGGTGAACAGCTTGACGGTGCGGGCGTCGTGGGCGCCGAGATCGGCGACCGCCGCCCGGACCTCACCGGCGGAGACCTCCTCGCAGCGGCACACATCGGTGTCGTCGCTCAGCCAGCCCGGCCAGCCGGGGCCCGGCCGGTGGGCGGCGGCCATGACGGCCGCGAAGGCCCGCAGCCGGGACCGGGTCCGGCGCAGCGCGACCGCCCGCCGGGCGTCGGGGCGTCCCGCGGAGCGCGACACGGCCGCGATGGTGAGGGCCGCCAGTTCCCCCTCGGTGAGGGCGAGTTGAGCGCCGCCCACTCCCCCGGCCTCGCCGGCCGCCCAGACTCCGGGCACCGAGGTCCGCTGGCGGTCGTCGAGCACGAGCGCGTACGTGCCGTCGGGGGTGCGGTGGGTGGCGCAGCCGAGTCCGGTGGCCAGTTCCAGCTGCGGCACCAGGCCGTGGCCGACCGCGAGCGCGTCGCAGGCGATCCGGCGGCCGGTGCCCGGCACGGGACGCCAGTCGCGGTCCAGCCGGGAGACGGTGACGGCCTCCACCCGGTCGGTGCCGTGGGCCTCGGTCACCGCGCTGCGGGTGCGCGGGCGCAGGCCGTGGCGCAGCAGGGCGGCGCCGTGCACCGCGCCTTCGAGCAGCTTGCCGGGATTGGCGGCCAGCGTCCGGGGGTTTTTGGCGTACCCGGCGTAGCCGGCCGCCTCGACGACGGCGGGCACCGTCGCGCCCGCGGCGGCCAGCGAGCCGGCGACCGCCAGCAGCAGCGGGCCGCTGCCCGCGACGACGATCCGCCGTCCGGGCAGCACCAGGCCGGACTTGAGCATCGCCTGGGCGCCGCCCGCACCGACCACCCCGGGCAGCGTCCAGCCGGGGAAGGGAAGTTGACGCTCGTAGGAGCCGGTGGCCAGCAGCAGTGCACGTGACGTCACGGCCGCCCGGCCCTGCCCCGGCCCGTCGGGACCGGTGACGGCATGCGCGGTCCACGCCGTCGAACCGCCCCGTTCCACAGTCCACACATGGTGGTTGACGAGGTGCCGCACCCTGCCGGTCCCGATGTGCCGGTCGAGCCGTCGCACCAGATCGGCGAAGACGGCCCAGCCGTGGTGCAGCGCCTCGGGGCGCGCGGCGCCGAGTCCCGGTGCGGGATGGCGGTAGTACTGGCCGCCGGGGGCGGCCGCCGCGTCGAGGACGACGACGCTCATCCCGAGGTCGGCCGCGGTCACCGCGGCGGCGAGCCCGGCGGGGCCCGCGCCCACGATCGCGAGGTCGTACTCCGGAGGTACCGGCGGCACCGGCTGCTCAGACGGCGAGGTCGGCACGGCCGTGGCCCTCCTGGGTGGTGACGAGGTCGCCCGGACGGGCCGGGACCAGACAGGCCCGCTGGTTCGGGGCGCCGTTGACGGTGGCGAGGCAGTCGAAGCAGGAGCCGATGCCGCAGAAGGCGCCGCGCGGGCGGCCGTTCACCCGGGTGGTGCGCCAGGCGAGGATGCCCGCCGACCACAGGGCCGCGGCGATGCTCTGGCCCGGCAGCACGGGCACGGCGCGGCCGTCCATCGTGATCTCGAACGACGGCCCGGGCGTCGCCCCGGCCAGCTCGACGGGGTTACGCGCCATCGTGATGTCCTCTCGGGTCCGCATGGCCTCTCGGTTCCCCGCCGGGAAGCGGATCCGTGCCGGGAACCGGATCCGCGCCGGTGAAGCGGTCGGGGCGGAACGGTGCCAGGTCCAGGGCGGGCCGCTCGCCCCGGATCGCGGCGGCGAGCAGCAGTCCGGTCGCGGGGGCGAGTCCGATGCCGGCGCCCTCGTGGCCGCAGGCGTGGAAGAGACCGGGGGCGCGCGGGTCGGGCCCGATCGCGGGCAGATGGTCCGGCAGATAGGGCCGGAAGCCGTGATAGGCGCGCAGCACCCGGACCCCGGCCAGTACCGGGAAGAGCCCGGCGGCCCCGGCCGCGAGCCGGCGCAGCACCTCGACCCGCAGCGTACGGTCGAAGCCCACCCGCTCCCGGCTGGCGCCGATGAGCACCGGTCCCGAGGGGGTGCCCTCGACCACGGGCGAGGTCTGCAGGGCCGCGGAGCCGCTGGCCACATCGGCGACGTAGTCGGCGGCGTAGACCTTGTGCCGGACGAGCCGGGGCAGCGGTTCCGTGACGAGGACGAAGCCGCGCCGTGGCATGACCGGCAGGTCCGCTCCGGCCAGCGCGGCGAGTTCGCCGCCCCAGGTCCCGGCCGCGTTGACCACGGCGGGTGCCGACAGTTCACCGCGGTCGGTGCGCACCCCGCGGACCGCGCCGCCGGGGCCGGTCAGGACGGCGGTGACCTCTTCGCCGAGCCGCAGCACCGCGCCGGCGCGCCGGGCGGCGCGCAGCAGGTGGGCGGCGGCCAGGGCCGGCTGGACCTGGGCGTCCTGCGGGTAGTGGAAGGCGCCGGCGAGGCCGGGCGCCAGATGCGGTTCGAAGTCGTGCAGCCGGTCCGCCGGAACCCGGGCCACGGTGACGCCGGCCGCCGCCTGCTTGGCCGCGAACGTGCTCAGTGCGTCCAGGCGGGCCTCGTCGGACGCTACGACGAGGCCGCCCTTGGACTCGAACTCGATCTCCGGTGGGAGTTCGTCGGCGAGCTCGCGCCAGAGCCTGGTGGACAGCAGCGCGAGGTCGAGTTCCGGGCCGGGCTCCTTGTCGGAGACCAGCAGATTGCCTTCACCGGCGCCCGTGGTGCCGCCCGCGACGGAGCCGCGGTCGACCACGGCGACGGACAGTCCGGACCGGGAGGCGTAGTAGGCGCAGGCCGCGCCGACCACCCCGGCCCCGACGATGACGACGTCCAGCGAGTGTCTCGTGGGCACGGCAGTAATATGTCACATGGCTTAGGTGCTGCCAAGGGACACCGCGGAATGCCGAGGGATCACGTCCGCGCCCGCTTTCCGCGCTAGGCGAGGACGGCGATCCCGTCGAGTTCCACCAGCGCCTCCTCGTCCCACAGCCGGACCACCCCGACGACCGCCATCGCCGGATAGTCACGGCCCGCCAACGACCGCCACAGCCGCCCGAGTTCGGCGGCGTTCTCCCGGTAGGCGGCGACGTCGGTGGTGTGGACGGTGATCCGGGCGAGGTCGGCGGGGCCGCCGCCCGCGGCGGCCAGCGCCGCCAGGAGATTGGTCAGCGCCAGCTCGAACTGGGCGGGCAGCGTGTCGCCGACGATCTTGCCCGCCTGGTCGAGGGCGGTCTGGCCGGCCAGGAAGACCAGCGTGCGGCCGGTCGCGGTGACGGCGTGGCTGAAGCCGGTGGGCGGCGACAGCTCGCCCGGGTTGATGCGCCGCAGGCTCATCGGTACAGCTCCTTCGCGATGATGGTGCGCTGGACCTCGGTGGCACCTTCGTAGATACGCGGCGCCCGCACTTCACGGTAGAGGTGCTCGAGCAGATGGCCGCGTTCCAGGGCGCGGGCGCCATGGATCTGGACGGCGCGGTCCACGGCGAACTGCGCCGTCTCGGTCGCGTACAACTTCGCCATCGCCGACCGCTTGGCGATGTCGGGCGCGCCGCTGTCGTACGCCTCCGCCGCCGCGTAGACGAGCAGCCGCGCGGCCTCGGTGCGGGTCGCGGTCTCGGCGAGCGCGTGGGACACCGCCTGCAGATCCTTCAGCGGGCCGCCGAACGCGGTGCGCCCGCCCGCGTGCTCGGTGGCGGCGTCGAGCGCGGCCTGCGCCATGCCGACGGCGAACGCTCCGACGCTGGGCCGGAACAGGTTCAGGGTGTCCATGGCGACGCGGAAGCCCCGGCCCGGCTCGCCCAGCAGATCGCCGGGGCCGACCGGAACGCCGTCGAAGGCGAGCCGTCCGATGGGGTGCGGGGAGAGCATGTCCAGATGCTCCCCGGACAGCCCGGGCCGGTCGGCAGGGACGAGGAACGCCGTCACCCCGCGCGACCCCGCGCCGGGCGTGGTGCGGGCGAAGACCGTGTAGAAGTCGGCCTGCGGAGCGTTGGAGATCCAGCACTTCTCGCCGGTCAGCCGCCACCCCGGGCCGTCCGGCTCGGCGGCCAGCTCCAGTGCCGCCGCGTCGGAGCCGGCGGCGGGTTCGGTGAGCGCGAAGGCGGCGACCGCCCGGCCCGCCGTGACCTCCGGGATCCAGCGGGCGGCCAGCTCGGCGCTGTGCAGCACCGGGTTCGCGCCAAGCCCCTGCAGGGCGAGAGCCGTCTCGGCCTCGGTGCACTCACGGGCCAGTGACTCCCGCAGCAGGCACAGGTCCATCGCCGACACCTTGCCGCCGGGCGGGAAGACCCGCTCCAGCAGACCGAGTTCGCCCAGTTCCGCGAGCAACGGGCGGTTGACCCGGCCGGGTTCGCCGGCCTCGGCCAGCGGCCGCAGCCGGCTCGCCGTGAGGGAACGGACCTGGGCGCACCACTTCAGCTGTTCCGGGTCGAGAGCGAACGCGGGCATCCGGCGCCTCCAAGCGGTATCGCGTACCGTTGACTGTCGTCAGCAACACGTTACGCTGAATTCGTCCGCTCTCAGGTGCCAACGAAGGCGGTACCGCCATGGACCTGCTGCCATCCGCCCACGTGGACACCTTCGCGCGGGACCATCTCCCGCCGCGCGACCAGTGGCCGGAACTCGCCTTCGAGCTGCCCGCGCTGCACTACCCCGACCGGCTCAACTGCGCGGCCGAGCTGCTGGCCGGCGGCAGCCCCGGCGCCCCCTGTCTGCGCACCCCCGGCGGCGAGGTCTGGTCCTACGAGGAGCTGAACGCCACCGCCGCCCGTATCGCGCACGTCCTGGCCGACGACCTCGGGGTGCGGCCCGGCAACCGGGTCCTGCTGCGCGGCCCGACCACCCCGTGGCTGGTGGCCTGCTGGTTCGCGGTGCTCAAGGCGGGCGCGGTGGCCGTCACCGTCCTGGCCGCGCAGCGCTCCGGGGAGCTCGCGACGATCTGCGACATCGCGGCCGTCCGGCACGCGCTGTGCGATCTGCGGTCGGTGGACGACCTGGCCAAGGCCGAGATCCCGGACCTGCGGATCACCACGTACGGCGGCGAGGCGCCCGAGGACCTGCTGCGCCGGGCCGCCGCCAAACCCGATCACTTCACCGACGTCGCCACCTCGTCCGACGACGTCGCGCTCATCGCCTTCACCTCGGGGACCACCGGCCGCCCCAAGGGCTGTATGCACTTCCACCGCGATGTCCTGGCCATCGCCGACACGTTCTCCGCCGAGGTGCTGCGCCCGCGCGCCGACGACGTCTTCGCGGGCAGCCCGCCGCTAGGCTTCACCTTCGGCCTCGGCGGGCTGGTGATCTTCCCGATGCGGGCCGGGGCGTCCAGCGTGCTGCTGGAGCAGGCCGGACCTGAGCAGCTGCTGGCGGCCGTCGCGCGGCACCGGGTGAGCGTGCTCTTCACGGCGCCGACGGCGTACCGGGCGATGCTCGGTCACCTGAATGACGCAAGCGGACCCGCCTCGTACGATGTCTCGTCCCTGCGGCGCTGCGTGTCCGCGGGTGAGAACCTGCCCGCCGCCACCTGGCAGGCCTGGCACGACCGGACCGGTCTGCGCATCATCAACGGCATCGGCGCCACCGAGCTGCTGCACATCTTCATCTCCGCCGCCGACGACGCCATCCGCCCCGGCACCACGGGCCTGCCGGTGCCCGGCTACCGGGCGCGGATCGTCGACGCCGCCGGGGAACCGGTCCCCGACGGCGAGCCGGGACTGCTCGCGGTGCGCGGCCCGACCGGCTGCCGGTACCTCGCCGACGAGCGCCAGACCGTGTACGTGCAGGGCGGCTGGAACCTCACCGGCGACACCTACGTCCGTGAACCCGACGGCTACTTCCGCTATGTGGCCCGCGCCGACGACATGATCATCTCGGCGGGCTACAACATCGCGGGCCCGGAGGTCGAGGAGGCGCTGCTGCGCCACCCCGACGTCAGCGAGGCGGCCGTCATCGGCGTCCCGGACGAGGAGCGCGGCCAGATCGTCCGCGCTTTCGTCGTCCTGCGCGACGGGGTGCCGCGCGGCGCGACGACGGTGGGGGCGCTGCGCGACTTCGCCAAGGGCGTGATCGTGCCCTACAAGTGCCCGCGTGACATCGTCTTCCTGGACGCCCTCCCCCGCACTCCCACCGGGAAACTGCAGCGCTTCCGGCTGCGCGACCTGGAGTGATCATGTGACCGAGCACACCCCCAGTTCGCTGATCGTGACCTTCTTCGGCGCCTACGGGCGCGCCGAACTGGACGGCCGGGTACCGGTCGCCGCCCTCATCCGGCTGATGGGCGCGGTGGACGTCGACCCGCAGTCGGTCCGCTCGGCCGTCTCCCGGCTCAAGCGGCGCGAACTGCTGGTCCCGGACCGGGTCGGCGGCGCCGCCGCGTACGCGCTCTCCGACGACGCCCGCCAGCTCCTCGCCGACGGCGACCGCCGCATCTACGGCGGCCCCGGCCCAGGCTCCGGCCCCAGGTCCGGCTCCGCCGAAGCCGACGGCGACGGCTCCTGGGTGCTCGCCGTCTTCTCCGTCCCCGAGACCGAGCGCCACAAGCGGCATCTGCTGCGCTCCCGGCTGGCCCGGCTCGGCTTCGGCAGCGCCGCACCCGGCGTCTGGATAGCCCCGGCGCACGTCCAGGAGGAGGCCCGCCACACCCTGCGCCGCCTCGAACTCGACTCCTACGTGGACCTCTTCCACGGCACGCACCTCGGCTTCGAACCGACCGCCACCGCCGTCCGCCGCTGGTGGGACCTCGACGCCATCGCCGGCCTCCACCGCACCTTCCTCGACGCCCACGAGCCGGTGCTCGACCGCTGGACCCGGCGTCCGGACGTCCCCCCGCGCGACGCCTTCCCCGACTACCTCCGCGCCCTCGACTCCTGGCGCCGGCTCCCCTACGCCGACCCCGGCCTCCCCACCGCCCTGCTGCCGCCCGACTGGCCCGGCGCCCGCGCCTCCCAGGTCTTCACCGCGCTGCACCAACGCCTGCACACGGCGGGCGCAGCCTTCGTCCGCGCGGCTCCCGGGCCCGCCTGAACGACCGAGCGCGGTACCCGGCCGGAGAGGCCGCGTACCGCGCTCGGTCATGACTGCGGGCGGTGCGCCGCGGTCAGCCCTCGGCCGGGAGCTCGTAGACGTTCTTCGGGGTGATGATCGAGGTGATCGCCTTGGCGAAGAGGGTGCTCGGCTCGAAGCCGTCGTGCAGGATGTCCGTGTTGAGCAGGATCACCATGGTGGCGTCCTGCTTCGGCAGGTACATCGTCACGCTCTCGTAGCCCGGCAGCGAGCCGTTGTGCCCGATCCAGCCATGGGTGTTGAAGAGGCCCAGGCCGTACGCGGCACCGTCGAATCCGGGTACCGGGATGAACTTCTCCCGCTGCGCCTGGGTGGCCGGGGTGAGCAGCGTGCCGGTGGCGACCGCCTTCGCCCAGTGGTGCAGGTCGTGCAGGTCGGAGATGATCGCGCCGGCCGCCCAGCCCCAGCTCGGGTTCCAGTTCGTCACGTCCTCGACGTCACCGGTCAGCGTCTGGTTCGTGTACCCGTGCGCGTGCGGCGACGGGAACTCGGCGCCCTTCGGGAGGAACGTGTGGTTCAGGTGGGCCGGCCCCGTCACGCGCTGGTGGATGAACTCGGCGAGCGGCATCCTGCCGAGCTTCTCCACGAGCAGACCGAGCAGGATGTAGTTGGTGTTGGAGTACTGGAACTCCGTGCCCGGAGGGAAGACGTTCGGGTGGCTGAAGACGTAGGCCAGCAGTTCCTTCGGGGTGAACTGCCGGGTCGGGTCGCTGAACAGCGCCTGGGCGAAGTCCGGGTCGGCGCTGTACGAGAACAGGCCGCTGCGCATCTCCAGCATCTGACGGACGGTGATGTGCTCACCGTCGGGCACACCGTGCAGGTAGGTGGAGATCGGCTTGTCCAGTTTGACCAGCCCCTGGTCGACCAGCTCCAGGACGGCGGTGGCGGTGAAGGTCTTGGTCTCGCTGCCGATCCGCATGTTGAGGTCGGGCTTCATCGGCGCGCCGGTCGCCTTGTCTGCCACGCCCGTCGACCGGATGTAGCTGCCACGGCCGGGCAGCCACAGACCGACCGTCACGCCGGGGACGCCTGCCTCCTTGCGGACGTCCTCGATCGCCTTGTTGAGGCGGGCCACGAGCTTGGGATCCAGGCCCTGGGGCGGGCAGTCGTCGGCGTACGGGTCGACGGTGGTGACCGCGGCCGTGGGCGGGGCGGCCTGGGCCGCGGACGACGTCAGGGTGAGCGGGACGAGGGTGGAGAGGGCGAGGAGGGCGGTGGCGAGTCGGCGGGTGGGGGCACGACGCATGGCGGGATGCCTCTTCCAGAGGTGAGGGGACCTTGCGAGGCCAAGATGACTTATCGCACCGGCTGGGACCCCGTGCCCACGGTCACCACCCGGCAAGTCCACCCGTACGGCCCCGGGCCCCGGGCCCCGGCCCCCGGCCTCCTGCGGCGGTCCGTCCGCACCGCTCGTGATCGGCGCGCCTGGAGCCGCGGCTGACGCGCCTGGAGCGTGAGCCGCGGCTGACGCGGCTAGGGTCTGTCGTCTGGATCTCCGTGGGGGAAGGAGCGGTGTCCGGTGCGTGCAGCTGCAAGGCGGAGGAGGGAGGCGACGCGGAGCGTCGTCGACCGACGACAACGCGGCAGATGTGCGTGCTGGACACCGCGACGCCGCGGAGATCCAGACGACAGGCCCTAGTGACCTGAGTCAGAGATTCGGTGGCAGTAGGCGGCGACCTTGTCGAGGATCTCGTCAGCGGTCTTCGTCCAAATGAAGGGCCGGGGTTGGTCGTTCCAGTCGGCCAGCCAGGTTCGGACGTCGCGTTCGAGGGCCTGGACGGAGCGGTGGACTCCGCGCTTGAGTTTCTTCTGTGTGAGCTCGGCGAACCACCGCTCGACCAGGTTCAGCCACGACGCACTTGTGGGTGTGAAGTGCAGGTGGAAGCGCGGGTGGGCCAGCAGCCACTTCTTGATCTCGGGTGTTTTGTGGGTCGCGTAGTTGTCGAGGATCAGATGCACCTGGAGCCCGGCCGGGACTTCCTTGTCGAGCTTGGCCAGGAACTTCTTGAACTCGATGGCCCGGTGGCGGCGGTGCAGTGATCCGATCACCTTGCCGGTCGCGACCTCGAGTGCCGCGAAGAGCGTCGTGGTGCCGGCGCGAATGTAGTCGTGGCTGCGGCGTTCTGGAACGCCGGGCATCATCGGCAGCACCGGTTGTGACCGGTCCAGGGCCTGGATCTGCGACTTCTCGTCCACGCAGAGGACCAGGGCCTTCTCCGGCGGATCGAGATAGAGGCCGACGACATCGCGGACCTTGTCGATGAAGAACGGGTCCGTCGAAAGCTTGAAGGTCTGCGAGCGGTGCGGGGCCAGGGCGAACGCCCGCCAGATCCTTGAGACCGTCGACTGCGACATGCCCGTGGCTGCGGCCATGGAACGGGTCGACCAGTGCGTTGCGTTCTTCGGCGTCTCCTCGAGCGTCCTGACGATCACTCGTTCCACATCCGCGTCGGTAATCTTCCGCGGGACACCCGGCCTGGGCTCGTCACACAGGCCGTCCAAGCCGTTCTCCAGGAAGCGCCGCCGCCAGGTGCGGACCGTGTCCGGAGCGATCCGCAGACGACGGGACACCTCCATGATCGAGTGACCGTCCGCGCACTCCAGCACGATCCGCGACCGTTGAGCCAACGCTTGCGCGGTTGTGCGCCGACGCACCCAGCCCTCCAGCACGGCCCGCTGGGGCTCAGTCAGTAACAACGGCGGAATCTTCGGACCCGGACGGCTCATACCGAACTAACGCCAAACCTCCGACTCAGGTCACTAGAGGGTGAGCCGCGGCTTCGGGGCGTCCGTGCGGCCGCTCGGGGGCGGCGGCTGCCTGCCGAGTACTGCTGCGGCCAGGGGGCGGCCGGGCCGCTGTAGTTCTGTTCCGCGGCGGCGTGCAGGGTCCAGTTCGGGTCGTAGAGGTGGGGGCGGGCCAGCGCGCAGAGGTCGGTGCGGCCGGCCAGGAGGAGCGAGTTGACGTCGTCCCAGGAGGAGATGGCGCCGACGGTGATCACGGGGACGCCGAGCTCGTTGCGGATGCGGTCGGCGTACGGGGTCTGGTACGAGCGGCCGTACTGAGGGCGCTCGTCGGCGACGACCTGGCCGGTGGAGACGTCGATGGCGTCGGCTCCGTGGGCCGCGAAGGCGCGGGCGACGGTGACGGCGTCGTCCTCGGTGGTGCCGCCGGGCGCCCAGTCGGTCGCGGAGATACGGACGGTCATCGGGCGGTCCTCCGGCCAGACGGCCCGGACCGCGTCGAAGACCTCCAGCGGGTAGCGGAGCCGCCCGTCGAGGTCGCCGCCGTAGGCGTCGGTGCGGTGGTTGGTGAGCGGGGAGAGGAAGGACGAGAGCAGGTAGCCGTGGGCGCAGTGCAGTTCGAGCAGGTCGAAGCCGGCGCGGGCGCCGCGCGTGGCGGCCGCCGTGAACTCCTCGCGGACGGCGGCGAGACCGGCCGCGTCGAGCTCGCTCGGCACCTGGTTGACGCCCGGCCGGTAGGACAGCGGGGAGGGGGCGACGAGCGGCCAGTTCCCGTCCGGGAGCGGTTCGTCCATGCCCTCCCACATGAGGCGGGTGGAGCCCTTGCGCCCGCTGTGGCCGAGCTGCAGGCCGATGGCGGCGGTCGACTGCGCGTGGGCGAAGTCGGTGACGCGCCGCCAGGCCGTCTCGTGCTCGTCGGTGTACAGGCCGGCGCAGCCGGGGGTGATGCGGCCGTGCGGGCTGACGCACACCATCTCGGTCATGACGAGGCCGGCGCCGCCGAGGGCCCGCGCACCGAGGTGCACGAGGTGGAAGTCGCCGGGGGTGCCGTCCACGGCCGAGTACATGTCCATCGGCGAGACGACGACACGGTTGCGCAGGGTCAGCCCGCCGAGCCGGAAGGGGGTGAACATCGGCGGGGTGGCGGGCTCGGTGCCGAACTCCCGTTCCACCGCGTCGGTGAAGCCCCGGTCGCGCAGCCGCAGGTTGTCGTGGGTGACGCGGCGGCTGCGGGTGAGGAGGTTGAAGGCGAACTGCAGCGGCGGCTGTCCGGTGTACTGCCCGACCTGCTCGAACCATTCGAGGCTGGCGCGGGCCGCGCGCTGGGTGCTCTCGACGACGGGCCTGCGCTCGGTCTCGTACGCCGTCAGCGCGGCCGGTACGTCCGGCTGCTCCTGCAGGCAGGCGGCGAGCGCGAGCGCGTCCTCCATGGCGAGTTTGGTGCCGGAGCCGATGGAGAAGTGCGCGGTGTGGGCGGCGTCGCCGATCAGTACGGTCCGCTCGTGCCACCACCGCTCGTTGACGACGGTGGTGAACGCGCCCCAGCGCGAGCGGTTGCCGTGCAGCGCGTGGCCGTCCAGAGAGCCGGCGAAGAGCTTCTCGCAGCGGGCGATCGACTCCGCCTCGTCGAGCCGGTCGAACCCCGCGCGCAGCCAGACCTCCTCCCGCATCTCGACGATGAACGTGCTGGCGCCGTCGCGGTACGGGTACGCGTGCCCCTGCATGACGCCGTACTCGGTCTCGGCGATCTCGAAGCGGAAGGCGTTCAGGGGGAGGTCGCTGCCGAGCCAGATGTAGCGGCAGCGGTGGCCGGTGATCCTCGGCCGGAAGACATCGGCGTGCGCGGCGCGGGTGGTGCTGTTGGCGCCGTCGGCGGCGATGACGAGGTCGTGGGTCGCGGCGAGCTCCGCGGCGGCGGGGCCGGTCTCGCGCAGCCGCAGCTCGACCCCGAGGTCGCGGCACCGCTGGTGCAGGATCGTCAGCAGCCGGCGCCGGTCGAGGGCGGCGAAGCCGTGCCCGCCGGAGGTGACCACCTCGCCGCGGAAGTGCACGTCGATGTCGTCCCAGCGGGTGAACTCCGCCTGCAGCGCGCGGAAGACCACCGGGTCGGCGTGTTCGATGCCGCCGAGCGTCTCGTCGGACAGCACGACACCGAATCCGAAGGTGTCGTCGGGGGCGCCGCGTTCCCAGACGGTGATGTCGCGCGCGGGGTCGAGGCGCTTGAGCAGGGCGGCCGCGTACAGACCGCCGGGGCCGCCGCCGATGACCGCGATCCGCATGGCTAACGCCCTTCCCAGCGGGGCGGGCGTTTCGCGGTGAACGCGGCGTGGAATTCGGCGTAGTCGGCGCTGGTCATGAGCAGTGCCTGGGCGGCGGCGTCCATTTCGACGGCGGCCGCCAGCGGCATGTCGAGCTCGGCGGTGAGCAGCGCCTTGGTCTGCTGGTAGGCCAGCGAGGGGCCTGAGGCCAGCCGTTCGGCCAGATCGGCGGCCACGGCGTCGGCCTCTCCTTCGGCGGCGGTCTGGCTGACCAGCCCGATGCGCTCCGCCTCTTCGGCACCGACCGTCTCGCCCAGCATCAGCAGCCGGGTGGCGTGGCCGAGCCCGACCATGCGGGGCAGGAGGTACGCGGCTCCCATGTCGGCCCCGGCGAGCCCGACCCGGGTGAAGAGGAACGCGAACCGGGCCGACGGCTCGACGATCCGGAAGTCGGCGGCCAGGGCGAGCACGGCGCCCGCGCCCGCCGCGATCCCGTGCACGGCGGCGATGACGGGGAACGGTGCCTCGCGGATCGCCCGGACGACCTGGCCCGTCATCCGGTTGAAGCCGAGCAGCTCGCCCGTGCCCATGCCGAGGGTGGCGCCGATGATCTCGTCCACGTCACCGCCCGAGCAGAAACCGCGGCCGGCGCCGGCCAGCACCAGCACCCGGGTCTCCCCGTCGTGCGCGAGCTCGGCGAGCAGGTCGCGGAGGTCGGCGTAGGAGCCGAAGGTGAGGGCGTTCAGCTTGTCGGGGCGGTCAAGGGTGACGGTGACGACGCCACCGGCGCGCTCCACCCGCAGGTGTTTCCACTGGCCGGTGGGGCTCGCTGAGCTCGGATAGGGACTCAAGGCACGTCCTCCTTGGCGGGGGGAGGGGGTGCGGACGCCCGCAGAGCGAAGTTATCACTCATCTGTGACCGCCGTCACGAGTGCGAGATATCCGGACGGCGCCACGCGGACCGCGCTGCGCCGTCAGGCCAGCGTGGCCACCAGGATCGCCTTGATGGTGTGCATCCGGTTCTCCGCCTGGTCGAACACGACGGAGTGCGCGGACTCGAAGACCTCGTCGGTGACTTCGAGCGAGGTCAGGCCGTGCCGCTCGAAGATCTCCTGGCCGATCTTCGTCCCGAGGTCGTGGAAGGCCGGCAGGCAGTGCAGGAACTTCACGTCGGCGTTGCCGGTGGCGCGGAGCACGTCCATGGTCACCGCGTACGGGCCGAGCAGTTCGATCCGCTCGTCCCACACCTCCTTGGGCTCCCCCATCGACACCCAGACATCGGTGTGGACGTGGTCCACGCCGCGCACGCCCTCGGCGACGTCCTCGGTGAGGGTGACGCGCGCGCCGGTGGTCTCCGCGAGCCGGCGGGCCTCGGCGACCACCGCGTCCTGCGGCCACAGCTGCCGGGGCGCGACGATCCGGACGTCCATACCGAGCAGCGCGCCGGTGACGAGCAGCGAGTTGCCCATGTTGTAGCGGGCGTCGCCGAGGTAGGCGTAGGCGATCTCCCCGAGCGGCTTGTCGGTGTGCTCGGACATGGTGAGCACATCGGCGAGCATCTGGGTCGGGTGCCACTCGTCGGTGAGACCGTTCCAGACCGGCACCCCCGCGTACTGCGCGAGCTCCTCGACGATCACCTGGCCCGCGCCCCGGTACTCGATGCCGTCGAACATCCGCCCGAGCACGCGCGCGGTGTCCTTGGCCGACTCCTTGTGCCCGATCTGCGAGCCGGAGGGGTCGAGGTAGGTGGTGCTCGCGCCCTGGTCGGCGGCCGCGACCTCGAACGAGCAGCGGGTCCTGGTCGAGGTCTTCTCGAAGACCAGCGCGATGTTCCTGCCGGTCAGCCGCCGGACCTCGGTCCCCGCCCGCTTGGCCGCCTTCAGCTGGGCCGCCAGCTCCACCAGGTGGTGGAACTCCTCGGGGCTGAAGTCCAGCTCCTTGAGGAAATGACGGCCCTTGAGGTCGATGGCCATGGGGACTCCTAGGTAGCGGCAGAGGGGAGGACCTTGGAAGTCTATACGATCAATGACATGTTTATACAGATCTGCTTTTCCACCGTTCCGGCCTGTCCGCCCTAGACCGCGTCGCGTTCGATGGGGCAGCTCATACAGCGCGGGCCGCCGCGCCCCCGGCCCAGCTCGCTCCCCGGGATCTCGATCACCTCGATGCCGCGCTTGCGCAGGAAGGTGTTGGTCGTGACGTTCCGCTCATAGGCCACCACCACCCCCGGTTCGACGGCGAGCACGTTGCACCCGTCGTCCCACTGCTCGCGCTCCGCCGAGTGCACGTCCTGCGTCGCGGTCAGCACCTGGATGTCGTCCAGGCCCAGCGCCGCCGCGATCGCGCGGTTCATGTGCTCCGCCGGATGATCGGTCACCTTCAGGTCCCGGTCCCCCGCTCCCGGCTCGATGGAGTACGAGCGCAGCATCCCCAGCCCGGCGTACTTGGTGAAGGTGTCGCCGTCCACCATGGTCATCACGGTGTCCAGGTGCATGAAGGCCCGCTTCTTCGGCATGTCCAGCGCCACGATCGTGCGCGCGGAACCCGCCGCGAACAGCCCCTGCGCGAGCATCTCCACCGCCTGCGGGGTGGTTCTCTCGCTCATCCCGATGAGCACCGCCCCATTGCCGATGACCAGGACGTCACCGCCCTCGATGGTCGACGGATACGCCGCCTGCCCCTCCGACCAGATGTGGAAGCCGCCGCCGGCGAACAGCGGATGGTGCTGGTAGATCGCCTCGAAGTGCACGGTCTCGCGCTGCCGGGCCGGCCAGCGCATCGCGTTGATGCTGACCCCGTCGTAGACCCAGGCGGAGGTGTCCCGGGTGAAGATGTGGTTCGGCAGTGGGTTCAGCAGGAAGTCGTCCAGGCGCATGGCGTGGAAGAGCACCGAGATCGGTTCGGCGAACCGCTCGAGGAACTCCCGTTTGGTCATCCCGCCGACCAGTGCCTCGACGAGGTCGGGCACGGACAGCTCGTCGAACGATGCCCGCAGATGATCGGTGGCCAGCGGCCCGTACTGCTTCTCGTCGAAGACCCGGTCCAGCACCAGGGCCCGCGCCTCCGGTACCGCCAGCGCTTCCCGGAGCAGATCCCCGAAGAGATGGACCTCCACCCCGCGGTCGCGCAGCACATCCGCGAAGCCGTCGTGCTCCGCGCGCGCCCGGCGCACCCACAGCAGATCGTCGAAGAGCAGCGCGTCCTTGTTGGACGGGGTGAGCCGCTTCAGTTCAAGGTCGGGTCGATGGAGGATGACGCGGCGCAGCCGCCCGGCCTCGGAATCCACGTGAAAGCCCATGGGCACAGTCCTTCCCCTCTCACAGGCGCCTCGCACGCCCGGCGCACGCCCCGGTACCGGATGGACGTGTGGGGCGGATCTACGGTGGCAGGGCCGGTGACCCGGCCGGTGTCCGGCAAGCGGCGGGCGCGTGCCGGCAGGGTGTCACACCTCCTGGCGCATCACCTCCGCCAGCGCGGCGATCTGATCGGGCCCCACCCGGCAGCAGCCGCCGATCAGCCGGGCTCCGGCGGACCGCCAGTCGCGGACCCGGGAGGCCTCGAAGGTCACCTCGCCCTGCCACTTCCGGGCCTGCGCGTCCCACTCCTCGCCGCTGTTCGGATAGACCACGACGGGCTTGCCGGAGACCTCCGCGGCGACTGCCACGGCGTGGTCGGCGTCCCGCGGGGCACAGCAGTTGACGCCGACCGCCACCACCTCGTCGCGCCCGGCGGCCAGCGCGAAGGCGGCTTCCAGCGGCTGCCCGGCACGGGTCCGGTCGCCGTCGATGCTGTACGAGAGCCAGACCGGTACGCCGATCCCCTCGACCGCGCGCAGCAGTGCCTCCGCCTCGTCCGTGTCCGGCACCGTCTCCAGGGCGAGCAGATCGGGGCCCGCCTCGGCCAGCGCCTCGATCCGCGGGCGGTGGAAGCGCTCCAGCTCCCGCACGCTCAGCCCGTACCGCCCCCGGTACTCGCTGCCGTCCGCCAGCATCGCCCCGTACGGACCGACGGACGCCGCCACCAGCACGTCCGTACGGCCGCCCGCGGCGCTCCGCGCCAGCTCGACGCTGCGCCGCAGCAGCGCCGACGCCTCCTCCCGACCGGTCCCCCGGCGGGCGAAGCCCTCGTAGGTCGCCTGGTAGCTGGAGGTGATGAGCACCCGCGCACCCGCCCGGACATAGGCCGCGTGCGCCGCCTCGATCTGCTCGGGCGCGTCGGCCAGCAGCCGGGCCGACCACAGCGGATCGGACAGATCACAGCCCTGGGCGGCGAGTTGGTTGGACAGTCCGCCGTCCAGGACGAGCGGGGTGCCCAGGGTCAGGTCGGGCGGCATGGCGGTCGCTCCTTGCTTCGGCCCCGGATCGGGTGCGCCGGAGATTCCTTCAAAGGGTCAGCTCGGATGGGTTCAGTTCAGTTCAGTTGCAGGTGAGTTCAGGTGAGTTGGGACTGGACCTCGGCGGAGATCAGTTCCAGGTGGTCCAGATCGCCCAGGTCGAGGATCTGCAGATAGAAGCGGGTGGAGCCGGTCGCGGCGTACCGGCCGATCTTGTCGATCACTTCGGCCGGGGACCCGGCCAGCCCGTTGGCCTTCAGCTCGTCGACCTCCCGGCCGATGGCCGCGGCACGGCGCGCGACCTCGGCGTCGTTCCGGCCGACGCAGGCGACCAGCGCGTTGGAGTACACCAGCTCGTCCTTCTTGCGCCCCTCCGCCTCGGCCGCCTCACGCACCCGGCCGAACTGCCGCCTGCTGTCCTCGACGGAAGCGAACGGGATGTTGAACTCGTCCGCGTAGCGGGCGGCGAGAGCCGGGGTCCGCTTGGCACCGTGCCCGCCGATCAGCACCGGGATCTTCGTCTGGACCGGCTTGGGCAGCGCGGGCGAGTCCTTGAGCTGGTAGTACGTCCCGTCGAAGTCGAACGTGCCACCGACCGGCGTGGCCCACAGGCCGGTCACGATCGCCAGCTGCTCCTCCAGCCGGCCGAACTTCTCCTTCGGGAACGGGATGCCGTAGGCGGTGTGCTCCTTCTCGTACCAGCCGGCGCCCAGTCCCAGTTCGACGCGCCCGCCCGACATCTGGTCCACCTGCGCGACCTGGATGGCGAGCACGCCCGGCAGCCGGAAGGTGCCGGCCGTCATCAGGGTGCCGAGCCTGATGCGGCGGGTCTCACGGGCCAGCCCGGCGAGGGTGATCCAGGCATCCGTCGGGCCCGGCAGCCCGTCTCCGCCACCCATGCTCACGTAGTGGTCGGAGCGGTAGAAGGCGTCGAATCCGAGATCCTCGGTGGCCTTGGCGACCGTGAGGAGGGTGTCGTAGGTGGCCCCCTGCTGGGGCTCGGTGAAAATACGAAGATCCATGCCTCCCATCCTCCACGCCGGACCGCCCCGCACGTCAACCACGCGTACGGCGTCGCCGATCTTGTGCACCGGTGGGTGTGTCCAGGGCGGGCCGGACCCCGGATCATGAGCCGGGCGGTTTCATGCGCCCAGCGCGCCGAGCAGCGCGCAGACCCGGTCCTTGGAATCCTCGGCGGCGTCCATCGCGTCGATGCACTGCCAGTACACCGCCTCCTCCTCCGCGGAACAGGCCAGCCCCACGAGGGCCGCGCCCAGCTCCGAGAGCAGGTCCCGCAGTTCCGTCAGCGCACGGGCCGGTTCCCGCACGCCGGTGAGTATCGACGCCCGGACGGTCTCCGGACGGACGCCCGGCAGGCCCGAGAGCCCAGTCGGTCCGCAGACCCGGCCGCCGCCCGTCTCGCCCACCGAGAGCCCGGCGGCCCGCAGCTCCGCCGGTCCGTGCAGGGCGAGATGACCGCCCACCGCCTCGGCGAGTGCCTGCGCCTGCCACGCCTCCGTGATCAGGTCCTCCACCTGCCACGCCTGCTCGAGGGCGTGCCGGGTGGCCAGGATGAGCCGTACCGCGTCCATGATGTACTCCCCCTGCCGCTGCTTGCTACCGACCTGTTACCCAGAGTGACGGTCGGTGGCCGCGAGCGGAAGGGGGGTCCCATCGCCTGTGGATTACTCGCCGGTTGTGGATATCCCGGTCACCCGGTCGGGTGAAGCGTGCCCGGCCCCTCGTCCTCCGCCGGCATCGGGAAGCGCAGTTCATTGCGGTCGATCTTCGCCGAGAGGGCCTTCAGCACATCGATCTCCAGCACCTGGCAGAACTGCAGCAGATACGCCAGGACATCCGCCACCTCGTCCTCCACCCGGTGCGCGGTCCCGGCGTCCGCCATCACCCGGCCCGCCTCCTCCGGGGTCATCCACTGGAAGATCTCCAGCAGTTCGGACGCCTCGACGCTCAACGCCGCGGCCAGGTTCTTGGGTACGTGATATTGCTGCCAGCGCCTGGCCGCCGCGAAGGCGGTCAGACGGCGCTGCAGCGCCTGCAGATCCTCGCTCATCCGCACAGGTCTACCGCATGGTCGGCGCCGACCGCGCGGGCACCCGCTCCCCGACGCCCTCCCCCGCTTCCGGCCCCGGCTCGGTCTCGGGCTCCGTCCGCGGCTCGGTCCACAGCTCGGTGCCGGGATCCGCGCCTGCCGTCCCCGGCGTCTCCGCCTCGGCCCCCGCCTGCTCCGGCCGCCGCGGGCGGACGAAGTCGATGACCGACACCCCGCCCAACCCCTCGGCGACGGAGGCGTCGTGCACCGCGCCCAGCAGCCGGATGTGACCGCGGCCGGCCGCCATGCCCGCCAGGGAGAGCAGCTCACGGGTCTGCCGGCGGTCCATCCCCAGATCGAAACCGTCACTGAGCACGGTCAGTACCTGGGCGGCCGGGAGGAGTTCGGCGCTCGTGTCGACCTCCAGCACCCCCGGTCCGGTCAGCAGGACCAACGCGATGGCCAGGAAGCGCAGTTCGCCGTCGCCCAGCCGGTCCACCGGCACCAGACCCAGCGGCCCGCGGTCCACCGCCGCGATCACCGACCGCAGTTCGGCCCCGGAATCGGCGCCGGCCGCCCGGGACCGCAGGACGGTCAGCCCGTCGACCGGCGGGCTGCAGACCTCCCGCATCGCCCGCACCAGCGCCGCGTGCCGCGTACGGCACTCGCCTTCGGTCCTGGCCAGCACCGCCGAGAGGTTCTCGCAGCCGCGGCGGAGCATCCCGTCCCCGGCGTCCACCGGCGCCCGCATCGTCTCCGGCCGGGGGTCCACCGGGAACACCCCGCGTAACGCCAGCACCAGTTGTTCCACCGCCGCCAGCACCAGCCGCTGGCCCTCGGTGCGGCCCGCGACGCGCAGCGGCAGCAGCGCCGTCGCCAGCAGATCGTCGGGGAGCGGCGCGCGGGTGACGGGCACCAGGCCCGCCGTGTGCCACGCCGCCTGGACGGTGCGCCGTTCCGGGTCGCGCAGCGCGGTGGTCAGCAGCGTCTCCCCGCCACCGGTCAACCGCTCGCCGACGATGCGCAGTTCGGGCTCGGCCTGAACGGCCACATCCAGCCGGACCGGTCCGACGGGTCCGGTGACCGTGCAGCCGATCCGGAATCCGCGCCGCCCTTCCGCGTCCGGCTGCGCGCCCTGCGGCACGCAGGCCGCGGCCCCGCCCCGCACGCTCCCCGCCCTGTTCCCGGAGCCGTTCCCGGAGCCGTCGAACACCTCGCTCAGCGTCTCTCCGCCGGCGAGCCGCCCCAGCGCGCTCAGCGCCTCCAGAACGCTCGATTTCCCCGTCCCGCTGGCGCCGGCGAGCAGGGTGAGCGGACCCAGCGCGAAGCTCGCGCCCCGGTGCGACTTGAAGGCGGACAACCGCAGTTCGGTGACAGCGGGACGCTCACTCGTGAGGTTCATATCCGCGAACGTAGCCAGCGCCACCCCTGCCGAACCGTTACGTCAGCCCCCACGTCCTCCGAACGGGCGAAGCCCGGCAGGATGACGGTATGGAGATCAACGAATTGGGGCGTGTCACAACGGGTCCGCTCGGGTCCGCTCCGGCCGCCGAGCCCGATGCCCGAACTCCGCTACCGGACCTCTGAGGCATTGTCCGACCCCTGGTCTACGGTGGGCCGCGTGACGAGCTATGTGGCGCTGCTCCGCGGGATCAACGTGGGCGGCAAGAACAAGGTGCCGATGCAGACCCTGCGCGAGCTGCTGACCGGGCTGGACTGTACGGACGTCAGAACCCATCTCCAGAGCGGCAACGCCGTCTTCGGCCACCCCCGGGCCGATCCGGCCGCGCTGGCCACCGACCTGGAGGCGCGCATCACCGAGGAGCTGGGGCTCACCATCCGCTGCCTGGTGCGGGACGGCGCCGATCTCCAGCGGGTGGTCGACCACAACCCCTTCGACATGGAAGGCATCGACCCGTCCCGGTTCCTGGTGACCTTCCTGTCCGGCCCGCCGGAGCAGGAACGCCTGACCGCCATCGACCCCGCGGCCTACACCCCGGAGGAGTTCCGGCTCGCCGACCCCAGGGCCCCGCACGAGATCTATCTGCACCTGCCGACCGGCATCCAGAAGTCCCGTCTCGCCCTGCTGTTCACCGACAAGAAACTGGGAGTGACCGCGACGGCCCGCAACTGGAACACGGTGCTCAAGCTCGCCGCGATGTCAGCAGAATAGGCGCCAACTGAGGGCTTCTTCCACATGCAAGGCACCGAGTCGCTGTGAGGTTCTCGGGCCGCAAAGCCGAGCGGGAGGCGTCCGCCTGGTGCATCCTCATTGCCATAGAGGCCAGACAGGGACAGACCTGCACATCACTTTTCGTGGCCCGGTTGCCGCATGTTCGCCCACGCTCGCACCGGCCGCGCTTCCGGACCCATCGGGTGCCGGAAGGGGCGCAAGGGGTCAACTTCGACCCAAGGGGTCAGCGCCGCCGCCGGGTCGCCACGTTCGGGAAGCCAGGGGGCAAGCCGCCGCCAGACCTCGCCCGCATGGGCGGGGCGCTCGCGCGGGTCCTTGGCGAGGAGCTGGAGTACAAGGGCTTCCAGGTCGCTGGGGGTGTCGGAGCGCAGGTCACGCAGAGGTGTAGGTGGCCGGTCGAGGATGAGGCCAGGAAGTAGGAGTTCCGAGCGGTGCTCGAAGACCGGTTCGCCCGTGAGCATCTTGTGGAGCAGGGAGCCGAGGGCGTACAGGTCGGTGCGGTGGTCGACCGGCTTGCACAGCACCTGTTCGGGGGCCATGCATTCCAGGCTGCCGGGCCGCTCGCCGGTGGCGGTGAGCTTGGCGGTGCCGGGTTCGAGGAAAGCGGCGACGCCGAAGTCGAGGACTTTGACCACGCCATCGGTTCGGATGATGACGTTGCGGCCTTTGAGGTCGCGGTGGACGACGTCGCGGGCGTGCACGGAGCCGAGGACGGAGGCGATCTGCACCCCGATGGACGCGGTCTCCTGGACGCTCAGCCGTTCCTCTTCGGCAATCCGGTCATCGAGGTCGATGCCGGTCACGTACTGCATGACCAGGAACCGAGTGCCGTTCTCCTCGCCGAGGTCGTAGACGGTCGCGATGCCGGTGTGGTCCAGGCGGGCGGCGGCACGGGCCTCGCGCTGGAACCGCGCAGCATCCCGGGTCCGCTGACTCTCGGTCAGGCCGGGGGTCACGTTCATGGTCTTGAGCGCGACGTCGCGGCCGAGGTGTTCGTCGTGAGCGAGCCAGACCACGCCCATCCCGCCGGATCCGATCTCCTGTTTGATCCGGTAGCGCTTGGCGATCACAGGTCCGATGTCCATGTGCGGGGCGACTCCGTCCGGGTCCGTCTGATCCGTGGCCCGATGCGACCGCAGAGCAGAGGCATCGGAGAGAGTCTGGCATGCGCACGGCGCATATGTGTCCCACTCGCCGCCACAAATAGGCATTGACTGAGTTCACAGTTGCATGTTGTGATGTGCAACGTACGATCAAGGGAAGCGCGGCGCGCTGCGGACGCGGGTGACTACCGTTGCTCCCGGACCGCTTCTGGAACAAGTGGGGAACACGTGGACGTCTTCAGGGTGCACCAGCGGCTTATCCGGGACTACAAGGAGTACACCTCCGGATCAGTGGTGATCGACGACCGCCGGATCGACGAGAAGGTGTCGAAGTCGTTCGCCGACGGAGATCAGTGGCCGAACCCCTACCTCTCCCTCAACCCGAGCTTCGCGCCCGGCGGCTCGGTCGAGGATCTCGCACACCCGGCAGGGCTGCTGCACCCGGAGTGCGCGGACATTTTCCGTACGGGCAAGGAGGATCCGGGCGAGAGCGTCCGCCCGATCCGCTTCCACCAACACCAGCGGGAAGCAATCGAGGCGGCTGCGTCGAGGTCCTCGTTCGTGCTGACCACCGGCACCGGCTCCGGCAAGAGCCTCGGCTACATCGTGCCCATCGTCGACCGGGTGCTGCGTGAGAAGGAGGCCGGGGCCGCGCCCGGCATCAAGGCGATCATCGTTTACCCCATGAATGCCCTCGCCAACAGCCAGGAGCGCGAGCTGAGGAAGTTCCTCACCGCTGGATACGGCAAGGGCAACGAACCGGTCACCTACGCCCGCTACACCGGCCAGGAGAAGAAGGCCGAGAAGGACGCCATCCGCAAGTCGCCGCCAGACATTCTGCTCACCAACTACGTGATGCTGGAGCTGATGCTCACCCGGCCCGAGGAGCGCCAGGAGCTCATCGGGGCGGCCAAGGGGCTGAGCTTCCTCGTTCTCGACGAGCTGCACACCTACCGAGGGCGGCAGGGCGCCGATGTCGCCATGCTGGTGCGGCGGGTGCGTGAGGCCTGCCAGTCGCCGGGCCTGCAGTGCGTGGGCACGTCGGCAACGATGGCCACTGGCGGCACACCCGCCTCGCGGCGCCGTGAGGTCGCCCGGGTCGCCTCGACCCTCTTCGACACGAAGATCTCCCCGAAGCGGGTGGTCGGCGAGACCCTGGTGCGGGCGACCGGTGATGCCGTACCCACGCCGGCCGAACTCGCAGCGTGCGTAAGAGAGAACAACCCGCCGGCGGCGTACGGACGGCTGGCTGCCGATCCGCTGGCTCGGTGGATCGAGACGACCTTCGGCCTGGTTGAGACCGAGGACGAGGACGGCAGCACGCTCCTGGTGCGCGCCGAACCGCTCACCGTGGAGGACGCCGCCCGGCTGCTGCGCTCCGAAGCGTTCGATATCGACGACAGCGACGTCGAGGAGCAGTGGTACAACGCCTGTGTGGAGGCCATCCGGACCACCCTTCAGGCGGGTTCACGCACCCGCAGCACCGAGGACGACCGCCCGTTGTTCGCCTTCCGGCTGCACCAGTTCCTGTCCAAGGGCGGCTCCGTCTACGTCTCCTTGGAGCGGGAGAACGACCGCCACATCACCCGCACCTACCAGCAGCGCGTCCCGAACGCCCCCGAGAAACTGCTGCTGCCGCTCTCCTTCTGCCGTGAGTGCGGGCAGGAGTACCTGGCGGTGGCCCGCGAGCAGCGCGACGACGGCAGCATCTCCTTCCGTACGCGGGAGGACGAGGACGACGAGCAGGGATATCTGTACGTCTCGGCCGCCAACCCGTGGCCGGAGCAGGTCGGGGACGCCATCGAGCAGCGGCGCTTCCCCGACAGCTGGCTCACCTTCGACGAGCGCAAGGGTGCCCCGGTACTCACCGCCAGCCGCCGCAAGCGGGCGCCGCAGCCGGTGTGGGTACGCCCGGACGGTACCGGCGGAGGCAAGGCGAACGGCGGGCTGTACGCAGCCTATTTGCCGGCCCCGTTCCTCTTCTGTCTGGAGTGCGGCACCAGCTACGAGCAGGTCAGGGAACGGGACTTCGCCAAGCTGATGACCCTCGACCAGGAGGGCCGCTCGACCGCCACCTCGGTCATCAGTGCCTCGATCGTGCGTCACCTGAAGAGCATTCCCGCCTCGGAGCTCAAGAAGGACGCACGCAAGCTGCTCACCTTCGTCGACAACCGCCAGGACGCGAGCCTCCAGTCGGGGCACTTCAACGACTTCGTCATGGTGAGCCAGCTGCGCGGCGCCCTCTACCGGGCGATGGTCGCAGCAGGCGAGAAGGGACTGCGCTGGAAGCGGCTCGGCGAGGAGGTGGTGGCGGCGATGGGGCTCTCCCCGCACGAGTTCGCAGCCAAGCCCACCGAGATCGAGGAGCTGGCCGAGGGCACACTCGAAGCTCTGGCCGCGATCGCCGAGTACCGCCTCTTCCTGGATCTGGAGCGCGGCTGGCGCATCACCATGCCCAACCTGGAGCAGACCGGGCTGCTCGGCCTGGAGTACGCAGGCCTGGAGGCCATCGCCGGAGCCGAGGATCGGTGGGAGAAGGCCGCAGGTCCGTTGCGGACGGCCACCCCCGAGGTCCGCCGCCGGCTGTCCACAGTCCTCATGGACGAGCTGCGCCGCCAGCGCGCCGTGGACACCCCCTACTTCACCGAAGCCAAGTTCGCCGAACTGCGCAAGGAGTCGGCCAGGCTCAACGACGCGTGGGGAATCGCCGACACGGAGGCAGCACCGCCGACGGCCGGTGTCGCCGTCGCCCGGGCCGGACGCCCCGGCCGCACCGGCCGGGGCCGCAGCGAGCTGAACCTCACCGGCCGCGGCGCCTTCGGCCGTCATGTCCGCAAGCCCGCTACCTTCCCCGACTGGGGGCACGGGCTCTCGCTGGACGAGACCCAGAAGGTCATCCGCGACCTGCTCGCCGTCCTGGCGGACGGGGGGTCCTCACCGAGGTCCCCCAGGGGCGGGGCGAGGAGCCTGGCTACCAGATCAACCACACGGTGATCCGCTGGCACGCCCGCGATGACGACCACGGCGCGGTGGACCGGCTACGGCGCACCTATCGCAACGAACGCGGGCCTCGCGTCAACGCCTTCTTCAAGCGCCTCTACCGGGACATCGCGGTCACCTTTGCCGGTCTGCACGCCGCCGAGCACACAGCTCAGGTCCACCCCGAAGTCCGCCAGGAGCGCGAGGACCTGTTCAGCGAGGGCACCCGGCTGCCGCTCCTGTACTGCTCGCCGACGATGGAGCTCGGTGTCGACATCGCCAGCCTCAACGCGGTCAACCTGCGCAACGTACCGCCGACGCCCGCCAATTACGCGCAGCGTTCGGGCCGCGCGGGCCGCAGCGGGCAGCCCGCGCTCGTCACCACGTACTGCGCCACCGGCAACAGCCACGACCAGTACTACTTCACCCGGCGCAAGCAGATGGTGGCCGGCGCCGTCGCCCCGCCGCGGCTCGACCTGGGCAACGAGGATCTGCTCGCCTCCCATGTGCACGCGATCTGGCTCGCCGAGACCAGACTCGACCTCGGCACCAGCATGACCCGGCTGCTCGACTCCGCCGGCAAGAATCCCCCGTTCACCGTGCTGCCATCCGTCGCCGAGCACATCGACAACCAGGACGCACAGCGGCGCGCCCTGCTGCGGGCCCGCAGTGTCCTGGCCGGCTGTCTCGACGTGCTGCGTGCCACGTCCTGGTGGCACGAGCAGTGGCTGGAGCAGACCGTCAAGGCCGCGCCGGGCAGCTTCCGTAACGCTTGCGGGCGCTGGACGAACCTCTTCAGGAGCGCCCTCCAGGAGCGGGAAATCCAGCACGACAACATCCTCAACCGCACCGCCACCGGCCGCTCCAAGGACCAGGCCAAGCGCCGCCGCGCCCAGGCCGAGAACCAGCTCGCGCTGCTCCGCAACGAGCAGGGCGGCGAGCGGACCGTGATGTCCGACTTCTTCCCGTATCGCTACTTCGCCTCCGAGGGTTTCCTGCCGGGCTACTCCTTCCCCCGCCTGCCGCTCGCCGCCTACATCCCGGGCACGGGCCGCACCGGCCCCCGCGGCTACGACGGCGACTATCTACAGCGGTCCAGGTTCATCGCGATCCGCGAGTTCGGGCCCGGCGCGCTGATCTACCACGAGGGCAGCCGCTACAAGGTGGACCGGGTGCAGCTGCCCCCGGACACGGCGGGTGAACTGACCACCGAGAGCGCGAAGGTCTGCGGGCTCTGCGGCTATCTGTCCCCGGAGGAACTGCGGGAGGACACCTGCGGGGGCTGCGATGCCAATCTCGGTGACGCGCGCACGGGTCTGCTGCACCTGCACACCGTCTTCACCCATCGTCGCGACCGGATCTCCTCCGACGAGGAGGAGCGCCAGCGCACCGGCTACAAGGTGGAGATCTCCTACCGCTTCAAGAAGCACGAGGACGGACGGGACGGTTCGCTGCGGGCCACGGCGCAGGGCGCGTCCGGCCACGCCCTCGCGGAACTCGCCTACGGGGACAGCGCCACGGTCCGGCTCACCAACCTCGGCTACCGCCGGTCCGTCGGCAAGGGCGAGATCGGCTTCTGGATGGATCCGGTGACCGGGGAGTGGCTCGCCGGCAGCACTGCCAAGCAGGGCGGCCGGGAGCCGCTTCAGGAGCAAGAGGGCCTCGCGGACGCCGAGAAGGCGAACCGTAAGATGCCCGTGATCCCGTATGTGCAGGACACCCGGAACATCCTCGTCGTCAAGCTGGCCGAGCCGGTCGACCGGGACACCGCCGTCACCCTCCAGTACGCCCTGGAACGAGGCATCGAGGCCGAGTTCCAGCTGGAGGACTCCGAACTGGACACGGAGGAACTTCCGCCGTTCGAGGGGCCGCGTGAGCGGCTGCTGTTCATCGAGAGCGCCGAGGGTGGCGCCGGGGTGCTCCGGCGTCTCCAGGCCGAGCCGGACGCGCTGGCCCGTGCGGCCCGCAAGGCACTGGACATCGCCCACTTCGACCAGCTGGGCCGCGATCGCGGCGACGAGAAGAGCAACGGCGACCCGTGCGAGAAGGGCTGCTACGACTGCCTGCTCTCCTTCGGCAACCAGCGCCACCATCGCGCCATCGACCGCCGTCTGGTGAGCGAACTGCTGCAGGCCTTCGCGGGCGGAAGCGTCGGCGGAAGCATCCCGGGCCGGTCGCGGGACGAGCACGCGGACTCGCTCAGTCAGGGTGCCGACTCCCGCCTCGAGGAGCGCTTCGTCGAGTACCTGAAGTCACACGGCCACCGGCTGCCCGACCACCAGCAGGTCAAGGTGCGCGAGGCCCTGTCCAAGCCGGACTTTGTGTACGACACCGGGTTCGGCCCGATCGCGGTCTTCGTCGACGGACCGCACCACGACCACTCCGACATCGCGCTGCGCGACGAGGAGGCGGAGGAGCGGCTGAAGGAGATCGGCTGGGACGTGGTCCGGGTCCGTTTCGACGACGACTGGTCGAAGAAGGTCGCCGAGTACCCTCAGGTGTTCGGCGAACCCCGCCGCTGACCTGCGGCCGAACACGTGTCCTGGAGCGTCGGCCGACGGGTTGCGCGTCCCGCCGGCCGATCGTTCCGTCCCAGCACCGCCCGTACATCCCCATGCATCCACCCCGGAAGGCCCGTATGACCACCACCGTCCCGCCGGCCCCGAAGTACGCCGTCGGCTCCCTCGTCCGCGCCCGGGGCCGTGAGTGGGTGGTGCTGCCCGAGTCCTCCGAGGAGCTGCTGGTGCTGCGCCCGCTGGGCGGGGCCGATGTCGACATCGCGGGAGTGCTGCCCGGTCTGGAGACCGTGGTGCCCGCCACGTTCGCCCCGCCCACGCCCTCCGACCTCGGCGACCAGCACACCGCCGGTCTGCTGCGCACCGCCCTGCGGATCGGATTCCGGGCCGGGGCCGGTCCCTTCCGGTCCCTCGCCTCGATCGCCGTGGACCCGCGCCCCTACCAGCTGGTGCCGCTGATGATGGCGCTGCGCCAGGACACGGTGCGGCTGCTGATCGCCGACGACGTGGGCATCGGCAAGACCATCGAGGCGGGGCTCATCGCGGCCGAGCTGCTCGCCCAGGGTGACGCCCGCGGCCTGGTGGTGCTGTGTTCGCCAGCGCTGGCCGAACAGTGGCGGGCCGAGCTGCAGGGCAAGTTCGGCATCGACGCGCGCCTCGTGCTGCCAGCCACGATCGGCCGCCTGGAGCGCGAGACGCCGTACGGGCAGTCGGTGTTCCGCCAGGACGGCGTGTACGTCGTGTCGACCGACTTCATCAAGTCGCCCCGGCACCGCGAGGACTTCCTGCGCAACTGCCCCGACCTGGTCATCGTCGACGAGGCACACACCTGCGTCGCGGACTCGACGGCCCGCGTCGCTGCACGCACCTCGCAGCAGCGGTACGGACTCCTGCGCGCGCTCGCCGACGACTCGGCCCGGCACCTGCTCCTGGTCACGGCCACCCCGCACAGTGGCAAGGAAGAGCCCTTCCGCCGGCTGCTCGGGCTGCTGGACGCGCGCCTCGCCACGGTCAGTTTCGACACCCGTGCGGGGCGTGAGCTGCTCGCCCAGTTCTTCGTGCAGCGCCGCCGCGCCGACATCCGTGAGGACTTCCAGGACGGCGCCCACTTCCCCTCCACCCGTGACTCCGCCGAGGTCTCCTACACCCTGCACCGCGACTACCGCACGCTGCTCGGCGAGGTCCTGGCATACGCCCGCGAGACGGTGCGCTCCGCAGACGGCGCGCTCCAGCAGCGTCAGCGCTGGTGGTCGACGCTGGCACTGCTGCGCACCTTGTCCTCCTCACCCGCGGCCGCCGTACGGTCCCTGAACACCAGGGCGGGCGTCCAGGAGGCGGGCACCCCCGACGAGGCGGACCACACCGGACAGTCCACGGTCTCCGACCCGGCCGACAGCGACAGCGCGCAGGCTGCCGACGAGGTCCCGGGCAGTCTGCTGCCCACTGCCACGGATGACGAAGCCGTCGGCGACGAGGAGAAGGCCCGCCTGGTCGCCATGGCGGAGGCCGCCAAGAAGCTCTCGGGCCCCACCCGTGACGCCAAACTCAAGAAGCTGGTAACAACGGTCACCGACCTCCTCGACGCCGGCTACCGGCCGATCGTGTTCTGCCGCTACATCGCGACCTCCGACTACGTGGCCGACCACCTGGCGAAGGTGTTCAACAAGAAGGGGACCGAGCACCCGGTAGCGGTCGCCTCCGTCACCGGCGAGCTCGCGCCCGACATGCGGCTCAACCGGATCGCCGCACTGACCGGCGCCGACGAGAACGGCGACCCGGCGCCCGAGCGGCGCGTCCTGGTGGCCACCGACTGTCTGTCGGAGGGCGTCAACCTCCAGGGGTCCTTCGATGCCGTCGTCCACTACGACCTGGCATGGAACCCGACCCGCCACGAGCAGCGCGAAGGCCGCGTCGACCGCTTCGGGCAGCGCACCGACGTCGTGAAGGCGCTCACCCTGTACGGGGCGGACAACCCCGTCGACGACATCGTCCTGAAGGTGCTGCTGCGCAAGCACGAGCAGATCCGCCGCGCCACCGGCATCTCCGTCCCCGTACCGCAGCAGGCGGAGAGCGCCATGCAGGCGGTCTTCGAAAAGCTGATTCTGCAAGGTGAGACCCCCGCTTTCGAACAGGAGGGGCTGTTCGGGCGGGACCAGGTGCCCGCCGCCGAGCAGCTGGAGATCGCCTGGGAGTCCTCCGCAGAACGCGAGAAGGCGTCCCGTTCCCGCTACGCCCAGAACACGATCAAGAAGGAGGAGGTGGCCGCCGAGGTCGCCGAGATCCGCGCCGCGCTCGGCACCGGCGAGGAGGTCACGGAGTTCACCCGCCGCGCGCTCGGCGCGCTGCGCGGTGTGCCCGCCGACCGCAAGCAGGGCGGTTTCACCGCGCACACCGACGCCCTGCCACAGGGCCTGCGGGACGCCGTCACCGCCGCGCTCGGCCCCCGCCATCCGCGCCCGGTCGTCTTCCACGACGCGCCGAGCGCCCCGCGCGGCGAGGTGGCGCTTACCCGTACCGACCCGGTGGTGGCCGCGACCGCCCGCTTCGTACTGGACACCGCGCTGGACGAGAAGTTCCCGGACTGGCAGCGCCCGGCCCGCCGCTGCGGAGTGGTCCGCACGACCGCGGTGCGGCGACCCACCACGATGCTGCTCGTACGCCACCGTTTCCAGCTCAGCCTGCCGACCCGCGACGGCGGAGTGCGCACCCAGCTCGCCGAGGACGCACGAGTCGTGGCCTTCCAGGGCAGCCCCGAAGCACCGCAGTGGCTCCCGGACGAGGACGCCCTGGCGCTCCTCGCCGCCCGCGCCACCGGCAACTCCGACCCCGGGTTCGCCACCGACCACATCACTCAGATCCTCGCCGCCCTCGACACCGGCCTGATGGATGAGCTGCGCGTCCGGTCCAAGGCCGCCGCGAAGGAGCTGGAGGCATCCCACCACCGCGTCCGCGCGGCAGCCCGGGCACGTCTCGCCGGCCTGAGGGCCGCCCCGCAGGGCGATCCGGACGTCCTCGGCGTCTTCCTCTACCGCCCGGACGCCAAGATCCAGCTGGGAGCGGACGCATGAGCATCGCCAGGACCCTGGTCACCGACACCGTCGCCACCGTGGGCGGCCTGCTGCCGTACGACCTTCTGGTACGGATCAAGGAGGGCAAGGAGCAGTCGGGCGCCAAGCCCTCCGACTACCGGCTCTTCGCCAAGGGCGACTCCGTACGTGACGCTGCCGAGCGCTCCTGGGGCTATCTGCACGGCGTCTGGGCCGCCTACCAGGAAGCCCTCGCCCGCGACGGGGCGGACGGCGACACCGGCGTACACGCCGTCGGACTCACCACCGAGCGTTGGCTGCTGCCCCTGTTCGAGCAGCTCGGCTTCGGCGCGCTGTCCACTGTGCCGGAACCGGGCCTGCCCGCCCACGACCAGGCGAAGAATTTCCCGGTCAGTCACCGGTGGGCACACGTGCCCGTGCACCTCACCGGCTGGAACGTGCCCCTGGACCACCGGACTCCCGACGTGGCGCCCCAGGCCCCGCAGTCCATGGTCCAGGAATACCTCAACCGCTCCAGCGACTCGGCCCTGTGGGGTGTCCTGTCCAACGGCCGCCAACTGCGGTTGCTGCGTGAGTCCGCGTCGCTGACCGGTGCCGCGTTCATCGAGTTCGACCTCCAGGCGATCTTCGAAGGGAAGCGGTCCGACGACTTCGTCCTGCTGTGGCGGCTGCTGCACCGCACCCGCTTCGAGGGCGATCCCGCCTCGTCCTGCCCGCTGGAGAAGTGGCGCACCGAGGCCATCGACTCCGGCACCCGCGCCCTCAAGGAGCTCCGCAAGGGCGTTGAGAGGGCACTCACCGTGATCGGCAGCGGGCTCATCGCCCACCCCGACAACGGGGACCTGCGCGAGGCCCTGCGCACCCGCTCCAGCAGCGTCCGCGACCTCCACCCCGCCCTCCTGCGGCTCGTCTACCGGCTGCTTTTCCTCTTCGTCACCGAGGACCGTGGCCTGCTCCTGGACCCGGACGCCGCCGACAGCCCGCGCGGCCGGTACGAGAAGTACTTCTCCACGGCCCGCCTGCGCCGCCTCGCCCGCCGCACCGGCACTCCCCACGGCGACCAGTGGGAGGCCCTGACCCTCGTCGTCAAGGGCCTCGGCGAGCCCGGTGGCCGTCCCGAACTGGGCCTGCCCGCGCTCGGCGGCCTCTTCGAACCCACCGACGCCGACCACAGGTTGGATGGTCTCTCCCTCACCAACGAGGCCCTCTACACGGCGGTCCGGGCCCTCGCCGTCATCTTCGACACCAAGCTCGGCAGGCCCCGCAAAGTCGACTACCGGCACCTGGGCGCTGACGAACTCGGCTCGGTCTACGAGTCGCTGCTCGAACTCGAACCCCGCCAGGAGGCCGACGGCTCCTACGTCCTGAAGAAGCTGGACGGCAACGACCGCAAGACCTCCGGCTCCTACTACACCCCCTCGCCGCTGATCGACTGCCTCCTCGACTCCGCCCTCGACCCGGTCATCGAAAAGGCTGTCCTCTCGGGAACGACGAAGGAGCAGCGGGAGGCGGCCCTGCTCGCCCTGACCGTCTGCGACCCGGCCTGTGGCAGCGGCCACTTCCTGGTCGCCGCGGCCCGCCGGATCGCCCGCCGCCTCGCGGAGGTCCGCACCGACGATCCGGAGCCGGGCGCCGAGGACGTGCGGCACGCCCTGCGCGACGTCATCTCCCGGTGCGTGTACGGCGTAGACCTCAACCCGATGGCCGTCGAACTGGCGAAGGTGTCGTTGTGGATCGAGGCCATGGAGCCGGGACGCCCGCTCACCTTCCTCGACGCACACATCAAGCACGGCAACGGGCTCCTCGGTACGACGCCGAAACTGCTCGCCGCCGGCCTGCCCGACGAGGCGTTCAAGGTCCTGGAGGGCGACGAGTCCAAGTCGGTCAAGAACCTGAAGGCCCGTAACGCGAGCGAGCGGGACCGGTGGCTCGCGGCGCTGCGGCACGGCGCCAACCACGACGCCCTGTTCTCCGAGCAGCATGCGCTGGAGATCTCCAATGCGGCCATAAGCAGGGATGCTTCGGCCATCACGGCCTCCCCGTCGATGGTCCTTGAAGACGTCCAGGGCCAGGCCCGCGCCTACCATGAACTGACCACGTCCAAGAACTACGTCAGGGCGCTCAGGCTCGCCGATGCTTGGTGCGCGGCCTTCGTGTGGAAGAAGTCCGAGGGGACCTCCCCGGCCGCCCTCACCACCGACTCCTTGCTTTCCCTGCACGCTGCGGAAGGTGACACCGACGCCAAGGTCGACGCCGATGCGAGCCTGCCCGACGGCACAGTGCGCACGGTGCGCCATCTGCGCAAGAAGTACCGCTTCTTCCACTGGCACCTGGAGTTCCCCGAGGTGTTCCGGGTGCCGGCCGATCCGGCGGCGCCGGGTGTGGACGAGCGGACGGGGTGGAGGGGTGGGTTCAGCTGTGTGCTGGGGAATCCGCCGTGGGAGCGGGTCAAGCTTCAGGAGCAGGAGTTCTTCGCAACCCGCGACGAGAAGGTCGCTACCGCCGAGAACAAGGCAGCTCGCGAGCTCCTGATCGACGCCCTCGCCGAGAGCCGAGAGGAGTCGGACCGGGCGCTCCACGCCGAGTTCATCGCCGCGCGCCGCATTTCCGAAGGCGTCAGCCATCTGCTGCGCAGCTCGGGGCGCTTCCCGCTCGCCGGGCGCGGCGACGTCAACACGTACGCGGTCTTCGCCGAAGCCGCCTCCCTCGGCATCGCCCCCACCGGACACTTCGGCCTCGTCCTGCCGACCGGCATCGCCACCGACGCGACGACCGCGCCGTTCTTCTCCGACCTGGTGCGCACCTCGCGGCTTTCGTCTTTCCTGGACTTCGAGAATGAGGCGTTCATCCTCAGCAGGGACGTAGACCACCGGGTGCGCTTCTCGCTGCTGACCGTCACCGGCCGGAGCGAGCGAGTGGAGCAGGCATCCTTCGCCTTCGGCACCCGGCACATGGAGGACCTCCACGAGCGCCGCTTTGCCATGCCGCCGGAGGAGATCCTCCTCGTCAACCCCAATACCGGCACCCTGCCGGTGTTCCGCAGCCGCCGAGACGCAGAGATCACCCTTGGAATCTACCGGCGCGTCCCGATCCTCAAGCGGGAGCCAGACACGGAGGGGAAGGGCGCCACGGACCCGTGGGGCCTGACCTTCATGACCATGTTCCACATGTCCAACGACTCGCACCTGTTCCGTGGCAAGGCGGAGCTGGAGGCCGAGGGTTGGAAGCTGAAGGGGAACGTCTTCACGGACCCGGGCGACGGGCAGCGCTACCTGCCGCTGTACGAGGCGAAGATGCTCCACCACTTCGACCACCGGCTCGGCACGTATGAGGGGCAGACGCAGGCCCAGGCGAACGTGGGAACGTTGCCCCGTGCCACGCCGGAGCAGCACGACGATCCGGACTTCGCGCCGCTGCCTCGTTACTGGGTACCAGAGTTCGACCTGGACTCGGGGAAGCGGGACAAGAACCTGACTCCGATCATGTGGCCGGGGGTGGCATCACGGTTGAGGGAGCGGGAGTGGTGGCACGGGTGGCTGCTGGGGTGGCGGGACATCGCGCGGTCTACGGATACGCGGACGACGATGGCCACGGTGTTGCCCCCCTTCGGCGTCGGCCACACCAACCCGCTCATGTTTCCGTCGAATGCAGAGGCAGCAGCTCTGTTGCAGGCGTGCCTGTCGTCATACGTCTTCGACTATGCGATCCGTCAGAAGATCGCAGGCACGCACCTGACATACGGCTACCTGTACCAGCTGCCAGTACCCGAGCCGTCGGATTTCGCCGAGGCGCCCGGCGGGACTGAGTGGTTCATCGCTCGGGTGGCTGAACTTTCCTGGACCAGCAGGGACATGACGTCCTTTGCCAAGGACCTTGGATATTCCGGGTCACCGTTTCGATGGAGCAGCAACCGTCGTCACCTGCTGCGCGCCGAACTGGATGCCGCACTATTCCGCCTTTATGGGGTGAGCCGCGACGACATTCAGTACGTCATGGAGACTTTCCCGGTGGTCAAGCGCGAGGACGAGGCCGCCCACGGCACCTACCGCACGCGGGACCTCATCCTCCACGCCTACGACCGCATGGAGGAGGCAAGTAGGGCCGGCAGCGCGTACCAGACGTTGCTGGACCCGCCGCCAGGCCAGGGGCCTCGGCACGACAGCTGAGCGGGAATGAATCGGGCGGGGCCGGTCAGTGGGACCAGCCCCGCCCGACGTCCGCAACGAACGTGGCCCATGCGTCGCGCGTGAACGTGAGCTGGGGGCCGCCGCGCTCCTTGGAGTCCCGTACGTGGATGGCGGCGCGGTCGGAGGCGACCTCGACGCATTCGCCACCCTCTCCACTGCTGTACGAGCTCTTGAACCACTGGAGCCGTGGGGGCTGTTCGGTGCTCATCGATCTCCCAGCAACTTCTCGATCAAGGCCAGGGACTCGCTTGGGTTGAGGGCCTGGGCGCGGATGCTGCCATAGCGCGCGGCCAGCATACGGACCTCCTCCGGTTCCCTCACGAGTCGGCTGACGTTCTGGACCTCCACGTACGCGAGCTACGATTTGCCCGGTGGGACGAGCAAGGTGAAGGGGCCGCCCAGGCTGGGGTGGTCCGTGCGGTCCGTAGGCATGACCTGAAGCTCCACATTGCGCAGTGGCGCCACATCGACCAGACGACGCAACTGCTCACCGTGAACCGCTGAGGATCCCGTCGGCCGTTGCAGGACGGACTCCTCAACGGTGAACGAGACGAGTGGCGGGGGCCACCGTGTCAGGATCTGCTGCCGTGCCAGCCGGGCGGTCACTCGTTGCTCGATGGTCGCTTCGTCGAGCAACGGGCGGCGGCTGGTGAAGACAGCACGCGCGTGTCCCTCGGTCTGGAGCAGACCCGGCAGAGAGAGCGCAGCGTAGTAGTGCAACTCGACCGCCTTCGCCTCCAGATCCGCGTAATCCTGGAACCAATCCGGATGCCGCACCCGCCGCCGCGTCTTCGCCCGCTCCACATCCTCCGCCGTCACCGCCAGCAACCCACCGCACCCCAGAAGTTCGTCCACCGTCACCAGGAAATCCGGCTGCGGCGTCCGCCGCCCCCGTTCGATCGACGAGATCTGCTCTTCGCCGTAACCGACCCGCCCGCCCAGCTCACGCTGGCTCATCCCGGCCCGTTCCCGCGCGGCCTTGATCACGCGGCCGATGGCACGGAACAGATCCGCGGCCTCTTCCGACCCCGCCGGGTCCTCCGCACTCGTCCCGCCCCGTGCCACCATCACGTACCACCCGTCCCGTTCCTGATCCTGTCATCGACCGGAAAGCCGCTTACCGCCCACCGACCGTCACCGGCGGACGTCACGGACGGACACTCGTACAGACACGACCGCCACCCGGACGGCCTGCCCGTATGTCCGGAAAGTCACGTGCCGTACCGCGTCGGGTACTCCCCACCGTAGATCCGCCACGTCACTGTCGGTGAGGTGAACCAGGAATCCGGGACAGCCACCCGCCAACCCCGTGCAAACGCAGACCCCTTGGTCTTCAGCACCCTCTTCCCCACCACCAGACACGGTGCCCACGCCGCCCGCCACGCCGCCGAACGATGGCTCGCCCTCCATCTGTCACCGGACGAGCCGCGCGGCGGCGACCTCGCCACGCCCGCCGCCATCCTCATCGCTGAACTCACCGCGAACGCCGCCCTGCACGGCCGGGTGCACGGCCGTCAGGCCCGCCTCGACCTCCGACTGGATGTGACCGAACTGCTCATCGAGGTCACCGACGCTCGTGGCGACCGGCTGCCGACGGCGCAACGACCAGAGGACGCCGTCGAGTCGGGCCGAGGGCTGCTGCTCGTCGAGACCCTGTCGGACGGCTGGGGCGTACGCCCGCATCACCCCGGCGGGAAGACGGTGTGGGCCGTGTGCCGCCGGTAGAGCCGTAGCCACCCCTCCGGAACGCTTCAGCGGCCAGACGACAGAGAAGACTGTAAACTCAGTCAACGTTTGCTTGCTGTGTCGTTTCAGGGGGAGGACAGGGGCATGCCACAGATCGCGATCACCAACACCTTCTGGGAGGGCGTGGACCGGCTGGACAAGCCGGCCCGCGCCCGTGTCCACAAGGCGATGGGGAAGTTCCAGCACATGACCGTCCCGCAACTCCACGCGGACAAGGGGCTGCATCTGGAGTCCGTGGTCAGCTCGCGCGACCCGCGCATGCGTACGATCCGGGTCGACGACGGGCTGCGCATCGTGCTGCTCGCGCCTGACGACGGCAGCGACCTCTTCGTCCTCGTGCACGTCGTCTCTCATGACAAGGCGTACTCGTGGGCCAAGCGGCGGCTCTATACGGTCAATGCGGTGACTCGCTGTCTCGAAGTGCGCGACCTCACCGCCATGGAGCAGATCACCCCGCTCTTCGCGCAGGAGGCCCAGGCCGCGCCCCAACTCCTCTTCACCGCCTGGTCGGACACCGCGCTCCGGCATCTCGGTATCGACGACGTCACCCTGCGCGCCGCCCGCACCATTACCGGCAAAGCCCAGCTGGAGGCCTTCGGGTCGCTGATGCCGGAGGATCAGTTCGAGGCGCTGTGGCTGCTCGCCGAGGGGTTCGACGCCGACGAGGTCTACCGTGATCTCGTCACCGTACGGCAGGTCGCACCCGTCGATGAGAGCGACGCGGAGCAGGGCGAACTGGCAGCCGCCGTCAGCCGTACCCGGAGCCGGATCGCCCTCATCACCGGGCCCGAGGAGCTCGCCGACATCCTCGCCAAACCCTTCGACGCCTGGCGCATCTTCCTCCACCCCGCCCAGCGGCGCATCGCCTACCGGCCCGGATATAGGGGTCCCGCCCAGATCACCGGCGGTCCCGGCACCGGCAAGACCGTCGTCGCGCTGCACCGCGTCAAGCACCTACTCAACCGCTCGCCCGACTCTCGCGTCCTGCTCACCACGTACACCGGTGCGCTCACCCGTTCCCTGCGCGCCGGGCTCGCTCTCCTCCTCGATCACGACCAGGCGCTCCTCGGCCGGGTCACCGTCACCACGGTCGACGCGCTTGCCCGGCGCACTGTGCAGGAGCTGGACGGTGCGCCGGGCGCCGTCCTCGGCGACAAGGACGAGCGCCGGCGTTGGCAGCGTCTTGCCTCAGAGCTCGGGCTGCCCTGGAATGGGGCCTTCCTGTCCCAGGAGTACCGGCACGTTGTGCTCGCTCAGGACCTGCGCGCCCACGCGGAGTACGCCCTCTGCCGGCGGCGCGGGCGCGGCAGCGCACTGGGGAGGGCGCAGCGCGAGCGCGCGTGGCAGGCGATGGCCCAGTTCGAGGACGAGCTCTCCCACGACCGTTCCTGCACCTGGCTCCAGCTGTGCGCCCAGGCCGCCCGGCTGCTGCGGGACAAGCCGGGCGAGGGACCGTCGTACGACCATGTGGTGGTGGACGAGGCCCAGGACCTGCACCCCGCCCAGTGGCGCCTGCTGCGGGCGCTGGTTCCGGAGGGGCCGGACGACCTGTTCCTCACCGGCGACCCGCACCAGCGGATCTACGACGCCCAGGTCTCCCTTCGCTCGCTCGGTATCTCCGTCGCCGGGCGCGGGGCGAGGCTGCGCCTCAACTACCGCTCCACGGAGGAGATCCTGCGCTGGTCGCGGGCGCTGCTCGGCGGGGAGCCGGTGACCGACCTGACCGGGGACGAGCCGGACTCGCTGTCCGGCTACCGGTCCCTGCTCCACGGGGAACGACCTGTGTGCGAGGGGTACGGGACGGAGTCGGCCGAGGCGGACGCTGTCGTCCGCCGGGTGCGCGACTGGGTGGCGGCCGGAGTCGCCCCCTCGGAGATCGCGGTCTGTGCCCGGTTCCACACGCAGACCACAGGGATCGGGGAGCGGCTCGCCGAGGCCGGGCTGCCCGTGGTGCGGGTCAAGGACGGAGAGCCCGAGGGCACGGCGGGAGTGCGGATTTCGAGCCTGCACAGCTTGAAGGGACTGGAGTTCCGCTGTGTGGCCGTTGCCGGGGTGACGAATTCCGCATTCCCGTTCCAGACCGCGGTAACTCCGGCCGCGGTCGACCCGCTGCAGCACGCGACGGACCTCGCAGCCGAACGGTGCCTGCTGTTCGTGGCGTGCACCCGGGCCAGGGAGGCGCTGTACGTGTCGTACAGCGGGCGGCCGAGCACATTCCTCGACAGGGTGGGGTCGGCGGCCTGAAACGTCACTTCTGGACTGTGAACAAAGTCAACGGGCGTAGTAGCCTGGCGGGCGCAGGAGGGACAAGTGTGGCTGGATCGCACACCCATCTTCGAAGCAAGAATCCACGGTTGATCAGAAACGCCCTGGGAGGGCAGATGTCCACGTCGCGTGCCGTACCGGTGACCTTGGCCGAAATTGCCCGTCTCGCGGGTGTGGGGCGAGCCGCCGTGAGCAACTGGCGGCGGCGGCATCCGTCCTTCCCCGAGCGGATCGCCGGCACCGACGTCAACCCGCAGTTCTCCATGTTCGAGATCGAGAACTGGCTGCGCGACAACAGGAAACTCAGGAAGTCCACCGAGCTGGAATGGCTCTGGCCCCGCTTCGAAGCTCTCGGCGGGCGCGATGAGACCGGGGCCGCCGTCGCCGAGGCGGGACGGCTCCTCTCCGGTCGGGAGAACGAGGTAGGCAAGGAGCTCCCGGACTCGACGCGGGCGCTGATCGAACGGGTCGTGGACCTAGGGCGGCGCGAAGGAGGCGCGCAGACCTTCGCGTTCCTGCTACGCCGCTGGCTCGACGTCCATGTGCGCCAGATCACCACGACGCCGGAGCCGCTGGCCGCGCTCATGGCGGACCTCGCTCTCGGTGCGGCGGGCGGTGCCGGCGGTGCCGGCGGTGCCGGCGGTGCCACGGTCATGGACCCGGCCTGCGGAACCGGGCACCTTCTCGTGGCCGCGGCCGAAGCAGTGAAGGCATGCGGCGCCGGGGCGGTCACCCTGCTCGGCAGCGACCGCGACCCCGTCCTCGCCGCACTGGCGGATGCCCGCCTGCGCCTCGCCGATGAGGGAAAGCGGACACGCATCGACCTACGGGCGGGGGACTCCCTGCGCGACGACCCGTTCGCTGACTCCCCCGCTGACATCGTCCTGTGCAACCCGCCCTTCAACGAACGGGACTGGGGGTACGAGGAGCTGGCCACCGACGCCCGCTGGAGCCACGGACTACCCCCGCGCACCGAGCCCGAACTCGCCTGGGTCCAGCATTGCCTGGCCCGGCTGCGTCCCGGCGGCGTCGCCGTGCTGCTGCTGCCGCCCGCCGTTGCGGCCAGGAAGGCGGGCCGACGCATCCGCGGTTCGCTGCTGCGCACCGGTCACCTGCGGGCCGTCGTCGCACTGCCGCCGGGATGTGCGGCGCCGCACAGCGTCTCCCTGCACCTATGGGTGCTGCGGACGCCTGCACCCGGGGAGGAGGCGCGGGCGGGCGGCCGACTGCTGGTCGCCGACGCCGCATCACGCTTCCCCCGGTCCTCGGCGCGGGAGTGGGCCCCCGATTGGGCAGCGATCGGCGCCTTTGTACGCGAGGCCGTCAGGGAGGCCGGCTCCCCGCAGGCCTCCGCCTACGTGCGACAAGTCCCCGTCATCGAACTCCTCGACGATGAGGTCGACCTCACCCCTGGGCGCCACATCGCCCCGTCATCGGTGGACATCGCACACCGAATGGCCGAATCCTGGCACGAGTTCACCGGCCTCACCGCGAGCGTAGGCCGGACGGCCCGGCATCTCGCGGCGCTCGACCTCGCCGCGGCCACGGCGGACACGCCGTCGGCGACCACGGTCGCCGAACTGGCCCGGGCCGGGGCGCTCACTCTGCGCAGCGGCCAACAACCGCCGGAGGAGTCGATTCGCACCGGCCCGTCGTTCGACGACGACATCCCACTGCTTACCGTCCCCGACCTGCTGATGGACGGCGAACCCCGAAGCTGGCTCGCCCCCGGCGACGCGGCAGCCTGCGAGGCCGTGATCGCCGAACCCGGGGACATCGTGGTGGTGGGGGTGACCCGGGCATTCTCCGCCTGGGTCCATGAGGGGCCGCCGACCGCCCTCGGTCCGCAGCTGCACGCCGTGCGGGTGCAGCCCGAACAGCTCGACGCCTGGTTCCTCGCCGGTTCACTCCGCTCCCCGGCCAACGCCCGGCAAGCCGGAACCCACACGACGAGCTCTTCTCGGATCGACGTCCGCCGCCTCCAGGTCCGCCAGGTGCCCCTCGGCGAGCAGCGGCGCTACGGCGAGGCATTCCGCGAACTGGCCACCTTCGAGCGGATGGTGCGCCGTACCGGCAGCCTGGGCGCGGACCTCGTCCGTGACCTCGGCGACGAGCTGGCGGCCGGACGCCTGGCGGGCGGGGCGTAGGCAGCGGGTTCCGGCACCCCGGTCAACCCGCCACTCGGATCCGGGTGTCGGGGACACCGCTCGGCCGTTCAGCGGGCTGTCACGCCTCCATGCGCCCCGGGGCAGCGAGCCGGGCCGTGAGCTGGGCGTCAACCCCGCGTCGTACGGTCTCGACCCATGCCGCGAGTTCCGGTGGCAAGCCCGCAGCCGTGTGCCCCGCCGTGTCGACCGCGGTAATGACGGTCTCCAGTTCGCCGAAGACCAGGCGGCATTCGGCAAGGCGCAACCGGATCACCGCGCGTTCGGCCCGCTCGGCGGGACCCTCCCCGTGGATGAGGTCGTCGTCGATTCCCTGGTAGAGGCGGGCCGCGGAGCCGAAGTCACCGGCGAGACGGAGTCCGTCCGCCGCTCCCTGCCACACACGGCGCACGAGGGGGCGGCGCTCTCCCCACTCCTTGCGGACCCGCGCCGTCAGTCCGCGCAGGCGGCCGGCCGCGTCGCCCGGTTCGCCGGAGGTGATCTCCGACTCGGCCTGCGTGCAGAGCTGTTCGACCGCGCGGGTGTCCAGCCACTCCTCCTCGCCCGGCGCGGATGCGGCAGGTGGGACGGCAGGAGCGGGGCGCGGATGCAGAGCGCTGTCCGGCGGCCGACGCAAGGGGGCGGTGGGGTCGGGGCGGGTGCGCGGCCGGGGCTCGGGGTCGCCGGGCCCGGGCCTGAACGGAGCGAGGACCTCCAGGACCTCGTCGACGGCCGGGCGCCGCTCGGGCTTCTTGGCGAGCATCCGCATCAACAGGTCATCGATCACCTCAGGGAGGCCCGCGGCGTACACGCTCGGCGGCAGCGGCGCCTCATGGAGGTGCTTGTCGGTGAGGCCGGATTCCGCGCCGAGCGGGAACGGGGGTTTTCCGGTGAGGAGTTCGTAGAAGATGCACCCGAAGCAGTAGATGTCCGTTCGCGCGGTGGGCTCCAGCTCCAGGAGCTGCTCGGGCGCCAGGTAGCCCCGGGTGCCCAGCGTCGAACCGTGCGCCGTGTGCCTCGTGGCGTCGGCGCGCAGCGGCTTGGCGATACCGAAGTCGATGAGGACGACCGTGCCCCCATCGTCGATCATGATGTTCGCCGGCTTGAGATCCCGGTGCACCACAGGAAGGGTGTGCGCACAGGCCAGTGCCTCGGCCGCCTGCACGGCGACGGCGATCGCCGCGGCCAGGGGCAGGGGATTGTGCTCGTCGAGGAAGGTCCTCAGGCTCATCCCGGTCACCAGGCGCATGGCGATGTACGGCACGCCCTGGTGCGACCCGCTCCCGTACAACTCCGTGATGCCCGGGTGGTCGAGCGCGCCCAGAAGACCGGCCTCGCGTCGGAACCGGGCTTTTCTGACGGTGAGTTCGGCCGCCCGCTCGTGCGGGGCGAGGCAGTTAAGGGCCTCGGAGTCATGGCTGAGGAACTTCACCGCCACCTCCCGACCCCCGGGTACCTCGCGGGCCCGCCAGACGTGGGCCATCCCGCCCTTGCCGAGCGAGTCCGTCAACTCGTAACACCCGTCGATCAGGTCACCCGCGCCGGGCTTGTACGTATCCGCGTCCACCGCCGTGCCCCTTCGCACTCCTGCACCATCAGGCACACCAGAGTATCGTGAATGAACTGCCACGCGAACCATCCATGGACTGAGTTCACAGATATGTGGCATACTCGAGTGGTGCCCGGATCTCCTCGGAGTTCCGTCGGTCCTGGACACTCTCCTGCCCATGCCGCCTCCACGGGGGTCAATATGCAGAATTCATCGGGCGTCGTCGGCCACGACTGGCTGATCAGGGCGAGCCCCCGGATGGCCCGGCCCAACGCCGCGGCCTGCCCGACCCACCTGCGCACCGCGATGCGGCCCCTGCTCGTCGCCGAACCGGCCATGACGTTCCGTCCCGCCCCGCGCGAGGAGTTCGGGTTCGGTCCGCTCTTCACGGCCCTCGACCTCTGGGAACACAAAGACTGGACCGTCGAGCAGGTGCGCGAGGAACTCCGCAACACCCGCGGCCCCTTCCTGGGGTGGGGCGCGCCGGTACACCCCGCCCATCTGGCCTGGACCGCCCACGCCCTGGAACGCTATGTGGCGGCCCGCACCCGGGAGCAGGCCGCCACCATCGAGGCCGGACTGCCCCCGACCACACCGGTCGAGCAGCCGTGGACGTGGCGCACCCGACGCACGGACGCCCCCGACCCGCGCGGCGCCCGGCAGTACGAACACACCCTCTGGGGTCGCATGTACGCCTCCGCCGACGGGACGGTGCGCGATCTGTGGCTGCCGTCCCTGGGCCGGGCCAAGACCGGCCGCCCCGACGCCGAACTCGCGGCCGTGGCACAGGTGATGGCGTACGGGATGCCCACCCCCCGGCGCAAGGCGCGCGCCGAGCCCCCGCCCGCCGCGACCGATGGCACCCAGCCGCCGGGACTGGTCCGCGTCTTCGATGTCGGATGCGCCGACGGCTCCGTGGCGAGGCTGCTCTCCGAAGGTCCCGCCGAGGCGCGGCAGCGGTTCACGGACGACGCGGCGCCCGCTTTCCTCACAGCCGCGACCGGAACCGGCACGCAGCCCGGGGAGAACTGCGTCGACTGCAAGGCCACCGCCGGCTGTACGGACCTGAAGCGCGCCCCACAACTCTGGGGCGGGCGGCCCCCGGCCATCGCACGAAAACGCCGCTCCGTCTCCGCCTGGGACCTGCGCGTGCACGCCGAATGCCCTGCCCAGTACCACCTGGTGCGACGGCTGCACCTCAACGATCTGTCCACCGAGGGCCGGGGAGCACAGCGCGGACGGGCCGTCGACGCCTGGCTCGACACGCAACACGGCGAACGCCCCGCGCGAGGCTGCCGGGACCGCGAGATCCCCAGCCCGGCCGAGATACGCGCCAGGACCGGACTCGATGACGCGTCCGCGCGCGAGGCCGCCGGCATGTTCGCCGAGCACCGGCTGCTGTGCCCGCTCAACGGACTCGGCGCCGGTGAACAGGTGCTCGTGAAGCACCGGGTAACGGCCTACGTGCCTGAACTCGATGTCGTCGTCCTCGCCGTACCCGACCTGGTGCACACCTATCGCGGCCGGTGGATCTGGCACGAGACCAAAACATCGGCCCGCGCGCTGTGGGAACGGCAGTCCCTGCTCCGCACCTACCCCCAACTCGCACTCGGTGTACTGCTCTTCCACGCGGGCGCGCTCGGCGACGACCCGCGCCGCTCCTGGGTCGAGCTGGAGCACCTGCGCGAAGGCCACGGCGAGAGCCGGCTCGAACGCGTCGACCCCGGCCGGGCGGAGAACATCGACGAAGCCCGGACCGTCATCGCCGAACTCGCCCAGCCGCTCCTGGACGACACCACGTACGAGCCGAGGACAGGGCGCCACTGCCACGGCTGCCAGGCACGGACCTGGTGCCGGCCCGGTACCGCCTATGTCACCGACCATCCGCGCCCGGAAGACCCCGACGCGCAGACCCCTCCGCGAGGAGAGATCCCGGCCCATGACTGACCAGCAACTCGTACCAGACTGGCTGTCCAACCCCGACGTCGTCCTCCTGCGGGACATCGCCACCGCCATCCTGCACCTGGCGGCCGTCGACCGCCTCGACTCCTTCACTCTGCCCTACCCGGCCGCCGCGCAGCGAGCCGTGGACGCCCTGGTGCTCCAGTGTCTGCGCAACGGGGCGAAGCCCCCGGCCGGGGTACCCGAGATGATGCGCTGGGCCCGCGCGCGCCCCCTGGGCAGCTGGCCCCTCGACCGGCTGCCCACCGACCTGTTCGACGGGGCCGACCGGCTGATCGACGAGGACTCGGGAGAACCCACGCAGCTCTGCCATGAACTCGCCGTGCGGGGATACGGCGACAGCACCGGTCGGCAGTACGACCGTCTGGTGATTCACGAGGCCCTCCGCGCCTGCCGCGCCATGTCGTCACCCGAGTCGTACACGGCCTTCCGCCGCCTCCTGGTCACCCGGCCCGTGCTCACCGAGGCGGACTGGGTCGAGGTCAGCACCGACCTCCACCTCGACCCCGTCCGCTTCCTCATCGAGGAGATCTACGCCCCTGTCCCTCTCGGGTTCCGGCGGGGCGGTTCGTACCTGTGCTGCCACCGCTGCCTGACGCTGCTCCACCCGGTGTCCGACACCCAGTGGTGGTGCGAACGCGACCAGTGCCGGTACCGGGGTCCCGCGCCGCACGGACGTGTACTCGCCGCTTCAGAGGTGGGGGATTTGCGTCAGCTACGCAAACCGTTGCGGCAGTTCGTCACCGGACCCGGCCAGGCCGAGACCTCACTGGAGAGCGAGCTGCGCGCCCTGGGCCTCACCGTCGAGATGTGGCCCGGCTTCGACGCGTACGACCTGCGCGTCACCTTCCCCGAAGGTCACGTGTGGGCCGTCGACGTCAAGGACTGGGCCCACCCCGCCTTCCTCGGGCGCTCCGCGACCTCGGTCCGCGCCGAACCCCCGTATGACGAGGCCTGCTGGGTGGTACCGGGCTTCAGGGTGCGCGCACGCCGCGACTACCTCGACGTCTATGCCAAGGAGCGGGGCAAGGACGCCGACGGTCTGCGGCTGCTGACGGACGACCAGCTGATGCGAGCCGCGCGGCTTCGACTGTCTGGCCAACGCGGGCCGGACGCGTCCATCGCGCCCCTTCACGCCGGCCAACCCACGCCACTGAAAAGGAGGCGGAGGGGCGCGCGCACGGCGGTTCCCCCGACCGAAGTACCTACGGCACCGGCCTACGGAGCCGGGAAGGAAGGAGCCGATCATGCGTGACCGCAGCAGCTGGTACCAGCCGGTCGTCGCCGAGTTGCGACCCTGGCCCGAGGAGCACGCCAGAACCCGGCCCGCCCTGCTCTGCCAGGTGGAACTCGCCCTGCGACTGATGGAGACCGTAGCACCCGGCCACGCCGCCGACGGAGCGTGGACGCTCCTCGGCGGCTACGGTCTCCCCTTCGCCCGGGCCGCGAAGCTCCCCATCGGCCCGAGCCAGCAGGTCGCGCTGGCCGCAGCCCGGCACCTGCTCTGGCCGATGCGCCGCGGCCGGATGTGGCGGCAGAGTTTGGACGCCTACCTGGACCTGCCCGAACGGCTGCGCGCGTACCGTGTCCCGGCGGCCGGAGAGCCCGCATATCGCTTGCCCCTCAAGGTGGCCGCCGACCGTTTCACCGCCTACGACGATGCGCTCCTGAAACTCCCTGACTTCGCCACCAAGCCGCTTCCCCCAGCGGAGGCGGGCGAGCACCGCTTCATGGACCGGCGCCACCGCCGCACCTCCGTCGCTGTCCCCGCCGACCTCGTACAGGACCCCTTCCCCGGCCACCCCTTCTACGCCGAACGCCCGGCCACCGCAGGCCCTCTCGACGTGCCGCTCGACGAACTGGCCGATGTGGCCCGGTGGATGGATGAGGAGGAAGAGCGGCGCGGGCTCGGTGCGGGCAGCTGGTCTCAGCGCCTCGAGCACCTCGACCTCGACACCCGCACCCCGGACGGCACGGCCTTCGAAGCAGCGTCTGCGCTGCCGCTCGACGGGCTCACCCACCTCGTCGGGATGGTGGGCGCCGGCAAGTCGACTTTGATGACGCTGCTCGCCGTCTGGGCGCACCAGAAAGGCCTGCGCAGCACGCTCGTCGTCGGCGACGTGGCCGAACAGCTGAACCTGACCGAACTGTTCCGCACCCTCGGCCTGAAGGCCGCCCTGGTTCAGGGCGGCACGACGCGGCCCCAGCACACCCAGCGGCTGCACCGCAGGCTCGCCGCACGCGGTGCGCATTCGCTGCTGTCCCACACCGGCCCCGTTTTCGCGCACCTCAGCACCGCCTGTCCGCTGGACGCCCTGCGCGCCCTCGACACGTCGGAGCCGCTGCGCTACACCGATGCGCCGTGTGGTGCCCTCCACCCCACGCGACGCCAGGAGACCACCGCGGAGCCGACGGTCGAGCGTGCCGTACGTGAGCTCGAACGCGCCCGAGGAGTCGCCGACAGGAAGACCTTCGCGGACGACACCGACGAGGAGGACTTGGGAACCCCGCACGCCTGCCCGCTGTGGAGCGTCTGCCCCCGGCACTCCTCCGCGCGTGACCTCGTGGACGCGCTGATCTGGGTGGCCAACCCCGCCAGCCTCGTCCAGACGGCGGTACCGCGCCAGCTCAACGCCGAGCGCCTGCGCTACCTGGAACTGGCCTGTCTGCGCAGCGACATCGTGATTGTCGACGAGGCCGACCGCGTGCAGATGCAGCTCGACCAGATGTTCGCACCGTCGGCCACGCTCGTCACCACCGGTGTCTCCGAGTCCTGGCTCGACCAGTTGCAGACCCACGAGATCTCCGAACTCGCCCGACAGGGACGGGTACAGCTCTCCGACCAGGACGTGGAACGGTGGTCCGCCGCCCTGGACGTCGTCGGATCCACCGCGGACCGGCTGTACGCCATGCTCATCGATGACGAGGGACTACGGAACTGGGCTCAGATCGACTACTTCAGCGCGTGGACGCTTCAGGAGAAGCTGATGCACGCCTGGTACCCACACAGGTCAGGCCAGGCCGCGGGGCGACCGAACAGCACGGACGAAGGGGACGTCGAGGACGAAGGCGCACTGTACGAGGACGAGGACGGTCTCGGGAACGACGGCGACGCCTCTGACCCGGAGGCTCCTTGGACGCAGCGCCGTACCGAGCTGACCGGGTTCTTCGACACGTTCCGCGACGATCCGCTCGGCGGGCGCGGCCCTTACCTCACCCCCGCCGACGAACTGACCACCCTCGCGCACGACGTCCTGCACACCCTCGACGAGAAGCGGACGCGACGCCGCGTCCGCGTGCTCCTCGACTCGTTCCTCGTCGGAGCGCCGGGGCCGGAGCAGCGGCCCGTGCCCGTCGTCAGGCGCGGCAGGAAACCGGCGCCCGAGGATGTGCCCCTCACTGAGGAATGGCGTGAACTCAACGCGCGTAGGCTGGAGTTCGTTCTTGCCCTCGCCGCCCTGCATCAGCGCCTGGACCGAGTGACGTTCCTGTGGCCCCAGGTGGAGGCCGCGCTACGGCTCGACTCGGCAAGCCACGAACTGACCCGCCGCCCGCCCCTCGACTACGCGCCGCTGCTGCCCGAGGCACCGATGGGCAACGTCCTCGGCTTCCAGTACCTGATCGACGAACGGGCCGCTGCCCGCAACAAGGACGGACACCGCACCGGCACCCTGCGCTTCTTCCGCTGCGCGGGCGTGGGCCGCGAGCTGCTGCTCAACCTTCCCCAGCTCGGCGCCGACCCTGGCCGGGGGCAAGCGGGCCCGCACGTCCTGCTCATGTCGGGCACCAGCTGGGCCGGCACTTCCACCCGGGCCCACGTGCTCGCCCCCGTAAGCGCGGTGCTCAAACCGCAGAGCAAGGCGCTGCGCTCCATCCGGGAAACCGTGTTCCGCACCGAGTTCCTCTACGACGCGGCTGGGCAGCCGATCCGGCTCTCCGGGCAGGACCCCGACAAGCGCGAGGACGTCCTGCGACTGATGATCGACCGGCTCGCCCGTCCCCGGGGCGACGGAAGCACCTCCCCACTACAGAGCGAACTCGCCCAGATCCCCGATCAGCGCCGCAAGCGCGCCCTGCTCCTGGTGGGCAGCTATGCGGAGGCGAAGGCGGCCGCCGCCGCCCTGGACGAGATCCCGCGCTGGCACGGCCGGGTACGCGTCCTGGCCGCCGACGACGCCGAGCTGGAGACTGCCATCGACGGCTCGACACCAGCGGGGAGCCCGGTGTCGAGCGCGGGAGCGGTGCGGCGCGGAGACCTCGCGTCTTTCGCCGACGACCCGGATGCCGAACTGCTCGTGGCCCCCCTCCTCGCCGTCGAGCGGGGGCACAACATCCTCACCACCCCCCAGCGGCCCGGCGAGGAGAGAGTGGCGGCGTTCGGGACGGTGTTCTTCATGGTGCGCCCACACCCCCGCCCCAACGACCTCTCCCTGGCCATCTTCGCCATCAACGACTGGGCGAGCCGCTTCGTGCGCGGCCAACTGAGGAGCCCGGAAGGGACGTTCGGCGACCTGGTGGCCGAGACCGACGGTCTGGACGCGGCCGGCAGCGCCTTCAGGACCACCGCGCGCCGTGTCTGGCGGCACGTACTGTCACGGCCCTACATCTACTCCTCGCTCTCCGACGACGAGAAGACGTCCTTCGCCTGGGACCAGCTCGTCACCATCTGGCAGGTCATTGGACGCCTTGTCCGCGGCGGAGTACCTGCCCGCGTCGTGTTTGTCGACGCCGCCTTCGCACCCCAACTCGCGGCCGCACAGGCGCCCGTCATGGGGCGGGAACAGCGCCCGGGCCCCGTCGGCGACCCGGGGCTGCTCGTGCGGCTGCGGGACGTCCTCGCTCCCTACTTCGCGGATGGCGACACCGACTTCGCCGGCACGCACCCCGACCTCGCCGACACCGAGCTCGTCAAGCTGCTCTACCGCCCTCTGTACGAGGCACTGTGCGCCCTGGGGGCACCGCCGAGCCCGCGAGGCACCGACTGAGGACGGCAGCGGCCGGCGGATTCAACGCCGGCGAAGGGACGACACACCCGACCACGAACGGCACCGCAGGGAGAACCTACATGTACAAGAGCATCCGCCGATCCGCGTACCACTTGGCCGAAGGCAGCACTCCCTGGACCGAGGACTTCCACGTGCTCCCCTTCCCCGAACACTGGCACGCCGGACTCCTCGAACTGCACAACCACGGGCGGAACGAGGAGAAGCAGCAGCTGACACTGCCCACCCGGCGGCTCGACGGCGTGCTCCAGACCCTCGCCCCCGATGTGATCGTCCGCCCCCGGCCCAGAACCCCCGTCGAGCCGGGGCCGCAAGCCGCCGAGGACTTCTGGATGTACATCCCCGCCTCGGCACCGGACCCTCTCCCGAGCCGCTCAATGCAGCAACTCCTCGACGCCTGGCTGCGCACACTCGGCCCCAAGGACGCCGCCCAGGATCCCCGGTTCCGCTCGCTGCTGCTCGCGAGCAGCGCCGACCTGAAGCGGAACCTGCCCGCATGGCAGCCGGTCACCGACGTCGAGCTGCTCACCACCCCGACCACCCCGGGCGGCACCGCCGCCCTCGAACCGCGGCAGTTCCAGCTTGCCACCGACGCACTGGCACGCCGCATCCTGACCCTCGACGGCTTCCCCTTCGAGGGCGGAGAGCTGCACTTCCGGGCCCTGCCCCGCGGGCCGCGTGATCAGGGTGCCGAACTCAGCTCGCAGCCCCTGTGCCGGACCGTCAAACGCAAGGAGTGGTGGTTCTCCGTCCTCCTGAACATCTCCCTGCACACCACACCGTTCGACCCCTGGCCGCGCCTCCACCTGCACTGGGGCGTACGCCGATGGGCCACCCACCCACGGGCAACCACCAAACGCCTCAATCTGCCCTACCGGGAAGCCACCACCGTCCACCTCCGGCCCACCATCCCCTGGCTGCCCGGAGCGCCGGCCACCGAACGCTACGCACTCGCCCGGCTGCGCCGCGACCGGGCGGCCGACACCTTCGTCTGGTCGGAGAACGACACTGCCGGCATTCTGCGGGGACTCAGCCTGGCCGGTAACTTCCCCGACCCCGAACAACTCCTCACCGAGCCGGTTTCCTGGATCGGCGCGGGTCGCGGCGTCCGCGCCGCTGTGGTCCACAGCACCAGGATGGGAGGGCACGAGATCGGCACCGGCTTCATGCCCAACCAGAGGGCCCAGCTGACCGAATGGGCTGAGCAGGCCCTCCCCGAAGGGGTGGTCCGGGTACCCGACCTGGCGCGCGGACGAGGCAAGGGCATCGGCGCACCGGAGAACCGACGGCCCAAGCCAAGGACCGACGAGGCCAAGAAATCCGAGCTGCTGCGTGAAACCCAAGCGCGGCGCGTGGCACTCGCGGCGCAGTCCCGGATCGCTGGCCACGGCCCGGAACAGGGCGGCTCGCCAGTGGTAGAGGCCCGGCTGCTGTGGCAGTCGCCTGAGGTGCGGAAGGAAGCGGTGGCACAGTTCGCCAAGGTCCTGGGGCTCGACGGGGACGGCGCCGCCTCCGCAGCTCCGGCCACAGACCGGGACTTCGACGAGGCCAGGCCCGGAGCTCCGGTCGTCCTCGAATGGCGGACGGAGGAGCTCACACTCAGGCTGCGCTGCCTACCTCTCGCCGACGGACTCGGGGACCGGCTCGTGCCCGACCCGGCCGTCAAGGGGATGGGGGCGGCCAGCGCGGCGGCAGTCAGCGCACGCCGCCAAGCCGTGCGCTCATCGCTCCGTGCGGACGGCGCGGATCCCTCCCGTCCCGCACTCGCCCTGGTGGAGATCGCACACCGCAGCACCTTCCGCCCGGCGTCGACTGACCCCAAGTTCGCCGTCCGCCTGGGGTGTGCCGACGCCGGGCTGCTGACCCAGTTCGTCGTGACCCCGTCCGCCGACCGGCAGATCGACAACGTGGACAGTCTTGACCACCGCACGCACAGCTCCTGGCTCGACGGCCTGCGCCAGCTCGGCGTCCGCGTCTTGCCTCAGCACACGCTCGGCGACGACCTGCCCGAGGGACTGCAGTACGCGGCGCTGTGGATGGTGAAGCGCCGAAAGGACGGCCCGACCCGGCTGCCCAAGCACCTGCCCGTGGCGGTCCTGGTCACCCCACTGGGGGACGGGGAAGGCCTCGCGGCCGTACGCGGTTGGGACGACAGCGCGGGGGCGTGGGTACCCTACCCGCAGTTCCTCCTCAGCCTGGTGAAGCAGGCCGAGATCGACCCTGCGACCTTCGCGGAACCCGAAACTCCGGATGATGGCGCCCACTCCGGGACACTCCGAGTCACCAGCAGGCAGTGGCGCACCAACCTCGCCCAGCAGCGCAATGAGACCGCATCATTCCTTCAGCGCGTACTGCACTCCCTCCGCGGACAGCCCACCGCGCTGATCACCCATGCGCAGAACAGCAGGCTGCACTGGCCATGGCTGCAGGACGGCCGGACCGAACGGGACCTGATCAAGCCCGGTCACGCACCAGCAGGCCGGCTCGACGACGAACTCCGCCTCGTGCGCGTACGTGGGTGCGGCGGACGTGAGACCGCCCAGTGGTGGGGCCTGGCCGAACCCGGCAAGCCGCACGGACAGCCAGCCGGCTTCTGGACGCAGCATTCCGCGCAACAGGACGGAGCGTCCTCTCGCGAGCGGGTCTTTTACAGCACCACAGAGCGCCCCGGAACCCATGCGGTCTCGCCCGCCCTCGACCGCCTTGCCACCCGGGTCAACGCGGCAGGCAACCTCACCTCACAGGCGGGCACCAACGCTTGGAACCCGACCCTGGTGGAGATCGCGGTGCTGGGCTGTCATGAGGACGACCCGGCCGCCACCGTACCGGGAGCGTCCGACGACGCGGAGGCGCTGGCCCTTGCCGTACACCAGCTGCGCCAAGCGCCGGACTACGCCGCAGCGCTGTCGCTCCCGCTCCCTCTTCATTTGGCGGGACTGGCCCAGGCGTACGTCCTTCCGATGCTCGCAGAGCGTGACGAAAGCCCCGGCGAAGCGGCGGAGCCTACTCCGGGGCTTTGTATGGAGGACTTGGACCCCGACCTGACCGACGCGGCCGGGCTGGCCGCAGAACCCGACGTGGACGACGACAGTGGGGCGGAGCCGCGCAGGGCCTCGTAGTCGGGTCGTGGATTGATCGCCGGCACATTTTCCAGATTCCCTGCCCGGCTACAGAATCCGACGACCCCATCAGCCATGGCGATGGTCGCGTCACAGGCCGACGCAGCATCACGGACAGCCAGTGTGGGGTCCCGACCTCTCGAGACCCCACCGCGAGCAACCGGAGCCTCAGGCCGACTTCGCCACCGGCGCCAGGATCGCGACGCACTCGACGTGGTGCGTGAGCGGGAAGAGGTCGAAGGCGCGCAGCGAGACCGGCTTGTAGCCCGCTTCCGCGAAGTACGCCAGGTCGCGGGCGAGCGCGGCCGGGTCGCAGGCCACGTAGGCGATGCGGCGGGGGCCGAGCGAGGCGAGGTGCTTGACGGTGGACTTGCCGGCGCCGACCCGCGGGGGGTCGAGGACGATCAGGTCGGCCTCGGTGATCTTGGTGCGCGGCAGTACGGACTCGACCTTGCCGTGCTCGATCCGCACGCGCTCCAGATCGGCCAGGTTGTGCCGGGCGTCCTCCACCGCGCGCTTGCCGGACTCGATGCCCAGCACCGCGCCGGTCTCGCCGACCTTCTCGGCGATCGCGCCGGCGAAGAGGCCGACGCCGCAGTACAGGTCGAGGGCAGTGTCGCCGTCGCGCGGCTGGAGGCCGTCCAGGACCGCCTCGGCCAGCAAGTCGGGGGCCTGCGGGTGGACCTGCCAGAAGCCGCCGGAGCCGACCCGCCAGGTGCGGCCGACGGCGCGCTCGCGGACGAAGCCACGGCCGTGCACCTTGTGCACGCCGCCCTGCTCGTCGACGCGGGCGACCGAGACCGGCCGGTCCAGCTCGACGATCGGCAGCCGGCCCTCGGGCGTGGGGGTGACGATGACCTGACGGTCGTTGGAGCCGGTCGCGGCGATGGCCTCGACGGACGCGGTGTCCGGCCACTCACGCGTCTCGATGCCGAGCTCGGTGACGCCGGGCGCCGCGATCAGGCACTGGTCGATCCGCTCGATCTCGTGCGAGCGGTGCCGGCGCAGTCCCGCGTAGCCCTCGGCGTCGACGGCGAACTGGACGCGGGTGCGCCACGCGGGCACCTTGCCCTCGACGCCCTGGTCGCCGGGCGCGGGCTCGACGGTGCCGTCCCAGCCGGCGTCCTGCGGGCTCAGACCCGCGAGGCGGCTGAGCTGCTCGGTGATGACGTCGACCTTCAGCCGGCGCTGGGCGCCGGGGGCGACGTGCTGCCAGTCGCAGCCGCCGCAGGCGCCGGGGCCGGAGTACGGGCAGGGCGCCGGGACGCGGTCGGGGGACGCCTGGAGGATCTCCACGGCGTCGGCACGCAGGAACTTGGAGTCCGGTCCGCCCTCGGTGACCTTCGCGACGACGCGCTCACCGGGCAGTGCGTGCCGGACGAAGAGCACCCGTCCTTCGTGACGGGCGATGCAGTGACCGCCGTGCGCGACGGGGCCGACCTCGACCTCGTAGCGCTCCCCGACCAGCTCGTCGGCCTGTTCCTTCGTACGGTTCTGCATGATGAACAGGCTCCTGCGAGAGGTGGTGCGGCGGGGTGGTGCGGGCGGGACCGTAGAACGGCAGCTCACCAGTCTACGTCCCGCCGCACCCCCCGCCTTACGGCCTACTTCTGGCCGGTGTGTTCCTTGTCCCGCTTCGGCGGGCTGACCGGGCCGCGCCGGATCGCGCCGGGGGCGTTCCAGTCGGCACGCTTGCGCGCCCGGACCTTGGCCCGCTCGGAGGAGTCCAGCTGCCACGGCACCGAGGTGACCATGACGCCCGGGGTGAACAGCAGCCGGCCCTTGAGCCGCAGGGCGCTCTGGTTGTGGAGCAGGTGCTCGTACCAGTGGCCGACGACGTACTCGGGGATGTAGACGCTGACCACGTCACGCGGGCTGGCCCGCCGCAGGCCCTTCACGTACTCGATGATCGGCCGGGTGATCTCGCGGTAGGGCGAGTCCAGGACCTTCAGCGGTACGTCGATGCCGCGCCGGGTCCAGTCGGCCTGCAGGGCCTTGGTGTCGGCCGGGTCGACGTTGATGCTGAGCGCTTCGAGGGTGTCGGAGCGCATCAGCTTGGCGTAGGCCAGGGCGCGCAGCGTCGGCTTGTGGACCTTGGAGACCAGGATGATCGAGTGCACCCGGGACGGGCGCACCTCCTCGTCGGTGCGCTCGTCGCCCGCCGCGATCTCCTCGGCCACCCGGTCGTAGTGGCGCCGGATGGCGGTCATCATCGCGTAGAAGAGCACCATGCCGAGGACCGCGACCCAGGCGCCGTGCGTGAACTTCGTCAGCAGGACGATGATCAGCACCATGCCGGTGAAGAAGGCGCCGAAGGTGTTGATCGCCCGGGACCGGTGCATGTGGCGGCGCTTGGCGGTGTCGGTCTCGCTGCGCAGGTGGCGGTTCCAGTGCCGGACCATGCCGATCTGGCTGAGCGTGAACGAGACGAAGACGCCGACGATGTACAGCTGGATCAGCCGGGTCGAGTCGGCGCCGTAGAGGTAGACGAGGACGGCGGCGAAGCCGGCCAGCACCACGATGCCGTTGGAGAACGCGAGCCGGTCGCCACGGGTGTGCAGCTGGCGCGGCAGGTAGCGGTCCTGGGCGAGGATCGACCCGAGGACCGGGAAGCCGTTGTACGCGGTGTTGGCCGCCAGGAACAGGACGAGCGCGGTGACCGCGGCCAGGAAGATGAACGGGATCGAGTTGTGCCCGAAGACGGCCTCCGCGACCTGCGCGATGACCGGGTCCTGGGTGTAGCCGGGGCCCACCGGCTTGCCGTCGACCAGCAGGTCGGTCGCCGGGTTCTCGGCCATCCGGACCTTGGTGTACATGGCCAGCGCGATGATGCCGCAGAACATGGTGACGGCGAGCACGCCCATCGCGGCGAGCGTGGTGGCGGCGTTCTTGGACTTCGGCTTCTGGAAGGCCGGGACACCGTTGCTGATGGCCTCGACCCCGGTGAGCGCTGCACAGCCGGAGGAGAAGGCCCGTAGCAACAGGAAGACCAGGGCGAAGCCGCTGATCCCGCTGACCTCGGCGTGGATCGTGTAGTGCGCGGTGGGCGCCTCCATGGTGTCGCCGGTGGCGATCTTGAAGCAGCCCCAGAGGATCATGCAGAAGACGCCGACGACGAAGGCGTAGGTCGGGATCGCGAAGATCGACCCGGACTCACGCACCCCGCGCAGGTTCATCACCATCAGCAGGAAGATCATGCTGACCGCGCCCAGCACCTTGTGGGTGGCGAAGAACGGTACGGCCGAGCCGAGGTTCTCGATGCCCGAGGCGACGGACACGGCGACGGTCAGCACGTAGTCGACGAGCAGCGCGCTCGCGACCGTGAGACCGGCCTTCGGCCCGAGGTTGGTGGTGGCGACCTCGTAGTCACCGCCGCCGGACGGGTACGCGTGCACGTTCTGCCGGTACGAGGCCACGACGGTGAACATCAGCACGACGACCGCGACCGCGATCCACGGGCTGTAGTGGTAGGCGGACGCGCCCGCGATCGACAGGACCAGCAGCACTTCGCCGGGCGCGTACGCGACCGACGAGAGCGGGTCGGAGGCGAACACCGGAAGCGCGAGCCTCTTAGGGAGGAGCGTTTCTCCCAACTTGTCGCTGCGCAGGGCGCGGCCGATCAAGATCCGTTTCGGCAGGTCAGTCAGTTTGGGCACGGAGAGGATGGTAAGCGCTGCGCCGTACGTGCATGCGACCGCCACCCTCCTAAGAGAAGGCAAAGTCCCCCTCGGGCCGTCCACAACCTCCCGCTGGGGTGCCAGCGTGTGTAGCTTGGGCCGCGGTCTGAGACGCTTATCGGGTATCGGCCAAAAATGTTGACAGCCGGAAGGACGGGCGTGCACGTCGTGATTATGGGCTGCGGAAGGGTGGGTTCCACTCTTGCGCAATCCTTCGAACAGCAAGGTCATACGGTCGCTGTGGTGGACCAGGACCCGACGGCTTTCCGCCGTCTGGGATCAGGGTTCGGCGGGCGCCGGGTGACCGGAGTCGGGTTCGACCAGGACACGCTTCGCGAGGCCGGAATCGAGGAGGCAGGCGCCTTCGCGGCGGTCAGCAGCGGCGACAACTCCAACATCATCGCGGCCCGGGTGGCCCGGGAGATGTTCGGTATCGAGAACGTGGCCGCCCGGATCTACGACCCCCGGCGTGCCGAGGTCTACCAGCGGCTCGGCATCCCGACCGTGGCCACCGTGCGGTGGACCGCGGACCAGATGCTGCGCCGGCTGCTGCCGTCGGGCGCCGAGCCGCTGTGGCGGGACCCGAGCGGCGGTGTACAGCTCGCCGAGGTGCACACCTCGCCGGCCTGGGTGGGTCACAAGATCAGCAAACTGCAGGACGAGACCGGGGTCCGTGTGGCATTCCTCACCCGGCTGGGCGAGGCGATGCTGCCGACCTCCCAGACGGTGCTGCAGGAAGGCGATCTGGTGCACGTGATGATGCGCACCGACGGAGTCGCCGAGGTCGAGGCCGCGTGTGCCAAGGGTCCTGAGGAGGCGCACTGATGAGAGTCGCCATCGCCGGAGCCGGCGCGGTCGGCCGCTCGATCGCGGGCGAGCTGCTGGAGAACGGGCACGAGGTCCTGCTCGTCGACAAGAACCCCACCTCCATCTCGGTGGAGCGGGTACCGCAGGCCGAGTGGCTGCTCGCCGACGCCTGCGAGATCACCTCGCTGGACGAGGCGGCGCTGCAGCGCTGCAACGTGGTCATCGCCGCCACCGGTGACGACAAGGTCAACCTCGTCGTCTCGCTGCTCGCGAAGACCGAGTACGGGGTGCCGCGGGTCGTCGCCCGGGTCAACAACCCCAAGAACGAATGGCTCTTCAACGAGTCCTGGGGCGTCGACGTGGCCGTCTCGACCCCGCGGCTGATGTCCGCGCTGGTCGAGGAGGCCGTGAGCGTCGGCGACCTCGTCCGGCTGATGCGCTTCAGCCAGGGTGACGCGAACCTGGTGGAGCTCACCCTGCCGCCGGAGGCCGCGCTGGTCGGCACCCGCGTCGGTGACGTGGAGTGGCCGCAGGACACCTCGCTGGTGACGATCATCCGGGGCAACCGGGTGCTCACACCGACCTCGGACGACGCGCTGGAGGCCGGTGACGAGCTGCTGTTCGTCGCCGCACCGCACCGCGAGGAGCAGTTGGAGGACCTGCTGTCCGTCCAGCGCGAGGACTGACAGGACCGGTCATGACGACGGGCGCCCCGGACCGGGAAGGTCCGGGGCGCCCGTCGTCATGCTGAGCGGAGCTGAGCGGGGTCGAGCGGGGTCGAGCGGGATGAGCGGAGATCAGGACGCGGCCGCGGCCTTCTTCGCCTCTTCCTCGGCCTCCATCTCGGCGATCACGTTGATCGGCGGCGGAGCCTTCGACAGGAAGATCCACGTCAGGTAGACGGACAGCAGCATCGGTGGGATGCCCAGCGCCACCTTGACCCAGCCGAGCTGGGTGGCGTCCCCCCACCAGTACAGCGGGAAGAGGATCGCCGACTTGGCCAGCAGGATCAGCCCCCAGGCCCAGCTGGCCTTGGTGTAGGCGCGCAGCCGGCCGGGGTTGCGCTTGCGCCAGGAGAGGTTCTCCTTGAAGACCGGGCCGAGGATCAGGCCCAGCAGCGGGACGCCCGCGATGGCGGTGGCGATGTACGCGACGGCCAGCCCGAGGGTGTAGAGCATCCCCGGCAGGTAGAAGTTCTTGGCATCGCCGGACATCATCGCGAAGACCGCGCCGAAGGCCACCCCGAACACACCGCTGAAGGCGTGCTTGAGGGTGTCCTTGCGGGCCAGCCGGGCGATCCCGAGCAGCACGGAAAGACTGAGCGCGGCGATGGCCGCGATGTGGATATCTCTGTTGATCGTGTAGATCAGGACGAAGACCAGGCCGGGCACGGTGGTCTCCACCATGCCCCGGATGCCGCCGAACGCCTCGAAGAGGGCGGCTTCGGTGATCGCTTTCGAATCGCCGTCCGTGCCCTCCCCGGTCCGCGGGTCCTCTGTCTGCTTGTCGATCGACGCCACCGACTACTCCTGTCCGACCGGACGCAGTTCGTACTTGGGATTGAACAGGACGGGACGGCCGTGGTTCATCGAGATCCGGCCGGAGGCGATGATCTTGCGCCCCGGCTCTATCCCGCTGATACTGCGGCGTCCCAGCCACACCACGTCAAGGGCGGCGGAGCCGTCGAACAGCTCCGCCTCCAGCGCGGGCACGCCGGCCCGCGGTCGCAGTGTGACCGTGCGCAGACTACCGGTCACCGTCACTATCTGCCGGTCCCCGCAGTCGCAGATCCGCGTGCAGCCGACCGACAGGGCGTCCTTCTGCAGCTCCTCGGAGTGCAGCTCCTCCTGGGAGGACGACAGGCGGTCTATCATGCGCCGGAAGCGGCCGGTGGGTCGGTCCGAACGGGTGGCACCACTCATGTCTCCAGCGTACCGGGCCCGGCCGACAAGGCGTCCGCTACGCCGGACGGCCGATCGCCACCCCGCGGATGTCCGTTCGTGCTCGAAGCGGCTCTTCCGTGCTCGAAGCGGCCTTTCAGTGCTCGAAGCGGTAGCCCATGCCCGGCTCCGTGATGAAGTGCCGCGGATGCGCGGGATCCGCCTCCAGCTTGCGCCGCAGCTGCGCCATGTAGACCCGCAGGTAGTTGGTCTCGGTGCCGTACGAGGGCCCCCACACCTCCTGCAGGAGCTGTTTCTGGCTGACCAGCCGCCCGGTGTTGCGGACCAGGACCTCCAGCAGATGCCACTCGGTCGGGGTGAGCCGGACGTCGGCGCCGCCGCGGTTGACCTTCTTCGCCGCCAGGTCGACGGTGAAGGTCTCGGTCTCGACGGTCGCCGCGTCGTCCTCGGGCCCGCCGGGCGCCGCCCGGCGTACGGCGGCCCGCAGCCGGGCCAGCAGCTCGTCCATGCCGAACGGCTTGGTGACGTAGTCGTCCGCGCCGGCGTCGAGCGCCTCGACCTTCTCGTCGGACGTCTGGCGGGCCGACAGGACGATGATCGGGACCCGGGTCCAGCCGCGCAGCCCCCGGATCACCTCGACGCCGTCCATGTCCGGCAGGCCGAGGTCCAGGACGATCACATCGGGGTGGCGGGCGGCGGCCAGCTGCAGCGCGCTCGCGCCGTCGTGGGCGGCGTCCACCTCGTACTTGCGGGCCCGCAGATTGATCACGAGCGCGCGCACGATCTGCGGCTCGTCGTCCACCACGAGCACCCGGTACATGGAGTTCCTCTTCTCGGTCACATCGGTCGCTTCGGTCGCCGTCACGTGGGTCGTGCCGGTTGCTTCGGTCGCGACCTTCACGTCGGTCACGGTGCTGCTGCTCGCGGTCCTGTCCACTCCCGCCGTCACGACGTGGCCCCCGCCGGCAGGTCCGGACGGGCCGGACGGCCGCCGAGGGCGGCCTGGAGGGTGAGGACCATGGTCAGGCCGCCGCCGGGGGTGTCCTCGGCGACCAGCGTGCCGCCCATGGACTCGGCGAAGCCGCGGGCGACCGCGAGGCCCAGGCCGACGCCGTTGCCGCGCGGGGCGTCGCCGTAGCGCTGGAACGGCTCGAAGATCCGGTCCTTGGCGGTCTCCGGCACCCCGGGGCCGCGGTCGACGACCCGCACCTCCACCCGGTCGCCCAGCGCGCTGGCGGCCACCACCACCTTGGAGCCCGGGGCGCTGTACTTCACGGCGTTCTCGACGACGTTGGCGACACTGCGCTCCAGCAGGCCGGGATCGACCGCGACCATCGGCAGGCTCTCCGGGATGTCGAGGACGACGCTGCCCTCGGGGACGCCGCCGAGCGCCATCGGCACCACCTCGTCGAGGTCGATCTCGCGGATCAGCGGGGTCACGGTGCCGGTCTGCAGGCGGGACATGTCGAGGAGGTTGCCGACCAGGTGGTCCAGCCGGTCGGCGCCGTCCTCGATCCCCTCCAGCAGCTCCGCCTCGTCCTCGTCGGACCAGGCGACGTCGTCGGCGCGCAGCGACGACACCGACGCCTTGATGGCCGACAGCGGAGTCCGCAGGTCGTGGGAGACGGCCGCGAGCAGTGCGGTGCGGATGCGGTTGCCCTCGGCCAGCTCGCGGGCGTGCTCCGCCTCGCCCTCCAGCCGCCGCCGGTCCATGACGACGGCCGCCTGCGCGGCGAAGGCGGAGAGCACCCGGCGGTCGGAGGCGGGCAGCACCCGACCGGCGAGCGCCAGCGAGAGCCGGTCGCTGACCGGCACCTCGACGTCGGCGTCCTCGGGGCGCAGGCAGGGGCGCTCCCCCACGCTGGCCTCCCGGGTCCAGGCGCCGTGGTCGCTGTCCCGGGCCAGCAGCACCACCGAGTCCATGCCGAACGTCTCGCGGACCCGTTCCAGCAGGGCCTCGAGGGAGCTCTCGCCGCGCAGCACGCTGCCGGCCAGGTACGACAGGATCTCGGCCTCCGAGCGCAGCCGGGCGGCCTGCTGGGTGCGGCGGGCCGCGAGGTCCACCACGGAGGCCACCGCGAGACCCACCACGACGAAGATCACGATCGCGATGATGTTCTCGGGCTCGGCGATGGTGAAGGAGTGGGTGGGCGGTGTGAAGTAGTAGTTGAGCAGCAGCGATCCGGCGAAGGCCGAGGCCAGCGCCGGGAGCAGCCCGCCGACCAGCGCCGCCGCGACCGTGAGGGTCAGGAAGAGCAGCATCTCGGTGGCCTGGCTCATCCCGGGGTGCCAGTTGGTGAGCAGCAGCGCCAGCAGGACGGGGCCCACGACCCCGGTGAGCCAGCCGGCCACGACCCGTGCGCGGCCCAGGCTGGCGCCGCGCGCGGAGGGCAGTCCGCGGCCCTTGGCGGCGTGCTCGTGGGTGACGATGTGGACGTCGATGTCGCCGGACTCGCGGGCGACGGTGGAGCCGACGCCGGGGCCCAGCACGTACTGCCAGGCCTTGCGGCGGCTGGTGCCGAGCACGATCTGGGTGGCGTTGACCCCGCGGGCGAAGTCCAGCATGGCCTCGGGGATGTCCTCCCCGATGACGTGGTGGAACGATCCGCCGAGGTCCTCCACCAGGGTCCGCTGGGCGGCCAGCTCCTTGGCGGAGCCCGAGGCCAGCCCGTCGCTGCGGACGATGTGCACGGCGAGGATCTCGCTGCCTGAGCCCTTGGCGGCCATCCGGGCGGCCCGGCGGATCAGGGTACGGCCCTCGGGGCCGCCGGTGAGGCCGACGACGATGCGCTCGCGGGCCTGCCAGGCGGCGGAGATCCGGTGGTCGGCGCGGTACTCCTGGAGGTACTCGTCGACCCGGTCGGCGACCCACAGCAGCGCCAGTTCGCGCAGCGCGGTGAGGTTGCCGGGCCGGAAGTAGTTGGAGAGCGCCGCGTCGACCTTGTCGGAGGCGTAGATGTTGCCGTGCGCCATCCGGCGCCGCAGCGCCTGTGGCGACATGTCGACCAGCTCTATCTGGTCGGCGCGGCGCACCACCTCGTCGGGTACGGTCTCGCGCTGCCGGACGCCGGTGATCGACTCGACGACGTCGCCGAGCGACTCCAGGTGCTGGATGTTGACCGTGGAGACGACGTCGATCCCGGCCTGGAGCAGTTCCTCGACGTCCTGCCAGCGCTTGGCGTTGCGCGAGCCGGGCACGTTGGTGTGCGCGAGCTCGTCGACGAGCGCGACCGCCGGATGCCGCGCGAGCACCGCGTCCACGTCCATCTCGGTGAACACCGCGTCGCGGTATTCCAGCTCCCGGCGCGGGATCTGCTCCAGGCCGTGCAGCATCACCTCGGTGCGCGGGCGCCGGTGGTGCTCGACGAAGGCGACGACGATGTCGGTGCCACGCTCGGTACGCCGGTGCGCCTCGGAGAGCATGGCGTAGGTCTTGCCCACGCCGGGGGCCGCCCCGAGGTAGATGCGCAGTTTGCCGCGTGCCATGGCCCCATCGTTCTGCTCGGATGCGCCTGTCGCCCGGACGCGCGTGCGGCGCTTGTCTCGACCTTAGAACGACCGAAGGGGACATATGGGACCGGGGTCGCCCCCGGGGAGTACCTTGACGGCGCCTTAACCCCCCCTGGGCCCTCGCCGGCCCCGGTTCTCCCGGGCCGGACGGGCCGCGAGAGGCCCCGGCGGACGGTGACGGACCGCGTTCGCAGGACTGCCATACGGACGTAACGCCGGACCGTTGACCCGCCGCGCGCCGCCAGCGAGCATCGGCGCATGCCCTCCACCGACCGCCCGCCATGGCTCGTCGCCCTGCCGTCCGTGTCCGCGCCGGCCGCCGGCCGCGGCGGCGAGGGCGGCGCCACCGGGGCGGTGCTGCGGGCCGTGCTGCGGGGCGGTCCGGTGGCCAGGACCGCGCTGGCGCGGGACACCGGGCTGAGCCCGGCCGCCGTCTCCCGGCACACCGCCGAGCTGATCGGGCTCGGGCTGCTGCGCGAGCTGCCGCCGCCGGACGGTCCGCCACGAGCCGGCCGGCCCCAGGTGCCGGTGGACGTCGACCCCGTCCACCACGCCGTCTGCGGGGTGCACATCGCGCTGCCGCACACCACCTTCGCCGTGGTGGACCTGCGCGGGCGGGTGACGGCCCAGGAACGGCTGCCGCACGACGGTTCGGTGGGCGACGTCCTGGGCGGCATCCGCGGCCATCTGCCCGGCTTCCTGCACCGGCACGCCGCCGGGCGTTCCGTGCTCGGCCTCGGGGTCGTCACCGGCGGCTGGGTGGACAGCGAACAGGGCACCGTCGTCGAGCACGCCCCGCTGGGCTGGCGGGACGTCCCCGTACGGAGCGTGCTGACCGCCGCGACCCGGCTGCCGGTCCACGTCGACGGGCACGCACGGGCGCTGGCGCAGGCGGAGCTGATGTTCGGGGCGGGCGTGGGGCGCGAGGAGCTGGTGCAGCTCTTCGTCGGCAACGTGGTCGACGCGGCGATCGCGACGGGCGGCAGCGTGCTGCGCGGCCGCAGGTCGGGCGCGGGCGACGTCGCGCATCTGCCGTTCGGCGCTCCCGGACAGCGGTGCGCGTGCGGCCGTACCGGCTGCCTCCAGGAGGCGGTGTCCGAACTCCGTCTGGCCCAGCGCGCCTTCGAGGCCGGCATCGTGCCCGTGCCGGACTTCCGGCTGCTGCTGTCCCGGGCCCGCGAAGGCCACGCGGGCGCGGTGCTGATGCTGCGCGAGCGGCTGCGCACGGTGGGCCGGGCGGCGGCCCTGCTGCTCGACGTCATCAACCCCGAGGTGCTGGTCGTCGCGGAGGCCGCGGCGGTGCACTTCCCCGAGCTGCTGCCCGACCTCTACGAGGAGGTCGCCGCGCACTCCCATCTGTGCACGGACCCCGAACGGGCCGTGGTCCCCACGAGTTTCGGGGAGCAGGTGCTCGCGGTCGCGGCCGGGGCCGTGGTGCTCGACGCGGTCTACCGGCGGCCGATGGAACTGCGTACGGCCCGGTCGGCGTAGCCGGTCCGGCGGCAGGGTTTCTTCCACCGTGTCGTTAATCATTGCCCGGCGGCCCCGGGTTCCGGAGAATCGACCCATGGACGTGACAGGTAGGGCAGCGGCGCGCGACGCCGCCGGGCGGGAGGCGGTCAACGCCTTCCGCGCCCACCATTTCGCCGGTCTCGGCTGTCGTCCCACCGGCTCCACCGGCATCGCCGGTCGCGCCCCCCTCGCCGGCCCTGCCGGCCGCACGCGCTGACCGGGCGGTCCCGCCTCCTGGCGCCTGATCTCCATCCCTCTCCCGGCGCCTGGTCTCCCTTCTCCCGCCGGGCTTCAGCCGCTCCATTTTGTGCATCGGTCGGCGCCGGACCGCGCCCGCTGGGCGCGACACGTCGATTCACCGCCCCGGTTCGACCTCGACCTGGTCAAGAACTTCAACTCATAGCCGACGAAGGGCTGATCACCATGACCGTCACCGTCCGTCCGGCCTCCGGCCACACCGGCGCCGACATCTCCGGCGTGGACCTCTCGCTCCCGCTCTCCGACGAGAACCTCCTCGTGATCAAGGAGGCGCTGCACCGCTGGAAGGTGGTCTTCTTCCGCGGCCAGGAGCTCGATCACGCCTCGCAGATCGCCTTCGGCCGGCAGTTCGGCGAGCTGACCTACGCCCACCCGCACGACGACACCCCGCCGGAGGACCACCCGGAGATCTTCACCATCGACCCGCGCCGCTACGAGAAGCGGTACGGCGCCGGCTTCCGCGAGGCCGTGCGCAAGCGCCAGTACAGCTACTTCGCCGGCTGGCACACGGACGTCACCGCGGCCGTCAACCCGCCCGCCGGTTCGATCCTGCGTGCCGAGTCCGTCCCGGAGTTCGGCGGCGACACCACCTGGACCAATCTGGTCGCCGCGTACGAGGGCCTGTCCGCGCCCGTCCGCGCCTTCGTCGACACGCTCCGCGCCGAGCACCGCTACGGCGGCGCGGAGAAGACCGAGGGCAACAGCGAGTACGCCCGCCGGATCAACGACAATCTGCTCGTCGCCGTACACCCGGTCGTACGGGTGCACCCGGAGACCGGTGAGCGCGCGCTCTTCGTCAACCCCGGCTTCACCAGCCACCTGGTGGACGTCACCCCGCGCGAGAGCCGGGCCGTCCTCAACCTGCTCTACGAAGAGATCACCCGGCCCGAGTACACCGTCCGGTTCCGCTGGGAGGCCGGCAGCGTGGCCTTCTGGGACAACCGCGCCACCGCGCACCTCGCACCGCGCGACATCGAGCACCTCGACGTCGAGCGCCGGCTGCACCGCGTCACCCTGATAGGTGACGTCCCGGTCGGCCCTGACGGCACCGCGTCCGAGCTGATAGCGGGCAAGCCCTTCACCGCCGATCACAAGGTGGTCGTCGGCGCCTGACGTGCGGGCCGCAGCCGTGGCGCCGCCCATCGCGGGCGGTGCCACCGGCTGCCACGTCCCGTAGGCCCGCTGAACGGCAGCGGGCACCGGTCCGTCAGCTGAGCGCCCATACGGAGGGGTCGTGTTCGGCCGCCGTGCGCAGTCGGTCCCGGCCCGGTTCCGTCGGCGGTTCGTACCGGCCGACGGGCTGGACACCCGAATACGCCGCGAGGGCCTGTACGACCTCGGCTTCGGTGACCTCCGGAACCAACCTCCGCATGTCCCATGCCTTCACCACTTCGGCCTTGGCCCGTATCTGCTCCACCTCCCTGTCCCTGGCCGCTGCCGCCCCCTCGAAGTCCTGCTCATCGATGTGCGCCTCCTTGATACTTTGGAACGCGGCGATCTGCTCGTCGAACTTCTCCAGATCGGGCCGCTGTTCGGGCGCGCGGACCCGGGCCTGGGCGCTCGCCTCGTCCAGCAGGTCGATCGCGCTACCCGGCAGCGGCTGCGCCGGAATGTGTTCCTTCGCCAGGAACGCGGCGGCGGCGATCGCCTGATCGGTGATGGCGAGCCGGTGGTGCGTCTCCAAGCGCTCGCGAACGCTCTGGAGAATGACCAGCACTTCGTCCGGCGGAGGTTCCTGGACGACGATGGGCTGGATGATCCGGCTCAGATCGGGGTCCGGATCCCAGCGGCCGTATGCCGCTGTGGTGGCCGCGCCGATGACGGACACTCCCTCCAGGGACAGCACCCGCCGGAAAAGAGCCAGTGCCTCCCCGGACCCCGCCGGCGTGTGCAGCGGCGTCAGGGCGTTGTCGAGGAAGAGCACCAGGCCGGCGGTGGCCTGGATCTCGTCGATCAACTCGTCCAGCAGCCCGGTGAAATGGCCGCGCGTCTGTGCGTCGCCGAGGAGCGGACCGAGGTCCAGGGAGCAGACGAACCGGCCGCGGAACATCTCCGGTGCGTTGTCGGAGGCCAGCGTCCGGGCCAGTCCCGACACGATCGCGGTCTTTCCCACCCCCGGCTCGCCGATGAGCACCGGAACGTTCCTGGTCCGGCGCGCGAGGACCTGCATCAGCCGCTCGATCTCCTGGGCCCGGCCGACGACGGGCTGGAGTGATCCGGTCCGTGCCGATTCGCTCAGGTCGTGCCCGAACTGGAGCAGACGGGTGAGCGACGAGGACTTGGGAGCCCGTTGAAGCGGGGGCTCAGGAGTCGGCCACCGCGGGCTGAGGGCGTGGATGACCTGCTGCCGGACCATGTCCAGGTGGGCCCCGTGGTTTGCGAGGACCTGAGCGGCGACGCCCTTCTCCTCGCGGATCAGACCCAGCAGGATGTGCTCGGTGCCGATGTAGTTGTGGTTGAGCGTAAGGGACTCGCGGAGCGACAGCTCCAGGACCTTCTTGGCACGGGGGGTGAAGGGGATCGCGTCGGACAGGCGCTGCTGTCCCTGCCCGATCATTTCTTCCACCTCTTGGCGGACCGCCTCGAGCGAGATCCCGAGGCTCTCCAACACCTTGACACCGACACCCTCGCCCTCATGGATCAGGCCGAGAAGGATGTGCTCCGTGCCGATGTGATGGTGGTTGAGCATCCGGGCTTCTTCCTGGGCCAGGACCGTAACCTGCCGCGCGCGGGAGGTGAACTTCTCGAACATCGTCAACGCTCCTGAACCGTCAAGGCCGCCAGATCGTCCCGCGCCCGGAGCGTGTGCGGATGCTCAGCCCCCAGTAGCCGCTCCCGTTCCTGCTCCAACTGCCTGAGCAGCGCCATCGCTTCATCGGTCGCACCCGTCAACGCGAGGTTGCGGGCCAGCATGTGGCGGGTGCGCAGGGTGTGCGGGCTGTCCGGCCCCAGCACCCGCCCCCGGTCGGCGAGCAGGATGCGCAGCATGCCGACCGCCTCGTCCCGGAAGCCCGCTTCCCCCAGGTTGACGGCGAGGAACTGCCGGGTTCGCAGGGTGTCCTCGTGATCGGGCCCCAGTAACCTCAACTGCTCCGGAAGCAGTTGCCGCAGGAGCTGTGCGGCTTCCACCGGGCCGCCCGCGCCGCCGAGGCTGTGCGCGTAGGACTGCCGGGTGCGCAGTGTGTCGGTGTGCTCGGCGCCCAGGATGCGGGTCTGTTCGTCGGCGATCTTCTGCAGGATCGCGGATGCCCCGGGCCAGTCACCGCTCTTCCCCTGCTCGACGGCGGCGATGTGCTGCTGGCGCAGTTGCGGACCGATGGTCGCGGCGAAGGCCCGGTTCACCCCCAGTCCGATGTTGCTCGCGGTCTGGGTGCCCCGGTTGAGGGGGGTGGACAGCCCTTCGGCCGCCATGGTCGCTTTGAGCCGCTGGTAGAGGTCGTCGACCGTCAGGAGTTCGGGTCCGCCGACGACGCCTTCGGCCAGCAGCCGCATCAGCCGTCCGGAGAACGCCGTGTGGTGCTCGCCCGGAAGGGCGAGGGCGACCTGGTCCCGTTGAGCCGAGGTGAGGACGTAGGTGCCCGCCACTTCGATCTGGCCGAGCTCCGCGGCCTCCCCGCCGGCCATGGTGTCGGTGACGACACGACCGGAGAAACAGCAGTCCAGGATGATGACCTTGGTGGCGGCGGGGCTGTCGAGCACAGCGCTGCGCAGCTTCTCGTACTCCAGGGAGCTGAACTCCGGGTCGTCCCAGTCGCTGTCCGGCAGCGCGAGATACAGCTCATGCCGCCGGCCGCTGACGAGTCCGTGTCCCGCGTAGTACACCAGCAGCAGATCCTCGGCCTCACGGATCGTCGTGCGCAACCGCTGACCGATGGTGCGGAGGTCTCCTTCGTCGAGCAGGACCGTGCAGTGCTCCTCCGGCACGACGCCGTAGTACTGATCGGTGAGGAGCCCGGCCAGGTCCTCGATGGTGCGGTGCACGGACGGAAGGTCGGGAAGTTCCGGGGCCGTGTACGTACTCGCACCGATCAGCACGATCCGGGAGCGGCGTGGATCCGGCAGGCGGACGGCCACTACACCGGCCCGTCGGCATCCAGCACCTGCTGGAGAAGGGCCCCCAGATCCTCGCCCTTCACCCGCTTGGCGTCGATCTCCACGGACCGGCCGCCTTCTTGACTGATCGTCAATTTCACATCGGACCGCCGGGGCTGGGAGATCCAGGCGCGCAGCGACGCCGCGAGCACCGTGACGCTGCCGCCCGCGCCGAGCGCCACCGTCAGCACATCCGGCAGCGAACCGAGTTCGGTGGGAGCGGGTTCACCGCCCTCGGCCCGTACCCGACCGGCCAGTCCGGGCTCCCCGCGCAGCCAGCCGTCCAGTGATTCCAGGTCGGCGACCGCGCTGCCGCTGTCCACCGAGATCCGTGCTTCCACGGCGTTCTCCCCCCCCAACCGGACCCCTGCCGACGGCACGGATCGGACGCCGATTGTAGTGGCATCCGGCACCGCCGGTGGGGGGATCAGCCCTCGTCGACGATCCGGCCGTCGCGCAGTTCGAGCACCCGGTCGGCCAGGGCCAGCAGCTGGGCGTCATGGGTGGCGACGAGGGCGGTGACGCCCTCGCTGCGGACGACGGCACGCAGCAGTTCCATGACGGCGAGCCCGGTCTCGGCGTCGAGCTGGCCGGTCGGCTCGTCCGCGATGATCAGGACGGGCCGGTTGGCCAGGGCGCGGGCGATGGCGACCCGCTGCTGCTGGCCGCCGGACAGCTCGCCGGGGCGCTGCGCCGCGTGGTCGGAGAGCCCGACGAGCGACAGCAGCAGCTCCACCCGCTCCTCGCGCTCGCGCGGCGGCACCTTGCGCAGCCGCATGGGGACGCCGACGTTCTCGGCGGCGGTGAGGATCGGGATCAGTCCGAAGGACTGGAAGACGAAGCCGATACGGTCGCGGCGCAGCGCCAGCAGGCCGTTGTCGCCGAGCCCGGCGAGGTCGGTGCCGTCCAGCGTGATCCGGCCGCCGTCCGGCGAGTCCAGGCCGCCCACCAGGTTGAGGATGGTGGTCTTGCCGGAGCCGGAACGGCCCTTGAGGGCCACCAGCTCACCGCGCGGCACCCGGAAGGAGACACCGCGCAGCGCGTGCACGGCCGTCTCCCCGCTGCCGTAGGTGCGGCGCAGGTCCTCGACGACGACCATCTCCCCGGTCGCCGGCCCGTCCGCGACCGCCGTCCCCGCGTGCCCCGTCGACTGCTCGCTCATGCGCTGTCCCCCTCCTGACCCGGATCACCGGGCCACACCCCGTTGTGGTCGTTCCCGGCCGTGCGCCGCACCCGTCGGCCCCGGCCGGCGTACCGCTGCGTGTACGCGCTTGCCAGCTGGAGCCTATCCACCCGGTCAAGGATTTCCCGGCCCGGGCTCCCGGCCCCCGCCCCGGTCCAAGGCCCCGGTCCAAGGCCCCGGTCCCGGCCCCGGTCCCGCCCTCCGGACATGGCGAAGGGCCGGATCCGTGATCATGGATCCGGCCCCTGGCCGTGGTCGGTCCTCCGGCGCACCGGTGGAACGGGGTGCGGCGGGTTCTAGTGGATCTGGGTGATCTCCGGGCCGCGGCGCAGCGGGTCGAGCCCGTCGCCGAACTTCGGCCCCTCGCTCTCCTCCTGCGCGATGCCCTCGGGCACCATCTGGGCGTCGGTCGGCAGCTTCAGCACGATCGGGTCGCGCGGCGCCATCGGCGTCTCGCCGCGCACCACGACGGTGTCACGGAAGACCGACTCCAGCAGGCCCGCGGCCTCCGGCTGCACCGCGCCCTGGCCGGAGATGACCCCGCGCAGGAACCAGCGCGGACCGTCACAGCCGATGAAGCGGACCAGCTGCACACCGTTCGTACCGTCCGGCAGCTGTACGGGCACCTGCGCGCGCAGCTCCCAGCCCAGCGAACCCTCGATCTCGTCGACGATGCCGCCCTGCTTGGTGATGCCGGACGCGATCTCGTCCCGCACCTCGCCCCAGATGCCCTCGGACTTCGGGGCGGCGAACGCCTGGAGCTGGACAGCGCTGTCGTTCAGCACCACGGTCGCGGCGACGATCGACTCACCGGCCACCTCGACGCGCAGCTCCATGCCCTCGACACCGGGCACGAACAGTCCGCCGAGGTCCACCCGGCCCTCGCCGGGCTGCTTGACCTCGCTCAGGTCCCAGGGCCCGTCGGGCCTGGGGGCGGGCGGAAGGTTGTACCGACCCGATTCGCCGGAGTCGTCGGACTCCCCGGCGTCTTCGGCGTCTTCGGCCAGCTCGTCCGGGCTCGCGCCCTCGAGCTCGTCGAGGGCGTCTTCGCGCTCCTTGCGACGACGACGGAACACGGTCACTGTCCTTCCCGGTCTGCAACGACCGAAGCGAATCCATTACTGGTCTGGCCGTCGGGGGCATCACCTACCGAGGCATGCCCCCCGGTGGAGCCGAAGCCCCCAGCGGCCCTGGCAGAACCGGGAAGTTCCGCGACCTCGTGGAAGCGGACCCGTTCGACCTGCTGGACGACCAGTTGGGCGATCCGGTCTCCCCGTTCGAACCGCACGCTCTCGCGTGGGTCCAGGTTGACCACGATCACCTTGATCTCCCCACGGTACCCGGCATCGACCGTTCCCGGGGCATTCACGAGGGTCACTCCGCACCTGGCCGCGAGGCCCGAGCGGGGGTGTACGAAGGCCGCATACCCGTCCGGCAGCGCGATGGACACGCCGGTGGGGAGCACCGTCCGTTCGCCGGGGGCGAGTTCCGCGGCCTGGGTGGTCACCAGGTCGGCTCCCGCGTCGCCCGGGTGCTCGTAGGCCGGGATGGGCACCGAGTCGTCGAGACGGCGGATGAGGACGTCCAGGGGACGTCGTACGGCTTCACTCACGGGTTCACCTCGAAGGCGCGCGCGACCTTGACCTGGTCGGGGTCGGACATCGCGGCCTGGATCTCCTCGGGACGTCCGTTGTCCGTGAAGTGGTTGAGCTTCACTTCCAGGAAGAGCGCCTCGGCGCGGACCGCGACCGGGCCGTCGGGGGCGCCGATCCGGCCCTCGGCGGTGCTGTAGATCTTCCGTCCGGCGACCGCGCGGCAGTGCGCCCGCAGATACAGGGTGGTGCCGACGGGCACCGGGCGGACGAAGTCCGTCTCCAGCCGGCCGGTCACCGCGATGACCTGCAGCAGCCAGTTCAGCGAGCCGAGCGTCTCGTCCAGCGCCGAGGCCAGCACACCGCCGTGCGCGAGGCCGGGCGCGCCCTGGTGGGCGGTCTGTACGGTGAATTCCGCGGTGACGCTCACGCCGTCACCCGCACGGGATTCCAGGTGCAGTCCGTGCGGCTGTCCCTCGCCGCAGCCGAAACACTGGTCGTAGTGCGCCCCGAGCAGTTCGCCGGGCGCTGGCGCACCGGGGTGCCGTACGGGCAGGGCTGCGTCTGGCGGCGGCTTCAGGCCCGGCCGGCCAGGGCTCTCGGATGCGGTAGCTCCACTCACGCCCGAGACCCTACCCTCCTGCGGGATCCTTTCCCGTCGGCCGTCCGTTGACCCGTACCGGCTTCTACCCCACCTTGACCGGAGCGCACATGAGTCCCAAGTCCGTCGTCGTCACCGGAGCCGGCCGAGGCATCGGCCTCGCCGTCACCCTCGAGCTCGCGCACGCCGGATTCGACGTCATCGGCACGGTGCGGACGCCGGAGAAGGCCGGGGCGCTGCGGGCGGTGGTGGAACGCACGGGGGCGGCGGTGCGGACGGTACTGCTGGACGTGGCCGACGCGACGTCGTGCGTCCAGGCGTTCACCGAGATCGCGATGATGACGGACGGCGGCCCCTGGGCGGTGGTCAACAACGCGGGTTTCGCCCAGCCCGGCGCCGTCGAGGACGTGGACGACGAGCAGGCGCGGCGCCAGCTGGAGACGAACCTGATCGCCCCGGCCCGTATCGCCCGGCTGGTGCTGCCGGCGATGCGGGAGCGCCGGGACGGCCGGATCGTGAACATCTCGTCGGTCGCCGGCCGGGTCTCGCTGCCGATGCTGGGCTGGTACTGCGCCAGCAAGCAGGGCTTGGAGTCGGTGACGGACGCGCTGCGCATGGAGACCGAGTCGTTCGGTGTGAAGGTCGTGCTGATCGAGCCGGGCTCGCACCGCACCGGGATCTGGGAGCGGGGAGCGGAGCTGCTGCCGGCCGAGCGGACCTCGGCCTACCGCGACCAGTACGCCGCCGCCGACCAGGTGGTGCGCGACGCCAGGACGCTGCCCGGTCCGCGTCCGGTGGCCCTCACGGTCCTCAAGGCGCTGAACGCCCGGCGCCCCCTGCCGCGCTACCTGGTGGGCGGCGGCGCCCGCTCCGCGGCGGCCCTGGACGTGATGGCGCCGACCGCCGCGACGGACTGGGCCAAGCAGCTCGCGACCGGTCTGCGGGCCGCCCCGCCCCGGGTGGCGCGGGCGGTGGACCGGCTGCGCGGGAAGTGACGGCCGGGCGGCGGACGGCCGGAAAGCGTCTGCCAAGCTGGGTGCCATGCAGCCCTACGACGAACGCCTCACCGTCCCGCGCTCCTGGTGGCTCCTGGCTCTGGGAGCGGGCGTCTCAGCCGCGCTGATCCTCTTTCCCTTCGGGGTGCTGCCGATGCTGGCGGGTCTCGCCGGCGGGACCGCGCTGGCGGCGATGGGCCTGAGTTCGTACGGTTCGGCGCGGATCCGGGTGGTGGCCGGCTCGCTGGTCGCGGGCGAGGCGAAGATCCCGGTCGCGGCGCTGGGCGAGGCGACGGTGCTGGACCCGGAGGAGACGATCGCCTGGCGCGGGCGGAAGGCGAATCCGCGCGCCTTCATGCTGCTGCGGAGCTACGTGCCGACCGCGCTCAAGGTGGAGATCACGGACCCGGCGGACCCGACGCCGTATGTCTATCTGTCGACGCGCTCCCCGGAGCGCCTGGCACAGGCCCTGGAGGCCGTCAGAGCTCGATAGCGGGAGGCGGGGGAGCCTGGGGCAGCTCGGGGGCGGGCAGCGCGTCCCAGGGGATCTGGGCGGCACGCAGGTCCTTCCGGACCTTCTCCGCGAGCTTCTTGGTGTCGCGCCGGTTCATCGTGGCGCCGACGGCCGCACCGATCATGAACGGGGTCAGCGTCGGCAGGTTCCGCACCGTGCGCTTGATGAGCTGCTGGCGCAGCTCCCGCTTCATCTTGCCGCCGAGCGCGACATTGATCGAGGACAGCTTGAGCACGTCGATGCCGCGCTGCTCGGTCCACGACCACAGGTAGGCGGTCGCGCGCTCCCGTACGGTGCCGGCCGCACGGAGCCCGTAGACCTCGTGCAGCTCGGCGATGAGCTTGTACTCGACCGCCGCGACGCCGAGCGTCTCCGCGGCCAGCTCCGCCGGCATGGCGGGCGGGGTCGGCAGCATCGCCGCCGCTCCCACGCCTGCTCCGACGGTCATGGTGCCCTTGACGGCACCGGCGACGAGTTTGTCCGCGATGTCCTCGGGACCCAGACCCGGGAACTGCTTCCGCAGTGTGTCCAGGTCGCGCACGGGGATGCGCGGGGCCGCGTCGACGAGCCGCTCGGCGAGCGAGCCCATACCGACCCGCGCGCCCTTGCCGCTCTTCCTGGCCCCGCTCTTCACCCCGCGCCCCATGGCGGCCGCGAGCGAGGCCGCACGGCCCCGCTCGTCGTCCTCCCGGCCCTCAGGCGAGCCCTTCACGGCTACCCGCTGCCTCAGGCCGCGCAGTCGCGGCAGATCGGGTCGCCGTTCTTCGCCTCGCCGGCCAGCTGGCTGCGGTGGTGCACCAGGAAGCAGGTCATGCAGGTGAACTCGTCCGCCTGCCGGGGAAGCACCCGGACCGAAAGCTCCTCGTTGGAGAGGTCGGCGCCGGGCAGCTCCAGGGACTCGGCCTGGTCGAACTCGTCGACGTCCACCGCGGACGTGGACTTCTCGTTCCGGCGAGCCTTCAGTTCCTCGATGCTGTCCTCATTGACGTCATCGTCAGTCTTGCGTGGTGTGTCGTAATCCGTTGCCATGTGTCGCTCTCCCCCTCTGGGTATCTGCTGGTGTCTGCGCACGTAACGCGCGGGAGGCCGGACTTGTGCCCGACCTGAGGCGGAGATTTTGCCTCACATCAAGGCCTGTTACTCAATCGACACCCAACGTCACCCCGGATGAGGTGATCGTGGCAGTGGCCGATCAGGACCTGTTCCGGTCTGAAAGTCGCACATCACTCGTGCCAACACGTGTACTTCCCGTGATCATGACCAGCGGAAACATGGATTTTCCGGTCTTTTTTCGGGCGTAGTGATCACACAGGGTAGGCGGGACCGGAATTCCAGGTGTGATCAATCACACCAGCTTCCTACGATTCACAGACCGCGAAATTACTCGCAAAGCGAACACGATCCGACCCTCACGAGGGGTTCCGCGGCCCTCGGAAGACCCTTCGGAAGACTTCGGCCGACCACGGCGGAGCTGTCACCGGGTCCGCCGCTCGGTCCGCCGCCGGGTCCGCGGTCAGAGCGGGATGACCACTCGCATGACCAGGCCACCGCCCTCCCTCGGCTCCGCCGAGATGAAGCCGCCGTGGGCGCGCGCCACGGAGCGCGCGATGGACAGCCCCAGGCCCACGCCCTTGTCGCTGCCCGTGCGCTCCGTACGGAGGCGGCGGAAGGGCTCGAAGAGGTTGTCCACCTCGTAGGCGGGCACCACCGGCCCGGTGTTCGTCACGATCAGCAGGGCCTGGCCGGCCTCGGTGCCGGTCGTCACCTCGACCCAGCCGTCCGCCGTGTTGTACCGGACCGCGTTCTGCACCAGGTTCAGCGCGATGCGCTCCAGCAGCACGCCGTTGCCCTGCACCACCGCGGGCCCGAGCTCGCTGCGCAGCTCCACGCCCTTGGCCTGCGCCTCGGCGCGGGTCTGGTCGAGGGCCTGGGAGGCCGCCTCCGCCACGTCCACCGGCTTCCGGTGCACGATCTCGTTGTCGCTGCGGGCGAGCAGCAGCAGGCCCTCCACGAGCTGCTCACTGCGCTCGTTGGTGGCCAGCAGGGTCTTGCCGAGCTGCTGGAGGTCGGCCGACGCATCCGGGTCGGCCAGCTGCACCTCCAGGAGCGTGCGGTTGATCGCCAGCGGCGTCCGCAGTTCGTGCGACGCGTTGGCCACGAAGCGGCGCTGCGCGTCGAAGGACCGCTCCAGCCGGTCGAGCATGTCGTCGAAGGTGTCGGCGAGCTCCTTGAGCTCGTCGTCCGGGCCGTCGAGCTCGATCCGGCGCTTGAGGTCGGAGCTGACCACGCCGCGCGCGGTGCGGGTGATCCTGCCCAGCGGCGAGAGCACCCGCCCTGCCATCACATAGCCGAAGGCGAAGGCGACCACGGTCAGCCCTATGAGGGCCATCAGCGAGCGCCTGAGGAGCGTGTTGAGCGCCAGCTCGCGCTGGTTCTGCATACAGCTGCCGATGGCCCGGGTGAACTCGTCGGCGCTCCCCGAGGAAGGGAGCGCGCAGGACGAATTCCCGGACACCTGGCCGGTGATCAGCCGGAAGGGCAGCTCATTGCCCTGGTGCAGGGCCTGCGCGGCCAGCAGGTAGATGATCCACAGCAGCAGGACACCGGCGATCAGGAACATGCCGCCGTACAGGACGGTCAGGCGTATCCGGATCGTCGGCCGCAGCCAGGGCGGCGGGCTCTCGACCGGAATCGGTTCCCACCCGGGTTTCTGCGGGGCCGTGGACGGCGGCGGGGGCGGGGCGGCGGAAGTGGTCACCGCCATCAGATCCGGTATCCGGAGCCCGGCACGGTGACGATCACCGGGGGCTCGCCGAGCTTGCGGCGCAGCGTCATGACCGTCACCCGCACCACGTTCGTGAACGGGTCGGTGTTCTCGTCCCACGCCTTCTCCAGGAGCTGCTCGGCGGAGACCACCGAGCCCTCGCTGCGCATCAGCACCTCCAGCACCGCGAACTCCTTCGGCGCCAGATGCACCTCGGCGCCGTCCCGGAAGACCTCCCGGCGGTTGGGGTCGAGCTTGATGCCGGACCGCTCCAGGACCGGCGGCAGGGCCGTGGTCGTCCGGCGGCCCAGCGCGCGGACCCGCGCGGTCAGCTCGCTGAACGCGAAGGGCTTGGGGAGATAGTCGTCGGCACCCAGCTCCAGCCCTTCCACCCGGTCGCTCACATCGCCCGCGGCGGTGAGCATCAGCACCCGGGTCGGCATCCCCAGCCCGACGATCTGCCGGCAGACGTCGTCACCGTGGACGACCGGAAGGTCACGGTCGAGGACCACGACGTCGTAGTCGTTCACCCCGATCCGCTCCAGGGCGGCGCCACCGTCGTACACGACGTCGACGGCCATGGCCTCGCGGCGAAGTCCGGTGGCAACCGCATCGGCGAGCAGTTGCTCGTCCTCGACGACCAGTACGCGCAAGGCGCTTTCCTTCCATGAGCAGTACGAATGTCCTCCCATCCTGCACCGGACGGCCGTAAACCGGCGGTAAGTGGCGACCGGACCGGAATTCGTCGTCCGCTCAAGGTTTCCTCGTCGCCGGGCCCGGGGAGGACCCGTCGTACACCCACCAACCAAGCCCCGACGCGCATCCCGCCGCGCCGTTATGGGCTTTGACACACCCCGTGTCAACGACGACGACGAGGGGGCGCCAGCAGATGGACGCATTCACCACCGGAATCCTGCAGCGGATACACAGCACTGAATCCGACCTCCACCACGCCCGTGAGGCCGGCGACGAGTTCCTCGCCGAGGTCGAACAGAGCGAGCTCGACGATCTGCGGCGCCTGGCCGCGGAACATGGCGTGCACATCCAGTCCAAGGTCGCCTGACCGACCCTCCGACCCGGAACCCGACCCGGAACGGCAGCGCAGCGGCCGTCGGCCCGCCCCGGACACCTCCACGGTGCCGGGGCGTTCGCGTGCGCGGACGGGGAAACGCGGGCGAGGACCGGACGGGTGCTCCGGCGGGGATCCGCCGGAGCACCCGCCGAAGGACACCGGCGCACCCCTGCCGCCCGCGGACGGCCGCCCCGGTCCAGGTCAGTCGTGCCAGGCCCCCAGGTCCTCCAGCAGGCCCTGGAGCGCTTCGAAGAGGCCGGGTCCCGCGGCGACGGTCAGCTCGTTCGACGGAGCCTGCCCGGGGCGCCCGCCGGTGCGGACGCCCGCCTCCCGGGCGAAGAGGGCGCCGGCCGCGAAGTCCCACGGATTGAGGCCGCGCTCGTAGTACGCGTCGAGCCGTCCGCAGCCCACGTCGCAGAGGTCGATCGCGGCCGATCCCCCGCGCCGGATGTCGCGCACCTTCGGCAGCAGGGTGCGCAGCACCTCGGCCTGCGTCACCCGGCGCTCCGTGAGGTAGCTGAAGCCGGTGCCGACCAGGGCGTGCGAGAACTCGGGCACCGGGCGCGGCCGGGCGGGGGTGTCGTTGACGAAGGCACCCTGCCCGAGCACCGCCCGGTAGGTCTCGCCGCGCATCGGGGCCGCGACGACCCCCACCACGGTCTCGCCGTCCCACTCGGCCGCGATGCTCACGGACCAGGAGGGCAGCCCGTACAGGTAGTTGACGGTGCCGTCGAGCGGATCGACGACCCAGCGCACCCCGCTGGTGCCCGGGCTCTCGGTGCCCTCCTCGCCGAGGAAACCGTCCTGGGGACGGTGCTTCGCGATGAGTTCGGTGATCAGCTTCTCGGCGGCGATGTCCATCTCGGTGACGACGTCGATCGGGCTCGACTTGGTGGCCGCCACCCCGAGGTCGGCGGGCCGGCCGGTGCGCAGCAGTTCGCCCGCCTTGTGGGCGGCTTCCAGCGCGATCTCCAGCAGTTCGGTGCTCACGGCTCTCCTCAGTCGGTGCCCGCGACAGCGGGCTGGGGGCTCCGGGACGGGCAGCAGCCCGCCGGGCAGACGTCGTGGCTCGGGCCGAGCGAGCCCAGCGCGCAGGGCCGCGGCGCCAGGCCGCGCTCGTTCGCCGCCCGCTCCAGGACCAGGTCGCGCACGGCGGCGGCGAACCGGGGGTCGGCGCCCACGGTCGCGGCCCGCGCGACCGGCAGCCCCAGCTCGGCAGCCTTGGCGGCCGCCTCGGTGTCGAGGTCGTACGTGACCTCCATGTGGTCGGAGACGAAGCCGATCGGCACCATGACGACCGCGGGCGCGCCGCTCTCGTGCTGCTCCACGAGGTGGTCGCAGATGTCCGGCTCCAGCCACGGGATGTGCGGGGCGCCGCTGCGCGACTGGTAGACGAGCCGCCACGGGTGCTCGGTGCCGGTCGCCTCCCGTACCGCGTCGGCGATCACCCGGGCGGTGTCCAGGTGCTGCGCCACGTAGGCGCCGCCGTTCCCGTGGCCCTCCACCGGGCCCGAGGTGTCGGCGGCGGCGGTCGGGATGGAGTGCGTGGTGAACGCCAGGCGGGCGCCGGCCCTGACCTCGGCGGGAAGTTCGCCGAGCGCGGTGAGGACCGCGTCGGTCAGGGGTTCCACGAAGCCGGGGTGGTTGAAGTAGTGCCGCAGCTTGTCGACGCGCGGCACCGGCCGGCCCTCGGCCGCGAGCTCGGCGAGGGCGCCGGCCAGGTTCTCGCGGTACTGGCGGCAGCCGGAGTACGACGCGTAGGCGCTGGTGGCGAGCACCAGGATGCGGCGGTGCCCGTCGTCGGTCATCTCGCGCAGCGTGTCGACCAGGTAGGGCGCCCAGTTGCGGTTGCCCCAGTAGACCGGCAGGGCGACGCCGTGCTCGCCGAAGTCCTTGCGCAGCGCGTCGAGCAGCTCGCGGTTCTGCGCGTTGATCGGGCTGACCCCGCCGAACAGGAAGTAGTGCTGTCCGACCTCCTTCAGCCGCTCCCGGGGGATGCCCCGGCCCCGGGTGACGTTCTCCAGGAACGGGACGACGTCGTCGGGTCCCTCGGGGCCGCCGAAGGACAGCAGGAGCAGCGCGTCATAGGGCCCGGCCGCGGGACCGGCCTCGTTGTGATCGGACATGGGTCCGATCCTGCCACTGGTGCCCGGCGTCCAGAAAAGCGATTGCCCCGCCACGTAACCTGTGGAGGACAGTCACAAGCCTTACCGACGCCGGCGAAGACGCCGTGGAGTGCCCGTGTCCAGCCCGTATCGCGCGATCTTCGCAGCACCTGGAACCAAGGGTTTCTCAGCCGCCGGTTTCATCGGCCGGCTGCCGCTGTCGATGCTGGGCATCGGCATCGTGACGATGATCTCCCAGGTCACCGGCCGCTACGGGCTGGCGGGCGCGCTCTCCGCGACGCTCGCGATGTCCGGCGCCGTGATGGGCCCGCAGGTGTCCCGGCTCGTCGACCGCCACGGGCAGCGCCGCGTGCTGCGCCCGGCGGCGGCGGTCACCGTGCTGGCGGTGGCGGGCCTGCTGCTGTGCGTCGTGTGGGACGCGCCGGACTGGGCGCTCTTCGTCTTCGCCGTCATGGCGGGCGCCACCCCGAGCCTGGGCGCGATGGTCCGGGCCCGCTGGGCGGTGATCCACCACGGCACCCCCGCGATGCACACCGCGTACTCGTTCGAGTCGGTGGTCGACGAGGTCTGCTTCATCGTCGGCCCGATCCTGTCGATCGGGCTGTGCACGGTCTGGTTCCCCGAGGCCGGCCCGCTGCTCGCGGCGGTCTTCCTCGCGGTCGGCACGTTCCTGCTGACCGCTCAGCGCTCCACGGAACCGGTCCCGCACCCCACGGCCTCCCACGCGGGCGGCTCGGCGCTGCGCTCCCCCGGCCTCCAGGTGCTGGTGACCACCTTCGCCTGCACCGGCGCGATCTTCGGCTCGGTCGAGGTCACGACGGTGGCCTTCGCCGACGAGCTGGGCCACAAGGCCGCGGCCAGCCTGGTGCTCGCGGTGTACGCGTTCGGCTCCTGCGTCGCGGGACTGGCCTTCGGGCTGCTCCGGCTGAAAGGGTCCGCCTCCCGGGGCTTCCTGGTGGGTGTGTGCGTGATGGCTGTGAGTATGATCCCGCTCCTACTGGTCGGAAACTTGTGGTTCCTGGCCGTAGCGCTGTTCGTCGCGGGCCTGTCCATCGCACCGACGATGGTCATCACCATGGCCCTGGTCGAACAGCTGGTACCGCGTGCGAAGCTGACCGAAGGCATGACGTGGGTGAGCACAGGCATCACGGTCGGCGTGGCTCTCGGAGCCTCGGTGTCCGGGTGGGTGATCGACTCGTCGGGGGCGGAAGCGGCGTACGCGGTGCCGGCCGCCGCCGGGGCACTCGCCGTGGTGGTGGCAGTCCTGGGGTTCCGCCGGCTGCGGCCGGCGCCGGAGCAGGAGGGGCCGCGTACGTATGAGCACGACGAGCACGATGAACGGATCCGCCGAGAAGGTGTGGCGTAACTGGGCGGGGAACGTCACCTCCCAACCGCGGCGCAGTGTGTCGCCGGCCTCGGTGGACGAGCTGTCCGCCGCCGTTCGCAGGGCAGCCGAGGACGGGCTGACGGCGAAGGCCGTGGGCACCGGGCACTCCTTCACCGCCGCGGCCGCCACCGGCGGGGTCCTCATCCGGCCGGACCGGCTGGCGGCGATCCGGGAGATCGACCGCGAGCGCGGCACGATCACCGTGGAGGCGGGGGTTCCGCTCCACCAGCTGAACGCGGCGCTGGCCGCCGAGGGCCTGTCGCTGACCAACATGGGCGACATCATGGAGCAGACGGTGGCGGGCGCCACCAGCACCGGCACCCATGGCACCGGCCGTGACTCGGGATCGATATCCGCCCAGATCAAGGGCCTGCAACTGGTGCTGGCCGACGGCTCGGTGCTGACCTGCTCGGCGGACGAGAACGCCGATGTCTTCGCGGCGGCCCGGCTCGGCCTCGGCGCCCTCGGGGTGATCAGCGCGATCACCTTCGCGGTCGAACCGCTGTTCCTGCTCACCGCCCGCGAGGAGCCGATGGGCTTCGACCGGGTCATGGCGGAGTTCGACCAGCTGACGACGGAGAACGAGCACTTCGAGTTCTACTGGTTCCCGCACACCGACAGCTGCAACACCAAGCGCAACAACCGCAGTCAGGGCCCGGCCGCCCCGCTCTCCCCCGTCAAGGGCTGGATCGACGACGAGCTGCTGTCCAACGGGCTGTTCCAGGCCGCCTGTTCGCTCGGCAGGGCCGCTCCCGGCACCATCCCCGGCATCGCGAAGGTCTCCAGCCGCGCGCTGTCGGCCCGCACGTACACCGACATCGCGTACAAGGTCTTCACCAGTCCGCGCCGGGTGCGGTTCGTGGAGATGGAGTACGCCGTGCCGCGCGAGGCGGCCGTCGGGGCGATCCGCGAGCTCAAGGCGATGGTCGAGTCCTCGGGGCTGCGGATCAGCTTCCCGGTCGAGGTGCGGATCGCGCCCGCCGACGACATCACCCTGTCCACCGCCTCCGGCCGCGACAGCGCGTACATCGCCGTCCACATGTACCGGGGCAGCCGCTACCAGGAGTACTTCACCGCGGCCGAGAAGATCATGACCGCGCACCAGGGCCGGCCGCACTGGGGCAAGGTGCACACCCGAGACGCGGAGTACTTCTCCGGGGTCTATCCGCGCTTCGGCGAGTTCACCGCCCTGCGCGACCGGCTGGACCCGCAGCGGCTCTTCGCCAACGACTATCTGCGGCGCGTGCTCGGCGCGTAGGACCGGCCGGGGTCCCCGGCGCTCAGTTCTGCGTCCCGGCGCCCGCCGCGGCCCCCTGGGCGCCGCCCTGGGCGCCGGGAGACGCGGAGCCGCCCGTACCGCCCTTGCCGTCGTCCGAGGACCCGCCGGGGTCCGGGGTCGGCGGGATGCTGGTGCTCGGGCTGCCGCTCGATGACGGGGAACCGCTCGGGTCCGGCGTCGGCGAGCCGCTGCCGCTACCGCTGCCCGAGGGGGTCGGCGACGGCGACGAGGACTCCGAAGGAGTCGTCGACGATCCGGGCGAGGGGGTGTCCCCTGAGGTGCCGGCCGGATCGGAGGCCGGGGCGCTCGGCCGGTCGGCCGGCGGCCGGTGGTGCGTTCCGCCGCCGTCGAAGACCGCCTTGACGGACGGCTCCGATCCGGTGGCCAGCTCGATCGAGGTGACGGTGCCCATCGCCAGCACGAAGACGACCACGGCACCGATCGCCGACTTGTGCCAGCCGCGCTTGGTCGTGCCGTGCACGGTCGCCTCGCCGTACTCCCCGTCGGGCCTTTCGTCCTCGCCCGGTGGCGGCAGTTCCTCCAGCAGCCGGGTGGAGCCCGCCCCCGCCTCCGGCTCCGTCCCCGGGACGGAGACCGGCAGGTGCCGGGTGGACACCGTGCGGATCTGTTCGCCGGTGCGCCGGAAGAAGTGCTGGAAGACCGTGCCGCCCGCGGTGGCCACGATGCTGACCACGCCGGCGCCGATGATCGTCCCGTACACACCGAGCTGCGACGCCAGCAGCGCCGCGGTCACGGCCGCCAGCGCACTGCCCGCCACTTGGGGGACGCTCAGGTCCAGCCGTCCCCGCTGGGACGTTTCCTCGCGCTCGTCCTTTTCGTCCATATCCATACCTGGGTAGCCGATCTCATCCTCCTTGCACAGAGAAGAGACATATGGGCGAAGGCAGTAGTTCCACTTGCGGACATTCTGTGAGCCTCGCCACTCAACTCCCTTGTCGCGGGAGAACTTCGGCGGCGCCGCAACCCACCCCAGTGGCCCGAATGGAGTACTGTGGCGAATCCTGGCTCCGGCTTCCCGTCCGGTTGCCCGGACCAACGGGAGGGGAGCCCGGAGGCGGTGCTCATCCCGGGGTGCCGCGTTTGGTCACTCTGAGTGGCCAACTGGTCACCGTCCCATAACGGCGAGTCACGGCACCTGCCCGACACGCCGGGTAACCCTGCAAGGTTGTGGCGTGCCGCACCTGGGCAGGCCACACTCGTCCAACGGGAGCAGCGACGCACGTGACGTCGGCAGGCACCACCCGGGAGGTTCCCATGCCCGAACTGCGTGTCGTGGCCGTCAGCAACGACGGCACACGACTGGTGCTCAAGGCTGCAGACAGCACGGAATACTCGCTCCCCATCGACGAGCGACTCCGGGCAGCGGTACGCAATGACCGTGCCCGCCTCGGTCAGATCGAGGTCGAGAGCCACCTGCGGCCACGGGACATCCAGGCACGGATACGAGCCGGAGCCTCGGCGGAAGAGGTGGCCCAGACCGCCGGTATCGCGGTGGAACGGGTGCGCCGCTTCGAGGGTCCGGTGCTCGCCGAGCGCGCCTTCATGGCCGAGCGGGCCAGGAAGACCCCGGTGCGGCGGCACGGCGAGAGCGCCGGACCGCAGCTCGGGGAAGCGGTCGCGGAGCGGCTGCTGCTGCGGGGCGCCGAGAAGGAGACCGTTCTCTGGGACTCCTGGCGGCGTGACGACGGCACCTGGGAAGTCCTGCTGGTCTACCGGGTGGCCGGTGAACCGCACTCCGCGAGCTGGACGTACGACCCGCCCCGGCGGCTCGTCCAGGCCGTGGACGACGAGGCACGGGCGCTGATCGGCGAGACCACCCAGCAGGAGACTCCGGAGACCCAGGACTCCAAGGAGCCGCCGAGCTTCCCCTTCGTGCCGCGGATCGCCCGGCTGCCCAGGGACCGCCCGCTGGACCGGGCGCTCGACCGGCAGCTGGAACGCCCCAACCGGCCGCAGGAGCGCAGTGCCGAACGTGCCGAGGAGGACCGGGACTCGCTGACCAGCCTGCTGGAGGCGGTGCCGAGCTTCCGCGGCGACATGGTCGTACCGTCACCGCCGTCCGCGCCGCCGGAGACCGCTCCGGCGGAGCAGCCGGAGGAGCCGGCGGCCGAGGAGGCCGCTCCGCCCGCGGCGAGCGCGGGTGCGGGCTCCGCGTACGCGGACGTCCTCATGCCGCGGGCCGTCGCGGGTCACCGTGACCGGCTGGTCGGCACCACGGACCGGCAGGCCGAGGCGGACGGTGTCCGGCCGGGGCGCCGGGCGACGGTGCCCAGCTGGGACGAGATCGTCTTCGGCAGCCGCCGCAAGAAGCAGGAGTAACCGCAGACAGCGACGGTAAGGGGCGGCGCACCGGGTGCGCCGCCCCTTACCCGTCCGCCCCACCCCTGTCCGGGGCCCCGGTCCTGAGCCGCGGTCCGGGGGTCAGCCCGGCTGCGCGCCGGTGGCGACCGGACGGTCCGCGTCGGCCGTCCATTCGCTCCACGAACCCACGTACAGCGCGGCGGGGATGCCCGCGACCGCCAGCGCCAGCACCTCCTGCGCCGCCGAGACGCCCGAGCCGCAGTAGACGCCGACCTCGGCGGAGTCCTTGGCGCCCAGCTCCGCGAACCGGGCCGCCAGCACCTCGGCCGGCAGGAAGCGGCCGTCCGCCGCCAGGTTCTCCGTGGTCGGAGCGCTCACCGCGCCCGGAATGTGGCCGGCGACCGGGTCGATCGGCTCGACCTCGCCCCGGTACCGCTCGCCCGCCCGGGCGTCGAGCAGCAGTCCGCGCCGGGCCAGCGCCGCCGCGTCGTCGGCGGTCAGCAGCGGCGTCGATCCGACGGCGGGGGTGAAGTCACCGTGGACGGGATCCGCCGTTCCGGTCTCCAGCGGCTGCCCGGCGGCGGTCCACGCGGCCAGTCCGCCGTCCAGCACCCGGACCCGGGTGTGGCCCGTCCAGCGCAGCATCCACCAGGCGCGAGCGGCGCCCCAGCCCTGCGCGGCATCGTAGACGACGACGTCACGGTCGGCGCTGACGCCCGCCGCGCGCATCGCGGCGCCGAAGACCTCCGGGTCGGGCAGCGGGTGCCGGCCGCCCGCGCCGGGTTCGCCGGCCAGCTCGGATTCGAGGTCGACGTAGACCGCTCCGGGGATGTGGCCCGCCTCGTACTCCGGACGGCCGGGAGGAGCACCGAGCCGGTAGCGGACGTCGAGTACGGTGGTCCGGCTCAGCTCGCTCGCGAGTTCGGCTGCAGCGATAATGGGTTCCATACGTCCATTGTGGGCCTCACACGTTGGACGTTCGACTGATCGCCGTCGCGCGGCCACCGTCTCGAAACGGAAGTCAAATACCAAAACGGGCACTATTCAGCACTTAGGGGTTGGATGCGGCGCGGCCGGGGCGCGCCGCGGGCCCGGTGGTGGAACCATCGACTTCGGCACCTCCCCCGAATGCCCCCCGCGCCGGCCCCGAGGAGAGAATTCAATGACCGAGGTACCGAGCCGGCGTCCCCCCGGCACGCCCTGCTGGGTCAGCTTGATGGCACACAATCTGGATGCGGCCCAGGAGTTCTACGGTGCCCTGTTCGGATGGGAGTTCCACGAGGGACCGCAGCACCTCGGCCCCTATGTCCGGGCCGAGCTGGGGGGGCGGCAGATCGCCGGGATCGGAGACGGCCCGAAGGACCGGCATCTGCCGGTCTCCTGGACCACGCTGCTGGCCTGCGACGACGCGGACGTCACCGCGGAGCTGATCCGGGAGTGCGGCGGCACGGTGGGCGTCGGCCCGCTGGACGCCGATCACGAGGGGCGGATGGCGGTGGCCGTCGACCCGTCGGGCGCGGTCTTCGGGATCTGGCAGGCACAGCGCCACCCCGGCGCCGACGTCATCGGCGAGCCGGGCACGCTGGCCTGGAACGAGCTGGTGACGCGCGAGTCGTCGACCGTCGCGAAGTTCTACACCGATGTCTTCGGGTATGAGACGGAGCCCGAGGCGGCGGCGGACTTCGACTACCTCACCCTGCGGCTGAAGGGCCGTCCGGTGGCCGGGATCCACGGCGTCGGCCAGTCGCTGCCCCGTGACCGGGGTGCCCACTGGATGACGTACTTCGCCGTGGCGGACACCGACGCGGCGGCCCGCCGGGTGGTCGAGCTGGGCGGCCGGGTGCTGCAGCCGGCCCGGGACTCGGGCTACGGGCGGCTGGCGACGGTGGCCGACCCCGAGGGCGCCGTCTTCACCGTCATCGACGCGGCCCGCTGACCCCGTTCCGGTCGACGGCCTGGTCCACCGGCAGCACGTCCGGGGACAGCGTCGCGGCCTGAGCGCTCGCCGCCGTCATCCGCCGGGTGTGGTGACGGCGGCACAGCACCTCGTAACCCACTTCGCTGGCCGGGCGGTTGACGTCGCCGACGACGACCTGCGCGCCTTCGACGACCATCTGTCCGTCTATGGTGCGGGCGTTGTGGGTGGCGCGGGCCCCGCACCAGCACAGCGCCTCGACCTGCAGGACCTCGATGCGGTCGGCCATCTCGACGAGCCGCTGCGACCCGGGGAAGAGCTTGGTCCTGAAGTCGGTGGTGATGCCGAAGGCGAAGACGTCCAGGCCCAGGTCGTCGACGATCCGGGCGAGCTGGTCGATCTGGGCGGGCGCGAAGAACTGCGCCTCGTCGACCAGGACGTAGTCGGCACGGCCGCCGCCCGACAGGTGGGAGACCACATAGCCGTAGAAGTCGACGTCGTCGGCGGCCTCGATCGCCTTGGTGGACAGGCCCAGCCGGGAGGAGAGCACACCCTCGCCCGCCCGGTCGTCGCGGGTGAAGATCATGCCCTGCAGCCCCCGCGTCGAGCGGTTGTGCTCGATCTGAAGAGCGAGGGTGCTCTTTCCGCAGTCCATCGTTCCGGAGAAGAACACGAGCTCGGGCATGAGGAGGGCGACGGCCTTTCAGGAGACAGGACGGAGGAGGGGGCTGCGCTGCGGGTCAGGAACGTACTTCGAGCAGCGGCACCTGCTGCTCGACGGGGGTCATCGAGCCGTGCAGGCCCACCATCTGGGACTCCCCCGCCTCGGTGCGGCTCGCGATGACCGCGATGTCGTCGCGGGCCACGGCGATCACATCGCCGATCCGGCCGAGCACCCGTTCGTCGACGGGGTCGCCGGGGCGGCCGAACCAGCCCGCCGCGACGGCCTCTTCGCGGGTGGCGACCCACATCTGTTCGCCGAGCACCTCGCTCCACACCGTGTACACGTCGGCGGCGGCACCCGGCACGGCGTACACATGGCGGGCGCGGGCCTCGCCGCCGAGGACGGCGACGCCGGCGCTGAGCTCCCAGTCCTCGTCGAAGTCGATCCTTGACTCGTCGTCGAACGGGATGTCGATCATGCCGTGGTCGGCGGTGATGTACAGCGCGGAGCGCGGCGGGAGTTGCTCGGCCAGCCGCTGGGCGAGCCGGTCGACCATCATCAACTGGCCGCGCCAGGCGTCGGAGTCGACGCCGTGCCGGTGGCCCATGGAGTCCAGCTCGCTGTAGTACGTGTAGACGAGCGTCCGGTCGGCGGCGCCGAGCCGGTCGGCCGCCAGGTCCATCCGCTCGTCGCCGGTGAGCCGGCCGTGGAAGGTGCCGCCGCTGAGCGCGATCTTCGTCAGCGGGGTGTGCTGGAAGTTCGGCGAGGACACCTGGCAGGTCGCGACCCCGGCGGCGTCGGCGAGCTGGAAGACGGTGGGGTACGGCTGCCACAAGTGCGGATCGGTCCAGGGCTGCCAGCGCAGCTGGTTCATCAGCCGGCCGGAGGACGGGTCCAGCACGGTGTAGCCGGCGAGCCCGTGGCGGGCCGGCGCCAGGCCGGTGCCGACCGAGGCGAGCGAGGTCGCGGTGGTGGACGGGAAGCCCGCGGTGAGCGGCTGCCCGGTGCCGCCGTTCGAGGTGTGCATCAGGGAGGCGAGAAAGGGCGCCTCCTCGGGGTGCGCGCGCAGCAGCTCCCAGCCCATGCCGTCGACCAGGAAGACGCAGACGCGGTCGGCGGGGGCCAGTTCGAGGCCGGTGGCGGGCATCCCGGGGACGGCGAGCCCGGCGGCGGCCGCGGGGAAGAGGTCGCAGAGCGAAGCGGTGCCGTAGAGCGGTGCCGGTGCGGTACGCGGATCCAGTGGCGCGGGGTCGTAGGCGGGTACGGCGTGCACCATCAGCGGTCGGCCGCCGTCGCCTCGGAGAGCGCCTGCGCGAAGGCCAGGGCCTGGCGTACCGCGTCGGGCCCGTCGCCGGCCTCGCTGACGCGGAGTGACAGGTCATCGGCGGTCGAGGAGCCGGTGTAGCCGTGGTCGGCGTCGCAGTTGGGGTCGCCGCAGGCGGCGGGCTCCAGGTCCAGCCGGCTGACGGCGCCCCAGCCGATGGTCAGTACGACCTCGCGCGGCAGCGTGCCCGGTACGTACGCCTCGGGGTTGGCCACCACGCGGCTGACCACCACGGACGAGATCCGGCCGATCTTCACGGACTCGGTGGAGGTGGTCGCGTACGGGGTCGGGGACGTGTCGTCGGCGGCCTGCTCGTCGGTGTGGCTCACGATGAAGCGGTGGTCGGTGATGACCAGCACCGTCACATGCCGGCGCACCTCGTTCGCGTCGAACGTCGTCTCCTGATGGACCAGGTACGACGCCACCGGTTCGCCGCCCACCGCGGCCTCGACGGCCTCGGCCACCAGGGCCGGGTAGTAGCCGCTGCGCTCGATGGCCGTGCGCAGGCCCTGGGTCGTCATACCGGTCTTCGCCATGGGGTCCATCTTAAGGGCGGGTACCGCTCAGAAGGACGACAGTGCGCGTGGTCCGAGATCGGTTCTGGCGGGCGGCCGGTCGAGGCGGACGGACGCTCCCAGCACCGTGAGGCCGCGGGCCGCGACGACCACCGGCTCCAGGTCGACGGCGACCACTTCCGGGAGGTCGTCGACCAGCAGCGAGACCCGCAGCAGCAGTTCCTCCAGGGCCGCGGTGTCCACCGGTTCGCTGCCGCGCCAGCCGAAGAGCAGCGGGGCGGCCTTGATGGAGCGCACCAGTTCCGCGGCGTCCCGGTCGGTGGCCGGCACCAGTCGGTGCGAGGTGTCCCCCAGCAGCTCCGAGGGGGCTCCGGCCAGGCCGAACGAGAGCACGGCGCCGACCGCCGGGTCGACCGTGGCGCGGACGACGGTGTCCACCCCGCGCGGTGCCATCGCCTGCACCACCAGCAGCAGCTCCTCCGGCTTGCCGAGCCGCGCGGTCAGCTCCTCGTAGGCCCGCCGCAGATCGCCCTCGTCCGCGAGGTCGAGCCGGACCCCGCCGAGGTCGGCCCGGTGCCGCAGGTGCGGCGCCGTCGTCTTGAGCGCCACCGGGTAGCCGAGCCGCCCGGCGGCGGCCAGCGCGGCGCCGATCCCGGGCGCGGGCAGCGCGGACCGCACGGTGATCCCGTAACGCCCCAGAAGCGTGGCGGCGGCCGTGTCGTCGAGGACGACGCCGTGCTCGCCCTCCGTCTCCCCCGCGTCCAGCAGCCGCGCCACGTCGGCCGCCGCCGCGCTCTCCTCGATGTCCGTGAACTGCGGCACCCGGCCGGGTGTCTCGGCCTCGTGCCGCCACCGCGCGTACTCCACTGCCTCCGCCAGCGCCCGCACCACGCGGTCGGCGGCGGGATACGCGGGAATCCGCGCCTGCTCCGCCGGCTGCCCGGAGGGGTCCTCCGGGAGCGGGGCGCCCAGCCGGTCGGCCATGGTCTCCAGGGCGAGATGGGCGACGAGGACGGGCTTGCCGGAGCCGGCCGCGGCCGCGCGCAGCGCCCGCGCGAGGGCGGGGTCGTCGCCGGACTCGGGGTCGGGGGCGTCCTCGCAGCCGACCCGGGGGATGGCGGTGACGACGACGGCGTCGCTGGCGTCGTCGGCCAGCGCCGCGGTGAGCGCGGTCCGGAAGTCGTCGGGCCCGGCCGACGTGGTGAGGTCGATCGGCGCGATCGGCCGCAGCCCGGCGGTCAGGGCCGCGTCGTAGGTGAGCAGCCCGAGGGAGTCGGAGTTGCCGAGGATCGCGACCCGGCCGCCGCGCGGGATGGGCTGGAAGGAGAGCAGCAGGCCCACGTCCAGGAGTTCGGTGACCGTGTCGACGCGGATCACCCCGGCCTGCCGGAAGAGCGCGGACACCGTGCTGTCCGGGATCCGCGTCGGGGACACGGCGTGCCCGGCCGGGGTGGTGCCGGAGTGCAGGGCGCCCTTGACGACCACGACCGGCTTGCTCGCGGCGGTCCGCTTGGCGAGCCGGGTGAACTTGCGCGGGTTGCCGAAGGATTCGAGGTACATCAGGACCGCGTCGGTGTCCGGGTCGTCCTGCCAGAACTGCAGCAGGTCGTTGCCGGAGACGTCGGCCCGGTTGCCCGCCGACACGAACGAGGAGAGGCCGGCGCCGCGCCGGTGCAGTCCGGACAGCAGTGCGATGCCGATCGCGCCGGACTGGGTGAACAGCCCGAGCCGTCCGGTGGCCGGGACCTCGGGCGAGAGCGAGGCGTTGAGGCGTACGCCCGCCGCGGTGTTGACGATGCCGAAGGCGTTGGGGCCGATGACCCGCATGCCGTAGGAGCGGGCCTGGCGTACCAGTTCGCGCTGCCGCTCCCGGCCCTCGGGGCCGGATTCCGCGTATCCGGCGGTGACCACGACCAGCCCCTGGACGCCGTGTTCGCCGCAGGCCGCGACGGCGGCGGGCACGTTCTCGGCGGGCACCGCGATGATCGCCAGGTCGACCGGTTCCGGGATCCCGGCGACGTCGCGGTGCGCGCGGACGCCGTCGAGGGTGCTCTCGCCTTCGGGGAACGAGCGGTTGACGGCGTGCACCCGGCCGGTGAAGCCGCCCGCGACCAGGTTGCGCAGCAGGGTGCGGCCGACGCCGCCGGGCCGCCGGCTCGCGCCGATCACCGCCACCGACCGGGGGGTGAGCAGCCGCTGCACCGAACGGGCTTCGGCGCGGTGCTCGCGGGCCCGCATCACCTGGACCGACGCCTCGGTGGGCTCCAGGTCGAGTTCGAGGTGGACGACACCGTCGGTGAAACTGCGCTGCTGGGTGTAGCCGGCGTCGGTGAAGACCTTGACCATCTTGCGGTTGGCGGGCAGCACTTCGGCGATGAAGCGCAGGATGCCGCGCTCGCGGGCGACCGCCCCGATGTGCTCCAGCAGCGCGGAGGCCACGCCGCGGCCCTGGTGGGAGTCCTGGACGAGGAACGCCACCTCGGCCCGGTAGGCGTCCCCGCTGGCCGGCCGGCCCTCCGCGTCGATGCGGTCGTAGCGGACGGTGGCGATGAACTCGTCGCCGATGGTGGCGGCCAGGCCCACCCGGTCGTCGTAGTCGTGGTGGGTGAAGCGGTGCACGTCGCGGTCGGAGAGCCGGGGGTACGGCGCGAAGAAGCGGTAGTACTTCGACTCGTCGGAGACCTGCTCGTAGAAGTCCACCAGCCGCTGGGCGTCGCCCGGCCCGATGGGCCGGATGTGCGCGATGCCGCCGTCGCGCAGGACGACGTCCGCTTCCCAGTGCACCGGATACGGGCGGGGGGCCGGAGTCGTCATGGGGCCAGGGTATGCGGACCGGTGTCCGGGCGCGCCCCGCTGACCGGGCCGGTGTCCGGGCTGGTGTCCAGGCGGCCGACCGGGCCGGTGCCCGGGCGGCTGACCGGGTGCGCCCGGCTAGCGTGGGGTCGTCGCAGCGGGCAGGCTGAACCGCGTCGAGGTGCCTGAGCAGTCTTCCGCCCGTGCGAGACTGGTCTAGACAACAGGAACGACCTGAAGGGCTACACCATGGTTGAGCGCCGTGTCACCGTCGGCTGGGCCGAGGGCCTGCACGCCCGCCCCGCTTCACTCTTCGTCCGCGCGGTGACCGCCGCCGGCGTCCCGGTGACGATCGCGAAGGCGGACGGCAACGCCGTCAACGCCGCCTCGATGCTGGCCGTGCTCGGCCTGGGCGCGCAGGGCGGCGAGCCGATCGTGCTCGCGTCGGAGGCCGATGGCGCCGACGCCGCGCTCGACCGGCTGGCCAAGCTGGTCTCCGAGGGTCTCGAGGAACTCCCCGAAGCCGTCTGAGCCCATGGGCGCAGGCCCGTGCAGGAATTCGGCGGGGCCGCGTTGTCCGAATGGATAACGCGGCCCCGCCTTTCTTTATTCAGGGCCACGGTATTTCTGCCCACTTGTATACGGCGCCATTGTTAATTCCGCCGCCGCGCGGCGTATACAGGGTGTTTCGGAGTCCTCACCGAGACCGCGCGCTCCACATGCCCGGCCGAGATCCTGCGGGCCCGTTCCGCGTCGCCGCGGGCCACGGCGTCGACTATCGCGCCGTGCTCCTCCCAGGACTCCACCGCCCGGCCGGGGTCCCCCTCCCCGTACACCCAGGCGATCTTGTGCCGCAGCTGGGTGAGCAGCGCGGCCAGCGTGGGGCTGCCGGAGGCCTGGGCGAGCGTCTCGTGGAACCAGCCGTTCAGGGACGGCAGATCCGACAGCTGGCCCTGCTGGGAACGTTCCTGACCCAGCCGCACCAGCCCGCGCAACACCTTGAGGTGGGCGTCGGTGCGCCGCTGCGCGGCCCTGGCGGCCCCCAGCGGCTCCAGCAGGCCGCGGATCTCCAGCAGGTCGGCTGCCTCCTGCTCCGTCGGCTCGGCGACGGAGGCGCCCGCGTGCCGGCGGGTACGGACGAACCCCTCCGACTCCAGGGTCCGCAGCGCCTCGCGCACCGGGACCCGGGAGACCCCGTAACGCCTCGCCAGCAGCTCCTCGGTCAGCCGGCTGCCCGGCGGATAGAAACCGCCGACGATGTCGTCACGGATCGCGGTGCACACGACCTGTGCGGAGATACGACGCCCCGCGCCGTCCGTCCCGTTCACATCCGATTCCGCATCGCCGGTCTCCATTCTTTTCCCCGTATTCTTCGGCGACTCTATTCCAGCACAACCAGGATTCCGACCGCAGTCCAGAATTCATGGATTATTTTTGGACAGCACGAAGGCCCCGGCGGGGAGCCGGGGCCTTCGAGGGGGACGGGGGTGCTGGTCTCCGGTGGATCAGATGGAGACGCCGTGCGAGCGGAGGTACGCCACGGGGTCGATGTCCGAACCGTAGTCGGCCGTGGTGCGGGCCTCGAAGTGCACGTGCGGTCCGGTGACGTTGCCGGTCGCGCCGGACAGGCCGATCTGCTGGCCGGTGGTCACGGTCTCGCCGACCGACACGCTGAGCGAGGACATGTGGGCGCACAGCGTGTAGATGCCGTCGCTGTGCCGGATCACGACGTTGTTGCCGTACGCCGAGTCGAAGCCCGCGGTGACGACGGTGCCGGCGCCCACGGCGTGGACCGGGGTGCCGGTGGACGCGGTGAAGTCGACGCCGGTGTGGTAGCCGGAGGCCCACATGGAGCCGGGGACCTTGTAGCCGGTGCCGATGCCGCTGTCGACGGGCAGCACGAAGGAGTTGAGCTTCTTGCGCTCCTCCTCGGCACGGGCGGCGCGGGCCTCGGCGGCACGCTCGGCCTTGATCATCGCCTCGGCCGCGGCCTTCTTCTTGGCGGCTGCGGCGGCCTGGGCCACGCGCCTGGCCTCATCGGCCTTGCGCTTGGCCTCGGCGGCCACACGCTTGGTCTCGTCGGCCGCCTTGTGCTGGGCGGCGGCCTGGGCGGCGAGGGAGTTGGTGAGGCTGTCCGAGGCGTCGAGGGCGCGAGCGAACGACGTGTCCTCGATGGTGTTGGGAACGACGGCGCGTTCCGGGGTGGAGAGCGCGGTGGCCGCGGTGGCGCCGAAGGTGCCGGCCGCGGTCAGAACGGCGACGCCGGCCAGGGTGGTCCCGGTGCGGAGTGCGGCACGACGGGGACGGCGGTGCTTCCCGCTGGGCGCGGGCAGAACAGTGAACGCCATGGGTGCGGCGAGATCCTTTCCTTCCTTCTCGCCTACCGGGTTAGCTGACGGGTTCGGAGCAGGAAGGTCTCCTACGGGCTGCCTCGTGGTGAGGGCGGCCCGATTCACCCCAGGGACGTGGGTCCCCGGCTCCCCAGGCTCGCGCCAGACGGGGACTCGGCGATCACTGCCCGGTTGCCGCTGGACGCGGCGGATGGTGACGGACAGCAGAGCAGGACGCTAATCGGACCGTGTCGGTTACGGCAAACAGATCAGGTGATTTGTTGCGTTCGCCACAAGGGAGGTTTGCGGGCCGATAAAGATCGAAAAAGCCCGGAACCCCGGCGCCCCAAGGGGTGCGCCAGGGTTCCGCCGCCCATCGGCCGGCGCGCGGCCGAATCCGGTCAGCCGGCCGCGATGACCTTCACGGGGCCGAGTCCCAGCTCTGTGACGGGCCCCTCGATCGCCGAGGCGTCGCCCACGAGGACGACGACCATGCGGTCCAGCGGGAAGGCGCTGACCACCGCGGCGGTCGCCTCCACGGTGCCGGTCCGCGCCAGCCGCGCGTACATCTGGGCCTGGAAGTCGTCCGGCAGGAACTGCTCGACCTGGTCGGCGAGCGTGCCGGCGACGGCCGCGGCCGTCTCGTAGCGCAGCGGAGCCACTCCGACGAGGTTCTGCACGGCGACATCGCGCTCGTCGTCGGTCAGCCCCTCGGCCGCCAGGGTGCGGACGACCTGCCAGGCGTCGGCGAGCGCGGGTCCGGTGACCTCGGTGGCCACCGAGCCGCTGATGGCGAGCAGCGAGGCGCCCGTCCCCTCCGGGGTGGACAGCAGCACCTGGCCGAAGGCCCGCACGCCGTACGTGTAGCCCTTCTCCTCGCGCAGCACCCGGTCCAGCCGGGACGTCAGGGTGCCGCCCAGGCAGTACGTGCCGAGCACCTGGGCCGCCCAGACCGGGTCGTGCCGGTCGGAGCCGGTACGGCCGATCAGCAGCTGGGTCTGTACCGCGCCCGGCCGGTCCACGATCACCACGCGCGCGGTGTCGTCGGCGGTGATCTGCGGCAGCGGGCGGGGCTCCGCGGTCGAGCCGGTCCACTCGCCGAGCGTCTCGTCCAGCAGCGCGACCAGGTCGATGCCGGTCAGGTCACCGACGACGACGGCCGTGGTGGTGGCGGGGCGCACATGCGCGTCGTAGAACGCCCGGACGGCCGCGGCGTCGATCCTCGCCACCGTCTGCTCGGTGCCCTGGCGCGGGCGGGAGCAGCGCAGATCGGCGGGGAACAGCTCCGCGGAGAGCGCCATGGAGGCGCGGCGGGCCGGGTTGGCCAGCTCGTGCGGGATCTCGTCGAGCCGGTTGTTGACCAGCCGCTCGACCTCGCCGTCGGGGAACGCGGGGGCGCGCAGGGCGTCCGCGAGCAGCCCGAGGGCCTTGTCCAGCCGGGAGGCCGGGACCTCCAGCGAGACCCGGACGCCCGGGTGGTCGGCGTGCGCGTCGAGCGTGGCGCCGCAGCGCTCCAGCTCGGCGGCGAACTCCTCCGCGGTGAGCTTGTCGGTGCCCTCGGAGAACGCGCGGGCCATGATCGTGGCCACCCCGTCCAGGCCCTCGGGTTCGGCGTCCAGCGGCGCCGAGAGCAGCACCTCCACCGCCACGACCTGCTGGCCGGGGCGGTGGCTGGTGAGCACGGTCAGCCCGTTGCCGAGCGTCGACCGGTCGGGGGCCGGGAAGGCCCACGGCTTGGGGGCGCCCGGCTGCGGCTGGGGGTGGAACGTCATGGTCGCGGCGACGTCGGTCACTGGTCCGCGCCTTCCTGCTCGGTCTCGTCGGCCGCCTCGTCGGGCGAGCCGGTGGGCTCGTAGACCAGAACGGCTCGGTTGTCGGGGCGCAGCCGGGCCGCGGCGACGGCCTGTACCTCCGCGGCGGTGATCTCCAACACCCGCTGGACGGCGCTGAGCGCCAGCTGCGGGTCGCCGTAGAGCACCGCGAAGCGGCACAGTTCGTCGGCCCGGCCGCCCACGGTCGCGAGCCGGTCCAGCCACTCGCGTTCCAGCTGCGCCTGGGCGCGCTCCATCTCCTGCGGAGTGGGTCCCTCGGCGGCGAAGCGGGCCAGCTCCTCGTCGACGGCCGCCTCGATGTCGGCGAGTTCGGCGCCGCTGGACGCCTTGATGTCCAGCCAGCCGAGCGACGGCGCGCCGGCCAGCCGCAGCAGGCCGAAGCCGGCCGCCACGGCGCTGCGGTCGTGCCGCACCAGCCGGTTGTGCAGCCGGGACGACTCGCCGCCGCCGAGCACGGTCAGCGCCAGGTCGGCCGCGTCGGACTCCCGGGTGCCGTCGTGCGGCAGCCGGTACGCGGCCATCAGGGCGCGTGAGGGCACGTCCTCCTCGACGACCTCGCGGAGCTGTCCGCCCATCACGTCGGGCAGCGATCCGTCGCGCGGGGCGGGCTTGCCGTCGTGGCCGGGGATGGTGCCGAAGTACTTCTCGACCCAGGCCAGCGTCTGCTCGGGGTCGATGTCGCCGACCACGGCCAGCACCGCGTTGTTCGGCGCGTAGTACGTGCGGAAGAACGCCCGCGCGTCCTCCAGGGAGGCCGCGTCCAGGTCGGCCATCGAGCCGATCGGGGTGTGGTGGTACGGGTGGCCGTCGGGGTAGGCCAGCGCGGTCAGCCGCTCGAAGGCCGTGCCGTACGGCACGTTGTCGTACCGCTGGCGGCGCTCGTTCTTGACGACGTCGCGCTGGTTCTCCAGGCTCTCCTCGTCGAGCGCGGTGAGCAGGCTGCCCATCCGGTCGGCCTCGAGCCACAGCGCCAGCTCCACCTGGTGGGCCGGCATCGTCTCGAAGTAGTTGGTGCGTTCGAAGCTGGTGGTGCCGTTGAGCGAACCGCCGGCGCCCTGGACCAGCTCGAAGTGACCGTTGCCCTTCACACTGGCCGAGCCCTGGAACATCAAGTGCTCGAACAGGTGGGCCAGTCCGGTCCGGCCTTTCACCTCATGACGGGAACCGACGTCGTACCAGAGGCACACCGAGGCGACCGGGGTGAGGTGGTCCTGGGAGAGCACCACACGCAGGCCGTTCGCCAAGCGGTGTTCGGTTGCTGTCAGGCCGTCGGAGTCCTGCGGCTGTGTGCCGTCCGACGTGGCCGTGAGACCCATGGGCAAGCTGTCCTTCCGGTCGCGTGCACTTGTCTTGGTCGAGTGCTGACACTCTAGGCAAGCGTGCCGACACCACGCGAAGTTCCCACTAACGGCACGCTTATGCCGGGCGGTGGTCACCACTGTCAGTGAGCCGGTCCACAATGGTCCGCGTCAGTCCCGCTCAGGTCCAGGAAAAGGAGCAGCAGCCGCGATGGCCCGCCGCACCACGAAGACCCCTCCTCCCGACGACTTCGAGGAGCGCATCCTCGACATCGACGTCGTCGATGAGATGCAGGGCTCCTTCCTCGAGTACGCCTACTCGGTCATCTACTCGCGCGCCCTGCCCGATGCCCGCGACGGGCTCAAGCCCGTGCACCGGCGCATCGTCTACCAGATGAACGAGATGGGGCTGCGCCCCGACCGCAGCTATGTGAAGTGCGCCCGCGTCGTCGGCGAGGTGATGGGCAAGCTGCATCCGCACGGCGACGCCTCCATCTACGACGCCCTGGTGCGGATGGCGCAGCCGTTCTCCATGCGCCTGCCGCTGGTCGACGGGCACGGGAACTTCGGCTCCCTGGGCAACGACGACCCGCCCGCCGCGATGCGTTACACCGAGTCGAAGATGGCCGGGGCCGCCACGCTGATGGTGGAGTCCATCGACGAGGACACCGTCGACTTCTCGCCCAACTACGACGGCCAGGAGATGGAGCCGGTCACACTCCCGGCCGCCTACCCGAACCTGCTGGTCAACGGCGCGTCCGGGATCGCGGTCGGGATGGCGACGAACATGCCGCCGCACAACCTCGGCGAGGTCATCGCCGCCGCCCGGCACCTGATCAAGCATCCGGGCGCGGACCTCGAGACCCTGATGCGCTTCGTGCCGGGTCCCGACCTGCCCACCGGCGGCCGCATCGTCGGCCTGGCCGGGGTGCGGGACGCGTACGAATCCGGCCGCGGCACGTTCAAGATCCGTGCCACCGTGGCCGTCGAGGACACCTCGCCGCGCCGCAAGGGCCTCGTCGTCACCGAGCTGCCGTTCACGGTCGGCCCGGAGAAGGTCATCGCGAAGATCAAGGACCTGGTCGGCGCGAAGAAGCTCCAGGGCATCGCCGACGTGAAGGACCTCACCGACCGGTCGCACGGCCTGCGCCTGGTGATCGAGGTCAAGAACGGCTTCCACCCGGAGGCCGTGCTGGAGCAGCTCTACAAGCTGACGCCGATGGAGGAGTCCTTCGGCATCAACAACGTGGCGCTGGTCGACGGGCAGCCGCTCACGCTGGGCCTCAAGGAGCTGCTGGAGGTCTATGTCGACCACCGCTTCGAGGTGGTCAGGCGCCGCAGCGAGTTCCGCCGCACCAAGCGCCGGGACCGGCTGCACCTGGTGGCCGGCCTGCTCGTCGCCCTCATCGACATCGACGAGGTCATCTCGATCATCCGGTCGAGTGACAATTCGGCGCAGGCCAAGGAACGGCTGATCGCCCACTTCTCGCTCTCCGAGATCCAGACCCAGTACATCCTGGACACCCCGCTGCGCAGGCTCACGCGGTTCGACCGCATCGAGCTGGAGTCCGAGCGCGACCGGCTGAACGCCGAGATCGAGGCGCTCACGGTGATCCTGGATTCGGACGCCGAGCTGCGCAAGCTGGTCTCCAACGAGCTCGCGGCGGTGGCCAAGCAGTACGGCACCGACCGCCGCACCGTCCTCCTGGAGTCGGCGGGCTCGCCGGTCTCGGCCGTCCCGCTGGAGGTCGCCGACGACCCGTGCCGGGTGCTGCTGTCCTCGACGGGGCTGCTGGCGCGGACCGCCAACGGCGAGGAGTTCGACGACGGCGAGGGCAAGCGGGCCAAGCACGATGTGATCGTCTCCGCGGTGCCGACCACCGCGCGGGCCGACGTCGGCGCGGTCACGTCCGCCGGCCGGCTGCTGCGGCTCACCGTGATCGACCTGCCGATGATGCCGGACACGGCGGGGGCGCCGAACCTGGCGGGCGGCGCGCCCGTCTCGGAGTTCCTGTCCCTGGAGACCGGTGAGCGGGTGCTCTGCCTGACGACGCTCGACGAGTCGTCGCCCGGCCTCGCGCTCGGCACCGAGCAGGGCATCGTCAAGCGGGTGGTCCCGGACTATCCCGCGAACAAGGACGATCTGGAGGTCATCGGCCTCAAGGACGGCGACCGGGTGGTGGGCGCCGTGGAGCTGCGCACCGGCGAGGAGGACCTGGTCTTCATCACCGACGACGCCCAGCTGCTGCGGTACCCGGCCTCGCAGGTGCGCCCGCAGGGGCGTCCGGCGGGCGGCATGACCGGCATCAAGCTGACCGACGGGGCGAAGGCGATCTCCTTCACGGCCGTCGACCCGGCCGTGGACGCGGTGGTGTTCACCGTGGCCCGCGCCGAGGGAACGCTCGACGGTTCGGTCCAGGGCACCGCCAAGCTGACCCCGTTCGAGCAGTATCCGCGCAAGGGCCGGGCGACCGGCGGGGTGCGCTGCCAGCGCTTCCTGCGCGGTGAGGACGGGCTGGTGCTCGCCTGGGCGGGCGCGGTCCCGGCCCGCGCCGCGACGGCGACGGGCCTGCCCGCCGACCTTCCCCCGAAGGACCCCCGCAGGGACGGTTCAGGGGTGGCGCTGGCCAAGCCGATCACGGTGGTGGCCGGACCGGTCTAGGGTCTGTCGTCTGGATCTCCGTGGGGGAAGGAGCGGTGTCCGGTGCGTGCAGCTGCAAGGCGGAGGAGGGAGGCGACGCGGAGCGTCGTCGACCGACGACAACGCGGCAGATGTGCGTGCTGGACACCGCGACGCCGCGGAGATCCAGACGACAGGCCCTAGCCGCCGGTTACCGACGGGCGCGAGAGACCAGGGCGCGGCACCATCGGTGCCGCGCCCTGTCGCGCTCCGGTTAGGCTGCCCTGTGTGAGTACGTGCACGAACGCTTCGGCGGAGCTGGCCGAACCGCTCGCCGCCACCGCCGCCACCGCCAGAACATGGCTCCTGCTCGAACAGCCCGGTCCCTGGGGCGCGAAGGCCTTCACCGCGAGCCATCTGGATCCGGTGGTGGGCCGGGCCCTGGAGAAGGCCGCGGACGGCACCGGCGTGCGGGTCGCGCTGATCCGGCGTCCGGGACGCCACGCGGACTGCCACGTCCCGTCCCGGCACCAGGTGCTCGTCGCGCATGTGGTCCCCGGGCGGTCCTGGGTCCGGCAGGACGTGATCGACGATCCCGCCGCCCTGCTGGAGCTGGATTTCGCGGCGCTGGGCGCCGGCGGGCACCGGGGGTTCGGCGAGCCGCACCACGAGCCGGTCGCGCTCGTCTGCACCAACGGCAAACGTGACCGCTGCTGCGCCCTGTACGGCCGCCCGCTCGCCGCTCGGCTGGCGGCCGAGGGCGTCAGCGACGTCTGGGAGATCACCCATATCGGCGGCCACCGGTTCGCCCCCACCATGCTCGTCCTGCCGTCCGGCTACGCCTACGGGCGGATCGACACGGATCTGGCGCACTCGGTGCTCAAGGCGGCCCGCGACGGCCGGATCGCCCTCGACGGCTGCCGGGGCGCCTCCGCCTGGGACCGGCCGGGCCAGGCCGCCGACCTCGCGGTGCGTTCCCTGACCGGCGAGCTCCGGGCGGGAGCACTCGTGGTGACGCGCACGGACGGCTCGGAGCCGTCCTGGACGGTGCGGGTGACGCACGCCGACGGCCGGGCCTGGGACGTCGACGTCACCGGGTCCGCGGCGCTGACGCCGCGCCCGGAGAGCTGCGGAGCGGCCCTCGGCACGCCCGCCCGGATGGATGTCACGGGGATCAGGGCGGTGGCCGGGGGCCGCTGACAGCGGCGGCGCGGGGGCCGGGCGGGGTACGGATCAGCCGGCCTTCTTCACGAACTCCGAGGTGTAGGTCTTCTCCAGGTCCACCGTGGCGTGCTGCAGGGCCGGGTTGAACGCCTTGAGGACCTTCTCGACGGTCCGCGGCCCGTCGGCCGGCATGACCCCGTCCTTGGTGAACATCGGCAGCGTGGCCTTGATCGACTGGGCGTAGAGCTCCTTGCCGCCCTGCGCGTAGTCGGCCGGCATCTTCGCGGCGATCTCCTCCGGGGTGTGCGTGGACATCCAGCCGAGGGTCTTGACGAAGGCGTTGGCCATCTTCTGCACCGCCGCCTTGTGGCTGTTCACCCAGTCGGTGCTCATGTAGAGGCTGGACGACGGGTAGAGGCCGCCGAGCGCAGCCTTCGAGCCCTCGGGGGTGCGCATGTCGTACAGCACCTTGCCGAGGCCCTTGTCGAGGATCTGCGCGACGGTCGGGTCGGTCGTCATACCGCCCTGGATCGAGCCCTGCTGCAGGGCGGCGATGAACGTCTGGCCCGCGCCGACGGCGACCGGTGTGAAGTCGCTGACGTCCACGCCGTTCTTGACGGCGAGGTACTTGGTGAGGAAGTCGGTGGAGGAGCCGAGGCCCGTCACGCCGAGCTTCTTGCCCTTGAAGTCCTTGGCCGAGGAGATGTCGCCGGCCGCCTTGGTGGAGACCACCTCGACCTCGCCGGGGGCCTGCGCCAGCTGCACCACGGACTCGATGATCTTTCCCTTGACCTGGAGGTCGAGGGTGTGGTCGTAGAACCCGACGACGCCCTGCACATCGCCGGAGACCAGCGAGGTGGTGGCCTGCACACCGGCCGGCTCGGTGAGCAGCTGGACGTCGAGTCCCTCGGCCTTGAAGAAGCCGAGCTGCTGGGTGAGCATCGCGGGCATGTAGATGACCTTGTCCAGGCCGCCCACCATGATCTTGACCTTGCCGTTGTCGCCCGCGGCCGAGGAGTCGCCGCCGCAGGCGGTGAGGGTGGTGAGGGCGAGCGCTCCGGCGACCGCGGCCGCCGGGATTCTGGCCATGCTGCGCATGTTCACGTCCTTGTGAGGGGGTGGAGAAAGCGAAGGGGGTACGGAGATCGGTACGGGGATCCCGGTGTCCGGGGTCCCGGCGTCCGGGGTCTCAGCGTTCGGGGTCTCAGCGTTCGGGGTCTCAGCGTTCGGGGTCTCAGCGTTCGGGGTCTCAGCGTTCTGTGCCGGGCTCCGCCGGCTTCCAGCGGAACAGCCGTTTCTCGCCGAACGTCAGCAGTCCCTCGGCCAGCAGTGCCACCACGGCGAGGATCACCATGGCCGCGTACACCCCGGCCGCGTTGAAGGTGCCCTGCGAGGCGGAGACCAGCAGCCCGAGGCCCTTGGTCGCGCCGATGTACTCGCCGACGATGGCGCCGATCAGCGCGAAGCCGAACGAGACGTGCAGGCTGGTGAAGATCCACGACGTGGCGGACGGGATGACCACCTGCAGCGTCACCCGGCGGTTGCTCGCGCCCAGGATCCGGGCGTTGGAGACCAGGTTGCGGTCCACCTCCCTGGCCCCCTGGAAGGCGTTGAAGAAGACCGGGAAGAAGACCAGGACGACCGCGGAGGCGACCTTCGAGGCCGGGCCGAGGCCGAACCAGATGAGGAAGATCGGCGCCAGCACGATGCGCGGCAGCGCGTTGAGGACCTTGATGTACGGGCCGAGGACGTCGGCCAGGAAGCGGACCCGGCCGAGCGCGATGCCCAGCAGCACGCCGGCGATGACGCCGATGATCCAGCCGAAGAGCGCCTCGTAGAGCGTGTACCAGATCTGCTCCCACAAGGAGCCCTGCGCGGTGCCGTGCAGCGCCCACTCCCGGATCTGGTCCCAGATCTTCGACGGCATCGAGAAGTTGAACGGATCGATGATTCCGGCGCGCGCGAACCACTCCCACAGACCGATCACCGCGACGAGCAGCAGCAGACGGGTTCCGTAGACCAGGACCCGGCGGTTGCGGGCGGCGCGCGCCCGGGCCTGGGTGCGCTCGGTGGACGCCTTGGCGGGCCGGTCCTTGGTGGTGACGGCGTCGGCGACGGCGGTTTCAGGCTGCATGGCCGGCTCCCTTCTCGCGGGTGATGCGGACCTCTTCGCCCAGCGAGGACCAGATCTCCCGGTAGATCTCCAGGAACCGCGGTTCCATCCGGACCTCCTCGACCTTGCGCGGCCGTGGCAGGTCGATCGTGAAGACCTCCTTGACGGTCGCGGGTCCTGCCGTCATGACCACGACCTTGTCGGCGAGGGCGATGGACTCTTCCAGGTCGTGCGTGACGAACACGACCGAGGAGCCGGTGCCGGCCCACAGGTCCAGCAGTTCGTCCGACATCAGCGCCCTGGTCTGCACGTCGAGCGCCGAGAAGGGCTCGTCCATCAGCAGGATCTCGGGGTCGTTGACGAAGGTCGCGGCGAGCGCGACGCGCTTGCGCTGGCCGCCCGACAGCTGGTGCGGATAGCGGTCCTCGAAGGACGTCAGGCCCACCCGGGCCAGCCATTCGCGGGCCCGCTCCTTCGCCTCGGCCTTGGGTGCGCCGCGGAAGCGGGGGCCGGCCATCACGTTGGACAGCACGGTGCGCCAGGGGAAGACGGCGTCCTGCTGGAAGACGAAACCGACCTTGTCGCCGATGCCGCGGACCGGCTCGCCGGCCACCAGCACCTCGCCCTCGGTCGGCTCCTCCAGCCCGCTGACCAGGGTCAGCGTCGTGGATTTGCCGCATCCGGTCGGTCCGACGACCGCGACGAACTCGCCGCGTTCCACGGTCAGGTCCAGATCACGTACGGCGGTGTGCAGCGCCCCGGACGGGGTCCGGAACGCCTTGCTCGCTCCCCGCAACTCGATGGCGGGACTCGTTTGACTGCTCATGGGGCGGGACGCTAGGCGCGGCCCGGGCCGGGCGGCAGCCTTGTGAGCACAGGGCGCCTTCTGCTCACAACCGCTGTTCTGCTCGTTCTGCTCGCTCGCGCACAACGAATGCGAAACGGAGGGTGGGCATCCGCCTCTATGGCGTTTACGTTGCGTTCACAGCCGGGACACGGCGGCACGCCGTGGCAGCGACCGTAGTGAATCACCCGTTACCACCGCACATCACCACAGCAGAAGGAGACCGCATGCGCATCCGGTGGCCGCGTCGCGTCTCCGCACAGGTTCTGCTGACCCAGGTCGCGATCACTACGGGCGTCACGGTGCTGGCCACCGGGCTCTTCCTCGCGCCGCTGAGCCACCAGCTCGACGACCAGGCGATGCGCCGCGCCCTGTCCATCGCGCAGACCGCCGCGGCCGAACCGCAGATCGCGGATTCGCTGCTCACCTCGGAGCCCACCCCCGACGGGCCGGTCCAGGCCGAGGCCGAGCGCATCCGCCACGCCACCCGGGCCGAGTACGTCGTCGTGATGGACCTCAACGGAACGCGCTGGTCGCACACCACGGAGGACCGGATCGGCGAGCACGTCTCCACCGATCCCGGCGAGGCGCTGGCCGGTCAGGAGGTCATGCAGATCGACAACGGCACCCTGGGCCGCAGTGCCCGGGGGAAGGTGCCGTTGCGCGACAGCAGCGGCCGGATCGTCGGCGCGGTCTCCGTCGGCATCGCCTACGACAGCGTCCGCGACCGGCTGCTCGGCGCGGTCCCGGGGCTGCTGCTGTACGCGGCCGCCGCGCTCGCGGTGGGCGTGCTGGCCGCGATCGGCGGCTCGCGAAGGCTGCAGCGCCGCACCCACGGGCTCGCGTTCGCCGACATCTCCTCGCTGCTCGACGAGCGCGAGGCGATGCTGCACGGCATCCGTGAGGGTGTCGTGGCGCTCGACCGGCAGGGCAGGATCCGGCTGGTCAACGACGAGGCCGGCCGGCTGCTCGGGCTCGGCCCCGACGCCACGGGACACGTCCTGGACGACGTCCTGCCGCCGGGCCGTACGACGGACGTCCTGACCGGCCGGGTCGAGGGCACCGACCTGCTGACGGTGAGCGGCGGCCGGGTGCTGGTCACCAACCGGATGCCGACCGGTGACGGCGGCGCGGTCGCCACCCTGCGCGACCGTACGGAGCTGGAACTGCTCGGCCGGGAGCTGGACAGCACCCACGGGCTGCTGGACGCGCTGCGCGCCCAGGACCACGAACACGCCAACCGGCTGCACACCCTGCTGGGCCTGCTGGAACTGGGCCTGCACGACGAAGCGGTGGAGTTCGTCGTGGAGGTCGCCGACACCCACCGGTCCTCCGCGGAGCAGATCGCCGGGCAGGTGCGGGATCCGCTGCTGGCCGCCCTGCTGGTCGGCAAGGCGGCCATCGCCGCCGAACGCGGGGTCGCCCTGCGGATCTCCGCCGCGACCGGGCTGCCCGACCGGGTGGTCGATCCCCGCGACCTGGTGACCGTGCTGGGCAACCTCATCGACAACGCCCTGGACGCGGCGTCCGCGCACCGCACCGCCGACTCCTTCGTGGAGGTCGAGCTGCGGACCGAGGAGGACACGACCGCCGTCCTGCGGGTCTCCGACACCGGCCCCGGGGTGCCGCCCGAGGCCCGCGACCTCATCTTCACCGAGGGCTGGTCCACGAAGGAGCGGCCCGCGCACCGCGGCCGGGGGCTGGGACTGGCACTGGTCAGACGGCTCGCCGAGCGGTACGGCGGCATCGCCCGGGTCACCGCCCGTGCGGGCGGCGGTGCGGTCTTCACCGTGGTGCTGCCGGAGGCCCTGGTCGCGGAGGACGTCAGCGGCCGCCTGACCGGCCACCCCACCGAATGCGATCAGCTCGCCGGGCTCACCGGGCTCGCCGGCGCAAGGGAGACACGATGATCGAGGTACTGGTCGTGGACGACGACTTCCGCGTCGCCGAGATCAACGCGGCCTACGTGGCGAAGGTCCCCGGCTTCCGGGTGGCCGGCCGGGCGCACACCGCCGCCCACGCGCTGGCGACCCTGGAGCGCACCCGGATCGACCTGATCCTGCTCGACCACTACCTGCCGGACGAGACGGGCCTGACGCTGATCCGCCGGCTGCGCCAGCTCGGCCACCACGCCGACGTGATCATGGTGACCGCCGCCCGCGATGTCGCGACCGTCCAGGCGGCGATGCGGTACGGAGCACTGCAGTACCTGGTCAAGCCGTTCACCTTCGCCGGGCTGCGGGCCAAGCTCGACGGGTACGCGGCGCTGCGCCGGACCCTGGACGGGGTCGGCGGGGGCGGCGAGGCCGGTCAGGAGCAGGTCGACCGGATCTTCGGGGCGCTGCGGACGGCAGGGGCGGCCTCGGCCGAGCTGCCCAAGGGCCACTCGGCGCCGACCGCGGAACTGATACGGCGGGTGCTGCGCAAGGCCGGACATCCGCTGTCCGCCCATGAGGTCGCCGAGCTGGCCGGGTTGAGCCGCTCCACGGCGCAGCGCTATCTGAAGTACCTGGAGCAGGCCGGACGGATCGGCCTGACTCTCAAATACGGCGACACCGGCCGCCCCGAGCACCGCTACGCCTGGGCGGCGGCGGACTGACCCTGGTGCGCGGGCCGTTCCGCCGCCGCGTCACACCGCTCCGGCGCCGGTGAGGGAACGGACCTCCGTCTCCGCGTACTTGGAGCCGTCCCCGGGTTCCGGGAAGAGCACGGTGCCCAGCCAGCCGGCCAGGAAGCCCAGCGGGATGGAGACCAGACCCGGGTTCTCCAGCGGGAAGAGATGGAAGTCCACCCCGGGGAAGAGGGCGTCGGGCCGTCCGGAGACGACGGGCGACAGCACGACCAGGAGCAGTGCGGGGATCAGTCCGCCGTAGATCGCACAGACCGTTCCCCGGGTGGTGAAACGGGGCCAGAACAGGGCGAACAGCAGCGCGGGCAGGTTCGCCGAGGCGGCCACCGCGAAGGCGAGGCCCACGAGGAACGCGATGTTCTGCCCCTGCGCGAACAGGCTCAGCGCGATCGCCACCGCACCGATCCCGACCGCGGCGAAGCGCGCCACCCGCACCTCGTCGTTCCCGGTCGAGGGGCCCGCGTGCTTCCCGCTGCGGCGCAGCGTGGCGTACAGGTCGTGCGCGACCGAGGCGGACGACGCCAGGGTGATCCCGGCGACCACGGCCAGGATCGTGGCGAAGGCGACCGCGCCGACGACGGCGAACAGAACCGTTCCGCCCGTGGAACCCGCTCCCCCGCCCAGATCCTGGGCCAGCAGCGGTACGGCGGTGTTGCCGGCCGCGTTGGAGGTGCGGACGGCGTCCGAGCCCACGACCGCCGCGGCGCCGAAGCCGAGGACGATCGTCATCAGGTAGAAGGAGCCGATCAGCCCGATCGCCCAGACCACGGAACGGCGGGCGGAGCGGGCGGTGGGCACCGTGTAGAAGCGCGACAGGATGTGCGGCAGCCCGGCCGTGCCGAGCACCAGGGCGATCCCGAGGCTGATGAAGTCCAGCTTCGAGATCCAGCTCCCGCCGTACTTGAGGCCGGGCGCCAGGAAGGCGCTGCCGTGCCCGCTGCCGGCCGCCGCGGACCGCAGCAGCCCGTTCAGATCGCCGTGGAAGCGGATCAGCACCAGCACGACGAGCGTGATGGTGCCGCCCATCAGCAGCACGGTCTTGACGATCTGGATCCACGTCGTCGCGCGCATGCCGCCGAACGAGACGTAGATGACCATCAGGCCGCCGACCCCGATCACCGTCCAGGTACGGGACGCGCCGCCCTGTCCGCCGAGCAGCAGCGCCACCAGGCTGCTCGCGCCGACCATCTGCGCGACCAGGTAGAGCACCGAGACGATGACCGAGGAGGTGCCGGCCGCGATCCGGACGGGGCGCTGCCGCATCCGGGCGGAGAGCACATCGGCGAGGGTGTAGCGGCCGCAGTTGCGCACCAGTTCCGCGACCAGCATGAGGACCACGAGCCAGGCGACCAGGAAGCCGACCGAGTACAGCAGGCCGTCGTAGCCGAAGAGCGCGATGAGGCCGGAGATGCCGAGGAACGACGCCGCCGACATGTAGTCGCCCGCGATGGCGAAACCGTTCTCCATGGGGGAGAAGAGCCGGCCCCCGGCGAAGAACTCGACCGACGAGCTGCGCCGCCGGCCCGCCCAGGCGGTGATGGCCAGGGTGACGGACACGAAGATCGTGAACAGGACGAGAGCGAGCCCCTGGTGCTCGTTCGCCGGATCTGCCAGGTACCGCACCATCAGCGCATCCGCTCCTGGGTGTCCCAGCGCAGGTCGAGCGCCGCCCGGTCCCTGCGCAGCCGCGCATGCCGCGAGTAGGCCCAGGTCAGCAGGAACGTCGTGGCGAACTGCGCCAGCCCCGCGACCATCGCCACATTGAGCTCACCGGCCACCGGGCGGCCCATCAGGCCCGGCGCCACCGTGGCCGCCACCACATAGAGCAGATACCAGGCGAGGAAGGCCGCGACCGCCGGAAAGGCGAAGCGGCGGTACTGGCCGCGCACTTCCTGGAACGCGGCACTCTGCTGCACCTCCAGGTAGATGGCGGCGCGGTCCTGCTCCGTCCCCGCGGCGGGCGCCGCGGGCGGCGCCGGCACGGGTGACGGTGCCGGAGCCGTCGGGTCCGGAACCCAGAGACCGGCGGCCAGGGCGTCGTACCAGGGGTCGTCCACCCGCAGCGCGCCCGGGTCGCCCCCGTCGTGCTTGTCCACCGAACTCTCCTCGCTTCACAAGCCAATTGGCCGTGCGCCCAAGCATGGACAGAGTGGGAAGATCCGGTGCCATCAAGCTGAAACGTTCACCCCATCAGGTGATGCCGTGCCGGTAGGCATATCCGACGACCTGTGAAAGCAGCGGTGCTCCCCCGCCCCCGGGGGCGGAGGAGCACCGGTCGGCTCACGGGAGCGGCTACGCGTCGATACGGGACCGGTCGAGCGTCGCCGCCGAGCTGGTGATGAACTCCTTGCGCGGCGCGACCTCGTTGCCCATGAGCAGGTCGAACGCCTGCTCCGCGGCCTCGAGATCGCTGATGTTGATCCGGCGCAGGGTGCGGTGGCGCGGGTCCATCGTGGTCTCCGCGAGCTGGTTGGCATCCATCTCACCCAGCCCCTTGTAGCGCTGGATGCCGTCCTTGTAGCGGACGTTGCGGCGCTGCAGGTCGAGCAGCGTCTGGCGCAGCTCGCTGTCCGAGTAGGTGTAGATGTACTTGTCCTGGCCCTTCTTGGGCTGGACGAGCTCGACGCGGTGCAGCGGCGGCACGGCCGAGAAGACCCGGCCCTGCTCGATCATCGGACGCATGTAGCGCTGGAACAGCGTGAGCAGCAGGGTGCGGATGTGCGCGCCGTCGACGTCGGCGTCGGCGAGGAAGATCACCTTCCCGTAGCGCGCCTGGTCGATGTCGAAGGTCCGGCCCGACCCGGCTCCTATCACCTGGATGATCGCGCCGCACTCGGCGTTCTTCAGCATGTCCGAAACCGACGACTTCTGGACATTCAGAATCTTGCCGCGGATCGGCAGCAATGCCTGGAACTCCGAGTTCCGGGCCACCTTGGCCGTGCCGAGCGCCGAGTCGCCCTCGACGATGAACAGCTCGGTGCGGTCCACGTCGTCGCTGCGGCAGTCCGCGAGCTTCGCCGGCAGCGAGGAGGTCTCCAGCGCCGTCTTCCGGCGCTGCGCGTCCTTGTGCTGGCGGGCCGCGATGCGGGTCCGCGCGGCGGCGACGGTCTTCTCCAGCACCGCCCGCGCCTGGAGCTTCGTGTCGCGCTTGGCGGAGGTCAGGAACTCCTTGAGCTCCTTGGCCACGACATTGGCCACGATCCGGTTGGCGGCCGAGGTGCCGAGCACCTCCTTGGTCTGGCCCTCGAACTGCGGCTCGGCCAGCCGTACGGTGACGACCGCCGTCAGTCCCTCCATGGCGTCGTCCTTGACGACGTCGTCCTCGGCGACCCGCAGCAGCTTCGAGGAGCGCAGCGCCTCGTTGACGGTCTTGGTGATGGCCCGCTCGAAGCCCGTGACGTGCGTGCCGCCCTTGGGGGTGGCGATGATGTTCACGAAGGACCGCGACACGGTGTCGTACCCCGTGCCCCAGCGCATCGCGATGTCGACGCCCAGCTCACGGGTGACCTCGGTCGCCGTCATGTGGCCGCGGTCGTCCAGGACCGGGACGGTCTCCTTGAAGCTGCCGCTGCCGGTCAGCCGCAGGACGTCGCAGATCGGCTTGTCCTGGGAGAGGTACTCGCAGAACTCGCTGATGCCGCCGTCGTAGTGGAAGACGTCCTCGACGGCCTTGCCGTCACCCTCCAGGTCGCGCTCGTCGCGGACGACGATGGTCAGCCCCGGCACCAGGAAGGCCGTCTGGCGGGCGCGCTGGTGGAGGTTCTCCAGCGAGATCTTGGCGTCCTTGAGGAAGATCTGGCGGTCCGCCCAGTACCGGACGCGGGTGCCGGTCCTGGCCTTGGGGACCTTCTTCGACTTGTTCAGGCCACTCGCCGCGTCGAAGGAGGAGTCGGGACCCGCTCCGGAGAAGGAGCCGGGGACGCCGCGCCGGAAGCTGATGGCGTGCGTGTGACCGCTCCGGTCGACCTCGACGTCGAGGCGGGCGGACAGGGCGTTGACGACCGAGGCGCCGACGCCGTGCAGGCCGCCGGAGGCCGCGTAGGAGCCACCGCCGAACTTTCCGCCGGCGTGCAGCTTGGTCATCACGACCTCGACGCCCGACAGCCCGGTCTTGGGCTCCAGGTCGACCGGGATGCCCCGGCCGTTGTCACGGACCTCGACCGAGGAGTCACTGTGCAGGAAGACCTCGATGCGGTCGCAGTGACCGCCGAGGGCCTCGTCGACGGAGTTGTCGATGATCTCCCACACGCAGTGCATGAGCCCGCGGCTGTCGGTCGACCCGATGTACATGCCGGGGCGCTTGCGGACCGCCTCCAGCCCCTCGAGGACCAGAAGATGCCGCGCGGTGTAGTTGGAACCGTCGCGATCTGCGCCCGTCAGCAGCGCAGAGGACGGCACGGATGTTTCGGCGGTCACGCGGGCAGCTCCTCGATAAAGTTCTTCGGCCGTGTCGGTGAGAGGGTACCGAGACCTGGTACGCCGGTTGTGCCGCGACCCGGTATCCGGGCCTCGGAGTAGCCCCGTATCGATCATACGTTCGATACCTCATTTGAGTGATACACATGTCACGTTCCCATTGAGGCATGAACCATTTAGGCTCCGGGCACGTCCTCACCAACAACCGGCAACCCAGTCGGTGGACACAATCGGACAAGCGCCCCAAAAGCGACAACTAACGCATCAGAGGCCAATCCGCTACCAACAGGTAGCATCCAGTCACTTCGAAGTCAGATTTCGAGGAAAAGCCACGAGCGGGAACGTTTTCGGCCTGGTTGGATGTTGACCCTGGTACGACAGCTCGTCGAGCTAGAGAAGAGGCGACGTGACTACAGTTCTGACCCCCGCGAGCCCGCTGACGGCGGCGGACCGCTGCGACCGTTGCGGCGCCCAGGCATACCTGCGCGTCGTCCTCATCAGTGGCGGCGAACTGCTCTTCTGCGCGCACCACGGGCGCAAGTTCGAGCCCGAACTCAAGAAGATCGCTGCGGAAATACAGGACGAAACCGGCCGACTCACCGACACCCCGGCGCAAACGGTCGAGGACGAGCACTGACACATCGCACCTGCGACGAGCTCGGACCGACGGGCGGCCGGACCCCACCAGGGGCCGGGCCGCCCGTCGGCTCTTCCGGGCCCGTCAACGGTGCCGTGTGCCCATCGCGCTCGTGACCAGTGCGCTGACCGCGGAGATCCGGGTGTAGACACCGGGGTGTCCGGCCTCGGCGCAGCCGGTGCCCCAGGAGACCAGGCCGACCAGCTTGCCCCCGACGACCAGCGGACCGCCGCTGTCGCCCTGGCAGGCGTCCTTGCCGCCCTGTGGCTCCCCCGCGCACAGCATGGTCCTGCTGAGGTAGGTGCCGTCCGCGTTGCCCGGGTAGGCGCGCTGACAGACCGCGTCGTCGAGCAGCGCCACTTCCACGGACCGCAGGACCGGTGAGTACGCCCCGGTGCCTGTGGTGTCCCCCCAGCCGGACACCAGGGCCCTCGATCCCGCCAGATAGTCCTGCGGGTCGCCCGGCCCCGCCATCGCGATGGCGGAACCCGCGGGCAGCGGCTTCTCAAGTGTGATGACCGCCACATCGCCGGCATTGGTCACCGGGTCGTATCCCGGGTTGATCCGTACCTGGCTCAGCCGAATTTCCCGGCCGTCCACGCCCCTGAGGTCGAGCCGGCCGGCGATGACGCGCAGATCCCGGGCGTTCCGCCAGTCCCCGCCGAGTACATCGCGGCCGAAGCAGTGCGCCGCGGTGATCACGGTCGAGGCGGACACCACTGCCCCGCCGCAGAACTGGCCGGATCTCGACGGTCCGAAACGGTCACGGCTGGCCAGCGCCACCACCCAGGGCTGCTGCCCGGCGGTGACCTGGTCGCCGCCTATGACCACCGCCCCGGCCTTCGGCGCGGCACCGGGGACCCCGAGCGGCACGATCAGCGCGGCCAGCGCCACCGCCGACCCGCTGAGCAGCATCCGGAACGTGGAACGCATACGGCCTCCTGACCCTGTGGATCCCTCTGGAAACCCAGAGTGATCCATAGGACCGGAGGCCGCATCCGCTGGATTCGGAAGGATCAGTCCAGATAGTCGCGCAGCACCTGCGAGCGCGACGGGTGCCGAAGCTTCGACATCGTCTTCGACTCGATCTGGCGGATCCGCTCGCGCGTGACCCCGTAGACCTTGCCGATCTCGTCGAGCGTCTTCGGCTGCCCGTCCGTGAGGCCGAAGCGCATGGAGACCACGCCCGCCTCCCGCTCGGACAGGGTGTCGAGCACCGAGTGCAGCTGCTCCTGCAGGAGCGTGAAGCTGACCGCGTCGGCCGGCACGACCGCCTCGGAGTCCTCGATGAGGTCTCCGAACTCGCTGTCGCCGTCCTCACCCAGCGGGGTGTGGAGGGAGATCGGCTCACGGCCGTACTTCTGGACCTCGATGACCTTTTCGGGGGTCATGTCGAGTTCCTTGGCCAGCTCCTCCGGGGTGGGCTCGCGGCCCAGGTCCTGGAGCATCTGGCGCTGCACGCGGGCCAGCTTGTTGATGACCTCGACCATGTGCACCGGGATACGGATGGTGCGGGCCTGGTCGGCCATCGCGCGGGTGATCGCCTGGCGGATCCACCACGTGGCGTACGTGGAGAACTTGAAACCCTTCGTGTAGTCGAACTTCTCGACCGCACGGATCAGGCCCAGGTTGCCCTCCTGGATCAGGTCCAGGAAGAGCATGCCGCGGCCGGTGTAACGCTTGGCCAGCGAGACCACGAGACGGAGGTTGGCCTCCAGCAGGTGGTTCTTGGCCCAGCGGCCGTCCTCGGCGATGATCTCCAGCTCGCGCTTGAGCTTGGGAGCGAGCTTGTCAGCCGCCGCCAGCTTGTCCTCCGCGAACAGGCCGGCCTCGATGCGCTTGGCGAGCTCGACCTCCTGCTCCGCGTTGAGCAGCGGAACCTTGCCGATCTGCTTCAGGTAGTCCTTGACCGGGTCGGCGGTGGCACCGGCCACCGCGACCTGCTGGGCGGGAGCGTCGTCCTCGTCGTCGTCGGAGAGCACGAAGCTCTCGGACTCGGGCTTGTCCGACTCCTCGTCACCCTTGCCGGGCGTGGTCGTCTCGTCGGCTTCTTCACCGTCGGCGGCCTCGTCGTCACCCGAGGTCTTCTTGGCGGCGGTCTTCTTGGCCGCCGTCTTCTTGGCGGCGGTCTTCTTGACCGCCGTCTTCTTGGCCGCCGTCTTCGCGGCGGGTGCGTCGGATTCTTCGACCGAATCCACCGTCTCGGCCTCGACAGCCCCCGCGGGAGCGGTGGCGGCCTTGGCGGCGACGGTCTTCTTGGCGACGGTGGCCTTGGTGACGACCGTCTTGGTGGCGGTGCGCTTCGCCGGGCTCTTGGCTGCGACGCTCTTCCGAGTGCGCTTGGGCTCCTCAGCGGCACTGACCATCAGCGTCACACCTTCCTCATCGAGGACCTGGTTGAGGCTGCGCAGAACGTTCTTCCACTGGGTTGCCGGAATCTGGTCCGCTTCGAAGGCCCGACGCACGTCGTCGCCGGCGATCTGCCCCTGAGCCTTACCCCGCTCGATGAGCGCCATCAGAGACTCGGACTCGGCGATCTCCGGCGGGAGCGTACGGGATGTGCTGGCCGACACGAACAACCTCTCGGAACGATGGGAACGACTCGGTGGAACCGCTCAGGAACACAGCGTCAGAACTCTCGCTGCTATTCCTTGTGCGGCCATCACCTCTTAAGTCATCGCGCTGCCTCGCCAAGCGTTACGCCCGGCCCACGTGGCCCGAGTCACACCCCATACCAACTGTACTTATCGGATAGCGGGACACTCTTCGCGCATGGGCTGCCGCCGGCCCCGGACCGTCGGGTCCGGGGCCGGCGGCGGTTCGGCCGTACGGTCAGTGCTCGCGCGGCGCCGGGACGACGTGGTCGGTCGCGGCGACCTCGGTGTGCACGGCGAGCAGCTGGCGCATCGTGGCCTCGGCGCCGGCGCCGTCGCCCGACGCGAGCGCGTCGACGATCCGCCGGTGCAGGGTCACGGCGGGCTCGCCGGGCCGCTCGCAGCCGGTGACCGGGCCGCCCGAGACGTGCAGGGCGGAGGAGACGATGCCGGCCAGGTGCTCGAGCATCCGGTTCCCGGCCACCTGCAGGAGCAGGGAGTGGAACTCGGCGTCCGCCCGGGAGAACGTCAGGGAGTCGCCCTGGGCGGCGGCGTGCCCCATGATCTCCACCATGTCGGAGAGGCGCTGCTGGACATCCTCGCGGCCGTGGCCGGCGGCGAGCCGTGCGGCGAGCGGCTCGATGGTCCAGCGCAGCTCGAACAGTTCACGGCGCTGGTCGTCACGCTGCGGGCCGAACGCCCGCCATTCGATGATGTCGGGGTCCAGCAGGTTCCAGTCGGCGACCGGGCGGACCCGGGTCCCGACGTTGGGCCTGGCGCTGACCAGGCCCTTGGCCTCAAGGACGCGCAGGGACTCGCGCACCACGGTGCGGGAGACCTCGAAACGCTGACCGATCTCCTCGGGGACGAGCGGCCGGTCGGCGCCCAGGTCGCCGGAGACGATCATCTGTCCGAGCTGCTGGACGAGTTGGCCGTGCAGCCCGCGGCCACGGCTGCCGCCGGCCCTGCGGCCGACGCGGCCCATGTCCGAGTCGGCGCCGTCCCAGGAGGGAAGGCCGGGGCGGTCGACACCTGAGGCGTCGGCATACGAGTAGCGGTCGAGCTCGGCCGGGCCGACGATGCTGGAGTCGGCGGAACGAGCCGTGGTCATCAGGGTGTGCGCAAGGGTACTCACGCATCCTTTGTCGGCGATGCCACGGCGGGCCTTGAGGGCTTTGCTGAAAAGCACACGAAAGGGTGAGCGCTCATCACCTGATAATTGACGCTTTATCGGAATGAAACGCCCTGCATGACAGGCCAGCGGGACAGTTCCGTTTATCCGACCGCGAGTTGGGCGGCGTCAACGTCCGCGCCCCCGCAACACCGTTGCGAGGTGGGCGCACAGCAACACGGTGAGCGACAACACGAAGGCGCAGCCGACCGGTTGGACGGCCCTCCCGGTGACCCCCGCCGCGGTGCTGCCGACGCCTCCGGGCCAGCCGCCGAGGACGCTGAGCAGCGCCCCTGCCGCCTCGATGAGATGGCTTCCCGCGCGGCTGCGGACCGCCAGCGCCACCGCGGGGGCCACGACCAGCGGGACCGCCAGCACCGCCGTCACACCGAGCGCGGTGGTGCGGAAGAGCCCGGCGGCCAGCAGCCCGGCCCAGGCACAGCCGACGGCCAGCGCCGCCCAGCCGGCCGCCTGCGTGGGCCGGTCGGTGGGCAGCGGGACCGCGCCGGGACCGAGGATCGTGCGGAGCACGACGGTGTCGAGCACCGCGGCCACGGCCGCGAGCAGCAGCGCCGCCGCACCGCTCACCAGCATCTTGGCGACGAGCAGCCGCAGCCGCCGGGGCACCGGTACCTGGGCGGGCGCCAGCGCCGGGTAGCGGAACTCCTGCCCGTAGGCGAGCGCGCCCAGCAGGCCGGCGCCCATCGCGGCCGGGGGCAGCGGAAGTTGCCGCACCCAGCCGGACATCATCGACAGCGCCGAGGTCGCCCCGGTGCGCGAGAGAACCAGGGCGCCGGCCAGCGAGGCGAGCAGGGAGAGCGCGGCGATCCACCACGGGGTGCGGATTCCGCCGAGCCGGCGCAGTTCGTACCGGAGCGGCTGGGCGGGGGTGGCCGGCGCGACGACCCCTCTGGACGGCGCGGGAATCCTGGCGGGCTCGGCGGGCTCCCCCGGAGGCGCCTCGGCGGGGTCCGCCGGGGGCGCCGCGGGTCCGCGACCGTCGGCGCGGCTCAGCGGGGCGACCGGGCCGAGGTCGGCGACCTCGTCGGCCAGCCGGTGGAGCAGGATGCCGTTCCGGTAGGCGATCTCCCCGATGTGCGCGGAGGTGGTGCCGTAGATCACCAGACGGCTGCCGGTCGCCGTGGCGATCTCGGCGCCGCCGTCGGTCAGTACGCCGGCGAGCCGCTGGGCGTGCGGGGAGTGGACGGCCACGTGCGGGCGCAGCCGGGTGCGGGTGAACTCCTCGGCGGACTGGTCCGCCACCAGTCGGCCACCGTCGATCGTGACGACCCGGTCGGAGGTCCTGGCCATCGCCTTGGCATCGCGCCCGGTGACCAGGACGGCTCCGCCGTCGGCCGCGTACGCCCGCAGCAGCGCGTGCACCCAGGCGGCTTCACGGGGCGTCAGACCGAACGAGGGTTCGTCCAGGAAGAGGGTCCGCGGTTCGGCGAGGAGCGCCGCGCCGAGACCGAGCCGCCGGTCCATGCCCAGCGAGTAGGTGCTCAGCCGCTGGTCCGCGAGGCCGGTGAGGCCGACGACGTCGAGCACTTCGTCCGCCCGCTCCGCCGGCACGCCGAGTGCGGCAGTGAGCATACGGAGATGGTTCCGCGCGGTGCGGCCGGGATGCCCCGGCACATCGCCCAGGAGGATGCCGACCTCGCGGCTCGGGTGCCGGACCCCGTGCAGGGGGGTGCCGTTGAAGAGAGTGACACCCCGGCCCGCCTCGAGTTCGAGCATCAGGCGCAGCGTGGTCGATTTTCCCGCGCCCGGCGCGCCGAGCAGGCCGGTGACCTGCCCGGGGGGACCTCGAAGGTGAGGTCGTCGACCGCGGGCGGACCGTTACGGCGGGGCATGCTGGTCAATCCGATGGCCTGGATCACCCTTGCACCATAACGCCCGAAATCAGACCTCTGGTCGCAACATGGGCGGATTGAGCAGAGCAGCCCCTCCGGCCTGGAACAACTGGGCGGGGCGGCCGCCCTGACGGGTCGTCGTACCGCCGGTCGGTACGAGGAATCCGACGGTGCCCGTCACCTTGCGGTGGAAGTTGCGGGGATCGAGGGCCACCCCCCACACCGCCTCGTACACCCGCCGCAGCTCACCGACGGTGAACTCGGGCGGACAGAAGGCGGTTGCCAGCGAGGAGTACTCGATCTTCGACCTGGCACGCTCTACACCGTCGGCCAGGATCCGCGCGTGGTCGAAGGCCAGCGGAGCGGCCTCGCCCGCCGTGTCGAAACCGTCCTGCTCCAGGAGTGAGCCGACCGGGGCCCAGCGGGCGCTGCGCGCGTCGCCGCCCGCGCGGGGCGCGGGCAGATCGGGCGCCAGGACGAGATGGGCGACGCTGACCACCCGCATCCGGGGGTCGCGGTGCGGGTCGCCGTACGTGGCCAGCTGTTCCAGATGCGCGCCGCTCTGGGCGCGCAGGCCGGTCTCCTCGGCGAGTTCACGGGCCGCGGCCTGGGACAGGTCCTCGTCCGCTCTGACGAACCCGCCGGGCAGCGCCCAGCGCCCTTGGTAGGGCGGCTCGCCCCGGCGGACGGCCAGCGCGCACAGGGCGTGGTCCCGCACCGTGAGCACGACCAGGTCGACGGTGACGGCGAAGGGTGGAAAGGCCGACGGGTCGTAGGGCGACATGGCGCGATCATAGTCGTCTGCCTGACGATAAACAGCAGGATGGCCCCCTGCACCCGCCCTTGTTTCACCCCGTCTCCCCCGCCACGGTCCGCCCCACAGGCCACAGGGGTGCCGGGGTGTCGCCCGGGGGGGGCGGTGCTGGGGTGCCACCCAGGGACGACACGCCGACGGGTGCACCCAATGGCCGCACGGGACGCCTGCGATCCGCCTGGGGTCCGTCTGCAGGCCGCCTGCGGGCAGCACCGCCGCTCACGCGCCGAGCTGGAGGGCGGGGGCGGCCTCCTCGACCATCGCCATGCCGAGCCTGCTGACCCGCACCGCGAACGGCTGCTCGTCCACCCGCAGCCCCGAGAAGCGCACCGCGCCCAGCGGAGCGGTACTCATCGGCCGTACCGCGACGACGCCGCCGGGAGCGTCGGGGCGTACTCCCGCGAGCGAGGTCAGCAGATGGACGGCGCCCGCGGCGGCGACAGCGGACGGACGGCAGGCGGTGGGGTGCGGCAGCGGTGTCCGGTCGGCGGCGCGCTGTTCGCCCGCGTACATCTCGGGCAGCTGCCGTCCGAAGGTCCCGGCGGCGTCCAGGACGCCGCGCAGGAGGGCGGCCGCCTCCTTCTCGTAGCCGGCGGCGGCCAGCCCCGACACGGCGAGGGCACTCTCATGGACCCGCACCGCACCACCCCGGTGGCCGAACGGACTGTGTCCCGGTGCTCTGGCCGAGAGCGTCCGCAGACCCCATCCGGAGTCGAGATCGGGGGCTCCGAGCAGCCGCGCCAGCTGCCCGGTCCGCGCCTTGCCGAGCAGCCCCTCGGCGAGCGTGCCGCCGCCGAGCAGTCCGGTGTCGAGCAGGTGGACCGCGGCCGAGCCGAGATGGATCATCTGCCGGCCGCCGGGGGTGAGCGCGGCGGCGGGCCGGCCGCCGCCGCGGTCGTCGACCCAGAAGTCCTCCTGGAACCGCCCGCGCAGCCCCGCCGCGTACTCGCGCCACGCGCCGGCTCCGGGGCGGCCGTACGCGTCGAGGAGGTCGGCGCCGTGCAGCGCGGCCCGGTGGGCGTGGGCCTGCACCTCGCAGCGGAGCGGGCCGCCGGGGGCGGGGTCCGGCACATAGCCCGCCGCGTCCGCGACCGTGCGCAGCCAGCCGAGGCAGCGCTCGGCGGCGGGCAGCAGCAGCTCGGCCTCCCGTTCCGGCATCCCCCAGCGCCGGGCCTCCGCCAGGACGGTGACGAACAGCAGGGTGGCCTCGACGCCGGAGCAGGTGGGCGGCAGATGCGGACCCGAGTGCCGCAGCACACCCGGGATCCGGCCGCTGTCCCGGTCCTGGAGCCGCGCGAGGGTGCGCAGGGTGCCGGCGGCCAGCCGGGTGCCGAGCGGCAGCAGCATCCGGGCCGTCCACAGCGCGTCGGCGGGCGCCAGTCCCATCCGCCAGGGGGCGCCCGCCGCCACATGGACGTCGGCGAGCCGCGCCGGGTCGCGTAGCAGGAGCGCCCGCAGGCCGTCCAGACTGCCCCGCAGCAGCGCCTCACCCCTGGCGTCGTCGCCGGACAACTCCGCCGCGGACCAGGGCACGGGCGCCCGGTCACCGCGCACGGGCGCGGAGACCGCGGACCCGTGCGCCGCGGATTCCCGGGACACCCGCAGTTCGAAGGTCCGGGCGGCCCCGGGCGGCACCGCCAGCTCCCAGCGCAGCACGCCGGCCGAAGCCAGCACGCCGGCGGGGGCCGGCCGTGCGGTGACCCTGACCCCGATACCGGCATGCGACCAGCGCAGCCCCGCGTCACAGACGCTGGCCGGCAGATCGGGCCCCGCCCGCCCCGCGGCCGCCGCGCCGAGTTCGGCGAGGTCGGTGCCCAGTGCCACTTCGAGCGGCAGCCGGAGCACGGCCGGCCCGGTGTTGAGAACGGTGATCCGCTCGGTACCGTCGGCGTCCCGCAGCCGCTCCACCGTGACCGCCGGATCGGGTCCGGTGTCACCCGGGATCCTGACCACCGCCACGAACCGCGCCCGGTCCGCGCTGAGCAGCGTGCCCAGCACGGGGATCGGCTCGGCTCCCGCGAGCCGCACCTCGCAGCGCGCCAGCACCCGCCGGCCCTCCTGGTAGAAACCGTCGAGCCCCTGTCCTCGCAGCTGTCCGTCCTCGGCGGAGACGACGAGCGAAGGGGCGGCGACACAGATCACCGAGCTGTGCACGGGCTGCGGGCCGGAAGCGGGCCTGGTCAGGGCGGTGGGAGCGGGAACGGTCGGGGCGGTCGGCGGCGGGTTCACATCCCGGTGAACGGCCGTGTGGGCACCCGGGTCACGGCCCGTCTACCGTTCCTGGACAGGGATCGCTTCCCCGGTATCCGCCCGCACCACCGGAAAGAGACGCCATGGCCGTGTACCGCCAGCCCGGCACCGTTGTGACCGACCACGCTTTCGACGTACCGCTCGACCACGCTGCCCCCACCGGGGAGCGGATCCAGGTGTACGCCCGTGAAGTCGTGGCCGCGGGCCGGGAGGGCGAGCCGCTGCCGTGGCTGCTGTTCCTGCAGGGCGGTCCCGGCGGTCGCTCCCCGCGCCCGCTCGGCCGGGACGGCTGGCTGACCCGGGCCCTGGACGACTACCGGGTCCTGCTGCTCGACCAGCGCGGCACCGGCCGGTCCACCCCCGCCAACCGGCAGACCCTGCCCGCGCGCGGCGACGGCGCCGCCCAGTCGGAGTATCTCGCGCACTTCCGGGCCGACTCCATCGTGCGGGACTGCGAACTGATCCGCCGTGAACTGCTCGGCGCCGAGGGCCGGTGGAGCCTGCTGGGGCAGAGCTTCGGCGGCTTCTGCGCGCTGACCTATCTGTCGCTGGCCCCCGACGGTCTGCGGGAGGCGTTCATCACCGGCGGTCTGCCGGGGCTGCGCAGCAGCGCCGGCGACGTCTACCGCTCGGCGTTCCCCCGGGTGGAGCGCAAGAACACCGAGCACTACGACCGTTATCCCGGGGACGTGGAGGCAGCGCGCTCCGTCGCGCGTCATCTGCGCGACCACGACGTGACGCTGCCGGACGGCGGCCGGTTCACCGCGGAGGCGTTCCAGTCGCTGGGTCTGATGCTGGGCACGGGCACCGGCTCGCACACCCTGCACTACCTGTTGGAGGACGCCTTCCTTCCCGGCACGGACGGCCCGGTGCTCTCGGACGGCTTCCTCGCCGAGGCGCAGGGTCATCTGTCGTTCGCGGCCAATCCGCTGTACGCCGTGCTCCACGAGTCGGTCTACGCGCAGCGCTCGGTGTCGGCCGCGGGCACCGGCTGGGCGGCGCAGGCCGCGCATCTGGAGTTCCCTCAGTTCGACGTGGACAAGGCACTGGCGGGCCAGGGACCGGTGCTGTTCACCGGCGAGATGATCTACCCCTGGATGTTCACCGGCGACCCCGCGCTCGTCCCGCTCCGCGCCGCGGCCGACCGGCTGGCGCTGCGCGAGGGCTGGCCTGACCTGTACGACCCGGCTCAGCTGGCCCGCAACGAGGTGCCGGTGGCGGCGGCGGTCTACCACGACGACATGTACGTCGACACCGCCGATTCGCTGGCCACCGCGCGCGGGGTACGCGGCCTGCGCACCTGGGTCACCGACGAGTACGAGCACGACGGTCTCCGGGTGAGCGGCGGCCGGGTCCTCGACCGGCTGATCCGACTGGTCCGCGGCGAGCTTTAGACGCGTCGATCACCCGCTGCCGCCGCTCCTGGCGCAGGCACTGGCGCAGCGGCTCGGGGTCGAGTCCCTCGTTCACCGAGTGATGGAGCAGCCGGGCGAAGGTGTATCCGGGATCGAGGTCGAGCGCGCGGCCGAGCGCGACGCGCGCCTCCGGTTCGTCCCCGGAGGCCCAGGCGACCCAGCCGGCCAGGGTCAGCGGGGCGGCGGCATGGTCCTCGTACGGTCCGACGCACCGCCGGGCAAGGGCCCGCCACAGGCGCAGCGCGGGGTCGGTGTGCGGCGGCTCCATCCACTCCGCCGCCCGGTCCCGCGCGGCGCGGTCCTGCAGGCCCAGGATGATCTCGGCGGCTTCGTCGTCGCCGAGCAGCGCGTCATCACGCTGGTCACTGCGGCTCGCGTCCCCGTCCGCCGGGGTGGCGCGGAAGCGTTCGAGCGCCGCGCCGACCAGGGTCAGCGTCCGGTGCCGTACGGCCTCGCAGTCGCCCACGTCCAGGATCCGCGGGACGAGTTCGGCGCAGGCCATGTCGAGCGCCCGTGCCTGCCCGGCGGTCCGCTCGGTGACCGACGGGACGAGCCGGGACTCCATGTCCCGCAGCGAACCGCGCACGTTGATGCCGGCGTACGCGGCGGCCGCGGCCATCACCGAGTCGCCCGAGGTCGCGATGGTGAAGCCGTCGGCGGGACAGCAGTCGGTGCCGGGGCAGCAGTAGGACCACCAGCGGCCCGCCGAGACGCACAGCGCCTCGACCACCGGCACGTCCAGGGCGCCGCAGGCCGTGCGCAGCCGCTGCGCCAGCGGCCGCAGGCGCTCCATGACCTGGGCCGGCCGCTCGGTGTCCGACGGGTCCTGGCACAGGAACAGGACGATCGAGGCGGCCCGGTCACCGCGCTGCTCGCTGCCCCGCACCAGACAGTCCGCCAGCTGCGAGGCGACCTCGGGCCACTCCGCGGAATCCTCGGGAATTCCCAGGCGCAGCCGGCCGCCGAAGCGGCCGTGGTCGCCGTGCAGGGCGACCATGACGACGGAGTCGCTGGGATGGAATCCCATCAGATACGGCAGGGCGTCGGCCAGGTCGGCCGGGCTGCGCAGGGTGACCTTGGGATCGTTCTCGGACCGGGGCGATTCGATGTGCTGTGTCATGGCCCGACGGTCCCGCAGGCCGGTGATCTCCGCCAGACCCCCCAAAAACCTGTGGATAACTTCGGGGCCGAGTTGTCCACAGGTTCGGTGCGCGGTTCGCGTGTTGTCGGTGGCATCAGGTTGCATGGGGGGCATGACTGACTCCCCCACCGCGCTTCGTACCGCGGCCGACACCGTTCTGAGCCGCCTCGTCGGTGACTCCACCGGCACCGCCCGGCTGCGCGAGGACCAGTGGCTGGCGGTCGAGGCGCTGGTGGCGCACGGCCGCCGGACGCTGGTCGTGCAGCGCACCGGCTGGGGGAAGTCCGCGGTGTACTTCGTGGCCACCGCGCTGCTGCGCCAGCGCGGTGGCGGCCCCACCGTGATCGTCTCGCCGCTGCTCGCGCTGATGCGCAACCAGGTCGAGGCCGCGGAACGGGCCGGAATCCGGGCCCGGACGATCAACTCGGCGAACACCGAGGAGTGGGACACCATCGAGGCCGAGGTCGCGGCGGGCGACGTGGATGTGCTGCTGGTCAGCCCCGAGCGGCTGAACAACCCCGATTTCCGCGACCAGGTGCTGCCCAAGCTCGCGGCGACGACCGGGCTGCTGGTCGTCGACGAGGCGCACTGCATCTCCGACTGGGGTCATGACTTCCGTCCCGACTACCGGCGGCTGCGCACTATGCTGGCGGACCTGCCGCCGGGGGTCCCGGTGCTGGCCACCACCGCCACCGCCAACGCCCGGGTCACCGCGGACGTCGCCGACCAGCTGGGCACCGGCACGGCCGGGACGGGCGAGGAGGGCGCGCTCGTGCTCCGCGGGCCGCTGGAGCGCGAGAGCCTGTCGCTCGGGGTGCTGCGGCTGCCGGACGCGGCCCACCGGCTGGCCTGGCTCGCCGATCATCTCGACACCCTGCCGGGCTCCGGCATCATCTACACCCTCACGGTCGCCGCCGCCGAGGAGATCACCGCGTTCCTGCGGCAGCGCGGGTACCCGGTGGCCTCGTACTCGGGCAAGACGGAGAACGCCGACCGCATGGCGGCCGAGGCGGATCTGCTGGCCAACCGGGTCAAGGCGCTGGTCGCGACGTCCGCGCTGGGCATGGGGTTCGACAAGCCGGACCTCGGATTCGTCGTGCACGTCGGATCGCCGTCCTCCCCCATCGCCTACTACCAGCAGGTGGGCCGCGCCGGGCGCGGGGTGGACCACGCGGAGGTGCTGCTGCTGCCGGGGCGCGAGGACGAGGCGATCTGGCGCTACTTCGCGTCCCTCGCGTTCCCCACCGAGGAGCAGGTGCGCCGCACCCTGGAGGTGCTGGCCGACGCGGGACGCCCGGTGTCCGTCCCGGCGCTGGAGGCGCGGGTGGACCTGCGCCGGTCCCGGCTGGAGATCATGCTCAAGGTCCTGGACGTGGACGGGGCGGTGCACCGGGTGCGCGGCGGCTGGACCTCCACCGGGCAGCCGTGGGCGTACGACACCGAGCGGTACGCGTGGGTCGCGCGGCAGCGTGAAGCCGAGCAGCAGGCGATGCGCGACTACGCGTCGGCCACCAGCTGCCGCATGGAGTTCCTGCGGCTCCAGCTGGACGACGAGGAGGCCGCGCCGTGCGGCCGCTGCGACAACTGCGCCGGTGCCCGGTTCGGCATCGAGGTCTCCGGCGCGGCGCTGGACGCGGCGCGGGCGGCGCTCGGCCGCCCCGGCATCGAGGTGGAACCGCGCAAGATGTGGCCGACCGGGCTGCAGGCGATCGGGCTCGACCTCAAGGGCCGGATCCCGGCCGGTGAGCAGGCGGCGTCCGGGCGGGCGCTCGGCCGGCTCTCGGACATCGGATGGGGCAACCGGCTGCGCCCGCTGCTGGCCGACGGCGCACCGGACCAGGCTGTACCCAGCGACGCGGCGGACGCGGTGGTGCGGGTGCTGGCGGACTGGGCGAAGGGCCATGGCGGGTGGGCGAGCGGTGAGGCGGACGCCCCGCAGCGGCCCGTCGGCGTCGTCACCGTCGCGTCCCACACCCGCCCGCAGCTCATCGGAACTCTGGGCGCGCGCATCGCCGAGATCGGACGGATGCCGCTTCTCGGGCAGATCGCTTACACGATGGAGGACGGGCCCGGCCGGGTACCGCGCAGCAACAGCGCGCAGCGGCTGCGGGCACTGCACGGCGCGTTCACCGTCCCGCCGGAACTGGCCGCGACACTGGCCGCGACGCCCGGCCCGGTGCTGCTGGTGGATGATCTGGCCGACACGGGCTGGACTCTGGCCGTCGCGGCTCGACTGCTGCGCAAGGCGGGCGCGACCGCGGTGTTCCCGCTGGTCCTGGCCGCGCAGGGGTGATGGGTATCGACGTTTGAGACGATGAGTAGGATCTATCAGACGCAGGCGTCCATAACCGGTCAGAAGCTTCGAGTACCCGTTGCCGCTCGCAGCCATGCGGGGAAGAATTGGCGCTGGATCCCCGACCGGCTCATCGAGCCCCCTGACCGGCGTGCGCCCGCGCCCCGGTCGCCGGGTGCGTCCACCGAAGGGAGGAACGTGACCATCGGTTTCGCTCCGGAGACCACTACGCGTGCCTCCTCCCGACTCTCCCGCAGCCTGGAACCAGCCGAGTGGACGGCCGCGGGAATCCCGCTGCTCGCCAACCCGCGTGAGGTCGTCAAGGATCTGCAGTCCCGGCATCTCCCCACTCCGGTCACCGCCGTGGTCGCGGTGTTCGAACCGGAGGGCCGGCTCGCAGCGAGTGCCTCGTTCACCGGCAGTACCGGGGTCGTCGACGGCTGGGAGCACCGCAATGCGATCCTCGCGCATCTGCGCCGGGTGCTCCCGCACGATCTGCGGCGGCGCGCACCGGCGCGGACCGCGGTGCTGCTGCTGTGCCGGGACGGCACTCCCGGCTGGACCGAAAAGGACGGCGCGTGGATGTGGGGCCTGCGCGACGCGTGCATGCTGCACGGGCTGCGCTGCGGCGCGTACGTCACGCTCACCCGGGACGGCTGGCAGGTCCTGGGCGAGAACCGCGGTGGCCGCACCCCGAATTCCCACCCCTTCACCGAACGGCAGGACGGCGCAGCGACCCTGCGCCCGCAAGGGGCGCCGGAAGCGCTGCGCCGCACAGCCGCTCGCTGACCAGGCCTTCGGTCAGGCCTTCGGTCAGGCCTTCGCGGCGACCGCCCCGTTGATCAGCCCGGGGTCGCCGCACACGATCAGCAGGGTGCCGGCGCGGGCCAGCGCGGTGGGCAGCCCCAGCGCGGCGGCCTCGGCGGTTCCGCCGTTGACCGCGACGACCACGACCTGACGGCCGACGGCACGTTCGGCCGTGATGCCGGCGTAGAAGACGTCGTCACCCGCGTCGTGCTGCGACCAGTAGGACGTCTCGCCGAAGGACAACTCATGTGCGGCCCACGGGTGGTGCTCGCCCGTGGTGAGCACCAGGATCTCTCCGGGCGCGCGGCCGGTGTCCAGCAGCAGGTCGACCGCCTCGTCGGCGGCGTCGATCGCGCCGTCGGCCGGGGCCGGGATGAGCTGGATCCGCGCGGTGGTGGTGACGCCCCCGGTGCCGGCCGACGGACGCGGCACCGACGGCGCGGTGGCCGTGGTGGTGGCCGTCACGGTGGCGGCAGCGGTCGGGGCGGGCCCACGGGCCGGACCGGGCCGGCCGGGCCCGGCGTTGGCCGCGTGACCGGCGCGCGGAGGCCCGGGGCGGGGTGTAGGACGGGGACCGGGGACAGGACGGGGGGTCGACGCGCTGCGGCCTGCGGCCGGAGCTGAGCGGGGACCCGGGACACTCTCGTGAATCTGAGGCTCCTCGGGGATGAGAGGCATGGGCTGATGTCTATCAAATACGCCGCGATTGCGCAGCGGTGGGTCGTCAAAAATCGAAACCGAGCTGCTCCCCAGGGTCGGCGGGAGCCCGGACCTTCTTCAGGTGCCGCCAGCGCGGCAGCGCGTCGAGGTACGACCAGGACAGCCGGTGGTGCGGTGTGGGGCCGAGTTCCTCCAGGGCCGCACGGTGTACGGGCGAGGGGTAGCCGGCGTTGTCGGCGAAGCGGAACGGCGCGTGGTCCGCGCCCAGTTCGGCCATCGCGGCGTCGCGGTGCACCTTGGCGATCACCGAGGCCGCGGCCACCGAGACACAGGACTGATCGCCCTTGATGACGGTGCGCACCCGCCAGGGCCCGCCGAGGTAGTCGTGCTTGCCGTCCAGGATCACCGCGTCCGGGCGCTCCGGCAGTCCTTCGAGCGCGCGGACCGCCGCCAGTCGCAGGGAGGCGGTCATGCCGAGGGTGTCGACCTCCTCGACGCTCGCGTGGCCGAGGGCGTAGGACGTCACCCAGTCGGCCAGCAGCGCGGCCATCGGGGCGCGGCGCGGGGCGGGGATCAGCTTGGAGTCGGTGAGGCCTTCGGGCGCCCGGCGCAGACCGGTGACGGCCGCACAGACGGTGACGGGCCCGGCCCAGGCACCGCGGCCCACTTCGTCGACGCCGGCGACGATCTTCGCCCCGAGGGTGGCGCGCAGGGAGCGTTCGACGCTGTGGGTGGGAGGTTCATACGGCATGGCGGGGACCAGGGTACTCCCCTGTCAGGGGCGGAGCAGCGGGAGCATCACATGATCGACCAGATCGGCCATGTCCTGCTCGCCGATCCGGTGGTCGCCGATCTTGGCGCGGTACATCATCAGGGCGGGCGCCACGTCGGCGACGATGGCCGCGGTGGCGTCGGCGCGCACCGTGCCGCGGGTGATCCCGCGCCGCACCACGTCCAGGATGAGTTCCTTCCCCGGTTCGATCACGCCCTGGATGATCAGGTCGACGAACGGCTGGGCGGCGGCGTGGTCGCACTCGTCCAGAACGGCCCGCAGCGCGATGCCGCCCTGGGAGTACATCGCCTCGCGCATCCGCATCACGAGGCACAGCAGGTCCTCCCGGAGGGTGCCCAGGTCCGGCGGGGCGCCGATCTGCGGCAGCCCGAGCCGCAGCGCGTCGGCGACCAGCGCCTCCTTCGACGGCCAGCGGCGGTAGAGCGCCGCCTTGCCCGTCTGGGCGCGCGCCGCGACGCCCTCCATGGTCATCCCGGCCCAGCCGACGGCACCCAGCTGTTCCAGAGCCGCGTCGAGGATCGCGCGTTCCAGAACCGACCCGCGGCGGCGCGGCAGAACCGGTGCCCCCGACCGGATTCGCTGCGAAGTACCCATCGACAAACCTCCGTTGAAGCATATAGTGAACGGTGTCGTTCACTAAATCACTGATGGGGGATCATCTGTGACGACCTCTCAAGTACACGTATCGCGCCCGCCCGGCACCGCCCGGCGCGAGGGACGACCCGGTATCGCTCTCGCAGTCATCGCCGCCTGTCAGCTCATGGTGGTCCTCGATGCCACGATTGTGAACATCGCACTTCCCCACATCAAGGACGCACTGTCCTTCTCCACCACAGATCTGTCCTGGGTGCTCAACGCCTACACCCTCACCTTCGGCGGCCTGTTGCTGCTCGGCGGCCGGGCGGGCGACATCCTCGGCCGGCGTCGGGTGTTCGTCTTCGGCATCCTGCTGTTCTCGCTCGCGTCCCTGCTCGGCGGCTTCGCCCAGGAACCCTGGCAGCTGCTCGCGGCCCGCTCGCTGCAGGGCGTCGGCGGCGCCATCGCCTCACCCACCTCGCTGGCCCTGATCACCAGCACGTTTCCCGAAGGCCCGGAACGCAACCAGGCGTTCGGCGTGTTCGCCGCCGTCTCCGCGGGCGGCGGCGCCATCGGCCTGCTCGCCGGCGGCATGCTCACCCAATGGCTCGACTGGCGCTGGGTGCTCTTCGTCAATGTGCCCATCGGCCTGCTGATCGCCTTCCTCGCACCGCTGTTCATCAACGAGTCCGACCGGCAGACCGGGCGCTTCGACATTCTCGGCGCCATCACCTCCACGGGCGGTATGGCGTCGCTCGTGTACGGCTTCATCCGGGCCGCCGACTCCGGCTGGAAGGATTCGGTGACGCTCGCCGCCTTCGGGGCGGCCGTCGTGCTGCTGACCCTGTTCGTGGTGGTCGAGCGGCGGGCCGCCGATCCGATCACGCCGCTGCGGATGTTCGCCGACCGCAACCGCTCCGGCACCTACGTGATCATGCTGAGTCTGGCCGCGGCGATGTTCGGCATGTTCTTCTTCATCGTCCTGTTCGTGCAGAACGTCCTCGGCTACAGCCCGATCGACTCCGGCCTCGCGTTCCTCCCGATCACCGTCGCGATCGTGACCGGTGCCGGCCTCTCGACGCGGCTGCTGCCCGTGCTCGGCCCGAAACCGTTCCTCGTCACCGGCACCCTGCTGACCGGCGCCGGCATGGCCTGGCTCACCCGGCTCGAGCCGGGCAGCGGCTATCCCGGCGGGGTGCTCGGCCCCATGGTGCTCTTCGGCTTCGGCATGGGGCTGAACTTCGTGACGCTCACCCTGACCGCCGTCTCCGGGGTGGCCCAGCACGAGGCGGGCGCCGCGTCCGGGCTCCTCAACGCCACCCAGCAGGTCGGTGGCTCGCTCGGGCTGTCGATCCTGGTCACCGTCTTCGGCACGGCGAGCCGGAACGAGTTCGGCGACCAGCTGCCGGACTTCCTCGCCAAGGCCACCCCGCAGCAGAAGGCCGAGTTCGCGAAGACCCATGAGCTGCCCGCCCCCTGGGGGCACGACGTGCTCTCCCAGGGCATATCCACGGCCTTCATGGCCGCCGTCGGCTTCGTCGTCCTGGCGGTGCTGACCGCGCTGTTCGTGGTGCGGGTGCGCAGGAGCGACCTGGAAGCGCTCAGCGGGAAGTCCGCCGCACCGGCGGCCTGACGCCGCGCCGCCGCCCGGCCCGGTGCGGGCGGCCGAGCGGCGGAGCGGCAGTGGGCTGACGCGGTCCGCCGGGTCTCAGGCCTCCGCGGGCGCCGCGACCCACGGCGGAAGCGGTTCGGTGCGCTCCAGCCACTCGGCCGGCGGCTGCCCGGTCGGCCGTGAGGCGATGATCCCGCCGACGATCGCACAGGTGGTGTCGACGTCACCGCCCGCCTTGGCCGTCGTCCAGAACGCCTGCTGGTAGTCGTCCAGGTGCCGGGCCGCCGACCACAGCGCGAACGGCACGGTGTCGTGCGCGCTGGTGCGCCGGCCGCAGCCGAGCACCGCCGCCACCGTCGCCACGTCCGCGTAGTCGAGCATGTCGCGCGCGCGCCGTATGCCGGCCTTCACCGCGCTGGTCGGCACCAGGTCCAGCACCGCGCCGAGCAGCGCCGAGGGGTCCTTCGGGCCGTCCGGGTCGGCGACCAGCGCCGCCATGGCCGCGACGGCCATCGCGCCGACCACGGCCTCACGGTGCTGGTGGGTGGTGTACGCCGAGATCTCGGCCTGGTGCGTCGCCTGCTCGGCGTCGCCCGCGTACCAGGCGCCCAGCGGGGCGACCCGCATGGCGGCGCCGTTGCCCCACGAGCCCTGGCCGTTGAACAGGCCCGCGGCCAGCTCACGCCAGTCGGCGCCCTCCTGCCGGATGAGGCGCAGCATGCGGTTCACGGCCGGGCCGTAGCCGCGGTCGAAGTCATGGTGCTCCGCGAAGGACATCGCCAGGGCGTCCTGGTCGATGCGGCCGTGGGCGGCCAGCACGGCCAGCACGGAGCAGGCCATCTCGGTGTCGTCGGTCCACTGCCAGACACCGGGCGGCAGCCCGCCGTTCTGGAGGGCCTGGTAGTTGGAAGGGACGAAGAACTGGGAGCCGAGGGCATCGCCGACGGCCAGCCCGCGCAGACTTGCCAGGGCGCGGGAGGTGTTTTCGGAGTCAACAGGGTGAGCGGTCATCGCGTCGGAAACTCTGACATCGTGCCTGATCCCGGTCAATCACCCTGTGCGCAAACTCACCTGCGGAATCCTTCGCCCACCAGGGGGTCGGGAAACCGCCACCGCGCGAACGGGCGGTCGAGGGTGTAGCGGCCGGAGGGTCCGATGAGCAGGGTGCGGCTCTCGGCGTTGCCCGGGTTGGACAGCGACTCGAACTCCTCAACCGTCCAGTGGAACCACCGCATGCAGAACAGCCGCATGGTCAGTCCATGGGTGACCAGCAGGACGTTCGGCGGGAAGTCCGGCTTGTCGAAGGCCCGGTAGAGGGTCTCCAGGAACGCACCCACCCGGTCGTACACATCGGCCCCGGACTCGCCCTGCGCGAAGCGGTAGAAGAAGTGCCCGTAGGCGTCCCTGGCCTTGCGCTGCCGCTGCACGTCCTCGACGTCCTGCCAGTTCCCCCAGTCCTGCTCCCGGAGCCGCGGCTCCTCCATCGCGTGGGTCAGCGACGGATCGAGGTCCAGCCCGCGGAAGGTCTGCCAGGTGCGGCGGTAGGGCGACACGAACGCCTGGACCGGTTCGTCGCCGAACAGCGCCCGCAGGTTCTCCCCCGCGGACGCGGCCTGGCGGCGACCGGTCGCGGTGAGCTCAAGAGCATGGTCCGGCACCCTCTGGTAGATGGTGTCGTCGGCATTGCCCTGAGACTCTCCGTGCCGGATCAGCACGATGTGGCGAGGTCTGCCCATACTGATCAGCCTATTCCCGGGACGGAGCCCGGGCGCGCCGGTACGGCCTCCGCGGCCGACGCGCCCCCCAGGGCGCTCCCGGCCGCCGGCGGCCCCGTCACACCGTCCACGCCTGCACGATGTCCACGACGTCGCCTGCCACCGAGACCACATCGGCCTCCAGCTCGGTGCGCTCCCCCAGCCTCGTCATCGCGGCGGGGCGGTACTTGCCGCGCTCGTTCGCCGAGATCCACAGGGACAGCACCAGGAAGTCGCTGTCCGACCCCTCGGCGAAGGCCCCGCGCAGCAGTCCGGGCGACCCGGCCATCGCCGGGTTCCACACCTTCTTCTGCATCTCGACGAAGTGCTCGCCGCGTCCTGGCCGCACCCTCGAATGCGCGACACGCAGCAGATCGACGTCGGCGAAGCGCGCCTCGAAGCCCACCCGCACGTCCATCAGGTGCTCGAAGAGCAGCACCCCGAGGTTCTCGTACGAATCGGCCTGCGACCCCGCGAGCTGGTCGTGCGCGCCGCCCGTCATGAAGGCCTCGTACGCCGCCCTGCTGTCCCAGAACGCGAAAAGGTGCGCCACGCCCGGCTGCGCGCGGCTCCAGCCGCCGCCCTGCCCCCGGAATCCCGGCTGTCCCCGCAGCCCCGCCCACTTCCGCTGCCCCCGTTCGAACCCCGCCCGGTCCACGACCCCACAGCGAATCCACTTCACCAGCACCGCGCCATCCTAAGTCCGACGAGGACCCCTCCCGCGCCCGCTCACCCGCTCAATTCCCCTGCCGGGGTGGCGAATAGGATCGATCCATGGACGCTCTCCATCCCCGCCTCCTTGTGGAGGACTTCGCCACCGCCGCCGAATTCTGGACCGCCGCGCTCCGTGACCTCCTGGGCATCGAGCCCGTGAAGGTCATCCCGGAGGCCGGATACGCCAACTGGGACCTGAACGGCGAGGGTGTCCTCGTCCTGTTCTCCCGCGCCGCCGTCGCGGCGGTGGTCGGCACCGGAGCCCTGCCGGCCCGGCCCGCCGGGCAGGACGCCTCGATGCTCGTCTTCCGGGTGGACAGCGTGGACGACGCCGCGCCGTGCCTCGTCGCGCACGGCGCCGAGATCGTCGCGGATCCCCAGGACCGGCCGGCCTGGGGACCCGGCCTCCGTACGGCGCACCTGCGAACGCCGGACGGGACCCTCGTCGAGTTGCAGTCCTACTGAGCCGAGCCGCGGTGCGCGGCTGAGGCGGACCGCGTCCCGCTCCCGACCCGTACCTCTAGCGGGCCGGATCGTGCAGGCGTCCCAGCCGTTCGGTGTCGGCGGCGGCGAGGACGAGGCCGAAGGTGCTCTCCAGTACCTCGGCCAGTTCCCCTGTCGGCACCTTCCGCCGCTCCTCCGCGCCGTCCGCCGCACCCGCGCGCGTCACCGTCAACTCGTCCCGCACCAGGGAGTACCGCGCCTGCGGCGTCACCCGCTGCACCACGAGCTGGCCGGTGAACCGGGACAGCGGGTGCGTCGACGTGAAGTGGTTCAGGATGACGACGTCCACCGGGTACAGCGGATTCGGGGCGAACGCGTACAGGTCCGACCAGCCCCGCGCGCCGAGCGAGCGCAGCACGCGCACGCCGCCCGCTTCCTCGGCGACCTCGTAGGCCCAGCCGCCCTGCCACGTCGGGGTGCCCACCCGCACCTCGACCGGCTCCAGCGTTCCCGGGCCGCCGAAGCCGGTGTCCGCGATCCATTCCGCGCCGTCCACGACGACCCGCAGCAGGACGTGCGTGATGGGCCGCAGCGTCGGGCCGGCCGTACGGACCCTGGCGCCGTGCGCCGTGAAGACGAAGCCCAGCCGTTCGAGCACCGCGGCGAAGAGGGAGTTCTGTTCGTAGCAGTAGCCGCCGCGGCGCTCCGTGACGAGCTTGCGCTGCACGCTGTCCAGGTCGAGGCGGACCTCGCGCTCCAGCGCGACTTCCAAGTTCTCGAACGGAATCGCGGCGGTGTGCGCGCGGTGCAGTCCCCGCAGCGTCTCCGCCGTCGGGTCCAGACCGCCCGTGTACCCGGTCCGCGCCAGATAGGCGTCCAGGTCGAGCTGGTCACCGCTCCAGACGGACTCCGCACCGGATCCGGCCGCCGACTCCCGCTCCGCCACCGGCCCCGCCGGGGTCGCCGTCATCGGGCGGTCCCGGACTCGAAGCGCTCCCCGGGCTTCAGCAGATGCAGGCGGTCGCTGATCCCCGCCCGCTCGAAGGCGTCCACGAGGGTGTCGCCGTTCTGCGTGAGGTGCCCCCAGTGCTCGAAGTGCAGCGGTACGACCTGCCGCGCGCCGAGGATCTCCGCCGCCTCGGCGGCGTGGACGCTGCCGAGCGTCAGATCGGCGCCCGGAAGCAGCGGGGTCTGCGCGGCACCGGCGAACAGCACCGCGACATCGAACGGCCCGAACCGCTCCGCGATGTCCCGTACGACCTTCAGTGACGCGTTGTCCCCGCTCACGTAGACCGTCGGCAGGCCCTCGCCCGAGAGAACGAATCCGGTGACCTCGCCGACGACGGGCTCACTGCCGTCCGGCCCGTGCTGCGCCGGCACCCCGGTGATACGCAGGGTTCCCCCGTCGGGGCGGGTCAGCTCGGTGTGCTCCCAGTTCGGCAGTGCGGTGACGTTTCCGCCGATCCGCCCGAGCGCCGAACCGGTGGACAGGGTCAGCGGCACACTCGCGAGGTACGCCCGCCCCGAGGTGTCGAGGTTGTCCGGGTGCTGGTCGTGCGAGAGCAGCACGGCGTCGACGGCCCCGACCGCGTCCGCGGCGACCGCGGGGCCGGTGGTCTTCACCAGCGCCCGGTTGCCCATCGGGTACTCCCCCGGCGCGTCGAACGTCGGGTCGGTGAGCAGCCGCAGACCCCCGATCCCGATCACCGCGGTCGGCCCGCCCACGTAATGGATGTCCAGCTCGGTCATCGCAACTACCCCCTGTCATCAGCGGAAACGGTGGGCAGCACACCGTACGGGCACCCCGCCCGCGACACCGCCCCGGTGTCGTCACCGATGACAAGTCCGCCAAGATCACAGCTATTCCCGGCCAGGACGCGGACGCCGGACCCGTCACCCCCGGCACGGAAAAGGTCCGGCGCCGACTCCCGTCGGCACCGGACCTCTCACTTCCTCACCCGCGGTTCACACCCGCGGCGCGCGCACGATCAGCTGCAGCCGCTGGTCGAGCCGCAGCCCTCGCACAGGTAGCAGCTGCCCGCACGGCGCATCTTCGTGCCGCAGGAGAAGCAGAGCGGGGCGTCGGCGTTGAGGCCGAGCTGGATCTCCAGCAGCTCCGTGGAGTTGTGCGCCTGCTTCGGGGCCGGCACGGCGGCCGGGCTCTCCGGCTTGGCGACGGCGACCGGCTTCGGCGCCGCCTTCGGGGCGGGAGCCTCCACCTGGCGCGGTGCGGACTGGGCCAGGCCCTCGACGTCCACATCGTCGTCACCCGGCTCGTAGGAGCCGGTGTCGAGGTGGCGCTGACGCTCGCCGGCCGAGTGGATGCCGAGCGCGGAGCGGGTCTCGAACGGCAGGAAGTCCAGCGCCAGGCGGCGGAAGATGTAGTCGACGATCGACTGCGCCATCCGCACGTCCGGGTCGTCGGTCAGACCGGCCGGCTCGAAGCGCATGTTGGTGAACTTGGAGACGTAGGTCTCCAGCGGCACGCCGTACTGCATGCCCACCGACACCGCGATGGAGAAGGCGTCCATCATGCCCGCGAGGGTCGAACCCTGCTTGGACATCTTGAGGAAGACCTCGCCCAGACCGTCGTCCGGGTAGGAGTTGGCGGTCATGTAGCCCTCGGCGCCGCCGACGGTGAACGAGGTGGTGATCCCCGGACGGCCCTTCGGGAGGCGCTTGCGGACCGGGCGGTACTCGACGACCTTCTGGACCTCGGCCGGGACGACGACCTCGGCGACCGGCTCCTTCTTCTTCGCGGAGAGCGGCTGGCCGACCTTGCAGTTGTCGCGGTAGATCGCGAGCGCCTTCAGGCCGAGCTTCCAGCCCTCGAAGTAGACCTCTTCGATCTGCTCGACGGTGGCCGTCTCGGGCACGTTGACCGTCTTGCTGATCGCGCCGGACAGGAACGGCTGGGCCGCCGCCATCATGCGCACGTGGCCCATGGCCGAGATGGACCGCTCGCCCATGGCGCAGTCGAAGACCGAGTAGTGCTCGGTCTTGAGCGCCGGGGCGTCGACCACGTTGCCGTGCTCGCCGATGTGGGCGACGATCGCGTCGACCTGCTCCGGCTGGTAGCCGAGGCGGCGCAGCGCCTGCGGGACGGTGCCGTTGACGATCTGCATGGAGCCGCCGCCGACGAGCTTCTTGAACTTGACGAGCGCCAGGTCGGGCTCGACGCCCGTGGTGTCGCAGTCCATCATCAGGCCGATGGTGCCGGTCGGCGCGAGCACGGAGGCCTGCGCGTTACGGAAACCGTTCTTCTCGCCGAGGCGGAGCACGTCCTGCCAGGCCTCGGTGGCCGCGGCCCAGACCGGGACGTCCAGGTCGTCGGTGCGCTTGGCCACCGCGTTGGCGTCCGAATGCTGCTTCATGACGCGCTTGTGGGCGTCGGCGTTGCGGGCGTAGCCGTCGTACGGGCCGACGACCGCGGCGAGCTCGGCGGACCGCTTGTACGAGGTGCCGGTCATCAGCGAGGTGATGGCGCCGGCGAGCGCGCGGCCGCCGTCGCTGTCGTACGCGTGGCCGGTGGCCATCAGCAGGGCGCCGAGGTTGGCGTAGCCGATGCCCAGCTGGCGGAAGGCGCGGGTGGTCTCGCCGATCTTCTCGGTGGGGAAGTCGGCGAAGCAGATGGAGATGTCCATCGCGGTGATGACCAGCTCGACGACCTTCGCGAAGCGGTCCGCGTCGAACGACTGGTTGCCCTTGTCGTCGTCACGCAGGAACTTCATGAGGTTCAGCGAGGCGAGGTTGCAGGACGAGTTGTCCAGGTGCATGTACTCGCTGCACGGGTTGGAGGCGGTGATGCGGCCCGTCTCCGGCGAGGTGTGCCAGTGGTTGATGGTGTCGTCGTACTGGATGCCGGGGTCGGCGCAGGCCCAGGCGGCTTCGGCCATCTTGGTGAAGAGGGACTTGGCGTCGACCTCTTCGATGATCTCGCCGGTCATCCGGGCGCGCAGGCCGAACTTCGCGCCGCTCTCGACGGCGTTCATGAACTCGTCGTTCACGCGGACGCTGTTGTTGGCGTTCTGGTACTGGACGGACGTGATGTCGTCGCCGCCCAGGTCCATGTCGAAGCCCGCGTCGCGCAGGGCGCGGATCTTCTCCTCCTCCTTCACCTTGGTCTCGATGAAGGCCTCGACGTCCGGGTGGTCGACGTCCAGGACGACCATCTTGGCGGCGCGGCGGGTGGCGCCGCCCGACTTGATGGTGCCGGCGGACGCGTCGGCGCCGCGCATGAAGGAGACCGGGCCGGAAGCGTTGCCGCCGGAGGAGAGCAGCTCCTTGGAGGAGCGGATGCGGGAGAGGTTCAGGCCGGCGCCCGAGCCGCCCTTGAAGATCATCCCCTCTTCCTTGTACCAGTCCAGGATCGAGTCCATCGAGTCGTCGACGGAGAGGATGAAGCAGGCGGAGACCTGCTGCGGCTGGGCGGTACCGACGTTGAACCAGACCGGCGAGTTGAAGCTGAACACCTGGTGCAGCAGGGCGTAGGTCAGCTCGTGGTCGAAGATCTCCGCGTCGGCCGGGGAGGCGAAGTACCCGTTGTCCTCGCCGCCCTTGCGGTAGGACTTCACCACGCGGTCGATGAGCTGCTTCAGGCTCGACTCGCGGGTCGGGCTGCCGACCGCGCCGCGGAAGTACTTGCTGGTGACGATGTTGACCGCGTTCACCGACCAGGAGTCGGGGAACTCGACGCCACGCTGCTCGAAGTTGATCGAGCCGTCGCGCCAGTTGGTCATGACGACGTCGCGGTGCTGCCAGACCACCTCGTCGTACGGGTGCACGCCCGGGGTGGTGTGGATGCGTTCGATGCGCAGGCCCTTGCCACCCTTGGATCCCTTGGTCCGGGATCCTCGTGCCGCGCCGTTCGTCGTCTCAGTCATGTGCCGCCTCCCAATACAGGCAAAACGCCTAGAAGTGCGCGGATCATCCCGCCGCACGGTTCGTTGTCCTACGCCTCGGCGCAGCGCGCCTCGGCAAATCTGTGGGTACTGCCGCTGATCGGCCGTCGCTCGGTCAGTCAGCGGCGGGGGCGGGCGCGGGGACCCCGAGGTCCTCGTCGAGCCCGCGAAGGTTCGTGGGTGGGAGCTGCTCGCGCAGCTCGACGATGGCGGCCTCGAAGTCCTCGAGCGAGTCGAAGGCCCGGTAGACCGAGGCGAAGCGCAGGTACGCGACCAGGTCGAGATCCTGCAGGGGGCCGAGTATGGCCAGACCGACGTCGTGGGTCGAGAGCTCGGCACTGCCGGTCGCCCTGACCGCCTCCTCGACCCGCTGCCCGAGCTGGGCGAGCGCGTCCTCGGTGACGGGGCGGCCCTGGCACGCCTTGCGGACGCCCGCGATGACCTTGTTCCTGCTGAAAGGTTCCGTGACGCCGCTGCGCTTGATCACCATCAGGGACGCCGTCTCCACCGTGGTGAAGCGGCGGCCGCAGTCGGGGCACTGCCGACGGCGCCGGATCGAGGTGCCGTCGTCCGTGGTGCGGCTGTCGACCACACGGCTGTCGGGGTGTCTGCAGAAGGGGCAGTGCATGTTCCCTATCCCCTCCTTCATTCAGCCCGTACCGGCGGCTGAGCGCACGACGATGACGCTCCCGGGGTCTGGTCTCAACCCCTGGGAACAGCCCCAAGCATAGGCGATCCCCTGAGGGGTTGACCCACTGGGACCACTACTGGTGGGTGGCTGGCACATACTTAACCACTAGATCTGGTGCCAGAGCCCCAAGCCCGACATTCCGCGTGTCGCCGCGGCGCGGCGCGTCGGAGCTTACGCGACGCCGCGCCTCGGCGTGGCGGGCGGACGACGGTGCGACACTGGGGGCGCGGCCCGCCGGCGATCCCGGCCCCCGCAGGGAATCGAATGACCGTTCGGCCAATACACCCGATACCTTGATCACGTCAGGTGATTTACAAAATTTCACTCGAACGTGTGTTTGGCGCAACCTTTCGAAACCCACTACCGTTGTACTAACTGTCCGCGACAGCTGAGCGGGCCGACCGCGCGCACTTGGTGCGGTCGTAGGACGTGGAGACCTTGCCGCCGGGCAGTCTGCGAAGCGTCTGTCACAGGGAGAACATCTCGAGAGGGGCCGCCGTGACCACCACCGCAGACACCGCAGCATTGACCGCCCAGGACCGCTCCCAGGATCGGCTCAGCCCGATGGATGCGATGAACGACGAAACGCCCAAGCCCACCCGCTCGCTCCCCGGCCGGCCGCCCGGGATCCGCGCGGACAGCTCCGGCCTCACCGACCGCCAGCGCCGGGTCATCGAAGTGATCCGCGATTCGGTCCAGCGCCGTGGCTACCCGCCGTCCATGCGGGAGATCGGCCAGGCCGTCGGGCTGTCCAGCACCTCCTCGGTCGCCCATCAGCTGATGGCACTGGAGCGCAAGGGATTCCTGCGCCGCGACCCGCACCGCCCGCGCGCCTACGAGGTCCGCGGCTCCGACGCCACGCACTCGCAGCCGACCGACACCACCGGCAAGCCGTCCGCGTCGTACGTGCCGCTCGTCGGCCGGATCGCCGCCGGCGGTCCGATCCTCGCCGAGGAATCGGTCGAGGACGTCTTCCCGCTTCCCCGCCAGCTGGTGGGTGACGGCGAGCTGTTCGTCCTCAAGGTGGTCGGCGACTCGATGATCGAGGCCGCCATCGTCGACGGGGACTGGGTCACCGTCCGCCGTCAGCCCGTCGCCGAGAACGGCGACATCGTCGCCGCCATGCTCGACGGCGAGGCGACCGTCAAGCGCTTCAAGCGCGAGGACGGCCATGTCTGGCTGCTCCCGCACAATGCCGCTTACCAGCCCATCCCCGGTGACGAGGCGACGATCCTCGGCAAGGTGGTGGCGGTACTGCGCCGGGTCTGAACGACCCCTCCCGACCGGGCCCCGGAACCTCTGCGCCGGTTCCGGGGCCCTGCCATGTCCGTGCCCAGGGCTCAACCGGTGGCGGGTACTTCCGCCGCCTCGACCGCCGCCGCCTCGGCCGCCTCCTCAGTCACCGCCTCCTCGGTCACCATCTCCTCAGCCACCACCGCGGCTTCCTCGGCGACGGCTTCCTCGGTCTCGGCGATGGCGTTCGCCGTCGCGTCGATGGCCGCCAGCGAGCGGCGCACCTGGTTGCGGTCGGTGGTGTACCAGAGGTCCGGCATACCGGCCCGCAGGAAACTGCCGTACCGCGCGGTCGCGAGCCGCGGGTCCAGGACGGCGACGACGCCCCGGTCGCCCGAGGCCCGGATCAGCCGGCCGGCGCCCTGCGCCATCAGCAGCGCCGCGTGCGTGGCGGCCACCGACATGAAGCCGTTCCCACCGCGCTCCTCGACGGCCTTCTGCCGCGCGCTCATCAGCGGATCGTCCGGGCGCGGGAACGGGATCCGGTCCATCACCACCAGCTGGCAGTTCACCCCCGGCACGTCCACGCCCTGCCAGAGCGAGAGCGTGCCGAACAGACAGGTGGCCGCGTCCTCGGAGAAGGTGCGGATCAGCTCCCCGAGCGTCTCCTCGCCCTGCAGCAGGATGGGGTTGTCGAGCCGGCCCCGCAGGTCCTCGGCCGCCGCCTGGGCACCCCGCATCGAGGAGAACAGCCCCAGCGTGCGACCCCCCGCGGCCTGGATCAGCTCGGCGAGTTCATCGAGCATGTCCTCGCGGCGGCTGTCCCGGCCCGGCTGGGCGAGGTGCTTGGCGACGTAGAGGATCCCCTGCTTGGGGTAGTCGAACGGCGAGCCGACATCGATGCCCTTCCACGGCGGCACGTCCTCGCCCTCGACGCCCTCAGGGGCCAGGCCGAGCGAGGCGGCGACCCCGTTGAAGTCGCCGCCGAGCTTGAGGGTGGCGGAGGTGAGCACCACGGAACGTTCCGTGAAGAGCTTCTCGCGCAGCAGCCCGGAGACGCTGAGCGGAGCGACGCGCAGCGAGGCGCCGAACCGGTCGTGGCTCTCGCACCAGACCACGTCGTACTCGGAGCCCTGCACGATGCGCTCGGCGACCTCGTGCACGTGCTCGACCGAGGCGAGCGCCTGCTTGCGCACCGCGTTCTCGTCCTGGACCGCCTTGTCGCGGGTCTCGCCGATCGCGGTGATCACCTGACGGCAGGCGTCGCGCAGCGCCGCCAGCGCGTAGCCGAGATCCTCCGGGATCTCCTCCAGCCGGCCGGGCAGTGCCAGTTCCATCAGCCGCTCGAAGCCCTCGGAAGCGCTCAGCAGCGCGTCGGCGGCCTTCTCGTTGACGAGCTTGGCGGCCCGCCGGACGGCACGGTTGACGCTGCCGGGGCTGATCTCGCCGGTCGCGACGCCCGTGACGCGGGAGACCAGCTCATGGGCCTCGTCCACGATCAGGACCTCGTGGCTGGGCAGCACCGGCGCGCCCTCGATGGCGTCGATGGCCAGCAGGGCGTGGTTGGTGACCACCACGTCCGCGAGCTTGGCGCGCTCGCGGGCCGCCTCGGCGAAGCACTCCGCGCCATAGGCGCACTTCGTGGCGCCGAGGCATTCGCGCGAGGTGACGGAGATCTGCGACCAGGCCTTGTCGGAGACGCCCGGGGTGAGGCCGTCCCGGTCGCCGGTCTCGGTCTCGTCCGCCCAGTCGCGCAGCCGGAGCAGGTCCTTGCCGAGCTTGCTGGTGGGCGCCGCGGCTTCGAAGACGTCGAAGAGACCGTCCTCCTCTTCCTGCGGCACCCCTTCGTGCAGGCGGTGCAGACAGAGATAGTTCGACCGGCCCTTGAGCATGGCGAACTGCGGCTCGCGGCGCAGCAGCGGCTTCAGCGCCTGGACGGTACGCGGCAGGTCGCGCTCGACCAGCTGCCGCTGCAGGGCGAGGGTGGCGGTCGCGACCACCACCCGCTCGCCGTGGGCGAGGGCGGGCACCAGATAGCCGAGGGACTTTCCGGTGCCGGTGCCGGCCTGGACGAGCAGATGGGCGCTGTCGTCCACGGCGGTCTCGACGGCCTGGGCCATCGTGACCTGGCCGGGGCGCTCCACGCCGCCGACCGCGGTGACGGCTGCGTGGAGGAGTTCGGTGAGGGCGGGCTTCGTCATAGGGAAACCAGCCTAAGGGGGCGCACTGACAACGCGGTCCCGACCCGGGATGCGGTGATCGTTCACCGCACGGAATGCGGCCTCCGGTGCTAACTTCTGGCCCATGTCGTTCGAGTTGGCCGGGGAAATCGGCGTCGGAACGGTTCTCAACGGCCGGTACCGGCTGGAGGTCGCGCTGGGTGGCGGCGGCTTCGGGCAGGTGTACTCGGCGTGCGACCAGGCGCTGGGCCGGCAGGTGGCGGTCAAGGTACTGACGCTGCGCCCCGAGTGGGCGGACGGCGAGCGGTCGGCGCGGCAGGGCCGGTTCCGCCGGGAGGCCTCGGCCGCGGCCCGGCTGAGCCACCCGAACGTGGCCGCCGTCCATGACGCGGGCGAGCACTCCGGGTCACCGTTCATCGTGATGGAACTGCTGCGCGGCAAGGACCTGCGGCAGGTCCTGCTGGAGCGGGGCGCCCTGCCGGTCGCCGATGTCGTGGCCTACGGCGTCCAGATCTGCGCGGGGCTGGAGCACGCGCACGGCAAGGGGCTGGTCCACCGGGACATCAAGCCGGAGAACCTGATGCTGCTGCCCAGGGGCGTCATCAAGATCTGCGATTTCGGGCTGGTGACGGAGCGGGACGCGAACGTCACCCGGTACACCGAGCCGATGTCCATCCTGGGGTCGCCGCCGTACTTCTCCCCCGAGCAGGCGCTGGGGCAGGAGGTGACCGGCCGCTCCGACCTGTACTCGCTGGGGTGTGTCCTCTACGCGCTGCTGGCGGCGTCCCCGCCGTTCGAGGCGGGGAACACCGTCGGCTACGCGTACCAGCATGTGCACGAGGCGCCGGAGCAGCTGACCGCCCGGCGGCCCGGGGTTCCCGCCGCGCTCGCCGAGGTGGTGCACGCGCTGCTCGCCAAGAACCCGGCGGACCGGCCGGCCGGCGCCGCGGAGACCGCGGAGCGGCTGCGCGCGGCGGTCCGGCCCGCGCCCGCGCCCCTGCCGGCGCCGAGGCCGGAGCTGCCCAGGACGCCGACCGTGCTGGACCGCGGACCGCAGGACCCCGCCTGGTCGCGGCTCGAGGAGGCCGAGCGGCTGCTCGCGGCCGGCCGCTTCGGCGACGCCGACCGCTGCTACTGGAATCTGTACCAGCAGCTGAGCAGGTCGGGCGGGGAGGGCGAGCCGGCCGCGTTCGCCGCGCTGTTCGGCCGGGCACGGGTCCTGGAGGGGCTGAACGGCGCGGCGACGGTCGTCCGCCGGCTGACGGATCTGTCGGCGCGCACTGAGGCGGCGCTGGGCCCCGACCATCCGCTGGCGCGCTGTGTGACGTCCTACGCGGCGGTCAGGACTCCACGCGGGCGGTGACATCGGCGGCGAGCCGCAGCGCGTCGCCCGGGCGCAGTGCCACCCGCTCTCCGGCGGTGATCCGGGTGCCGCGCACGAAGGTGCCGTTGGTCGAGCCCTCGTCGGTGATCCAGGCGGAGCCGTCGGGGTCGACGCCGACACTGGCGTGCACCCGGGACAGGTTGTCGCGGCCGACCAGGAAGCGCACGTCCGGGCACTGCTGCGGATCCCGGCCGAGCCGGATCCGGCCGCCCGGCTCGACGACCGCCGCACCGTCGGGGAAGACGAGCCGCAGCGCACGGCCGGGCGCGTCGCGGCGGGTGATGCCCGGCAGCTTCAGCGGGGCGGCCTTCGCGGGCGCCGTCATCAGCGCGAACGGTACGTAGCAGCCCCGGCAGACGAGTTGGCCCGCGGCCGCGCCGGCGAGGCCGCACTCCGGGCACGGCCCCCTGGTGCCGTGGTCCTCGCCGGCACGGCCCTCGCCGCCCTCGCGCATTGCGCCCCCGCCTCTGTCTCCCGTGGTCTCCCGTCACGGTATCGCCACCCGGACGCAGCCGGGTCAGGGGCCGCTCAGGGGGTTGCGGACGGTGCCGTGGACGGCGGCGTGCGGGCGGTCGGGACGGTCCCGGTAGCCGTCGAGGTACAGCCGGTTGCGGTTGAGGCACAGCCGGTCGATCCGCGGGGTGAGCAGGTCGAAGGTCGCGAAGCGCTCCTTCAGCTCGGGGAAGCGGTCCTGGTGCCGCAGGACCGTCTCGCGGACCAGCCCCCAGAAATCGCCCTCCGGGACGCCCAGCTGGTCCTCGCACAGCGGCGCGAGGTACCGGAACACCCCGATGAAGAGCCCGGAGTGGATGAACTGGGTGAGGAAGGCGGGGGGTTCGGTGAGCAGCACGGCGCGGACGTCCGCCGGCATCGGCCCGTGTTCCGGCAGCGCTTCCGCGGAGACGTTGATGTCGTCGACGAAGTCCTTGACGGCGAGCCGGACGGGAATGTCGTGCTCGTCGAAGACGACGATGGCGTTCTCGCCGTGCGGGGAGAAGACCGTCCCGTACTGGTACAGGAAGTGCAGCAGCGGGGGCAGCAGGGCCGCGAACAGGTGCCGCAGCCAGACGCGCGGCGCCAGCCCGGAGCGTTCGACGAGCTCCGCGGTGAAGGCGCGCCCTTCCGGGTCGGTGTGCAGCAGCGCCGCGAGCGTACGGGCCCGCTCGCCGGGGCCGAGCCGGCCGGTGAGCGGCTCGCGCCAGATACAGCCGAGGAGTTCGCGGTACTGGTAGGGCACCCCCGGGAGCCGGTCGTACAGCGGGTGTTCGACGGTGATCGAGGCGACCTCGCCGAGCAGGATCACCCGGGTCTCGTCGCGCAGGAACGGGTCGGCGTCCCGCAGTCCGTGCACCCAGGCGGTGACCGCGGGGGCGGCGAGGGTGCGCTCGGTGGGCAGCCCGCGCCAGACGAGGGTGTTGAGGACGGACAGCGGCAGTTTGACCGTGCGGCGTTCCGGGCGGCTGGTGTTGAGGAAGGTCCGGATCGACTGCTGGGGCAGCCGAAGGTCGTTGTCAGTGCCGAGGGGCAGGATGGAACCGTCGGCGAGATGAGCGGCGAAAAGGGGTGCGATGGTCTCCTCCCACTGCCAGGGGTGGACGGGCAGCAGGAGGTAATCGGCGGGGTCGCGCCCCTGGTCGGTGACGGTGCGGGCGAAGGCGGCGCGGACGTCCGGGGGGAGTTCTTCGGCGTAGAGCCGGTCGGGGGTGTCGAGGGCGGCGACGCCCCGGTACCGGGCGAGGTCGCGGTGGACGGCGATCCAGGGAAGGCGGTGGTGCCGGCGGGCTTCGGGAGCCCATGAGGCGGAGTCGGCGGCGGAGAAGCCGAGCCGGCCCTTGTTGGCGACGAGCCAGGGGTGGCCGGTCTGGTGGCCTTCGAGGTCGGCGTAGTCGAGTGCGGCGAGCTCGGCGGCGGTGACGGCGGAGGCGTCGAGCCGGACATCGGCCGCCAGGGTCGCCAGGAGTTCGCGGATCAGATGTCCCGTGGTGTCGCCCGGCAGGTCCAGCACGGTGTCGTGTCCCTGGGCGAGGAAGTGCAGCGGGTCGCCGGTGGGCGTGATGGAGCCGGCGTCCACGTACCAGCTGCCGTAGGCGCCGCGGCGGGCGCGGAACCGATAGACGACGTCGTCGCGCAGCACCAGCCGGTAGGGCGACCAGCCGGCCCCCGAACCGGTCCCGGAGCTGGAACCAGAGGGGGAACCGGAGCCGGCGTCGAGGTCGGCTTCGCCATCCGGGTCCGGCTCCGGGGTGATGACGGCTTCGTACGCGTACTCGGCGAGCATCTTGGCCAGCATGCGGCGGGCGGCGAGCTGCCAGCCGGTGCCTCGGAGCGGGGGCGGGATGGGCAAGGTCGGTGCTCCTCTGCGGGGGACAGTGCGGCGGCGGACAGGGGTCGGCGGAGGTCTCGAAGGGGCCCGGAAGGTCAGGCTGCGGAAAGGCGGCCAGGCGGTCAGAGGAGGTGTCTCACGGCACGGTCGCGGATCATCAGAGCCGCCCGTTTGCCGGGCAGCTCCACCTCGGCGGAGAACCGGAAACCCCCGGCGAGGAAAGCGGCGACGGAGGGGGTGTTGCGCAGATCGGGTTCCGCGATGACGCGCGCGCAGGCCGGCCGGCGGTCGAGCACGAGGTCGGCGACGGCTCGCAGCAGGGTGGCACCCAGGCCGCGGGCCCGGTCGTCGACGCCCCCGATCAGCAGATGCAGCCCGGTGTCATGGGGGCGGGAGGGGTAGTAGCGGGCCACGGAGTCGAGATCGGCCCGGTAGATCTCCCAGTAGCTCATGGGAGCGCCGTCCAGGACGCCGAGGCAGGGGACGCTGCGGCCGTCGCCGTCGAGCTGGCCGCGCAGATGCCGCTCGGTGATCCGCGGTTCTCCGGAGAGCTCCCAGAACTCGGCGACGGCCGGATCGTTCATCCAGCCGGAGATCATCGGCAGATCGCGCTCGACGGTCGCGGGAACGAGCTGGAAAGTGCCCGCCCGGGTGGCCGTCGGCCCCCAGTCCGCGACCCCGCCGAGCAGACCGCCGTCCGCGCCCTGGGCCCCGGCGGACCGCGCCGGATCCGGCGCGTTGAAGAGGGCGAGGACCTCGTCGGACAGTGTCAGGTCCAGGGTGTCCTCGGTGTTGGAGTCGGCGGGCGGCAGCACGGCTCCCTCCTCTCCTGCGGTCGGACCGCTCAGGCGGCCAGCGGATTGCGGATCGTCACGTAGACGGACTGGGTGTCGACCGGGCCGACGAGTTCATCCATACCGTGCAGCCGGGTCAGCAGATTGGCTTTGCAGCGCAGTGTCGCGGCCCCGAGCAGCTGTTCCGGGAGGCGGGAGCGGCCGGTGGCCGCCGCCAGGCCGAGGAACCGGCGGAAGGCGGCGAGGAGCAGGCGCTCGTCGGCCAGCCCCTGGGAGCCGAACGCGCCGATCAGGCCGAGGACGTTGTTGATGCCGAGGTAGTAGGCGAAGCGTTCGTCGGCGATGGCGTCCGCGACGAAGGTGTCGCTGTCCGCGCCGATCCCGGGCAGCCTGCGCTCCAGGGCGGCCCGGTGGGACTCACGGAAGTAGTAGCCCTGGTTGTCGCGGTAGCGGCCGCCGGACGGCCAGCCGTCCGCGTCCAGCAGGACGAGGGTGTTCTGCTGGTGGGCCTCCAGGGCGATCCCCGCCTCCCCGTCCAGCCAGAGGACGGGACGGACGACGGCGTCCAGATACCGCAGGAACCACTCGGTGGCCACGGCCGCGGCCGGGCGCCCGGTTCGGGCCGCGAGACGGCCGGTGAGCTCCGCCAGGCGGGAGCGCAGGGCGGGCGCGTCCTGTCCCGGCCAGGGGCGCGGCGAGGTGAGGCCCGCCAGGCAGTGGGTCTGGTCGCCGGGGCCGAACGGGTTGTGCCGCAGCACCACGTCCAGGCCCTGGAGCGGCTCGCCGCCCGGCGCGTTCACCGCGAGCCATGCGGGGTCGCGGACGATGTCGAAGCCGGGGTGCGCGGCGCGCCACTGCTCGGCGAGTCCGCTGCGCAGCAGCCGGTGGACCTCGGTGCCGCGCAGGAGTTCCTTGCGGAGGTTCTCGCGGCGGGAGTTGGTGATGCGCAGCGCCAGCGAGAGCTTCAGCATCGCGGGGGCGCCGGACCGGTACACCGTCCGGACGGAGGAGGTGGGGTGCCAGGGGTCGCCGAGCGGCCCGAGGTCACGCAGCTGTCCCGTCGCGAAGAGCTCCCGCACTTCGGGCCTGTGCCGGACCTCGCGGGCCTGCCAGGGGTGCAGGGGCAGGGCGGCGGCGCCGTCGGGGAGTTCGAGACCGGGGCCCGCGAGGTCGTTGAGGAGCTGTTCCGCGGGAATGGCCCGGCCGCGTTCGGTCCAGGCGGAGTCGGTGGCGATCAGGGAGCGGTCGACGGCGAACCAGTGCAACGGGAAGGAGCCGCGCAGTTCCGGCGAGTAGGCGTGCGCCTCCGCCTCGGAGAGCCCTTCCCTGCCCTTGGGCGTGGGGTGCAGCGGGTGGCCCAGGATGAGCGACTGCTCGGCTTCGAGGAACGGATCCGTGGCGGCGGGCGCCGCGGGCCGCTCCCGCCGGTCGGTGAGGAACAGGGCGGTGCGGCGGGCCGAGTCGGCGACCCGGCCGGTCAGGTCGCCGCCCTCGGCCGGGTCCGTGCCGGCCTCGCGCGCCAGCAGCGCCGCCAGGCAGACGGCGGTCAGCGGCACCTGGTCGGCGAGGGCGAGCCGTACGGTGCCGAACCGGTGGTGCCCGGTCGCGGACCAGTGCCGGACCCGGACGTCGAACCCGGTCCCGCTGGCGGGGAGCGGTACGCGCAGCACGCCGTCCCGCGGCTCGGTCAGCGCGGTCTCGCGCACCCAGCAGCGCAGCAGGCTCTCGATCGACGCCGCGTCGGCCGCCGCGTAGGCGTCGGCCGCTTCGAGGGGATCGGGCTCGCCCAGCAACGGCGGGGCCCCCCGCCGCGACTGCGACGGTACGAGGGCGGCACTGTCCTGGACCGCCGTGCCGGCCTGGCGAACCGGCCCGCCCGGGAGGGTCGGCCTGTCCTGCGGGACCGCGCCGGCCTGGACCGCGCCGGCCTGGGCCGGCGGGCTGTCGGCGGCAGGGTCGGCGTTCGTGCCGGGGCATACGCTCATGCCGGTGCTCCGTGTGTCGGTGGGGCCCGTCGGCCCGGAGGTCGGGGGGTGCTCGGCCGTCGCCAGTGGGCTCGTCATGCGCGCTCGGCCGCCGCGATCGAGTCGGCGAGCCGGTCGAGCACCGCCTCGGCCTGCTCGTCGGTGATGGTGAGGGGCGGGAGCAGCCGGACGACACTGCTGTGCCGGCCGCCGAGTTCGATGATGAGACCGCGCTGCAGCGCCTCCTGCTGCACGGCGGCGGCGAGCCGGGGCGCGGCGGGCAGCGACCCGTACGCGTCGGGTTCGGCCTCGGTGTCGACGAGTTCCAGGCCGATCATCAGGCCGCGGCCCCGCACATCGCCGATGCACGGGTGGTGCGCGGCCAGTCCGCGCAGCCGGGCCGACATCCGGCTGCCGAGGGTGCCGGCCCGCACGTCCAGGCCCTGCTCGCGGACGTACTTCAGGGTGACGGCGCCCGCCGCCATGGCGAGCTGGTTGCCCCGGAAGGTGCCCGCGTGGGCACCGGGCCGCCAGGTGTCCAGCTCCTCCCGGTAGACGATGACGGCGAGCGGGAGGCTGCCGCCGATCGCCTTCGAGAGCACCATCACGTCGGGCACGATCCCGCTCTGCTCGACGGCCCAGAAGGTGCCGGTGCGCCCGACGCCCGTCTGCACCTCGTCGACGATCAGCGGGATGCCGCGCCGGGCGGTGATCTCCCGCATCCGGCGCAGCCACGCCTCGGGCGCGGGGATCACCCCGCCCTCGCCCTGCACCACTTCGAGCAGCATCCCGGCGGGCGGCTGGACGCCGCCCTTGGGGTCGTCCAGCAGGCTGGCGGTCCACCGGGCGGACAGCTCCGCCCCGCGGTCGCCGCCGGTGCCGAACGGGCAGCGGTACTCGTACGGGTACGGAAGCCGCGTCACCCGCGCGTCGGCCTCACCGACCGTGGCGCGCGCCGCGGTGTCCCCGGTCGCGGCCAGCGCGGCCGCGGTCATGCCGTGGTACGCGCCGGTGAAGGCCAGCAGGCTGGCGTGACCGGTGGCGTTGCGCACGAGCTTGATGGCCGCCTCGACCGCGTCCGTGCCGGCGGGTCCGCAGAACTGCACCCGTCCGTGGGCGGCCAGTTCCGGTGGCAGTGTCTCGAACAGGGCGGTGGTGAAGGCGTCCTTCACCGGGGTGGCCAGATCGAGGACGTGCAGCGGGGCCCCGGAGTCCAGGACCGCGCGGATCGCCTCCAGGACGACCGGGTGGTTGTGCCCGAGCGCCAGCGTGCCCGCGCCGGACAGACAGTCCAGATAGCGGCGGCCGTCGGCGCCCTCGACCGTCATCCCGCGGGCTCTGACCGGGACGACCGGCAGCGAACGGGCGTAGGTGCGGGCCGCGGACTCCCGTAGCGACTGCCGCCGCAGGATCCCCTCCCCCGCGCCGAAGTCGTCTGCCGACGCGGCCAGTTGGTCCGGCCCGCTCTGGATGGCGGCCACGTGCTCACTCCTCCGGTCGACGTCCCCCATCCGCACTAACGACGCGCCACTGGTCCGATCACGGTCGGCCGGGAGATCTTTCGGGCCGGAACCGCGGACCCGGCGGGAACCGTCCCTCACAGCACCCGGCATAGTGGGGGACCGCCCCCTCGCCGGGGTGAACTGCCGTTAGACGACCAGGGGGACCCAACCCATGCCATCCATAAGCCGGCCACTGGCCGCCGCCGCGGTCGCGGCCCTGCTCGCGGTCTCGGCGACCGCCTGCGGGCCGTCCGACGACAAGGCGGATCCCAAGCCGAGCGCCTCGGTCACGAGTGCGGACGGCCCGAAGCTCCCCTCCGCCCTGCCCACCAGCCTCGGGGACCTCGAGAAGTGGAAGAAGGCGTACAAGGACGGAGCGTGGAAGAACTGGGACAAGGACCAGTGGCTGCGCAAGGCCTCCGACTTCATCAACCCGGTCATCGACGGTCTGTGGGACAACGACCGGATGAAGGGCGCGGAGCAGAACGACAAGAAGGTGCCCGACGACGTCGCGGCGGACAAGGGCAAGACCGACCCGGTGCCCGCGGTCAACAAGGCCAGGGCCGTTGACGCGCCGTACCACGAGAACGGCCCGGGCGACGGGAAGATCTTCTTCGACGGCCCCAAGGGCTCGATGGTCTGCTCCGGCACCGTGGTGAAGGACCCGGCCCACCCGGGCAAGTCCAACCTGGTGTGGACCGCGGGCCACTGTGTGCACGCGGGTGGCGCGGGCGGCTGGTACCGCAACGTCATCTTCGTCCCGTCGTACAACGACGCCGGGAAGACCGAGGCGCAGCTGAAGGGCGCCAAGCGCGACGAGCTCGCCCCGCTCGGCGTGTTCTGGGCCGACGGCGCCGCCACCTCCGACCAGTGGATCGCGAACGGCGCGGAGACCGGGGGCAAGGGCTCCCCGTACGACTTCGCGGTGCTGCACGTGGCCCCGGACAAGGCGAGCGGCACCAAGTCGCTGGAGGAGAAGGTCGGTTCGGCCCTTCCGGTGTGGTTCAACGCTCCGTCCGTGACGAAGATGGGCAACATCGGCGCCTGGGGCTACCCGGCCGCGCCGCCGTTCGACGGCCAGCGGCTGTTCAACTGCACGGGCAAGGCCGGCCGGCTGTCGCTCTTCGCCGACCAGCCGACCGAGTACCGGCTCGGCTGCACCATGACCGGCGGTTCGTCCGGCGGCGGCTGGTACGCCAAGAACCCGGCGAACAATGAGGTGTCGCTGGTCAGCAACACCTCGATCGGCCCGGTCACGGCGACCTGGCTGGCGGGCCCGCACCTGGGAGCCGAGGCCAAGGCCGTGTACGACAAGGTGAGCAAGCAGTTCAAGTAGTACCGGAGTCCATCCGGTAGCAGGCACCGGAGTCCATCCGGCAGCAGGTCACGCGGAAGGGCCCGCCCCCATCGGGGACGGGCCCTTCCGTCGTGCTCCGGCGGACCGGTCAGTTCTTGGCGACGAGCGCGAAGGACTCGAACTCGGCGGCCAGGTCCTCGTGCACCCGCGCCTTGAGCAGCGTGCCCTCGCCGGTGTGCTCCTCGGAGAGCACCTCGCCGTCGGCGTGCGCCCGGGCGATGAGCGCGCCCTGGCTGTACGGCACGAGAGCGTCGATCTCGACCTGAGGCCGCGGCAGCTCCTCGTCGAGCAGCGCGAGCAGCTCGTCGATGCCCTGGCCGGTGCGGGCGGACACCGCGATGGCGTGCTTCTCGTTCCGCAGCATGCGCTGCAGGACGACCGGGTCGGCCAGGTCCGCCTTGTTGATGACGACGATCTCGCGCACCTTGAGCGCCTCGACCTCGCGGAAGACGTCCCGCACGGCGGCGAGCTGCTCCTCCGGGACCGGGTGCGAGCCGTCCACCACGTGCAGGATGAGGTCGGCTTCCGCGACCTCCTCCATGGTGGAGCGGAACGCCTCGACCAGGTGGTGCGGAAGGTGCCGGACGAACCCGACGGTGTCGGTCAGCGTGTACAGCCGGCCGCCGGGGGTCTCGGCCCGGCGCACGGTCGGGTCCAGGGTGGCGAACAGGGTGTTCTCCACCAGGACGCCCGCGCCGGTGAGCCGGTTGAGCAGCGAGGACTTGCCCGCGTTGGTGTATCCGGCGATCGCGACGGACGGCACCTTGTTGCGCTTGCGTTCCTGCCGCTTGAGGTCGCGGCCGGTCTTCATCTCCGCGATCTCCCGGCGCATCTTCGCCATCTTCTCGCGGATACGGCGCCGGTCGGTCTCGATCTTGGTCTCACCGGGACCGCGGGTGGCCATACCGCCGCCACCGCCGGCCCCGCCGCCGCTGGAGCCGCCACCGCCCATCTGGCGGGAGAGCGAGGCACCCCAGCCGCGCAGCCGCGGCAGCATGTACTGCATCTGCGCGAGCGAGACCTGGGCCTTGCCCTCACGGGACTTGGCGTGCTGGGCGAAGATGTCGAGGATCAGGGCGGTGCGGTCGACCACCTTGACCTTGACGACGTCTTCGAGCTGGATGAGCTGTCCGGGGCTGAGTTCACCGTCGCAGACGACCGTGTCGGCGCCTGTCTCCTGCACGATGTCCCGCAGCTCGCGCGCCTTGCCCGAGCCGATGTACGTGGCCGGGTCCGGCTTGTCACGGCGCTGGATCACGCCGTCGAGCACCAGGGCGCCCGCGGTCTCCGCGAGGGCGGCGAGCTCCGCGAGGGAGTTCTCCGCGTCGTGCACGGTTCCGGAGGTCCAGACACCGACGAGTACGACGCGCTCCAGACGGAGCTGCCGGTACTCGACCTCGGTGACGTCCTCCAGCTCGGTGGACAGACCCACGACGCGGCGCAGCGAGGCGCGGTCGGAGCGTTCGAGCTGAGCACCGTCCCGCTCTTCGTCGATCTCGTGGCTCCAGGCGACGTCCTCTTCCATCAGGGCGTCTGCGCGAAGGCTCTCGGGGAGGCGCTGGCGGTCGTTTGAAGAGGAGGAAGAGGAGGTCATTGGATCCTTTGGTCGATCGGCTGGGAGGGGGACGGGCGTGTTGTCCGTCATTACGATGGTCGCACGCCCGCCGCCGGGGGTCACGCGGGTTTCGCCGCCGTCGCCGTACGGGCCCTGGCCGCGCCGGCGACCCAGTCGCCGTGACCGGGCATCGGCGGGGTGACGGCCCCGTACAGCCAGGCGTGCAGGAAGCCGCTGAGGTCCCGTCCGGCGGCCTCGGAGGCGAGGGCGGTGAAGTCGGCCGTCGAGGCGTTCCCGTCCTGGTGACGGGCCACCCAGGCGCGCTCCAGCCGCTGGAAGGCGGGGGCGCCGATCTCCTGGCGCAGGGCGTACAGGGCGAGCGCCCCGCCGTCGTAGACGTTGTTCCGGAAGATGCCGAGCTTGCCCGGCTCCGGCACCTTCGGTTCGGCTGGCGGGCCGTCCGCCGTCCGCACCTGGTTGTCGCCCCCGTAGACGGCGCGGACCTGCTGGTCGAGGCCGACGCCGTACTTCTGCGCGTTGTACAGCCACTGGTACCAGGTGGCGTGGCCCTCGTTGAGCCAGAGGTCCGACCAGGCCGCGGGGGTGACGCTGTCGCCGAACCACTGGTGGGCGAGCTCGTGCACCATCAGGGGGGCGGCCAGCGCCTCGGGGGCGAGCAGGACGCGGCGCTCGAAGAGCGAGAGGGTCTGGGTCTCCAGCTCGAAGCCGGTGGTGGTGTCGGCGCTGAGGATCCCGTACGTCTCGAACGGGTAGGGGCCGACCTGGTCCTCCATCCAGGAGATCTGCCCGGGGGTCATCGCGAGCCGGACCGCCAGGCGGTCGCGGTCGGCGGCTCCGACGACGTCGCGCAGCACCAGCCCGTGCGGACCGGCGCGGTGCAGTACGGCGGAGCGGCCGATGGAGACCTGCGCGAGCTCGGTGGCCATCGGGCTCGCGGGACGGTACGTCCAGGTGAGGGCGGATGCGGGCGCGGCCTCGGGGACGGTGTCCGGGACGCCGTTGGTGACGACGGTGAGGTCCTTGGGGGCCGTGACGTGGAAGGTGAAGGCGGCCTTGTCCGAGGGATGGTCGTTGCAGGGGAAGACGCTGTGCGCGGCGTCGGCCTGGTTGGCCATCGCCAGTCCGTCGGCGGTCCGCACCCAGCCGGTGTTCGCGGCGCGCGGATCACTGGTGTGGACGACGGTGATCAGCAGCTCGCCGCCCGCCGGCACCGGCTCCTCGGGGGTGACGACGAGCTCCTCGCGCTCCCGGGTGTAGCCCGCCGGATGCCCGTTGACCTGCACCGATGAGACCGTTCCCGCGGCGAAGTCCAGATGGAACCCGGTGAGGGGCGCCGTCGCGCGGGCCTTGATGCGGGTGACGGCGTCCAGCGGCCGGTCCTGGCCGTGGTAGTCGAAGGAGAGGTCGTAGGCGGCCACGTCGTAGCCGGGATTGCCGAGGTCGGGATAGAGCCGGTCGCCGAGACCCGACACCGATGCGGCGGGATCGCCGGGCAGGTCCGCCGCGGTCAGGGTCAGGACGGCGGCGAACGCCGCCAGCACGGCGCCGCTGCGCGGCGTGATGGGGATCATGCGCTACCGCTATCAGGGGGCGGCGGCCGGGGACGCGCGACGCGCAGCAGCACACCCGATCGGCCCTGATCCGCCCATCCGCCTGTCCGGACCCGACAGGACCCGACCGAACCGGAGCGGATCGGACCGGATCAGGCCGCGTCGCGCCCGTCACCGACGCGCGGCGGCCATCGCCCGCTGGGCCCGGTAGACGTCGTAGACGCCCGGCACCGACCGCATGGCGCGCATCAGGCCCGGCAGGGCCTCCGCGTCGGGCAGCTCGACGGTGTACGTGTGCCGCACCCGGTGCTCCTGCGGGGGTTCGACGGAGGCGGAGACGATGCCCACGCCCTGGCCCGCGATGGCCTCGGTGAGATCCGCGAGCAGCCGCGGCCGGCCGAGTGCCTCGGCGAGCAGGGTGGCGCGGAATCCGGCCCCGGCGGGGCGGCCGCCCCGCCACCGGACGGGCACCGGCTCCCGTCCCCCGCCGGTCATCCGGACCGCCGTCGGGCACTCCTCGCGGTGCACGGCGACCGTGCCGCCGCGGATGACGAACCCGGTGACCTCGTCGGGCGGTACCGGCGTACAACAGCGCGCCAGCCGGACGGCGGCGCCCGCGAGGTCGGTGACGGCGACCGGTTCGTCCTCGGACGTGGTGTCCGCGCTGTACGCGGGGCGTTCCGCGCGGGCGGCCGGTTCCTCGTCGGCGGGCGGCGCCGGATGGAGTTCCAGCCAGCGGGTGACGGCGATCCGGGCCGCCGGCGTACGCACGTGCTCCAGCCAGTCGGCGGACGGGCCGGAGGCGCCGCTCTCGTCCAGCAGGATCTGCACGATGTCGCCGTCCCGCAACTTGCTGCGCAGCGGTGCGAGGCGGCCGTTGACGCGGGCGCCGACGCAGGCGTGACCGGCCTCGCCGTGCAGCGCGTAGGCGGCGTCGACACAACTGGCCCCGGCGGGCAGCCGGATGGTGCCGGTGGTGTCCCCGCCGTGCGCGGAGAAGACGGTGACCTCGCGGTCCTGGGCGAGGTCGGCGCGCAGCGCGGTCCAGAACGTGTCGGGGTCGGGGGCGTCGCGCTGCCATTCCAGCAGCCGCGACAGCCAGCCCGGCTGGGTGGGGTCGACGCGTTCGCCGTCGGCGGCCTGCGGGGGCTCGTCGACGGTGTGCGGATTGCCGAGCGCGATGACACCGGCCTCGGCGACCCGGTGCATCTGCCGTGTGCGGACCAGGACTTCGGCGATCCGGCCCTCCTCGTCGGCGACGGCGGTGTGCAGCGACTGGTACAGGTTGAACTTGGGGGCCGCGATGAAGTCCTTGAACTCCGCGATCACCGGGATGAAGCAGGTGTGCAGCTCTCCGAGGACGGCGTAGCAGTCGGCGTCCTCCGCGACGAGCACCAGGATCCGGCCGAACTCGCAGCCGCCGAGTTCGTCCGCGCCGCGCTTGAGCAGCACCCGGTGGACGGAGACGGCGTGCCGCGGCCGGATGGCGACCTCGGCGGCGATCCCGGCCTCGCGCAGCACGGCCCGCACGGCGTCGGCGACGGCCGCCAGCGGGTCCGGGCGGACGGAGTTGGCGCGGATCATCGCGCGGGTCCTGGCGTATTCCTCGGGGTGGAGGATGGCGAAGACCAGGTCCTCCAGTTCGCTCTTGAGGGCCTGTACGCCCAGCCGTTCGGCGAGCGGGATGAGCACGTCCCGGGTGACCTTGGCGATCCGCGCCTGCTTGTCGGGGCGCATCACCCCGAGGGTGCGCATGTTGTGCAGCCGGTCGGCGAGTTTGATCGACATGACGCGGACGTCGCTGCCGGTGGCGACGAGCATCTTGCGGAAGGTCTCGGGCTCGGCTGCGGCACCGTAGTCGACGCGTTCGAGCTTGGTGACGCCGTCGACGAGATAGCAGACCTCCTCGCCGAACTCCTCCCTCACCTGATCGAGCGTCACTTCCGTGTCCTCGACGGTGTCGTGCAGCAGAGAGGCCGTCAGGGTCGTTGTCTCGGCGCCGAGTTCGGCGAGGATGAGGGTCACGGCGAGCGGATGCGTGATGTACGGCTCGCCGCTCTTGCGCATCTGGCCGCGGTGCGAGGACTCGGCGAGCAGATACGCGCGGCGCAGTGTCTCGATGCCGGCCGCGCCGACCCCGGGGTGCCGCAGCCGGTGCACTTTGGCGAGGTGCTCGATGGCGTCCGGCACGCGCTGGCCCCGGCCACCGGCGGGCAGGCCCCACTCCCGGCCGCCGGGGCCGAGCAGTGCCGCCCGGCCGAGCCTGCGCAGGTCGATGCGGCGAAGTCCGCGCCTGCGGCCCTCATCGTCGGGGGCGGGGGCGGCATCCACTGCGTTGTCCGCGCTCATCGGGCACCTCCGGCAGCGTCAACCGGCGGCGGGCGCTCTCCACGGAGAATGGGGGCCGCGCCGGTGCTTGATGCTACCGAGCCCACCACGTGCGGCAGCCACGCTCTCGTCCAGAGTGATCGCCATCACCCGTTCGAGGGAACAAGTGCGGGAGGTCAGTACGGGAGGCCAGTTCGGAAAGGTGGCTCAGGAGTCCGATTCCCTGCCGCGTTTCGGGCGGTGGCGGGCCGTCAGACGGACGGTGCGTCCAGCCACTCCGGGTCGATGGTGCCCTCGGCGACGATGACGGCGGGGCCGGTCATCTCGATCTCGCCGTCGGCGCGCTCGGTGATCACCAGACGGCCGCCGGGCACGTCCACCGTGTAGGTGACGGGGCGTCCGGTGATGGCCGGGTCGGCGCCGTCGCGGCGGGCGGCGGCGACCATGACGGCGCAGGCGCCGGTGCCGCAGGAGCGGGTCTCGCCGGAGCCCCGCTCGTGGACGCGCATCGCCACATGCCGCTCACCGCGGTCGACGACGAATTCCGTGTTCACGCCGGCCGGGTACGCGGCGGCGGGCGAGACGGTGGGCGCGGTGTACAGGTTTCCCGCGTCGTCCAGGCTGTCGACGAAGGCGACGGCGTGCGGATTGCCCATGTTGATGTTGCGCGCAAGCCAGCTGCGGCCGCCCACGGTGACGGTCACCTCGCCCGCGGGCAGGGCGGCCGCGCCCATGCCGACGGTGATCTCACCCAGGGCGCCGTCCGGGTCCGTCTTGGCGATGTGCACCCGGCGGACGCCCGCGCGGGTGGCCACGGCCAGGTCACCGGCGCCGGCCAGCCCGGCGCGCTGCAGATACCGGGCGAAGACCCGGACGCCGTTGCCGCACATCTCGGCGATGCTGCCGTCACTGTTGCGGTAGTCCATGAACCACTCGGCCTCGCCGGCCATACCGGCGGCCTCCGGATGGGCCGCGGAGCGCACGACCCGCAGCAGCCCGTCGCCACCGATGCCCGCCCGGCGGTCGCAGAGCCGCGCGACGGCCGCCGCGGACAGCTCGATGCGGCCGTCCGCGTCGGGGACGATCACGAAGTCGTTCTCGGTGCCGTGGCCCTTGAGGAAGGACGGGCCCTGGTGCGTGGTGGGCTGCGTGGTGGTCACAAGGACAAGCGTAAGGCCACCGGCCCGGCACGATCCGGGGCGTCCAGCGGGCGGGACTCAGCGCAGGCGGGCCACGCGCCAGATGGCGAGGACCGCCAGCAGGCCGCTGATCAGCGTGTAGGCGACGATGTAGCGCCAGTCCGCGCGGCGGCCGGAGCCACGGGCGGGCAGTCCCGGCCAGGTGTGGCCGACCCGGCGGGCGGCCATGATGCCCCAGCCCGCGGAGCAGCAGCTCAGCAGCAGGCCGAGCATGGCCACGACCGCGCCGCCGTCACCGAACTCGAAGGCGAGCGGGAAGGCGAACATCAGGGAGCCGCCGACGCCGAGGGCGACGATCGGGGCGAGCTGCCAGATCCGCAGCCGCCGCTGCGGCCGCAGCTCCACCGGAACGAGTTCCGGTTCGATCATCGCCTCCGGGTCGATCAGCGACCCGGGTTCGAGCAGTTCGTCCGTCCCGAGCTGTGCCTCGGACTCGGCATGACGGTCGGGTGAGGAGTCTCGGGGACCAGCTTCCATCGCCACGCGCCCTCCCCCATCTCCGACGCCGTCACTCGTTGCTCGATGATGGCACGGCCGCGTGGCCGTCTCCTCACGCTGAGGCGTCCCGATGCCATCACGTGATCAGGCTGTAACCGCAGCTTCGACCAACGTCAGCGCCTGATCGGTGAGTTCCGGACCCCGGGCGGAGAGCCAGTGCACCCGCTGGTCGCGGCGGAACCACGAGTCCTGGCGGCGGGCGAAGCGCTTGGTGGCCCGTACGGTCTCGGTGCGCGCCTCCTCGTCGGTGCACTCCCCCACGAGCGCGGCGAGTACCTGCTGGTAGCCCAGCGCCCGCGAGGCGGTGCGGCCGTCCCGCAGCCCGACCGCGGCCAGCTCCCGTACCTCGTTCACCAGCCCGGCGTCCCACATCCGGTCGACGCGCAGCGCGATGCGCTCGTCGAGCTCGGGCCGCGGCACGTCGACACCGATCTGGACGGTGCCGTAGATGGAGTCGGGGCCCGGCAGATTGGCCGTGAACGGCCGGCCGGTGATCTCCACCACCTCCAGCGCCCGGACGATCCGCCGGCCGTTGCTGGGCAGGATCGCCCGGCCCGCCTCGGGGTCGACCGCGGCCAGCCGGGCGTGCAGCGCCGCGGAGCCCTGCTCGGCGAGCTCCGCCTCCAGCCGGGCCCGGACGGCGGCGTCGGTGCCGGGGAACTCCAGCGCGTCGATGGCGCCGCGCACGTACAGGCCTGAGCCGCCGACCAGCACGGGGGTCCGGCCGGCCGCGTGCAGCCGGTCGATCTCGGCGCGGGCGAGCCGCTGGTACTCGGCGACGCTCGCGGCCTCGGTGACGTCCCAGATGTCCAGCAGGTGGTGCGGCACGCCGTGGCGCTCATCGGTGGTGAGCTTGGCGGTGCCGATGTCCATGCCCCGGTAGAGCTGCATGGAGTCGGCGTTGACGACCTCACCGTTCAGGGCCTGGGCCAGGGCTACGCCCAGATCGGACTTGCCGGCCGCGGTGGGGCCGACGACGGCGATGACGAGGTCTTTGCTCGGAAGTACGGGGGGTCGCTCCCCGGGAGTGTGCAGCACGTGTCCAGTCTCCCAAACCTCCGGGCCCCCTCACGATCGAGGGACGTGACGGAGCGCTGCCGGACTCGTTGCCTCTGGAGAGATTCCGCAGGCCGGATTCCGGGTCACCCGGACCGGCCGGACCCGAGCGGCGCAACGAGGCGCCCCGGGCAACGCGGATTTTCGACCTCACGAGTATGGTCTGGAGTAGAAATGGGCGTTTTCGGATGGTTTCGACGTCAGTCGGCCGACCCGTCAACCGAAGCGGCGGAAGCCGTCACTCTGACGGCGGAGCCGGAGGACATCGAGGCGGCCGCTGAGCCCGCCGAGGCGGAGCACGCGGCGGAGCCGGGCGGGGACGCGGAGCCCGCGGGGGCGGCGGAGCCCGTCGGCATCCCGAAGCAGCAGTCCACGGCGGACGCCGCCGACAGCGAGGCCGGTGAGGGCGCCCGCGCATAGCAGTCCCGAGGGAAGGTGCCAGATGGGCCTGATGGACACGATCAAGGACAAACTCGGACTCGCCAAGGACAAGGCGGGCCACCTCGCGCAGCAGCACGGGGGAAAGATCGAGTCGGGGCTGGACAAGGCCGCCCGGACGGTGGATTCCAAGACCCACGGGAAGTACACGAACAAGATCGATACGGGTGTGCACAAGGCGAAGGGCGCCCTGGACCATCTGAAGAGCGGCAACGAGGGCGGCGGGCCGGACACTCCGGCCTAGGGTCTGTCGTCTGGATCTCCGTGGGGGAAGGAGCGGTGTCCGGTGCGTGCAGCTGCAAGGCGGAGGAGGGAGGCGACGCGGAGCGTCGTCGACCGACGCCAACGCGGCAGATGTGCGTGCTGGACACCGCGACGCCGCGGAGATCCAGACGACAGGCCCTAGGTCCCCCAGCTACCGCTGGGAGGTGCCCCCGGACGACCGGCGCGGGAAGGCCGCGGGCGCTTCGGCTCCGCGGTCTTCCGCCGTCCCGGCCCGCACCAGGCGGCGGCTGAAGCTGAGCGCGGGCTACGTCCACGTGGCGACGAAATAGCCCACGCCGTACGGAGCATCCTCGTAGAGCAGCTGTCCGGCCAGGCCCGCGCCCTGCGCGGCGCCCGCGAGGACCTGCCAGGGGGCGCGTCCCGCGGCCTGGAGCGCCTCCGCCAGTTCCGCGTCCAGTGCGGCCAGCGCCTCCGTGTCGGCGGCGGCCAGCGCGGCGGCGACCGACGCGTCGAAGGGTGCCGCGCGCTCGTCCAGATAGCCGGGGGCCTTGAGGGTGCGGCAGGCGCTGCCGTCGCCCATCACCAGCAGCGCGACCCGGTCCGCCGTTGACGCGATCATGGCGCCGGTGGCCGCGCAGCGGTCCTGCTCGAGCGGCTCTCCCACGCCCAGGCCCTCCAGCGGAGCCGCGGCCCAGCCGCGCAGCAGCCAGGCGGCGACCGCCAGCGAGGGCGGCAGCGCGCGGTCGGCGCCGACGTCCTCGGACGGGATCCCGGGTGCGGTGCCGAGGCGTACGTCCAGGTCGACGCCGAACTCCCGGAACGAGCCCCGCGCGCCCTCGTGGTGCCGCCCGCGGTCGGGCTGCTCGGCCGGGCCGATCACCACCAGCCGGTCCGGCCGGGACGCCGCGAGCACCCCGACGGCGTCGGCGCACGCGGCGCGCAGCGCGTCCAGTTCGAACGCGGCACCGGCCGCGACCTCGGGTACGAGCAGCGGGGCGGACGGGCAGACTGCGGCGGCTACGAGCATGAGCGCAGCCTAACGGGGCTGATCACGGTTCCACAGGACCGTGCACCCCGTTCCGCCGGACCGCCGGTACCGGTCCTGCGGAACGACGCGCCGCCGCTGTCGTCAGCCGAGCCCGCAGCCGCTCTCCACCACGGGCGACGGCGCCGGGGCGCCGATCGTCGGCAGCCCGAGCATCACCCCGGCCGGCGCCTTGGGCGCGGCGTTGCGCTGCTCCCACGCGTCGCCGGCCCGGGTGCGCCGCACGGAGAGCGCGGGGCGCTCGGCGAGCAGGTGGTGCGGGGCGGCGTAGGTGATCTCCACCGTGGCCATGTCACCGGGGCGCGGGTCGGTGCCCGCCGGCTTCTCGAAGTGCACCAGGCGGCTGTCGGGCGCCCGGCCGGACAGCCGGTGGGTGGCCTTGTCCTTGCGGCCCTCGCCCTCGGCGACCAGGACCTCCAGCGTGCGGCCGATCTGCGTCTTGTTCTCCTCCCAGGAGATCTCCTCCTGGAGCGCCGACAGCCGCATGTAGCGCTCCTGGACGACCTCCTTGGGGATCTGCCCGTCCATGTCGGCGGCCGGGGTCCCGGGGCGCTTGGAGTACTGGAAGGTGAAGGCCTGCGCGAAGCGCGCCTCGCGCACCACGTGCATCGTCTGCTCGAAGTCCGCCTCGGTCTCGCCCGGGAAACCCACGATGATGTCGGTGGAGATGGCGGCGTCCGGCATGGCCGCGCGCACCTTCTCGATGATGCCGAGGTAACGGTCCTGCCGGTACGAGCGGCGCATCGCCTTGAGGACGGTGTCGGAGCCGGACTGCAGCGGCATGTGCAGCTGGTGCATCACGTTCGGCGTCTCGGCCATCGCGGCGATCACGTCGTCGGTGAAGTCGCGCGGGTGCGGGGAGGTGAAGCGCACCCGCTCCAGCCCCTCGATCTGCCCGGTCGCCCGCAGCAGCTTGGAGAACGCCTCGCGGTCGCCCATGCCCGAGCCGTACGCGTTCACGTTCTGCCCGAGCAGGGTGATCTCGACGACGCCCTCGGCGACCAGCGCCTCCACCTCGGCGAGGATGTCGCCGGGCCGCCGGTCCTCCTCCTTGCCGCGCAGCGCGGGCACGATGCAGAAGGTGCAGGTGTTGTTGCAGCCCACCGAGACCGAGACCCACGCGGCATAGGCGGACTCGCGGCGGGACGGCAGCGTCGAGGGGAACGCCTCCAGCGACTCGGCGATCTCGACCTGAGCCTCTTCCGCGATCCTGGCCCGCTCCAGCAGCACCGGCAGCCGGCCGATGTTGTGGGTGCCGAAGACCACGTCGACCCAGGGGGCCCGCTTCACGATGGTGTCGCGGTCCTTCTGCGCGAGACAGCCGCCGACCGCGATCTGCATGCCCGGCCGGGCCGCCTTCTGCGGGGCGAGCTGGCCGAGGTTGCCGTAGAGCCGGTTGTCGGCGTTCTCCCGCACCGCGCAGGTGTTGAAGACGACGACATCCGCCCCGTCCGCTCCCTTGGGCGCACGGACATAGCCCGCGCCCTCCAGGAGGCCGGACAGCCGTTCCGAATCGTGCACGTTCATCTGGCACCCGTAGGTGCGGACCTCGTATGTCCTCAAACCAGCCACCTCACCGCTCACCCGACCAGGGTACGGGGGGCGCGGGGGTACGGAGAGCCGCGGGCGGCCCGGCCCCCTCGGCCCCCTCCCGCCCCACCGGCCCCGTCCGCGAGGCCGGCCCACGGGGTCGGCCCTACCCAGAGCGACGCCCGCCTGGCAGGATCCGGACCATGAACGTCCCCCACATCGGCAGACGCCGCGCGCTGCAGTCGGTCCTCGCGGCCGCCGCCGCCCTCGCGCTGCTCCTGTGGTGGCTGCTGCCGTCCCGCGGCCCCTCGTACCCGCACGAACCGGTCTCGTTCTCCACCGGGGTGGCCGCCGGGGTGTACGAGACCTACGGGAAGATGCTCAGGACCGATCTGCGGGACCAGCTGCCCGGGGTGACGGTGAACCTCGTCCAGTCGCAGGGCTCGGTCGACAACGTGAAACGCGTCGCCTCGGGGCAGGCCGACTTCACGATCGCCGCCGCCGACGCGGTCGCGGACTACCAGGGCCCTGGCAAGGACCGGCTGCGCGCCTGCGCGCGGCTGTACGACGACTACATGCAGCTCATAGTCCCCAGGGACTCGCCGATCAGCTCCGCCCGCGATCTGCGCGGCAAGCGCGTCGGGGTGGGCCAGGCGGCCTCCGGCGTGCACCTCATAACCCGCAGGCTGCTGGACGCGGCCGGGCTCGACATGGCCAAGGACCTCACCGCGGTGCCGGTCGGCATCGACACGGCGCCCGGCCTGCTCAAGGCGGGCAAGCTCGACGCGTTCTTCTGGTCCGGCGGCCTGCCGACGAACACCGTGACCAATCTGGCGGCGTCCAGCAACGTCAAGCTCGTCCAGCTCGGCGACCTGGTGGACAAGCTGCACGCCAAGGGCGACACGATGGGCTACTACCGGCAGGCGGTGATGCCCGCCGACGCCTATCCGACGATGCAGCACGGCACGGCCGTCACGACCATCGCCGTCGCCAACCTGCTGGTGACCACCGACCGGGCGGACACCGGGCTCGTCGAACGGCTCACCCGCGCGGTCATCGACAGCCGCGACGAGATCGGCAACAAGGTCCACGCCGCCCAACTGGTGGACCTGCGCACGGCCGTCTTCACCGACCCCCTCCCGCTGCACGAAGGGGCCAGCCGCTACTACCGGTCGGTAAAGCCCTAGGGCGGGCCCTCGCACGAGTGTCGGGGATAGGCCCTAATCTCTACGCATGCGAAACGGGGGTACACCAGACGGCGGGCCCCACACTCTTGTCGACGGCCGGTACGAGCTGCAGCGCCCGCTGGGCCGTGGCGGTATGGGCGTGGTGTGGGAGGCGTACGACAACCGGCTGGGGCGCCAGGTCGCCGTGAAGGAACTGCTGTTCCGGGGCGCGGTGGACCCCGACACCCAGGCCCAGTGGGTGGAGCGGGCGCGCCGGGAGGCGCGGGCCATCGCCCGGATCGGGCATGAGCACGTGGTGGCCGTGCACGATGTGATCGAGGCCGATGGCCAGGTCTGGATCGTGATGGAGCAGGTCAACCCGCGGTCCCTCGCGGACCAGTTGCAGGAACGCGGCCGGCTGGCGGCGCTGCAGACGGCCAGGATCGGCCTGGAGGTGCTGCGCGGGCTGCGGGCGGTACACGCGGCGGGCGTGCTGCACCGGGACGTGAAACCGCACAACATCCTGTTCCGCCGGGACGGCCGCGCGGTGCTGATGGACTTCGGCATCGCGACCTTCGAGGGCGCGGCCCAGGTGACCCGGCTGCACGAACTCGTCGGCACCCCGCGGTACCTGGCACCCGAACTGTGCACCCCGCAGGGCCGGTCGCCACGCGAGGCGACGCCCGCCGCCGACCTGTGGTCGCTCGGGGTGACGCTGTACGAGACGGTCGAGGGACGCGCGCCCTTCCGCGGGCCGACCCCGTACGAGGTCCTGGAGGCGGTGCGCGAGGACGAGCCGCCGCCGATGGAGTACTGCGGCCCGCTGCGGCCGCTGATCGACGGCCTGCTGATGAAGGACCCGCTGGAGCGGCTGACGGCGCAGCGCGCGGAGCAGCTGCTGCAGCATGTGGCGCAGGAGACCCCGCAGTATCCGACGGCGTTCTACCCGGAGGACGGCCGCCCGCCGGCCACGGAGTCCCCGTGGACCGCGGGCGACAACGTCACGAGCACCGGCGCCGACACGGGCCCGCTGGAACCGCCGGACGTGACCGACCCGCCCGTTTCGACTGCTTCATCCGGTTCGGCTGATCCTTCTCATCCTTCTGATCCGTCCGCTTCGGCGGACTCCGGTACGCCCGTCCCGCCCCGCGGCCTCGCCGCCCGCCTCCGCGGGCCGCGCGCGTGGGCGGCCGCCGCACTGGCGCTGGTCGTGCTCGTGACCGCCGGCTGGTTCACCGTGGACCGGCTCACCGCGTCCGCCGGCCCGTCCATCGGCAGCTCCGCGACCCTGCGGGCGGCCCGGGAGCGCGGCTTCCTGCTGGTCGGGGTGAAGGGCGACCAGCCGGGGCTCAGCGAGCGTTCGCCGGAGGCCCCAGGCGGCTTCCGCGGGTTCGACATCGACATCGCGCGGGCGGTCGCGAAGCATCTGGGCTTCGACACGGTGCGGTTCGAGGTGGTCAACACCCAGAGCCGCGAGTACCGGCTCAGCACCGGGCAGGTCGACCTGATAGTGGCCAGCTACTCGATCACCCAGGAGCGCAAGGAGTCGGTGGACTTCGCCGGCCCGTACTACGTGGCAGGGCAGGACTTCCTGGTGCCGGCCCGGTCGACCGGTGTGAACGGCGTCGCCGACCTGGACGGTCACAAGGTCTGCACCGTGCAGGGCTCCACGCCGGAGGCGCGGCTGCGCACCGAGTACCCGCGGATAGTGCTGGAACCGCGCGCTTCGTACGGGTTGTGCGTCACCGACCTGCTGGCCGGCACGGTGGACGCGGTCTCCACCGACGATGTGATCCTGGCCGGCTACCGGGCCCAGCACCCAGCGGAACTGCGGCTGCTCGGTGCCCCGTTCGCCAGTGAGCAGTACGGGGTGGGCCTGCACCGGGGCGAGCCGGCGCTGCGCGCCGCGGTGTGCGACGCCATACGGGACGAGATCTCCTCGGGCCGCTGGAAGTCCTCGTACAACACCTACCTGAAGCCGCTGGCCCCGAAGGAGCTGGCGGACCAGCTGCCACCCGACCAGACGGAGTGCGGCTAGGAGCCGGAATCGCCGGCTTCCGGGGAGCCGCCAGGTGCTGCTCCACGGCGGAGCCGCCAGGTGCTGCGCTACGGCGCCGAGCGCGGGACCCTGAGGGTCACGGCGAGGCCGGTGAGCTCGTTCGCCGCGAAGGAGAGCCGGCCGCCGCTCCGGGTCAGCAGGACGCGGGCGATGGACAGGCCGAGCCCGGAGCCGTCGATGTTCTGGTGGCGGGGGCTGCGCCAGAAGCGGTCGCCGATCCGGGCGAGCTCCTCCTCCGTCAGGCCGGGTCCGCCGTCGGAGACGGTGACGGCGACCTCGTCGCCCTCCCCCGCGACCAGCACCTGGACCAGCCCGCCGCGCGGGGTGAACTTCAGCGCGTTGTCGATGACGGCGTCCAGTGCGCTGGACAGCGCGACCGGATCGGACCAGCCGGTGACCGCGGTCTTGCCCGCGTACTCCAGGGCGACGCCCTCGCGTGCGCCGACCGGCCGCCACGCGCCGAGGCGCTCGCCGACGAGTGCGGCGATGTCGGTGAGGGCGAGGTCCGCGTCCGCGTGCTCCGCCAGCGCCAGGCCGAGCAGATCGTCCAGGACCTGGGCGAGCCGTCTGCCCTCGTCCTGGACGGAGGCCACCTCCGCGTTGCCCTCGGGAAGTTCGAAGCCGAGCAGCTCGATCCGCAGCATGAGCGCGGCCAGCGGATTGCGCAGCTGGTGGGAGGCGTCGGCGACGAAGGCCCGCTGCTGTTCTAGCACCTGCTCGACGTTGTCGGCCATCTCGTTGAACGACCGGGACAGCCGGCGCAGTTCGGGCGGCCCGCCGGCCGCCGCGACCCGGGACTTCATCCGCCCGGTGGCGATGTCGTGCGTGACGCGGTCGAGGATCGCGACCGGTCGCAGCACCCAGCCGGTGAGCCGGAACGCGAACAGCACGGCGATGGCCATCGCGGCCAGCTCACCGGCGCCGAGCAGCAGCCAGCCGTGCAGGATGCGCGAACGCAGCGCTCCGGTGGGCGATTCGGTGAGGACGACGGCGACGACGTCCCCGTCGCGGATGATCGGTGAGGCGACGGCCAGCGTGCGGCGCTGCCAGGGCCAGACCTGCTCCGGGTCATGGCTGCGGCGGCCGGCCAGTGCCGCGCTGTAGGCGCCGTACGCCTCGCCCGCCTCGGGGAGCGCCCAGTCCGCGGGCGCCACACCCATCGCGGTGCCGTCGCGGTAGAAGACACCGACGCGGATGCCGTACAGCTCCTCGTACCGGCTGAGTTCGGAGCGCAGCGCGTGCAGCCGCTCGTCGTCCCCGACGTCGCTGGCGGACTGCGGGGTGCGGGAGGTGACGAACTGGGCGAGCGACGCGAAGCGCGCGGTGTCGTCGATGCGGTCGACGACGACGCGCTGCTGCTGTGCGGCGGCCATGCTCGCGGCCAGCGGAAAGCCCAGGGCCAGCAGGACGCCCGCCATCAACGCGAGCAGCAGGGGGAGAAGACGCGAGCTCAACGGCGGGGTCCTGGATCTCAGACGGCGGGAACGACGAGCCGGTAACCGACCCCGCGCACCGTTTCGATCATGGACGGCATCCGCAGCTTGGCGCGGAGCGAGGCGACGTGCACCTCCAGGGTGCGCCCCGTCCCCTCCCAGCTGGTGCGCCACACCTCGCTGATGATCTGCTCGCGGCGGAAGACCACCCCGGGCCGCTGGGCGAGCAGGGCCAGCAGGTCGAACTCCTTGCGGGTGAGCGCGATCGGCTCGCCGCTCACCATAACGCGGCGGGTGGGCAGTTCGATGTCGACGGGGCCGAGCTGCAGACTGCCGGCCGGCGGCCGCTCGCCGGCACCGGATCCGCCGTCGGGCGCGGTGGCGGCGGACTCCGCGCCGGGCCGCAGCGGGGGCCGGCGGCCGACGGCGTGGATCCGGGCGAGCAGCTCACCGGTGTCGTACGGCTTGACGACGTAGTCGTCGGCGCCGAGGTTCAGACCGTGGATCCGGGACCGAACATCGGCGCGGGCGGTGACCATGATGACGGGGGTGGAGGTGCGCCGGCGGATCCGGCTGCACACCTCGAAGCCGTCCTGGTCGGGCAGGCCGAGGTCGAGCAGCACACACCCGTAGGACGGGCCCTGGGCGGGCAGCAGCGCGCGCAGCGCCTCCTCGCCGCTGCGGGCATGGGTGACGTCGAAGCCGTGCTTCGCGAGCACGGCCGACAGTGCGGCGGCAACCCGGTCGTCGTCCTCCACCAGCAGCAATCGCATCGGTTCACCCTCCTTTCCCACATCGGCAATCGTTCGGTCATGGATCGGACGCCCGCCGTCGGCCTGCATCCGGTACCTACCCGGAATACAGACCGACCGGCGAGGGGCGCGTCAAGGGGGCATCGGTGCCTGCCGCGGACTGTTATCCAGCCGGTACGCACGACAACACAGGGCACATCACTCGTGGCGGAGAGTATCCGAATCGTGATGCTCAAGTTCAGCTCAGATGTAATGACGCTCGTCATCATGCATCACTAAGGTCTGCCAGACCGACGAGGATGGAGCACAGGCCGATGACCGAAGTCTCAGTGACCAAGGACGCCGCGCCGGCGACCGATGAGCTGGTCGTACTGGGAGGCGTGAACAAGCACTTCGGCGCGCTGCACGTGCTCCAGGACATCGACCTGACGATCACCCGCGGTGAGGTCGTGGTCGTCATCGGTCCTTCGGGGTCCGGCAAGTCCACGCTGTGCCGCACCATCAACCGGCTGGAGACGATCGATTCGGGCTCCATCACGGTGGACGGGAAGCCGCTTCCCCAGGAGGGGCGGGAACTGGCCCGGCTGCGTGCCGATGTGGGCATGGTCTTCCAGTCCTTCAATCTCTTCGCGCACAAGACCGTTCTGCAGAACGTGATGCTCGGACAGGTCAAGGTCCGCAAGACCGACAAGAAGGCGGCCGAGGACCGGGCGCGGCAGCTGCTCGACCGGGTCGGCGTGGGCGTCCAGGCGGACAAGTACCCCGCGCAGCTCTCCGGCGGACAGCAGCAGCGGGTGGCCATCGCCCGCGCGCTGGCGATGGACCCCAAGGTCATGCTCTTCGACGAGCCCACCTCCGCGCTCGACCCGGAGATGATCAACGAGGTGCTGGAGGTCATGCAGCAGCTCGCCCGGGACGGCATGACGATGATCGTCGTCACGCACGAGATGGGCTTCGCCCGCTCCGCCGCCAACCGGGTCGTCTTCATGGCCGACGGACGGATCGTCGAGGAAGCGACGCCGGAGCAGTTCTTCAGCAATCCGCGCAGCGACCGCGCCAAGGACTTCCTCTCGAAGATCCTTCACCACTGACATTGCCTGACGACCGACGACTTATGCCTGACGCCTGACGACGCAAGGGATGTCCCCATGAATATCCGTAAATCCGCCGCCGCCGGACTCGTCGTCCTGGCGCTGACCGCCTCCGTGACCGCCTGTGGCGGCAAGGAGGGCACGCCGACCGCGCCCGGCGCCAAGGCCACCACCGGCGCCGACGCCCCGAAGCTGCCGACGTACGCGCCGAAGACGGGCGTCACGCTCGACTCCGCCGTACTGAAGAAGGCACAGCAGCGCGGCAAGCTGGTCATCGGCGTCAAGTCCGACCAGCCGTTCCTGGGCTTCCAGCCGCCCGGCAGCAACGACCGCAACGGCTTCGACATCGAGATCGCCAAGATGGTCGCCGCCGACCTCGGCTTCGGTCCCGACAAGATCGAGTGGAAGACCTTCGACTCCAGCCTGCGCGTCCCGGCGATCAAGAAGGGCGACGCGGACTACTACGTCGGCACCTTCACCATCAACGACGCCCGCAAGAAGGACATCTCCTTCGCCGGCCCGTACTACATCGCCGGCCAGGACCTGCTCGTGGCCAAGAGCAACACCGACATCACCGGCCCGGACACCCTCAAGGGCAAGAAGGTCTGCAGCATCACCGGCTCCACGCCGCTGGAGCGGATCAAGGACCCGAAGTACGGAGCCGTCGTCAACGCGCTCGGCAAGTACTCGGACTGCGTGCAGCAGCTCCAGACCGGCCAGGTCGACGCGGTCACCACGGACGACGCGATCCTCAAGGGCTACGCGGCGCAGGCCCCCGGCAAGTTCCGGGTGGTCGGCAAGCAGTTCTCCCAGGAGCCGTACGGCGTCGGCCTCGCGCACGACGACAAGGTGCTGCGCGACGCGATCAGCGACGCGCTGAAGGCGCACCAGGACAACGGCGACTACAAGAAGGCCTACGACGCGACGCTGGGCCTGTCCGGCGCCCCGTACACCGCGCCGCCGGCCCTCGACCGCTACTGATCAGCCGGCCCGCAGGCCGGCCGCCGCGGCACCGTCGTCCTGACGACGGGCCGCCGGCCGGCCGGCGGGCCGCAACGCCCTCGTGAGGCCAACCTCGATGCTGCTTCCCTCCGGGGCGCGACCCGTCGTACCCCCCGCACGCCCTGGACCGACGATGCCTTCCTGGCCTTCCTGCCAGACCCCAGCGAACCGGCGAGGTGAGCCACGATGAACGTGCTGTTCGACAATTTCGCCCTGTTCCGCCAGGGGTTCTTCGGCACGCTGTCGCTCACCGGTGCCAGCGCGGTGCTCGCCCTGCTGCTCGGGGTGCTCATCGCCGCGTTCCGGGTCTCGCCGGTGCCCCCGCTGCGGGCCTTCGGCACGCTGTGGGTGACGCTGCTGCGCAACACCCCGCTGACGCTGCTGTTCCTCGTGGCCACCTTCATCGTGCCCGAGGTCCTCACGACCGGCCTCACCTCGTACCAGCTGGCGGTGCTCGCGCTCGGCTTCTACACCTCGGCGTTCGTCTGCGAGGCGGTGCGCTCCGGCGTCAACACCGTGCCGCTCGGACAGGCCGAGGCCGCGCGCAGCATCGGGATGACGTTCACCCAGATCCTGCGGCTGATCATCCTTCCGCAGGCGGCCCGTACGGTCATCGCTCCGGTCGGCAGCCTCATGATCGCGCTGACCAAGAACTCGGCGATCGCCGGTGCGTTCAGCGTCACGGAGCTGTTCTCCACGCAGAAGCTCCTGAGCGACCGGGGCCTCAACCTCACCGTGATCTTCATCTGGATCGCCCTCGCGTACCTGATCATCACGTTTGCGATCAGCGGCCTGTTCCGGCTGCTCGAGAACCGGCTGGCGGTGGCCCGATGACGGCGAGTGTGCTGTACGACGCCCCGGGTCCCAGGACCCGGCTGCGCAACCGGATCTACACGGTCGTCGGCAGCCTGGCGCTCGCCGGGCTGCTGGTGTTCTTCGCCGTGCGGCTTAACTCCAAGGGCGAGTTCAAGTCCTACATGTGGGACCTGTTCCAGTACGCCGGGGTCCAGCAGCAGATCACGGACGGCGTGGTCGCCACCCTCAAGGCGTTCGCCCTCGCGGCGGTCTTCTCGCTGCTGCTGGCCACCGTGTTCGCCGCCGGACGGCTCTCGGACCACAAGCCGGTGCGGATCGCCGCCTCGGCCGCCGTGGAGTTCTTCCGCGCGCTGCCGCTGATCATCATGATCTATCTGCTGTGGGCGACCGTCTTCGAGCCCTTCTGGGCCCTGGTCATCGGTCTGACGCTCTACAACGGCTCGGTCCAGGCGGAGATCTTCCGGGCCGGCATCAACTCCGTGCCCAAGGGTCAGAGCGAGGCCGCCTACGCGCTGGGCATGCGCAAGACGCAGGTCATGCTGACCATCCTGGTCCCGCAGGCCGTACGGGCCATGCTGCCCAGCATCATCAGCCAGCTCGTGGTGACCCTGAAGGACACCTCGCTCGGCTACCTGATCGCCTACACCGAACTCCTGTACGTCGGCCGGATCCTGGCGGGCAACACACCTACCCTCGGGAACTACCCGTACTTCCAGGTGCTGCTCGTCATCGGCACGATCTACATCGCGATGTGCATGCTGCTGTCCGCCATCGCCACCTGGGTCGAGAAGCGCGCCCGCCGCAGCCCGAAGGGCGCCCCGCCGGCCACGCCGGAGGCGGAGGCACTGGTCGCCACGGCGGAGTGACGGCGGCATGAGGGCGGCATGAGGGCGGAGGGACGGCGGCGCGGATGTGCCGTCATCCGCGCTGGAATTGACGGTGCGTCGGTGACGGAAGTGACGGTACGTCGGTTCGCGGAGTGACGGTGTGCCGGTTCGCACCGCGCCGACGTTCCGCCGTCACTTGACGCACGCACCCGCAGTGGATTGCATACGTATCGTGACTGCACATCTTCCGGGGACCGCCCTGTGGACCCGGTGATCGTCGCGGGGGCGGGCCCTGTGGGCCTCGCCCTCGCGCTCGCTCTGGCCAAACGCGGTGTCCCGACCATCGTCCTCGACGAAGCCGAGGGGCCGGCCGACGCCCGTGACGACCTGCGCCATCCACGCACCACCGTCCTGGGCGCGGATACCGCCGCCCTGCTGGAACGGCTCGGCTATCCGCAGGTGTACGCGGACGGCACCACCTGGACCGGGTGGCGCACCCTGCGCCGGCGGCAGGAGGTGCTGCGCGTCGACTTCGGCCCCGCGTCCGACGACGAACCCGCCCGGCCGTCCCCGGTGCACATCTCCCAGCACCGGCTGGAACGGGGCCTGCGCCAGACCCTGCACGGCCACGGCCTCGTGCGGATCGTGACCGGCTCCCGCGTCGACGCGGTCGACGAGGACGCCACCGGCGTCACCGTGCACACCCGGGGCGCCGACCGCACCTGGTGGCGCGGCAGCTATCTGGTGGGCTGCGACGGGCCGCGTTCCACGGTCCGCAAGCTGCTCGCGGTGCGCTTCCCCGGGAAGACCGCCGTCGACCGGCACGCCGTCGCCGCGCTGCGCGTCGAGCTCCCGGAACCCGGTGTGGCGCTGCTGCACCGCGATCCCCCCGGCGCCGGTACCGGCCAGGAGGTGACGGCCCGTCCGCTGCCGGACGGCCTGTGGCGGTTCGACTGGCTGCTGCCCGCCCGGGGCGACCTGCTGACCGCCGATGAGCTGGTGACCCGGATCCGCTCCATCCTCACCACGTGGTGCGGAAGCGTCGTACCGTACGAACTGGCCGGCTCGGCCGAGTACCCGGTGCACCAGCGGCTCGCCCGCCGCTGGCGGGTGGGCCGGACGTTCCTCGCCGGCGACGCCGCCCATCTGATGGGCGCCCTGGGCGCCCAGGGCGTGGAGGAGGGCCTGCGGGACGCCGAGAACCTGTCCTGGAAGCTCGCGCTCGCCTGGCACGAGGGCGCGTCCGAGACCCTGCTCGACAGCTATCAGGCCGAGCGGCGCGAGGCGGTCGGCGCCCGGCTGCGCGCCACCGACCAGGCTCTGCCGCTGGTACGCGCCGGCGGGACCTGGAACACGGTCCGCCATTCGCTGCTCTCCGGATCCGCCCGCGGGCACGCCGAGCTGCTGACCGACAGCCACCTCGGCCGGGGATCCGCCGCGTCCCCGCCGGTCTACGGCCGCTCGCCGCTCGCTCTGCCCGCGCCGCGGCCGGGCGGGGGCGGCAGTGGCGGCGGCAAGACCGCCGGGTCACCGCTGGTCGCCACCTGCGCCACTCCCCCGGGCGGGCTGGTCGTCGATGTGCCGGTGACGGCGCTGGACGGCACGGTCGGCCGGCTGCGGGACCGGCTGGGCCAGAACCTGCTGGTGATGCTGATCGCCCCGGGCACCGGTGTGTGGGACAGCCGGCACTGGCTGACGGCCGGTCTGATGCCGCGGCTCGCGTCGGCGGTCGCCGCACTGCCGATGAGCGCCGAGCTGCTGGTCGCCGAGAGCTATCCCGGTGCAACGGCGCACAGCGTGCTGCTGATCCGCCCGGACGGCCATCTGGTGACGGCGATGGTCGGCTGCCGCCCGGCCGAGCTGTACTCCTACGCGGACCTGGCCCGCGGCGGCCCCCCGCACCGCACCGCACCACAGGACGAACCGGTCAGCGGCCGGACGCCCTAAAACCTGTCCGTTCCCGGCCGATGAACGGCCGGGAGCGGGCGGGTGCAGGGGTCGCGTCGCAGCGGGGCGTCATCCCAGCGGGTGGTACTCCAGGACATCGGGCTCGTCCTCGCCCTCCTGCTCCAGGGCCCTGCGGACCACCCGGAGGGCGAGGCCCTCCGGATAGCCCTTGCGGGCGAGCATTCCCGCGAGGCGGCGGAGCCGCTTGTCGCGTTCCAGCCCCCGGGTGGTCCGCAGCTTGCGGTCCACCAGCTCGCGGGCCCGCTCCTCCTCCTGGTCGGAGTCGAGCTGGCCCACCGCCTCGGTGACCAGCTCCGCGTCCACCCCACGGGTCTGGAGCTCCCTGGCCAGCGCCCGGCGGGCGAGGCCGCGCCCGCGGTGCCGGGACTCCACCCAGGCGTTGGCGAACGCCTGGTCGTCGATCAGGCCGGCTTCCTGGAACCGCTCCAGCAGCTGCTCCGCCACGTCGTCCGGGATCTCCCGCTTGCGCATCGCGTCGGCGAGCTGTTTACGCGTGCGGGGGTTCCCGGTGAGCAGGCGCAGGCACAACGCCCGCGCCTGCTCCTCCGGGCTGAGCGGCGGCTCTTTCGAGGCCCTCGACTCGGAAGAGCCGCCGCGATCGGGGTACCGACTCGCCACGGCCTCAGGCCTTGGCCGCGGTGGCCTTGGTCGCCTTCACCGTCTTGGGCGCCGGAACCTCGGCCTTGGCGGGATCGGCCGCCGGGCCCGCCGCGTCCGCGCCCGGCTCCACACTGGGGGCTACGGTCCGGACACCGATGCCGAGCTTGTCCTTGATCTTCTTCTCGATCTCGTCGGCGAGGTCCGGGTTGTCCCTGAGGAAGTTACGGGCGTTCTCCTTGCCCTGGCCGAGCTGGTCGCCCTCGTACGTGTACCAGGCACCGGCCTTGCGGACGAAGCCGTGCTCGACACCCATGTCGATCAGGCCACCCTCCTTGCTGATGCCGTGGCCGTAGAGGATGTCGAACTCCGCCTGCTTGAAGGGCGGTGCGACCTTGTTCTTGACGACCTTGACGCGGGTCCTGTTGCCGACCGCGTCCGTACCGTCCTTGAGCGTCTCGATACGGCGGATGTCGAGCCGTACGGAGGCGTAGAACTTCAGTGCGCGGCCACCGGTGGTGGTCTCCGGCGAGCCGAACATCACACCGATCTTCTCGCGGAGCTGGTTGATGAAGATCGCCGTGGTGTTGGACTGGTGCAGCGCACCGGTGATCTTGCGCAGCGCCTGGCTCATCAGCCGGGCCTGCAGACCCACGTGCGAGTCACCCATCTCGCCCTCGATCTCGGCCCGCGGCACGAGGGCGGCCACGGAGTCGATCACGATGAGGTCGATCGCGCCGGAGCGGACCAGCATGTCCACGATCTCCAGCGCCTGCTCGCCGGTGTCCGGCTGGGAGAGCAGCAGGTTGTCCGTGTCGACACCGAGGGCCTTGGCGTACTCGGGGTCCAGCGCGTGCTCGGCGTCGACGAACGCCACCGTGCCGCCGGCCTTCTGCGCGTTGGCCACCGCGTGCAGCGTGAGGGTGGTCTTGCCGGAGGACTCCGGCCCGTACACCTCCACCACACGGCCACGCGGGAGACCGCCGACGCCGAGTGCCACGTCCAGTGCGGTCGACCCGGTGGGGATGACATCGATGGGGTCGTTCGGCTTGTCGCCGAGGCGCATGACCGCGCCCTTGCCGAACTGCCGTTCAATCTGTGCGAGCGCGGCGTCCAGCGCCTTCTCGCGGTCGTTACCTGCCATGGGCTCCACCCGGGATGTTTGAGTCGATCGCTTCACGTCCATGACGCTAGTCCCTGCCACTGACAATGCGCCTGGCCGTCGCTCCGAGCTGTGGAAAACCTCCGCGGATAACCGGCCCGGACCACCCATGAGAATGGATGTTCGATTTGCGTGTCAAGCGACACGCGGGGCCTCAGGTGCGATGTCTTCTCCGCAGCCAGGGCCGCCGCCGCGGCCCGTGCGCCCTCGGGTCCGTCACCGCGTACCGCTTCACGTACGCCCCGAAGAACCCCTGCAGCGTCGCGGTCACCGGGATCGCGACCAGCGCGCCGACCGCCCCCAGCAGCGCGGTACCGGCGACGACCGACCCGAAGGCGACGGCCGGGTGGATGTCCACGGTCTTCGCCGTGATCCGCGGCTGCAGCACGTAGTTCTCGAACTGCTGGTAGACCACGACGAAGCACAGCACCCACAGCGCGTCCCACGGGTCCTCGGTGAACGCGATCAGCATCGGCAGCGCGCCCGCGAGATACGTCCCGACCGTCGGCACGAACTGCGACACCAGCCCCACCCACACCGCCAGCGCCGGGGCGTACGGCACCCCCAGCACCTGCAGCAGGACGTAGTGCGCGACGCCCGACACCAGGGCCATCAGCGCCCGCGAGTAGATGTACCCGCCCGTCTTGGCGACCGCGATCTCCCAGGCCCGCAGCACCTCCGCCTGCCGGGCCGGCGGCAGCACCGAGCACAGCGCCCGGCGCAGCCGCGGTCCGTCGGCCGCGAAGTAGAACGCGAACAGCACCACGGTGAAGAGCTGGAAGACGCCCCCGACGACCGTGGCCGACAGCCCCCACACGTTGCCCGCGCTGTTCTGCAGGTAGTTGCGCAGCCAGTCGGAGTGCAGCACGTTGTCCTGCAGCTTCCCGACGTCCAGCTTCGTGTGGAAGTTCTGGTTGAGCCACACCACGACGTCGTTCACGTACTGCGGGAAGTTGTCGGCGATCGTCGTGATCTGGTCCACGAGCAGCGAGCCGAGCGCCACCACGAACGCCGCGACCGCGATGATCGCCGCCAGCAGGACCAGCCCGGTGGCCACCCCGCGCCGCATCCCGCGCGCCGCCATCCAGTCCACCGCCGGCTCGATGGCCAGTGCGCCGAAGAACGCGATCAGGATGTTGATCAGCAGCCCGGTCACCTGGTGGAACGCCCAGCCGGCCAGCTGGAAGCAGCCCACCAGCGCCAGCGCCAGCAGCATCGCGCGCGGCAGCCACCGCGGCATCCCCGCACGCGGAGCCGGTGGCTCCTCTTCCTGAACGGTGCTTTCGCCGGTTCCTGACACGAACCCCAGTCTGAACGCGCGGGGCGGAAAGTCCGGGACCAACCCTCCGCGGTCTCAGCGCCGTCCGGCCGGCACATCCATCGCCGTACAGACCGCGCGCCACACGTCCTTGGCCTCCCACCCCGAGTCCAGCGCCTCCCACACCGTCCGCCCGCCGAGCTCCGCCATCACATGATCCCGGGCGAACGAATCCGCATACCCCTCCCCGAAGTGCACCCGCATCCGCTCCCAGAACACCGTCAACTTCATGCGCCCAGTATCCCGCGCCGCGAGAGGTGCGAAGGGGGGTCGGGCGGACGGGGGCGGGGGTGAGGGCGAGGTGCGGGGTGCTGGGGCGGGTGTTGCAATGGCCGCAGGGCGCCGAGGCCCGTGGTGAGGAGAGGTGATGAGCGGCATCCCCATCACGCGGCAGCGCCGGCGGGTTCTGGTGGGACGCCTGCTCCGCTCGGCGGCCTCGGCCGCGGTGCTCACCTGGCTGTACTACCTGATGCCCCTGGATCGCGCGCTCGACGCGACCACCGCCGTTCTGCTCACCCTGGGCCTGATCGTTTTCGGCTGCCTGATCGCCTGGCAGGTCGCCGCCGTCACTCATGCGGCGTATCCCGGGCTGCGCGCCGTGGAGGCGCTGACCACCGCCGTGCCGCTGTTCCTGCTGCTGTTCGCCTCGACGTACTTCCTGGTCGCCAGGGACCGGCCGTCGTCGTTCTCTGAGCCACTGAACCGGACCGACGCGCTCTACTTCACCGTCACGGTGTTCGCGACGGTCGGATTCGGGGACATCACGCCCGTCAGCGAGCTCAGCCGGGTGCTGACCACGGTGCAGATGATCGCCGATCTGATCCTGGTGGGCCTGATCGCGAAAGTTCTCTTCGGCGCCGTCCGGATCGGGCTGCGGCGGCGGGAGACGGCATCGCACTCCCCGTCGGAACTCCCGGAGGACGGCCCATGACGGAACCGGAACCCCGGCCGGCCGCAGCCGCGGACGGTACGGCGCAGCCGGAGGAACCGGACCTGCTGCGGGGCATCCTGCTGACGCCGGGCTACCTCAAGTCGCTCGTCTTCTGTGCCCTCATCGGCATCCCGGTGTCCCTCGCCGCGTTCTGGTTCCTCGTCGGGATGCACGAGTTCGGACACGTGCTGTGGGCCGACATCCCGCACGCCTGGGGATGGGACACCGCTCCCTGGTGGTGGCCGCTGCCCCTCCTCGCGATCGCCGGTGTCTGCGTCGGCCTGATCGCCACGCACCTGCCCGGCGGAGGCGGCCACATCCCCTCCTCCGGTCTGCACGTCGGAGGCGCCTCGCCCAGCGCGCTGCCCGGTGTGCTGCTCGCCGCGATGGCGAGCCTGCCGTTCGGCGCGGTCCTGGGACCCGAGGCGCCGCTGATCGCGCTCGGCAGCGGCCTGGCACTGCTCTTCAGGAACCTCGCCCGGAGCGCCGCGACACCGCAGAGCACCGCCCTCCTGGGCGCGGCCGGCGCCGCCGCGGCCATCGCGGCCATCTTCGGCAACCCGCTGATCGCGGCCGTGCTGCTCATCGAGGTGGCGGGCGTCGGCGGTCCGCAGCTGTTCGCCGTCATGCTGCCCGCCCTGCTGTCCAGCGGCGTGGGGGCGCTGGTGTTCACCGGCTTCGGGCGGTGGACCGGGCTGCAGACCGGCAGCCTGGCGCTGAAGCTGCCCACCCCCTTTCCCCGGCTGGACGCGGGGGACGTCCTCTGGTCGCTGCTCATGGCCGTGGTCATCGGCACCTTCGTGCACCTGGTGCTGGGCACGGGCCGGCTGACCGCGGCGTTCGTCGCGGTACGGACGTTCCCCCGGACCGTGCTGTGCGCACTGGGCGCCGCGGCCTGCGCCGCCCTCTACGCGCTGATCACCGACCGCACGCCCGAGGAGGTCGCCTCGTCGGGCCAGGCCACACTGAGCGCGATGGCCACCGACCCGCACGCCTGGGGGATCGGGGCGCTCGTCGCCGTCCTGCTGTTCAAGGGTGTCGCGTACGCGCTCTGTCTGGGCAGCCTGCGCGGCGGCCCGATCTTCCCCGCGCTCTTCCTGGGAGCCGCCGCGGGCGTCCTGTGCGCGCCCCTTCCGGGCCTGGGGCTCGTTCCGGCCCTGGCGGCGGGAATGGCGGCCTCGGCGGCCAGCGCCCTGCGGCTGCCGGTCAGCAGCGTGGTGCTCGTGGTCCTGCTGCTCGGCAGCTCCGCCATGATGCCCGTCGTGATCCTGGCGGCCGTCGTCGCCTTCGTCACCACGGAGCTGCTGCCTTCCTGGCCCGGTCCTGCACCGACCACCCCGGTCCCCGCCCCGTCCCCGGCTCCCTGAGCACGGCAGGACGCGACGAAGGCCTGAGGAGCGCGCCGGAAACGTCAACTTCGGGGCGGGAGGATCCCGCACATGGGGGCTTGGGGTCGCACGGCCGGGTGCTCCCTTGTGACAGGCGTAGGCAGTGCGGGGAACGCGCCCTACTGTGCGGACATGCCAGGAACTCCCCTCGCGCGCGCCGAGCACTTCGTGTGGCTGACCGCGCGCGTGCTCGAGCAGCGCAGGTTCACCCACCACTTTCTCGACGGTTCGGACGCGGCGGCCGAGGCGGTCGAGACCGCGCTGAACGCGTACCGCAATGACGACGGCGGCTTCGGGCACGCCCTGGAGCCGGATCTGCGGGGGCCGGTGAGCCAGCCGCTGCACACGGCCCACGCGCTGCGCGTACTCGACGGGATCGGGCGGTGCGGGGGGCAGCGGGCGGAGCGGGTGTGCCGGTATCTCACGGAGGTGTCGACGGCGGAGGGAGCGCTGCCCGCGGTGCATCCGTCACTGCGGGGCTATCCGGCGGCACCGTGGATCCCGGTCGTCGAGGCGCCGAAGGGCGCGCTGCTCGCGACGGGTCCTGTGGTGGGAACGCTGCACGGCAACGGGGTGTGGCACGCGTGGCTGTTCCGGGCCACGGACTTCTGCTGGGCGGCGATCGAGGCGCTGGACGCGACGCATCCGTACGAGGTCGAGGCGGCGGTGGCGTTCCTGGACGCCGTCCCCGACCGGGCGCGGGCGCGGGACGCGGCGCACCGGCTGGGGAAGCTGGTGCGCGAGCAGCAGCTGGTGGTACTGGATCCGGACCGCGCGGACCGGTATCCGCTGCCCGCCGGATACGCGCCGGGCGAGTACCACTTCGCGTACGACTACGCGCGCGGCCCGGATTCGCTGGCCCGGCAGTGGTTCACCGACGCCGAGCTGGAGCGGTCGCTGGACTTCCTGGCGGCCGAGCAGGGCGAGGACGGCGGCTGGCCGATGCGCTGGCGCGCGTGGGCGCCGGGCACCCGGCTGGAGTGGCGGCCGATCATCACCATCGAGGCCCTGCGGACTCTGCGCGCCTACGGACGCCCCATCATCTGAAACGTGTTCGGGCGGTTCGCTCAGCCGGCCAGGGCCCGTACGGCGGCGGTCACCAGGACCGCCGCGCCGATGACGACCAGGAACGGCGCGCGCAGCAGCAGCGCCACCGCCGCGGCGGCGAGCCCGGCCGCGCGGGCGTCGACGACGAGTTTCAGCTCACTGGTGCTGAACGTCTGCAGCGCGGTGAGAGCGGCGAGCAGGGCGAGCGGGACGAGGGCGGCGAGCCGCTTCACCAGCGGCCGCTCCAGGATCCCGGCGGGCACGGAGAGGCCGAGGAGCTTCACCGCGTAGCAGCCGAAGGCGGTCACACCGATCGCGATCCAGGTGGTCATCGGTCCTTCTCCGTCCGCTGTGCGGTGGTCGTGGTAGCCGTGGTGGCCTTGGTCGCGGCGGTGGCCTCGGTGGCGTCCTCGCGGGCCGTCCCGCGGCGCCCGGCGACCAGGACGATCGGTGCGGCGAGAGCCGCGACGAGTACCGGCACCCCGGCGGGCAGCAGCGGCAGGCAGGCCAGGGCGAGGATGACGGCGAGCCCGGCCACCGTGCGCTCACGGCGGCCCTTCAGCATGGGCGCGAGCAGCGCGAGGAAGACGGCGGGACCTGCCGCGTCCAACCCCCAGCCGGCCGGATCGCCCAGCGCGGAGGCGCCGAGCGCGCCCAGCAGCGTGGTCAGGTTCCACAGCAGGTAGATGGTGACGCCGGTGACGGTGAAGCCGAGCCGCGCGCTGCGCCGGTCGGGCTGCGCCAGGGTCACGGCGGAGGTCTCGTCGATCACCCACTGGGCGGCGAACGGGCGCACCGCCCGGGGGAGGCGCAGCAGCTGCGACAGCCGCAGCCCGTAGAACGCGTTGCGCGCGCCGAGGAAGAACGCGCCGGCGGCCGCCGCGAACGGGCTGCCGCCCGCGCCCAACGCGCCGACCAGGGCGAACTGCGAGGCGCCGCTGAAGACCAGCAGGGAGAGCGCGCAGGTCTGCGCGACCGTCAGCCCTGCCCCGGCCGACGTCACGCCGAAGGCGAACCCCGACAGGCCGACGGCGACTCCGACGGCCAGCGCGTCACGGACCACGGCGGACGTCGGCCTCGTTGACGGCACCGACGGCTCCGACGCCTCCGGGGACTCCGCCGGCTCCGCCTGAGAACTGGGTATGTGTGCTGCTCCTGTCACTCAACGAACGTTATGGAGCGAGGCCCTCGCCTGTCTTGTACGTTCTTGCGCGTTCGCGCCGGTAGGCGCCCGGGGGTACGCCCACGATGCGCGTGAAGTGCCGGTTCAGATGCGGCTGGTCGGTGAACCCCACCGCGAGTGCCGCTTCGGCGGGCGGGGTCCCCGTGTCGAGCATCCGGCGCGCCGCCCGCACCCGCTCGCCGGTCAGCCAGGCGTGCGGCGGCAGCCCATAGGCGCCCTTGAACGCGCGCAGCAGCGCGAACGGCTTGGTGCCCAGTTCCGCGGCCAGCTGGTCCAGCGTCGGCGGGCACGCGATCCGCTCGACGAGCAGTTCCCTGGCCCGGCCGGCGGCGAGCGCACCGGCGGACGGCAGCGCGCCCGGCGCGGCCGGGTCCGCGCCGTAGCGGCGCAGCAGCCTGGCGACGGCGAGCCGCAGCAGGGTGTCGGCCGCGAGCGCGTTGTCGTGTTCGGCCGCGGCGTGGATGTCCGCGATCAACCGGGCGCAGTCGGGGTCGTCGAGGACGGTGTCGGTGAACGCCGGGGTGCCGTGGGTGCCGTTCCGGCCGGTCGTCTCGGCGGCGACGGCCGCCACCACGTCGATGCTCGGGTAGAGCACGCGATAGCTCCAGCCGTCCGCCGTCCCCGCGTACGCGGAGTGCGGGGTCTCGGGATTGATGAGGACGACCCCGCCCGCGCCCGCGCGCAGGTCGCCGCCGGGCATGCCGATGCCCTCGACGCCCTTGGTGACCGCCGCGATCACGTATCCGTCGTGGGAGTGCCGGGAGAACGTGTGGCTGACGTACCGGGCGCGCAGCAGGTCCACGCCCGGCAGCTGCGGGTGCTGCCAGTGCCGTGCCTGCTCGGGTGCCGGTTCGCGTCGTGCCATGAACCCATTCTGCGTCCGGGCCGGGAACCCCGCGGAACGGCCCCGGCTCGGGTCCCGGCTCGCCTTCCGGCGCGGGTTCCGGGGCGGGTTCCGGGGCGGGTTCCTGGGCCGTTGTCAGTGGGGCGGGGCAGGATGGGGACATGTCGCGACGGAGCAGTCAGGGCAAGCCGGAACCGGAAGAGGACCCGGCCGCCGCCCTGGAGGCGTTCTCCCCGGCCACCCGCGCGTGGTTCACGGGAGCCTTCAGCGCGCCCACCGCCGCCCAGGCCGGTGCCTGGCGGGCGATCGGCGAGGGTTCCGACGTCCTGGTGGTCGCGCCGACCGGCTCCGGCAAGACGCTGGCCGCGTTCCTGGCCTCGCTGGACCGGCTGGCGAGCGTCCCGCCACCCGCCGAGACCCAGCGCCGCTGCCGGGTGCTGTACGTGTCCCCGCTCAAAGCCCTCGCGGTCGACGTGGAGCGCAACCTGCGCAGCCCGCTCACGGGTCTGCGCCAGGAGTCCGTCCGGCTCGGTCTGCCCGAGCCCGAGGTCCGGGTCGGGATCCGCTCGGGGGACACCCCCGCCGCCGAACGCCGCACCCTGGTCACCCGCCCGCCGGACATCCTGATCACCACCCCCGAATCGCTCTTCCTGATGCTCACCTCGGCCGCCCGCGAGGCGCTGCGCGGTGTGGAGACGGTGATCCTGGACGAGGTGCACGCCGTCGCCGGCACGAAGCGCGGGGCCCATCTGGCCCTGTCGCTGGAGCGGCTGGACGAGCTGCTGGACCGGCCCGCCCGGCGGATCGGGCTGTCCGCGACGGTCCGGCCGGTCGAGGAGATCGCCCGTTATCTGTCGCCGCAGCGCAAGGTGACGATCGTCCAGCCGGCGTCGCAGAAGAAGTTCGACCTGTCGGTGGTCGTGCCCGTCGAGGACCTGGGCGAGCTGGGCGGCTCCCCCGTCGCGGATCACAGCGGGCCCGCGGCCGGAGCGGAGCAGCGGGCGTCGATCTGGCCGCATGTGGAGGAGCGGATCGCCGATCTGGTGCAGGCGCACCGCTCGACGATCGTGTTCGCCAACTCCCGCCGGCTGGCCGAGCGGCTGTGCAACCGCCTCAACGAGATCGCCTACGAGCGGGCCACCGGCGAACCGCTGCCCGACACCTCGCCGCCGGCCGAGATCATGGCCCAGTCGGGTGCCGCGCAGGGCGCGCCGCCCCTGATGGCCCGCGCGCACCACGGGTCGGTGTCCAAGGAACAGCGCGCCCTCGTCGAGGAGGACCTCAAGGCCGGGCGGCTGCCCGCCGTGGTCGCGACGTCCAGTCTGGAACTGGGCATCGACATGGGCGCGGTCGATCTCGTCATCCAGGTGGAGTCGCCGCCGTCCGTCGCCTCCGGGCTGCAGCGCGTCGGCCGGGCCGGGCACCAGGTGGGGGCCGTGTCGACGGGCGTGGTCTTCCCCAAGTACCGCGGTGACCTCGTGCAGGCGGCGGTCGTCACCGAGCGGATGCGGACCGGCTCCATCGAGTCCCTGCGCGTGCCGGCGAATCCGCTGGACGTCCTGGCGCAGCAGATCGTCGCCATGACCGCGCTCGACACCTGGGACGTGGACGAGCTGCTCGCCCTGGTGCGCCGGGCGGCGCCCTTCGCGGCGCTCCCGCACTCGGCGTACACGGCGGTGCTCGACATGCTGGGCGGCCGCTACCCCTCCGACGCCTTCGCCGAGCTGCGGCCGCGCATCGTCTGGGACCGGGTGGCGAACACGGTCGCCGGCCGCCCCGGAGCGCAGCGGCTGGCCGTGACGTCCGGCGGCACCATCCCGGACCGCGGGCTGTTCGGTGTGTTCCTGGCCGGCTCCGACCCGAAGAAGGGCGGCGGCCGGGTCGGTGAGCTGGACGAGGAGATGGTCTACGAGTCGCGGGTCGGCGATGTCTTCACGCTGGGCACCACCTCCTGGCGGATCGAGGACATCACCCGCGACCGGGTGCTCGTCTCGCCCGCGCCCGGGGTGCCGGGCCGGCTCCCCTTCTGGAAGGGCGACCAGCTGGGCCGCCCGCTGGAGCTCGGCCGGGCGGTGGGCGCGTTCGTCCGCGAGGTCGGGAGGCTCGGGCCCGAGGAGGCCCGCGAACGGCTGGCCGCGGCCGGGCTCGACACCTGGGCGACGGACAACGTGCTGGCCTATCTGTCGGAGCAGCGGCAGGCCTGCGGCCACATCCCCGACGACCGGACCATCGTCGTGGAGCGGTTCCGTGACGAGCTGGGCGACTGGCGGGTGGTGGTGCACTCCCCCTTCGGCGCGCAGGTGCACGCACCCTGGGCGCTGGCGCTGGGCGCCCGCCTCATGGAGCGGTACGGGCTGGACGCCCAGGTGATGCACGCCGACGACGGCATCGTGCTGCGGCTGCCGGACGCGGATCTCATGGGTCTCGATCTGCTCGACACCGACACCAGCACCGGATTTGGCACCGACACAAGCACAAGCACAGGCACAGGCACAGGCAGCGACCCGGTCCGGGCGGGCACGGAGCTCGACAGCGACCAGTCGCCGGTCGGCGCCGCGGACGTCGCCTTCGACAAGGGCGAGGTCGAGCAGCTGGTCACCGACCAGGTCGGCGGCTCCGCCCTGTTCGCCTCCCGCTTCCGCGAGTGCGCGGCCCGCGCCCTGCTGCTGCCCCGGCGCTCCCCCGGCAAGCGCACCCCGCTGTGGCAGCAGCGCCAGCGCGCCGCCCAGCTCCTCCAGGTCGCCTCGGACTTCGGCTCCTTCCCGATCGTCCTCGAAGCGGTCCGCGAGTGCCTGCAGGACGTCTTCGACGTGCCGGGTCTCGTCGAGCTGATGGGTGACATCGAGGCGCGCCGGGTGCGGTTGGTGGAGGTCACCACGCCCGAGCCCTCCCCCTTCGCCCGCTCGCTCCTCTTCGGCTACGTCGCGCAGTTCCTCTACGAGGGGGACTCGCCGCTCGCCGAGCGCCGCGCCGCAGCCCTGTCGCTGGACTCCCGGCTGCTGGCCGAGCTGCTGGGCCAGGCCGAGCTGCGCGAGCTGCTGGACGGCGATGTCCTGGCCGAGCTGGAGCAGGAGCTGCAGTGGCTGACGGAGGACCGCCGGGTCAAGGACGCCGAAGGCGTCGCCGACCTGCTGCGGCTCCTCGGACCGCTCACCGAGGCCGAGTTGGCGGCACGCGGCGCCGAGCCGGACTGGGCGGCGCATCTGGAATCGGCGCGCCGCGCGATCCGGGTCCGGATCGCCGGCGGCGAGCACTGGGCGGCGGTCGAGGACGCCGGGCGGCTGCGGGACGCGCTGGGTACGGCACTGCCCGTCGGAGTGCCCGAGGCCTTCACCGAGCCGGTCAAGGACCCGCTCGGCGATCTGCTCGCCCGGTTCGCCCGCACCCACGGTCCGTTCACCTCCGTCGAGGCGGCGCGGCGGTTCGGTCTCGGCACGGCCGTGGTGGACGGTCTGCTGCAGCGGCTCGCCGCGGGCGGCCGCGTCGTCCAGGGCGAGTTCCGGCCGGGCGGCGCCGGCCACGAATGGTGCGACGCGGCGGTGCTGCGCCGGCTGCGGCGCCGCTCGCTGGCCGCGCTGCGGCACGAGGTGGAACCGGTGCCGCCCGCCACCCTGGCCACGTTCCTCCCCCAGTGGCAGCACGTCGGCACCCACAGCCTGCGCGGAATCGACGGGCTGGTCCGGGCCGTCGAGCAGCTGCAGGGCGCCGAGGTGCCCGCCTCCGCGCTGGAGAAGCTCGTACTGCCGTCCCGGGTCTCCGGCTACACCCCGGCGATGCTGGACGAGCTGACCGCCTCCGGTGAGGTCCTGTGGTCCGGTGCGGGCGCGCTGCCCGGCAAGGACGGCTGGGTCTCGCTCCATCTCGCCGACACCGCTCCGCTGCTGCTCAAGGAGCCCCAGCCGCTCGAGCTCTCCCCGCTGCACCAGGCCGTCCTCGGCGCCCTGTCCGGCGGCTACGGGCTGTTCTTCCGGCAGATCGCCGACCAGGTGCGGGCCGCGGGCGAGGCCCCGTCCGACCCCGAGCTGGCGGACGCCGTCTGGGATCTGGCGTGGTCCGGGCGGCTGACCAACGACACCCTGGCCCCGCTGCGCGCCCTGCTCGGTTCCGGGCGCACCGCCGGATCCACCGCGCACCGCGCACCGCGTTCGGTCCCCCGCGGGCGCTACGGCTCCCTCACCGGCCGGGCACCGCGCGCGACCGCGTCCCGCACCGGGCCCCCGACGACGGCGGGCCGCTGGTCGCTCGTCCCGCCCCCGGAGTCCGACCCGACACTGCGCGCCCACGCCCTCGTCCACACCCTGCTGGACCGCCATGGTGTCGTCACCCGCGGGGCGGTCGCCGCCGAAGGCGTCGAGGGCGGCTTCTCCGCCGCCTACCGGGTGCTGTCGGCCTTCGAGGAGACCGGCCAGACCCGGCGCGGATACGTGGTCGAAGGGCTCGGCGCCGCACAGTTCGCGATGGACGGCGCCGTCGACCGGCTGCGCGCCATCAACACCGCCCGCGACCGCGAGGAAGGCGCCCGCACCGGACAGCGGGCCGTCGTCCTCGCCGCCGCCGACCCCGCCAACGCGTACGGCGCCGCCCTGCCCTGGCCGGCGCAGCCCGACGGCGTCACCCACAAGCCGGGCCGCAAGGCGGGCGCCCTGGTGGTCCTCGTCGACGGCGAGCTGGCCCTGTACGTGGAACGCGGCGGGAAGACGCTGCTCGCCTGGCCCGACGAGGAGGAGCGGCTGCGGGCCGCCGCGGACGCCCTCGCGCTGGCGGTCCGGGAGGGCGCGCTCGGCCGGCTCACCGTGGAGCGCACCAACGGGGAGTCGGCCCTCACCTCACCGCTGGGCCGCGCCCTGGAGACCGCGGGCTTCCACGCCACTCCGCGCGGTCTGCGACTGCGGGGATGATGGGGAGGTGCCCGAAGGAGACACGGTCTGGCTGACCGCCCGCCGGCTCGACGAGGCCCTGGCGGGCCGGTCCCTCGTCCGTGCCGACCTGCGCGTGCCGCAGCTCGCCACCACCGACCTCGCGGACCGTCGCGTCACCGGGGTGGTCGCGCGCGGCAAGCATCTGATGACGCGGTTCGACGGCGGTCTGACGCTCCACTCGCATCTGCGCATGGACGGCTCCTGGCATCTGTACGCGCCGGGCGACCGGTGGCGCGGCGGCCCCCTCCACCAGGTCCGCGCCGTACTGGAGACGCCCGCCCGGGTGGCGGTCGGCTACCGGCTGCCGGTGCTGGAGCTGCTGCCCACCGCCGAGGAGGACAGCGTCGTCGGCCATCTCGGCCCCGACCTGCTGGGCCCGGACTGGAATCCGGCCGAGGCCGTCGCGCGGCTGGGCGCCGAACCCGCCCGGCCGGTCGGCGAGGCGCTCCTGGACCAGCGCAATCTGGCGGGCGTCGGCAACGTCTACGTGTCGGAGCTCTGTTTTCTGCGCGGCATCACCCCCTGGACGCCGGTCGGCGAGGCCGGGCCGGAGAAGCTGGTGGCGCTCGCCAAGAAACTGCTGGAGGCGAACAAGGCCCGCCCCGGCCACATCACCACCGGGGACCTGCGGCGCGGCCGCACCCACTGGGTGTACGGCAGAGAGCACCGGCCGTGCCTGCGCTGCGGCACCGCCGTCCGCGTCGGGCAGCACGGACCGCCGGAACGGGCCCGCGTCGCCTACTGGTGTCCGCGCTGCCAGCGAGGCCCCCACCCGCACGCCAATTGACGGACCGTCAGATCCGGTCGTACCGTCGCGTCATGCCCCTGAAGGCGTACGACCTCACCGGACGCACCGCCCTGGTCACCGGCGCCGCGAGCGGGATCGGCCGCGCGTCCGCCGTTCTGCTGGCCGAAGCCGGCGCCACCGTCGTCTGCGCGGACCGCGACGGTCCCGGCGTGCGGGAGACCGCGGAACTGATCGAGAAGGCCGGCGGCGCCGCCCGCGCCCGGCAGCTGGACGTCACCGACCGGGCCCAGATCGCCGAGACCGTCGCCGAGACGGTCCGTGACCACGGGCGGCTCGACGTCCTGGCGGCCATCGCGGGGATCATGCACAGCAGCAGCGTCCTGGAGACGGACGACGCCGATCTGGACCGCGTCCTCGGCGTCAACTTCAAGGGCGTGCTGCACAGCGCCCAGGAGGCGGCCCGCGTCATGACCGCCCAGCGGTCCGGCAGCATCATCACGATGGCCTCCGGCGCGATCGACACCGGCGCCCGCGGCCTGCTCTGCTACAGCGTCTCCAAGGCCGCCGTCGTGCAGCTCACCAAGACCCTGGCCACCGAACTCGGTCCACTCGGCATCCGCGCCAACGCCATCGCCCCGGGATTCATCCGCACCCCGATGACCTCCCACTACGGCACGGGGTCCGACGGATCCTTCGACGAGACCGCCCAGGCGCGCGCCGAGGCGTCGCTCGTGCGGATGGCACCACTGGGACGGGTCGGCACCCCCGAGGACGTGGCGGGGTCGGTGCTCTTCCTCGCCTCCGACGCCTCGGCCTTCACCACCGGCCAGATCCTCCGGCCGAACGGCGGGGTCGCCATGCCCTGGTAGCGGCCGCGCCCGGCACGGGCGGCGGGCCGCGGTACGGCGTGCACCGGTATCAGGCCCAGCCCCCAGCCGCCCGCCAGCACGGCACTCTCGAGGGGCCCGGTCCGGTCGGGCTGCACGGCGAGCCGCAGCGCGGCCCACCACCACAGGACGCCCAGGACCAGCGCGACGGTCCAGCGGACCGCCCTGCGGGACCACAGACTCCGGATGACCTGGAGCTGGAGCACGCGCATGGCCGCCTCCTTCGGAACCCCGAGGTTGCGGCGGAGAGCCCCGGGAGGCCCTCCGTACCAGGGTGCGATGCCCGGTTCCCAAGATCGCTAGCCCTCTGCCGACGCCCCCGCCCGGACATTCACCCGATGGGAGCAGCACATCGCCACTGCCTGCGACGATACATCGACGCAACGTGACGAGCCGCCTATCGTAGACCGCTCCGGACCCCGGGGGCCAGCGCCTCCGAGGCACGTGGGCCGCGCAGCCCGGGGCACGCGGGACACAGGAGGCGTCCGGGGCGCCCGGAGCGGCCGAGCCGCACCGCGGGAGCGCCAGGCCACCCCGAGCGCCACAGGCGCCCACCGAGCGCGGCGCCGGCGCTTCCCGCTACACGTTCTCGGCCTGGAACATCCAGTGGAACTTCTCCAGGTCCGCCGTGAGCCCGATGATGATGGCCTGCGTGACCGGGTCGGCGTCCGCCGTCGTCCCGATGCGCTCCCGCATCCGCTCGATCACCGAGTCGAGGGCCGCGATGAGGATGCCCACCGCCTGCGTGTCCTTGATCCACCCGTCGGTGACCGTGTCGATCCCGCTGGTCTTCGAGACCGTGCCGGCCCGCCCGTCCGCCGTGACGCCGATCGCGGAAGCCCGCTCCGCCACCGTGTCGGCGTGCAGCCTGGCGGTGTCGACGACCTCGTCGAGCTGCAGATGGACCGAGCGGAAGCGCGGGCCCACCACGGTCCAGTGGACCTGTTTGGACACCAGCGCCAGATCCACGAGATCCACCAGAGCGCCCTGCAGCGCCTCACCGACGATCTTGCGCTGCTTCTCGGACAGCGGGCTCTTGACGACACTCATGCCGAATCCTCCTACTGGCGACGGGACTGACGAATAGTCCGTTAAACCCCGTTAAATCCGTATCGCCCACCCTGCCTCGTCCCGCCGCACCGTGCAAAAGCACGGGACCCCGGTCGGCAGTGCCGACCGGGGTCCCGGTACAAGAACTTCTGGAGTGACGGGCGGCTCAGGCCGCGACCACGTCAACGGCCTCAGCGGGCGCCTTCGGCGCCTTGATGGTGACCCGCTCGGTCGTCACGGATGTGACAGAGGTCACCGCACCCAACAGTGGTCGCATCGGCGCCGCGGAGGTCTCGGACGCCGCCGACTGGGCCAGCTCCGCGAGCGACAGATCATCGCTGACCTCGCGCATCACCTCGGACATCGGGACGTCCAGGGCGTCGCAGATCGCGGAGAGCAGCTCGGAGGATGCCTCCTTCTGCCCTCGCTCCACTTCGGACAGATAGCCCAGGGACACCCGGGCGGAAGAGGAGACCTCACGCAGAGTGCGGCCCTGACGTTGGCGCTGCCGACGCAGCACGTCACCCAACAGGCGACGGAGCAGGATCATCGGTGGCTCCCTCCTCGGACCGCGAATCCGGATCCTTCTTGCCCCACCGTACCGCCTCGGGCACCGGCCGTGCGGGGAGCGATGACGTGTTCACTCAGGGCTGCAAACATCCCATCCCCCCGTCTTCTTCCCTATCCTTCGCCCGCACCCCGGCCGTGAGGGACGGCACCCCTGTTGTGCGGGACGGCACCCCTGTCGTGAGGGACCGCTCCAGCAGAGCGAGTGCGGCGGTCACGCTGGCGGCACGGATCTCGGAGCGGCCGCCCTCCAGCCGCAGCGGGCTGACCGCCGAGCCGCCGGGACCGGCCACCGCCACGTACACCGTGCCGACCGGCCGCCCGTCCTGCGGCTCCGGTCCCGCGACGCCGGTGGTAGCCACGCCCCAGTCGGCTTCCAGTCTGCTCCGCACGCCCTCGGCCATCTCGAGGGCCACCTGAGGGTCGACCGCTCCTCGAGCGGCCAGCAGTCCGGCGTCCACGCCGAGCAGTACGTGCTTGAGTTCCGTCGCGTAGGCCGTCACCGAGCCGCGGAAGGTCCGGGAGGCTCCCGGGACGGACGTCAGCTCCGCGGCCAGCAGACCGCCGGTCAGCGACTCGGCGACCGCCAGGGTGAGCCCCCGGCCGTCGAGCAGTCGCAACACCTCGGCCGCTGTCATCCGTTCTGGTGACTCTGCCGCCGCGGGGAGGTCCGCCGTTCGCGCTCCGCGCCCGTTTCGCGCTCCGGGTCCGCGTCCATCGCGGCCTGAAGGTCGGGTTGAGCCTGAGACTTCGCCTGGGCGGGCTTCCCCTGGGCGGGCTTCCCCTGGGCGGGCTTCCCCTGGGCGGGCTTCCCCTGGGCGGCCGCGCGCTCGCGCTGCGCGGCCAGGCCGGCCCGGCGCAGCACGACGGCCTGCCGGATGTAGTCGAGCCCGGTGAGGACGGTCAGCACGACGGCCGCGGCCATCGCCCAGGCCCGCAGCGTCGCCAGCGGCCCGGTGAGGGCCAGGATGTACATGCCGACCGCGATGCCCTGCGTCAGCGTCTTGAGCTTGCCGCCGCGGCTGGCCGGGATCACTCCGTGCCGGATCACCCAGAAGCGCATCAGCGTGATGCCGATCTCCCGGAAGAGGATCACTCCGGTCACCCACCACGGCAGGTCGCCCAGCGCGGACAGCCCGACGAGCGCGGCGCCCATGATCGCCTTGTCGGCGATGGGGTCGGCGATCTTGCCGAAGTCGGTGACCAGCCCGTACCGCCGGGCCAGTTCCCCGTCGAAGAGGTCGGTGATCATCGCGATGGCGAACGCCGCCCAGGCGAACGAACGCCAGGCGGGGTCGTGGCCGCCGTCGTGGATCAGCAGCATGACGAAGCCGGGAACCAGCACCAGCCGCATCATCGTGAGCAGGTTGGCGATGTTCCAGAGCCCGGCCTGGCCGCCCACGGGATCGCCCATGTGGTCCGGGGTGGCCGCAGCCGGCACGGGGACTCCGGTCATCTGCCCACCTCCTCCACAGAACAGTCGCCCCCGGTGAGGGGTTCCGCGATGAGGTCGACACCCTCGGTGTCGATCACCTTCGCGGTTACCATCATGCCCGGCTTCAGGCCCTCGCAGGAGGTCAGCGTGGTCGAACCGTCCGTTTCCGGCGCCTGGTGGTCGGCGCGGCCGACCGCCTCACCGGTCTCCTCGTCGATGGACTCGACCAGCACCCGCACGGTGGAGCCGAGCCGCTCCAGGGCGCGCTGAGCGGTCAGCTCCTCCGCGAGACGCGAGACCCGGGCCAGCCGCTGGGCGACGGTGTCCTCGTCGAGCTTGTCCCCGTAGCCGGCCGCTTCGGTGCCGTCCTCGTCCGAGTACCCGAAGACGCCGATGGCGTCGAGCCGCGCGGAGCTGAGGAAGCGTTCCAGCTCCTCCAGGTCCGCCTCGGTCTCACCGGGGAAGCCGACGATGAAGTTGGAGCGGACACCGGCCTCCGGGGCCTTGCCGCGGATGGTACCGAGCAGTTCCAGGAAGCTCTCGGTGCTGCCGAAGCGGCGCATCGCGCGCAGCACGCCGGGCGCCGAGTGCTGGAAGGACAGGTCGAAGTACGGCATGACCTTGTGGGTCGAGGTCAGGGCGTCGATCAGGCCGGGGCGCATCTCGGCGGGCTGCAGGTAGCTGACCCGGATCCGCTCGATGCCCGGGACGGCCGCCAGCTCGGGCAGCAGCGTCTCCAGCAGCCGGATGTCGCCGAGGTCCTTGCCGTACGAGGTGTTGTTCTCGCTGACCAGCATGACCTCGCTGACACCCTGGTCGGCGAGCCAGCGCGTCTCGCCGAGGACGTCCGAGGGGCGGCGGGAGATGAACGAGCCGCGGAAGGACGGGATGGCGCAGAACGAGCAGCGGCGGTCGCAGCCGGAGGCCAGCTTCACCGAGGCGACCGGGCTGTCGTCCAGGCGGCGGCGCAGCGGTGCGCGCGGCCCCGAGGCGGGGGCGACGCCCTCGGGGAGGTCGGCCGGCGCGGGGGCCGGGGCCTCCTGCGCGTGGCCGGGCAGCGCCACCGCGGCGCCCTGCCGCTCGGCGGGGCTGATCGGCAGCAGCTTGCGGCGGTCGCGCGGGGTGTGCGAGGCGTGCACACCGCCGGACAGGATGGTCTGGAGGCGGTCGGAGATGTCCGTGTAGTCGTCGAAGCCGAGCACCGCGTCGGCCTCGGGCAGGGCCTCGGAGAGCTCCTTGCCGTACCGCTCGGCCATGCAGCCGACCGCGACGACCGCCTGGGTGCGGCCATGACCCTTGAGGTCATTGGCTTCCAGGAGGGCGTCCACGGAGTCCTTCTTGGCGGCGTCGACGAAGCCGCAGGTGTTGACCACGGCGACGTCGGCGTCCGCGGCGTCATCCACCAGCTGCCAGCCGTCCGCCGCCAGACGGCCGGCGAGCTCCTCGGAATCCACCTCATTGCGGGCGCAGCCGAGCGTGACAAGGGCGACGGTACGGGGTTCGGGCATAGGCTCAGCCTACTTTGTCCCAGCCGTCCCTCTTACGTTCACCCGGCCTGGGGGTCTCCGGGGGTGAAGGTGAGCCGTACGACCTGGCCGTCCGTGCCCGCGGGACCGAGGTCCTTGCCGTTGACGAAGAGCTTGATGGCGCCCGCGTCACCGATGACCAACTTGATCTTCTTGTCGTCGGTGAAGGTCTTGGCGTCGCCCTTCTCCAGGTTCCCGGCGAAGAGCGGCTTGCCGGTGCTGTCCGTGGCCTGGATCCAGCTCTTGCCGACGTCCGCGGTCAGCTTCACCGTCACCTTGCCCACCGGGGCGGCCGCGATCGCGCTGTTCGACGGCTCGGGCTTGGGGTCGGCGGGCTTGGGGCTGGGCTTGGCCGTGGTGGCGGTCACCGAGGGCTTGGCGGCGGCCGACGGCGAGTTTCCGCCGGAGCCGTTGAACGCGGTGAAGCCCACGAACCCGACGACCGCGACGATCGCCGCGACCATCGCCGCGGTCCAGTTCGGACGGCGGCGGTCCGGGCGGATCCGCTCCGCCTCGTAGAGCGGCGCGACGGGGACCTGGGTGGTGGCGCCACCGTGCTCGTCCGCGTACTGCTGGACCAGCGGCTCGGGGTCGATCCCGACGGCGCGGGCGAGGTTGCGGATGTGACCGCGGGCGTAGACGTCGCCACCGCAACGGGAGAAGTCGTCCTGTTCGATGGCGAGCACTATGGGGGCGCGCACCCGCGTCGTGGAGCTGACCTCGTCAACGGTCAGTCCGGCGGCGAGGCGGGCCTGGGCAAGGGCACGACCGACGGAGGGCCGGTCGTCGGAGGGCGGGTTGCCGAGGGACACGAGGAAGCCTTTCAGGCTGCAGCCACCTGCTGGAAGTTCAGTCTAGGGGGGTAGCGAAAGAGTGGGGCAAGCGGACAGCCGGTCTTTGTCCGCCATCAGGATTGCCGGACCGTCTCTCACGGATCCGGCGCGCATGGACCTGACAGCCCGGGCGAGCCTGACAGTCGGCCATATGTCGTCCTCCTGCATCAACTTGACGCACGAACAGGAGAAACGGTTGCCCCGCGTGCTCTTACGAGTGAGCATCACCGCGGATGACGGCCAGTACCCCATCCAGTTCGTCCGCTTTGACCATGACATCCCGCGCCTTCGAACCTTCGCTCGGCCCGACGATTCCGCGCGATTCCATCAGATCCATCAGCCTGCCCGCCTTGGCGAATCCCACACGCAACTTCCGCTGCAGCATCGAGGTCGAGCCGAACTGGGTGGAGACGACCAGCTCCGCCGCCTGGCACAACAGGTCCAGGTCGTCGCCGATCTCCTCGTCGACCTCCCGCTTGGGCGCCGTGCCGACCGCCACGTCGGTCCGGTAGGTCGGCGTGAGCTGCGCCTTGCAGTGCTCGACGATCTTGGCGATCTCCTCCTCGGTGACGAAGGCGCCCTGCATACGGGTCGGCTTGTTCGCGCCCATCGGGAGGAAGAGCCCGTCGCCCCTGCCGATCAGCTTCTCGGCGCCGTTCTGGTCCAGGATGACCCGGCTGTCGGCGAGCGAGGAGGTGGAGAAGGCCAGCCGCGACGGCACGTTCGCCTTGATCAGACCGGTGACGACGTCGACGCTGGGCCGCTGGGTGGCCAGCACCAGGTGGATCCCGGCGGCGCGGGCCAGCTGCGTGATGCGGACGATCGAGTCCTCCACATCGCGCGGCGCGACCATCATCAGGTCGGCCAGCTCGTCCACGATCACCAGCAGGTACGGGTACGGCGACAGCTCGCGCTCGCTGCCCGGCAGCGGCTGGGTCTTGCCGGAGCGCACCGCCGCGTTGAAGTCGTCGATGTGCCGGAAGCCGAAGGCCGCCAGGTCGTCGTAGCGCAGGTCCATCTCGCGGACCACCCACTGCAGGGCCTCCGCGGCCCGCTTCGGGTTGGTGATGATCGGCGTGATCAGGTGCGGGATGCCCTCGTACGCGGTCAGCTCGACGCGCTTGGGGTCCACCAGCACCATCCGGACCTCGTCCGGGGTGGCGCGGCACATGATCGAGGTGATGAGGCCGTTGATGCAGGACGACTTCCCGGACCCGGTCGCGCCGGCGACCAGGATGTGCGGCATCTTGGCGAGGTTCGCCATGACGTACCCGCCCTCGACGTCCTTGCCGAGCGCCACCGTCATCGGGTGCTCCTCGCCGGCCGCCGCCGCGGAGCGCAGCACGTCGCCGACGTTGACCATCTCGCGGTCGCTGTTCGGGATCTCGATGCCGACCGCCGACTTGCCGGGGATCGGGCTGATGATCCGGACGTCCGGGCTGGCGACGGAGTACGCGATGTTCTTGGCCAGTGCCGTGATCCGCTCGACCTTGACCGCCGAGCCGAGCTCGATCTCGTAGCGGGTGACCGTCGGGCCGCGGGTGAAGCCGGTGACCGTGGCGTCGACCTTGAACTCGGTGAAGACCTGCTGCAGTGAGGCGACCACCGCGTCGTTCGCGGCGCTGCGGGTACGGCCGGGGCCGCCGCGTTCCAGCAGGTCCAGCGAGGGCAGCGAGTACGTGATGTCGCCGGACAGCTGGAGCTGCTCGGCGCGCGGCGGGAGCGGGTCCACCGGGTCGACGGTCTTCTTGGTCAGGTCGGGGACGCCGGAGCCGGTCGACGGCTCGGCGGTGTCCTCGGCGCGGGCCGCGGGCACGCCCGATCCGGTGCCGGACCCCGTCTTGACGCTGTTGCTGAGACCGGCGAGCAGCGGTGACGGCTGCACGCCGTGCAGCACGGCGCCGTCCAGCGCCGCGGCCGCGGCGGCCGCCACGTCCACCGCGTCCATCCCGGAGGCGGCCGCGTAGTCCTGCTGGCCGGGCTCGGGCCTGCGCCGCGGGCGGCGGCGCGGCCGGGGCTCGTCGGCCTCCTCGTCGCCGAACTCCCCCAGCGCCGCCAGTTCCTCCATGCCCTGGTCGTGCTTGGTGAAGCGCAGCGGGGACCGGCGGCGCGGGTAGTCCTCCGCCGGCTCCGGGTCCTCCTCGAACAGCTCCTCCATCGGCACCGCGTCCAGGTCCGGCGGTGCCTCGTACAGGCCGAGCTTGGTGCCGAGCAGCCGCAGCCGCTGCGGAATCGCGTTGACCGGGGTGGCCGTGACGACCAGCAGCCCGAAGACGGTGATGAGCAGCAGCAGCGGTACGGCGAGCGCCGAGCCGACCGTGTAGAGCAGCGGCGACGCGGCCGCCCAGCCGATCAGGCCGCCGGCGTCGCGCAGCGCCTCGGCTCCCGCGTCCCGGCTCGGCGAACCGCAGGCCAGGTGGACCAGGCCGAGGGCGCCGAGCACCAGGGTGGACAGCCCGATGACGATCCGCCCGTTGGCCTCGGGCTGCTCCGGGTGCCGCATCAGCCGGACCGCGACGACGCCGATCAGTATCGGCACCAGCAGATCGAGCCGGCCGAAGGCGCCGGTGACGAGCATCTCCACGAGATCGCCGACCGGGCCGCGCAGATTGGACCAGGTGCCCGCGGCCACGACCAGCGTCAGACCGAGCAGCAGCAGCGCCACGCCGTCCTTGCGGTGCGCGGGGTCGAGGCCGCGTGCTCCGCGCCCTATGCCGCGGAACACCGCGCCGATGCCGTGGGCGACGCCGAGCCACAGGGCGCGCGTCATCCGGTACACACCACCGGTGGGTGACGGGGCCACTCGGGGAGCGGGCTTGGGAGCGGCCCCCTTCGCCGCACGGGGGGCCGCCGCCTTCTTGGCAGGTGGTTTCTTCGCTGCGGTCTTCTTCGCCGCGGTTTTCTTGGCCGCAGGCTTCGCCGGAGCTTTCTTGGCAGTGCCGCCGGGCGTACGTGAGGCCATGGTGCCGAGATTACCTCCGAAGACCCGGCTGGACACGCGTGCGCCGGATACCCCCGTCCGTGTCGCGCCTCGGGTGGGCCAAGGGTGACGCAGCGTCAACGGCGGGGGTTCCGCTCAGTCCTGTGGGGGATACCTGACGCCGCCGTCGCCGGTGCCCGGCTCCAGAGCGTCCAACGCCCGCCGCAGACCGGTGAGCTTGCGCTCCAGATGCGCGGCGGTCGCCACCGCGGCCGCGTCCGCCGACTCGTCGAGCTGCTTCGACAGCGCCTCGGCCTGCTCCTCGACGGCGGCCAGCCGCGCGGAGAGCTCGGCGAGCAGTCCGGCAGGCTCCTTCGCCCCGTTGACGCCCACCGAAGCGCCCTGCTCCAGCTGGAGCCGCAGCAGCGCCGCCTGCTCCCGCAGCTGGCAGTTCTTCATGTAGAGCTCGACGAACACCGACACCTTGGCGCGCAGCACCCAGGGGTCGAAGGGTTTGGAGATGTAGTCGACCGCACCGGCCGCGTAGCCGCGGAAGGTGTGGTGCGGGCCGTGGTTGATCGCCGTCAGGAAGATGATCGGGATGTCACGGGTCCGCTCGCGCCGCTTGATGTGGGCGGCGGTCTCGAAACCGTCCATGCCCGGCATCTGCACATCGAGCAGGATCACCGCGAAATCGTCCGTGAGCAGCGCCTTCAGCGCCTCTTCCCCGGATGCCGCCCGTACCAGCGTCTGATCGAGCGCCGAGAGGATCGCCTCCAGCGCCAGCAGATTCTCCGGCCGGTCGTCGACAAGAAGGATCTTGGCCTTCTGCACCATGGCCCGCCCTCCTCGTCCCGGCACCACGCTGGTGGCCGCCCCCGGGGACGACTCCCTTGCGCCGCCCGTCCTTGTGCCGGTCATGGTAGCCGCACCTGCCGTTCGCCACACCCTGTCACCGCCATGTCACTGTGCACGAAGCAGAAACGCTAGCGGAGACCAGAAGGTTCCCTGAATCCCGCCCCCTCACACCTGAATGGACACACGCCGTCAACAGTCCACCTTTCAACGGGGTGTTCCGCGGGCGTTCATCCACTGCTCCATGAGTGCCAGCAGATGATCGGTGTCGACCGGCTTGGTGACATAGTCCGACGCTCCGGACTCGATGCTCTTCTCCCGGTCGCCCTTCATCGCCTTCGCCGTCAGCGCCAGGATCGGCAGTCCGGCGAACTGCGGCATCCTGCGGATCGCCGTCGTCGTCGCATACCCGTCCATCTCCGGCATCATGATGTCCATCAGGACGATCGCGACATCGTCGTGCTGTTCCAGCACCTCGATCCCCTCGCGGCCGTTCTCCGCGTAGAGCACCGTCAGCCCGTGCTGCTCCAGCACGCTGGTCAGCGCGAAGACATTGCGGATGTCGTCGTCGACGATGAGCACCTTCTCGCCGTTGAACCCGCCCGCGAAGCGCGCGTACCCGTCGGAGTGCGTGCCGTCCACCCAGGACTCCTCCGCGGGCAGCGCGGCGGGCTGTCCCGGAAGCGACTGCAGCTGCGGGGGCGCCGAGCGGCGGCGCAGCCGGGACAGGCTGCTGCCGGCGAGGCGGTTGCGGGTGGGCGCGTGGTGCTCCGACTCGCTGATCACCTCGCCGCCGGGCAGCTGCGGGTAGCCGTGCGGCGGCAGTTCACTGCTGCTGAGCGGCAGGTACAGGGTGAACGTCGAGCCGCGGCCGGGCTGGCTGTCCGCGTGGATCTCCCCGCCCAGCAGCCGGGCGATCTCCCGGCTGATCGACAGGCCCAGGCCGGTGCCGCCGTACTTGCGGCTGGTGGTGCCGTCGGCCTGCTTGAACGCCTCGAAGATCACCCGCATCTTGCTCGCCGCGATCCCGATCCCGGTGTCGGTGACGGAGAACGCGATCAGCGGCTGGTCCGCGTCGCGCAGCGCCCCGGACTCCAGCAACTGCTCGCGGATCGATTGCGGGACCTCGGGACCCGCCGGCCGGATGACCAGCTCGACGGAACCGCTGTCGGTGAACTTGACCGCGTTGGAGAGCAGGTTGCGCAGCACCTGCAGCAGCCGCTGCTCGTCCGTGTGCAGGGTGACCGGGAGCTCCGGCGAGACCCGGACCGAGAAGTCCAGGCCCTTCTCGGCGGTCAGCGGACGGAACGTCGCCTCGACGTAGTCGACGAGCTGCACCAGGGCGATACGGGTCGGGCTGACGTCCATCTTGCCCGCCTCGACCTTCGACAGGTCGAGGATGTCGTTGATGAGCTGCAGCAGGTCCGAGCCCGCCCCGTGGATCGTCTCGGAGAACTCGACCTGCTTGGACGACAGGTTCCCGTCGGCGTTGTCGGCCAGCAGCTTGGCCAGGATCAGCAGCGAGTTGAGCGGGGTGCGCAGCTCGTGCGACATGTTGGCCAGGAACTCGGACTTGTAGCGCATCGAGACCGCGAGCTGCTCGGCGCGCTCCTCCAGGACCTGCCGGGCCTCCTCGATCTCGGTGTTCTTCACCTCGATGTCGCGGTTCTGCCGGGCCAGCAGCTCGGCCTTCTCCTCCAGCTCGGCGTTGGACAGCTGCAGCGCCTTCTGCCGGTTCTCCAGCTCGCCGGACCGCTCCTTGAGCTGCTCGGTCAGCTCCTGGGACTGCTCGAGCAGTCCCTCGGTCTTGGTGTTGACGCTGATCGTGTTCACGCTGATCGCGATGATGTCGGTGATCTGGCTGAGGAAGTCCTTCTGGATCTGGGTGAACTGCTGGAACGCGGCCAGTTCGATCACGCCCAGGATCCGGTCCTCGAACAGCACCGGCAGGACGATGACATGCGCCGGGGGCGCCTCACCGAGCCCCGAGACGATCTTCAGATACCCCGGCGGCACGTTCTCGATCAGGATCGACCGCTTCTCGATCGCGGCCTGCCCGATCAGCGCCTCACCGGGCAGGAACGTGGTCGGCATGGAGCGCTTGGAGAAACCGTACGACCCGACGAGCCGCAGCTCGTACGCGTCCTCGTCCTCCCCCGAGCCGATCTCGGTGCCGTCGCCGATCTCCTCGGCGAGGAAGAACGCGCCGTGCTGCGCGGAGACCACCGGGGTCAGCTCGCTCATGATCAGCGCGGCCACGTCGCCCAGCTCCCGGCGGCCCTGCATCAGGCCGGAGATGCGGGCCAGGTTGCCCTTGAGCCAGTCCTGCTCCTTGTTGGCGAGCGTGGTCTCCCGGAGGCGCACGATCATCGTGTTGATGTAGTCCTGGAGTTCCAGGATCTCGCCGGCCGCGTCCACGTCGATGCGGAGATTGAGGTCGCCGCGGGTCACCGCGGTGGCCACCTGCGCGATGTTGCGGACCTGGCTGGTGAGGTTGTTGGCCATCAGGTTCACCGATTCGGTGAGGTCCTTCCAGATGCCGGAGACGTCCGGCACACGGGCCTGGCCGCCCAGCCGGCCCTCGGTACCCACCTCGCGCGCCACCCGGGTGACCTCGTCACCGAAGGCGGACAGCTGGCCGACCATCGTGTTGATGGTCGTCTTCAGCTCCAGGATCTCGCCGCGCGCGTCCACGTCGATCTTCTTGGACAGGTCGCCGCGGGCGACCGCGGTCGTCACCATGGCGATGTTGCGGACCTGTCCGGTCAGGTTGGACGCCATGCCGTTCACCGATTCGGTGAGGTCCTTCCACGTGCCGGCGACGCCGGGTACGCGGGCCTGGCCGCCGAGGATGCCCTCGGTGCCGACCTCGCGGGCGACGCGGGTGACCTCGTCACCGAACGCCGACAGCGTGTCGACCATCGTGTTGATCGTTTCTGCGAGCTGAGCGACCTCGCCGCGCGCCTCGACGGTGATCTTCTTGGTGAGATCGCCGTTGGCGACCGCGGTGGCGACCGCGGCGATCGAACGCACCTGATTGGTCAGGTTGTTGGCCATCAGGTTGACGTTGTCGGTCAGGTCCTTCCAGATGCCCGACACGTCGCGCACCCGGGCCTGCCCGCCCAACTGGCCCTCGGTACCCACCTCGCGGGCGACGCGGGTGACCTCGTCACCGAACGCCGACAGCGTGTCCACCATCGTGTTGACGGTGGTGACCAGGGCGAGGATCTCGCCCTTGGCGTCGACGGTGATCTTCTTCGACAGATCGCCGCTGGCGACCGCCGTCGTGACCTCCGCGATGTTGCGGACCTGGCTCGTCAGGTTGTTGGCCATGAAGTTGACGGACTGCGTGAGGTCCTTCCACGTGCCGCTCACGCCCTTGACCTCGGCCTGGCCGCCCAGGATCCCCTCGGTACCCACCTCGCGGGCCACCCGGGTCACCTGCTCCGCGAAGGACGACAGCTGGTCGACCATCGTGTTCAGGGTGTTCTTCAGCTCGAGGATCTCGCCGCGGGCGTCCACGTCGATCTTCTGCGACAGGTCACCACGCGCCACCGCCGTCGCGACCTGCGCGATGTTGCGGACCTGGGCGGTCAGGTTCCCCGCCATGCCGTTCACCGAATCGGTCAGATCGCGCCACACACCGGCGACGCCGGGCACCTGCGCCTGACCGCCGAGCCGGCCCTCGGTACCCACGTCGCGCGCGACGCGGGTCACCTGGTCGGCGAACGAGGACAGCTGGTCGACCATCGTGTTGATGGTGTTCTTCAGCTCCAGGATCTCGCCCCGGGCGTCCACGTCGATCTTCTGCGACAGGTCACCGCGCGCCACCGCCGTCGTCACCTGGGCGATCTGCCGCACCTGGGACGTCAGGTTGCCCGCCATGAAGTTGACGGAGTCCGTCAGGTCCTTCCAGGTGCCGGCGACGCCGTCCACCCGCGCCTGGCCGCCGAGCCGGCCCTCCGTGCCCACGTCCCGCGCCATCCGGGTCACCTGGGCCGCGAAGGACGACAGCTGGTCGACCATGCGGTTCACGGTGTTCTTCAGCTCCAGCATCTCGCCGGAGACGTCCACCGTGACCTTCTGCGACAGATCGCCGTTGGCGACCGCCGTCGTCACCTGCGCGATGTTGCGGACCTGGCCCGTCAGGTTGCGGAAGGCGGTGTTCACCGAGTCGGTGAGGTCCTTCCACGTACCGGCCGCGCCCGGCACCTGCGCCTGACCGCCCAGCTCGCCCTCGACGCCGACCTCGCGCGCCACCCGCGTCACTTCCGCGCCGAAGGAGGACAGCTGGTCCACCATCGTGTTCACGGTGTTCTTCAGCTCCAGCATCTCGCCGGAGACGTCCACGGTCACCTTCTGCGACAGGTCGCCGTTGGCGACCGCCGTCGTCACCTGCGCGATGTCCCGCACCTGCGCGGTGAGGTTGCGGAACGCGGTGTTCACCGAGTCGGTGAGGTCCTTCCACGTCCCCGCCGCTCCCGGCACCTGCGCCTGACCGCCCAGCAGCCCCTCGGCGCCGACCTCACCCGCCACACGGGTCACCTCGTCGGCGAACGTCCGCAGTGTCTCGGTCATCGCGTTGATCGTCTCGGCGAGCTGCGCGACCTCGCCGCGCGCCCCGATGGTGATCTTCTGCGACAGGTCGCCGTTGGCGACCGCCGCCGTCACCTGCGCGATGTCCCGCACCTGGGCCGTCAGATTCCCGGCCATGAGGTTGACGGAGTCCGTCAGGTCCTTCCACACCCCGGCGACGTCCGGCACCTGCGCCTGGCCGCCGAGCTCGCCCTCCGTACCGACCTCACGGGCGACGCGGGTCACCTCGGAGGCGAACGACGACAGCTGGTCCACCATCGTGTTGACGGTGTTCTTCAGCTCCAGCATCTCGCCGGCCACGTGAACCGTGACCTTCCGGGACAGATCGCCCTTGGCGACCGCCGTCGTCACGAGAGCGATGTCACGCACCTGGGCGGTGAGCCGGGACGCCATCGTGTTGACGGAATCCGTCAGGTCCTTCCACGAACCGGACATACCGCGCACCTTGGCCTGGCCGCCGAGTTTGCCCTCGGTGCCGACCTCGCTGGCGACACGGGTCACCTCGTCGGTGAACGCGGACAACTGGTCCACCAGGCCGTTGACCGTCCGGCCGACCTTGAGGAACTCACCGCGCAGCGGGTGCGCGGAACCGTCCGCGCCCTGCGACCGCAGGTCCATCCGCTGTTCCAGATCGCCCTCCGCGACCGCCGACAGCACCCTTCCGACCTCGGAGACCGGCCGGACGAGATCGTCGACCAGCGCGTTGGACGCGTCGATCGCCGCCGCCCAGGAACCCTCGCAGGCGCCGGTCTCGAGCCGCTCCGTGAGCTTTCCCTCACGGCCGACCACCCGGCGCACCCGCGCCAGCTCACCCGTCAGATGCTGATTACGGTCGGCGACCTCGTTGAAGACGGCGGAGATCTCCGCCATCAGCCCGTCTCCCGACACCGTCAACCGCTTGCGGAAGTTGCCGTCCCTCATGGACGCCAACGCCGCCAGAAGTCTGTACAAGGCAGCCGAATCCACCTCGATGGTCCCGTTGGCGCGGGATCGCGCGTTCTTTGCACGCGAAACTGCACCGCGCGTCGATGCGCTGGACTCCACCGTGTCCCTCCCGGAGGGTCGACCAAACTGCTCGTGAACTGCCTCTTAGACATGCCCAGTGTTTCACCATGCCTGCGCATGGCCATAACAGTTCGGCAGCTTCGCATATGACCTGTCGCACGATCGGGGCAGAAACACCCGGAACCAGCGCACACGCCATCAGCAGAGGTAAGTAACCTGGCATCCGGTTGCCCGCCACAGACCGGGCCTACACCTCACGGGGGCCGCCGGTGACGGCGCAGGGAATCGAGAGCGAGACCGACGACAGCGTCCTGGGGCGCACAAGGAGTTCTGTGATCACGGCGCGGGCAGCGGCCACCTTCCAGCCGGTGGGGCGATCGGTCGCCGTCGCGCGCGCCTTCGTCCGCGACACCCTGCAGGGCTGGGGCTTCTCCGACATCGTCGACGACGCTGTCGTCCTGACCAGCGAACTCGTCACGAATGCCGTGGTCCACGCCGGCACCGCCGCTGACGTACAGTGCCTGCGCTACGACACAGCGGTACGTGTCGAGGTCGCCGACCGGTACCCGGAGCGCGAGGTCCCGCTCCAGGACGCCGGCCTCCAGATCCGCAACCCGGACAGCGAAGGCGGCCGCGGCCTCGTCCTCTGCTCCGCCCTCGCCAGCCGCTGGGGCGTCGAGTACACCCCCGCCGCCAAGCACGTCTGGTTCCAGCTCGACCTGCCGGAGCGCTCCGCGGGCACCCGCGCAGCGAGCCCCGCGCTGCCGACCGCCGCCCTCCCGCTGACCGACGAGCGGGTCCGCGTCGCCGTGATCCAGGTCGACCGCCACGCCGTCGTCACGCGCTGGAACGACGACGCCACGGATCTGTTCGGTCACACCTCCGAGCAGATGATCGGCAAGCCCCTCACCGAGCTCACCGCGTGGCCGCAGACCCCCGGCACCGGCATCGGCCTCGCCGAGGCGCTGCTCCTCTCCCGCTGGGAGGGCACCTACGGCATACGGGGCGCCGACGGCCGCGTACAGCCCGTGTACGGGTCCCATCTGCGGGTCCGCGACACCACCGGCGAGCCCTCCACCGTCTGCCTGCTGGTCCGCGCCGACGAGCGGGCCGTCCTGCAGAGCCCCTCGCGCGGCCCCGTCAACTCGGACGCCGCGTCCGGCGACCGTGGAAAGGCCGCGGACGCCTTCGAGGTGTTCATCGGCTCCCCGGCGCCCGACGACCTCGACGGGCTCCTGCAGCGCACCGTGGAGCGCGCCCGCGACATGCTCGACGGCGACGCCGCGTACCTGCTGCTCGCCACCGACGACGAGACGGAGCTGGAGGTGCGCGCCTCCACCGGCCTGCCCTCCGCCCGTCAGCGCTTCGCCCGCGTCCCCGTCGAGGCCGGCACCGGCCGCTACGGCAGCGCCAGGATGCCCGCCGTCCACGAGGATCTCAACGCCGTCCCCGGCGCCGTCCCGCTGCTCGCCGGCACCGGGATGCGCTCCATCGTCACCGTGCCGCTGAAGGTCGAGGGCCGGCTCACCGGCTCCCTCGGCGTCGCCGCCGAGGCCCCGGGCCGCTACTCCAACGAGGAAGCGCTGCGGCTGCAGTTCGCCGCCGACCGCATCGCGCTGGCCGTCGAGAGCGCCCGCCTCACCGAACTGGAACGGCTGCGCCGCGGCTCGCTGTCCTTCCTCGTCGAGGCCTCCGACCTGCTCGCGGGCACCCTGGAACGCGACCAGACGCTGGCCCTCATGGCCCAGATGACCGTTCCCACCCTGGCCAGTTGGTGTGCCGTCTACACCATCGCCGAACAGTCGGAACCCGAACTCGCCTTCGTGCTGCACGAGGACGAGGACCGGATCGACGGCATCAAGGCCCTGCTGGCGAAGCTCAACCCGCCCGCGCCGGAGCCCACGCCCGGCGCGCGCATCTGGACCGCGCCCTCCGACGCCGCCCACTCCACCGCGCTGCGCGCCTCGTTGCGCAGCCTCGGCCTCGGCGAGGCCGGCCGCCCGGCGACCGGACCCGGCACCGCGCTGGCGACCGCCGCCGCGGTCGGCGGCGAGACCGTGGTCCTGCCGCTCGTCGCCCGCAACCGCGTCATCGGCATGCTCACCCTCGGCAAACCCGCGGACGAACGGTTCCGCCAGGAGATCCTCGAACTCGCCGAGGACCTCTCCCGCCGCGCCGCCCTCGCCCTGGACAACGCCCGTCTGTACAGCGAGCGCACGGCCATCAGCCAGGCCCTCCAGCGCAGCCTGCTGCCGCCGGGGCTGCCTCCCATCCCCGGCGTCGAGGTCGAGGTCATCTACCGGGCGGCCGGTGAGGGCAACGAGGTCGGCGGCGACTTCTACGACCTGTTCCCGATCCGCGACGGCTGCTGGGGCTTCGCCATCGGCGACGTCTGCGGCACCGGCCCGGAGGCCGCGGCCGTCACGGGTCTGGCCCGGCACGCGATCCGGCTCCTCGCCCGCGAGGGCTTCGGCGGGCCGGCCGTCCTGGAGCGGCTCAACGCCGCCATCCTGGACGAGGGCGCCCGCAGCCGCTTCCTGACCCTGCTCTACGGGGAGTTGTGGCCGCAGCCCGACGGCAGCGCCATCCTCAAGGTGGTCTGCGCCGGCCACCCGCTGCCGTTGCGACTGCGCCCGGACGGCACCGTGGAGTCCGCCGCCGACCCGCAGCCGCTCCTCGGCGTCCTGGAGGACCTGGAGCTCGTCGAACAGACCATCACCCTGGATCCGGGCGACGTCATGCTCTGTGTCACCGACGGGGTGACCGAACGCCGCGAGGGCACCCGCATGCTCGGTGACGACGGCCTCGCCGACGTCCTGGCCACCTGCACCGGCCTCACCGCCGGCGCGGTCGCCGCCCGGATCCAGCGAGCTGTGGAGCGCTTCGCCTCCGACGCGCCCTCGGACGACATGGCCATCCTCGCGATGCGTGTCCCCGCCCTGCCCGACAACTGACGGCACGGCAGGAACCCGCGGTGCCACGGGCACCGGCGGTCCGGACAACGAAAAGACCCCCCGCCGTCAGGCGGGGGGTCTTTCTCTGTTGGGCCCCCATGCGGAATCGAACCGCAGACCTTCTCCTTACCATGGAGACGCTCTACCGACTGAGCTATAGGGGCTCGGTGTCGACAAGGAAAATCTTAACCCATGAAGACCCGTGCTCGGTAACCCGCCCCGACCCGCCCCCGAACCGGATCAGAGCAGGCCACCGAGGGCGTTGCAGGCGTCGGCGATATGCGTCAACTCCCGCTGGGTGAGACCCGAGTGCACCGGCAGCGACAGGGCCTGTGCGGCGGCCCTCTCGGTCTCCGGCAGCACCTCACGGGACCGGTGCGCCGCGAGCCGGTGCACGGGCGTCGGGACGCTCACGGTCGCCCGTACTCCGCGCCTCGTCAGCGCCCTGGCGAAGGCGTCCCGGTCGGGCCGGCCGTTGCCCGGGATCCGCACCGTGTAGTGGTGGTAGACGTGGTGCGCGCCCGGCTCGACGTACGGCACGATGACGCCGGTCAGCGCCGAGTCCAGGAAGCGGGCGTGTGCGCGGCGCCGGGCGATCTCCCCCACGTCCCCCGCCGGCTCCTCCTCCTCGACCAGCGCGATCCCCTGCCGCGCCGCCAGCTCGCCCAGTTCGCGCATGGGCGCCGGGTGGCCGAAGAGGTGCACTGCTATGACGGCCGACGTCCTGGGGGTCAGGGCGGCCTCCACGGAGGCGGGGTCGAGGCAGTACGTCCGCGGGTCGATATCGGCGAACACCGGGGTCGCGCCCACCATCACCACGGCCGCCGCGGACGACTCGGGGGCGAAGGACGGCACGATCACCTCGTCGCCCACACCGATACCGAGAGCTTGCAGGGGCTGCCTGTCCATCATCAGCTGACGCACGTCCCTACCTCCACATGTCGAGGTGCCAAGGTTCCCGCCGGGACATGAACATGGGGTGACGGACAACAAAAAAGCCCCAACCCCCGAGCCGAAGCTCGGGGTTGGGGCTGAATGATTGTTCGGCGGCGTCCTACTCTCCCACAGGGTCCCCCCTGCAGTACCATCGGCGCTGAAAGGCTTAGCTTCCGGGTTCGGAATGTAACCGGGCGTTTCCCTAACGCTATGACCACCGAAACACTATGAAGTTAACCAACCGGGTGTTATCACGGTTCGTTACTTCAGAACTACACAGTGGACGCGAAGCAAAAATAGTTAGACAAGCCCTCGGCCTATTAGTACCAGTCAGCTCCACCCGTTACCGGGCTTCCACATCTGGCCTATCAACCCAGTCGTCTACTGGGAGCCTTAACCCCTCAAAGGGGGTGGGAATACTCATCTCGAAGCAGGCTTCCCGCTTAGATGCTTTCAGCGGTTATCCTTTCCGAACGTAGCCAACCAGCCGTGCCCTTGGCAGGACAACTGGCACACCAGAGGTTCGTCCGTCCCGGTCCTCTCGTACTAGGGACAGCCCTTCTCAATATTCCTGCGCGCGCAGCGGATAGGGACCGAACTGTCTCACGACGTTCTAAACCCAGCTCGCGTACCGCTTTAATGGGCGAACAGCCCAACCCTTGGGACCGACTCCAGCCCCAGGATGCGACGAGCCGACATCGAGGTGCCAAACCATCCCGTCGATATGGACTCTTGGGGAAGATCAGCCTGTTATCCCCGGGGTACCTTTTATCCGTTGAGCGACGGCGCTTCCACAAGCCACCGCCGGATCACTAGTCCCGACTTTCGTCCCTGCTCGACCCGTCAGTCTCACAGTCAAGCTCCCTTGTGCACTTACACTCAACACCTGATTGCCAACCAGGCTGAGGGAACCTTTGGGCGCCTCCGTTACTCTTTAGGAGGCAACCGCCCCAGTTAAACTACCCACCAGACACTGTCCCTGATCCGGATCACGGACCGAGGTTAGACATCCAGCACGACCAGAGTGGTATTTCAACGACGACTCCACCATGGCTGGCGCCATGACTTCACAGTCTCCCACCTATCCTACACAAGCCGAACCGAACACCAATATCAAGCTATAGTAAAGGTCCCGGGGTCTTTCCGTCCTGCTGCGCGAAACGAGCATCTTTACTCGTAGTGCAATTTCACCGGGCCTATGGTTGAGACAGTCGAGAAGTCGTTACGCCATTCGTGCAGGTCGGAACTTACCCGACAAGGAATTTCGCTACCTTAGGATGGTTATAGTTACCACCGCCGTTTACTGGCGCTTAAGTTCTCAGCTTCGCCACACCGAAATGTGACTAACCGGTCCCCTTAACGTTCCAGCACCGGGCAGGCGTCAGTCCGTATACATCGCCTTACGGCTTCGCACGGACCTGTGTTTTTAGTAAACAGTCGCTTCTCGCTGGTCTCTGCGGCCACCCCCAGCTCAGGAAGCAAGTTCCCTCACCAGTTGTGGCCCCCCTTCTCCCGAAGTTACGGGGGCATTTTGCCGAGTTCCTTAACCATAGTTCACCCGAACGCCTCGGTATTCTCTACCTGACCACCTGAGTCGGTTTAGGGTACGGGCCGCCATGAAACTCGCTAGAGGCTTTTCTCGACAGCATAGGATCATCCACTTCACCACAATCGGCTCGGCATCAGGTCTCAGACTTAATGTGTGACGG